>NZ_ANNV01000151.1 GCF_000346755.1 Pseudomonas sp. CBZ-4 | reverse complement strand
CCACCGCTTTCGCAGCCTCGCTAAAGCTCGACAGCTCCCACAGGAAACTTAACCAATCGCCACCAAGGGAAACACCAACCGAAACGAGGTAATGCCACCCGGCGGGCTGCGCACTTCGGCCTGGCCCTGGTGCAGGGTCATGATCGACTTGACGATGGCCAGCCCCAGGCCGGTGCCGCCTTCGGTGCGGGCGCGGCTGTTGTCGGCGCGGTAGAAGCGTTCGAACAGGTGGGGCAGGTGTCGGGCGTCAATGCCCGCGCCGGGGTTGCTGACGGAGATCGACACCTGCTGCGCATACGTCTCCACCAACAGCGAAATATGCCCACCCTGTGGGCTGTGACGGATCGCGTTGGACAGCAGGTTGGACAGCGCGCGCTGGATCATCAGGCGATCACCCTGGACCTGTGCATCGCCGATCAACGTCAGGCTCAGGTGTTTGTCTTCGGCACTCAAGGCAAACAACTCCATCACCCGCCGGGCTTCATCGGTCAACGACACCGCCACAAACGACGCGCGGGCTGCCGGGTGGCTGACTTGAGCCAGAAACAGCATGTCGGACACGATGCGTGACAAACGCTCCAGCTCTTCAGTGCTGGATTCCAGCACGGCCTTGTATTCCTCCGGCGGCCGCTGGCGCGACAGCGTGACCTGGGCCTTGCCCATCAGGTTGGTCAGCGGTGCGCGCATTTCGTGGGCCAAGTCGTCGGAAAACTGCGACAACTGCTGCACCCCCGCGTCCAGCCGATTAAGCATCACGTTGAAACCCTGGGCCAGTTCCCGCAGTTCCTGGGGCAGGTTGTCCAGGGCCAGACGATGGGTCAGGTCCTGGGTGGTGACTTGGGCGGCGACGTGGCTGAACTGTTGCAACGGCGCCAACCCACGCTGCACCAGCCACCAGGCGCCCATGCCGATCAACAACAGCAGCAACGGCAATGCCACTACTGTGGCGCGCAGGTAGGCGCTGAGCAGGGCCTGGTCGTCCATGCGGTCCAGGGACAGCACGACGCGCACGCGCTCGCCACTGGCCAGGCGCATCAGGCTGGACGCGCTGAGCACCTGGTTGCCGTCGCTGTCCTCCCAGTTGAGGTAGCCGAGGGTTTCCCGGTGCGGGTAGTCGGTGAGCAGCGGCACCTGGGGCTTGGCGCCGACGCTCAGCAGCACACGCTCGTCGGGCGCGGTGCCGACGATGGTCAGGTAAAAGTTGTCGTGGCCGATCACCAGGTCCAGCAGCGAGTGCGGGCGCGCGCGGATATCGCGGGCGTCCAGGCCCTGGGCCAGGCTGTGCTGGATCTGTTCCATCTTGCTCTCCAGGCCCTTGCGCGCCAGTTTTTCCAGCTCATGGGTCAGGGCCAGGTAAGCCAGGCTGGCCAGCAGCAGCACCAGGCCGGCGCCCATCAGGCTCACCGTCAAGCCGAGGCGCATCGACAGGCTGCCGGTCTTCATGGGCGCGCTTCCAGCACGTAGCCGACGCCGCGAATGGTGTGGATCAACTTGACCTCGCTCTGGTCATCCACCTTGGCCCGCAGGCGGCTGATGGAGACTTCCACCACGTTGGTATCGCAGTCGAAATTCATGTCCCACACCAGGGAAATGATCTGCGTGCGGGTCATCACTTCGCCGGTCTGGCGCATGAGCACCTGGAGCAGGGCGAACTCCTTGGTGGTCAGGTCGATACGCCGGGTGCCGCGATAGGCGCGATGGCGACGTGGGTCGAGTTCCAGGTCCGACACGCAGAACACTTCCGGCTGTGGGATATGTTCACTGCGCCGCAACAACGTGCGCACCCGCGCGAGCAATTCGGGGAACTCGAAGGGCTTGACCAGGTAATCATCGGCGCCCATGTCCAGGCCCTTGATCTTGTCGTCCAGGCGCCCACGGGCGGTGAGCATCATCACGCGCTGGCTGCCGTTGCGGCGCAGCTGTTCGAGGACTTCCCAGCCGTCCTTGCCCGGCAGGTTGACGTCGAGAATCACCAGTTCGTAGGCGTGTTGCGCGGCCAGGTGCAGGCCGTCGATACCGTTGGCGGCGCAATCGACCACGTAGCCACTTTCAGTCAGGCCTTGCTGCAAATAGGCGGCGGTTTTTTGCTCGTCCTCAACCACAAGGATACGCATGGGGGTTTACCTTTTTCCGAGAAGAGAAGGGAGTCCATTTCCTTATGGAGGGTGTTGCTGGGGGAGTAGGAAAATTCTGAAGCGTGAAGTGACTTCAGGGTCAACTGCGACGTTCTGTCGCAACTAGGCGAGCACGCAAAAAAAACGCCCCAATGGGGCGTTAAAAAATCCATCTCTTTCCAAAGGAGCTACACAAAAGCTTCAGAGATGAATGTGCTCGGTGTTGCAAGTTGAAGCCAGTCTATAAAGTTCAACTTAACGAGAAGGTGAGGCCAATATTACAGTTTTGATAACTGGCTAGTTGTGAACAGATGTAAGTCAAGCGCGAACGAATGTAATGATTCAAAGAATCGCCAGTGGGTACTCGGCAATCAAGCGTATTTCTTCCAGGTCCGACTCGAATGCGCTGGAACGCACCGTGGCCTGGCGCAAGCGCAGCGACAGGTCCTTCAAGTTGCCACTTTGCACCACGTATTTGGCTTCGATGTCGCGCTCCCAGCGGCGTTGATCGGTGAGCGGGGCGCCTGCTGCGTCGCGGCGCATGTACACCGCGTTGGCGTTGCTGTAGTCGGCGCCGGTGCCTTTGCCGTAACGGGCCATGAACGACAGGCCGGGAATGCCGAAGGGCTGCATGTCCAGGTCGTAGCGCACCATCCACGAACGCTCCTTGGGTGAGTTGAAGTCGCTGTACTGGATCGAGTTGTTGAGGAAGATCGAGTCCGACTGGCGCAGGTAATCGAAATCGTCATCGCCGTTGTTGCGCTGGTGCGACACGGCCAGGCTGTGGGCGCCGATCTTTACGCCGAGCCTGGCGCTCCAGATGTTGTTGTCGAACTCACCCAGCAGCTTCTTGCCCTCATCCACCGCCTTGTAATAGTTGAAGTCGCCGAACAGCGAAACCTCATCGTTCAGCGGGTAATTGGCCGCACTGCCGAAGTAGTACTGGTCCCACGCGTCCTTCAAGCGGCTGCTGTACACACTCAGGCTCAGGTGTTTGTTGAGTTGGTAATCACCGCCGAAATAGCCGATCCACGGTGAATCAACCTCTCCCGCATAGAACGTCGCAAAGCCTTTGTTCATGCCGCTTTCGGTGGGCTGGCTCATGCCGCTCAAGCGTCCGCCTTGCAGGCTCAGGCCCTCCAGGCTGGTGTTTTGCGCGGTCACGCCACGAAAGCTTTCCGGCAACAGCCGCGAGTCGCCGTACGCCACTACTGGTGTGAGCGGGAACACGTCGCCGGCCTTGATCACGGTGTCCAGCACGCGCAGTTTTGCGGCGCCGCCGAATTTGCTGTAGCCGGATTCCGGATGGTTGTCGCTGTCCACCGGCAGCACGCCGAACGAGCCCTTGCCGCCGCTGCGGCCGGTGCCCGAGTCGAGCTTGAGGCCATACATGGCAAACGCGTCCAGGCCAAAACCGACCGTGCCCTGGGTAAAGCCGGATTCGAATTTGCCAATGAACCCCTGCGCCCAGGCTTCGGAATAGCCATTGCCGGTGGGGCTGGACTGTCCCTTGCGGTCATCGCGGTTGAAGTAGAAGTTGCGTGCCAGCACATTCACGCTGCTGCCTTCGATAAAACCTTCGGGCTGGTCTTCCACGGCCACGGCGGCCAGGGGCAGCGCGGCGAGCAATGAAAAAGGAAGGATGTAATAAGTACTGTGCATGTTGCGCTCCTCGGTGTTGGCAGTGATCAGCTTCTTATATGAGGTGGGCGTTCTTATTGATGTGGCCCGGGCTGATAGTTGCAAATGACAGATAACCGCGAAGTGGCACGCAGATTACAATTCTGGAATCTCACGCTCACCTAACAAATAAGTAATGTTCTGGTGAACATCGCGTCAGGGTTCGCTCGTTACGCTGGGCACTCAACTTTGAGACGAGGAACGTGTGATGAACTTTTATAAACTTGGCCTGGGTGTATTGGCGGCCGTCTTGTCGTTCGGTGCCTTGGCCGAAGGCGGCGGCGACCGTACCTTTGCCTTGATGATGGAGCGCAATGAAAAGGTCATGGCCGATTACGCCGCCCGCAACGGCAAGCCCGCGCCCGAGGTGCAGGCGTATCGCTATGGCATGCCGCTGGATATCGCCAAGGTGGTCAGCGTGACGCCGCCGATTCGCAGCTGCAATGCCGTGCCTTCGCGCATGACCTATGAAGACTCCACCGGCAAGCTCAACACCATCGAATATCAAGTGATGGGGATGTGCCGAAACAATGGCGGCTGATGGATCCAAAAATATAGTTGGGCCTTGGGCTAAAGGGCTCTTCAGAAAAGCTCGGCAGGGCCGATGCAGGTCAGATCCTTCTCTCCAATTGACCATCGGTGCCCCATGTTCAACACCCGCTTGAAGCAGGAGCTGTCCGCTCTTCGCGAAGAACTGTCCAGCTTGCAGCAGGTCAAGGAGAGCCTGGAAAGCGAGATGTTGTGCCTGACGCTGGACCCCCAGGGGCGTATCGACTGGGCCAACGGCAACTTCCTCAAGGAAATGGCCTACCCGAGCGGCCAGCTGCAAGGCCGGGCCATTGGCGACCTGGCGCCGGCGCATGTGAAGCATGATGAATTCCAGCAGCGCTTCAACAATGCGCTGACGCGGGGTGAGCACTTCGCCGGCACCGTGCGCCTGCTGCGTGGCAATGGCGAGGAAGCGTGGCTGCGCTCGATCGTGCAGCCGGTGCGCAGCTCCGATGGGCGGATCAAGCATTTTTCCATCTTCTCCAGCGACCTGACCCGCACCATCGAGGCGTCGCGCGAGCATGAAAACCTGATCACCGCGCTGGTGCGCTCTACCGCCGTGATCGAGTTCGACCTGGGCGGGCACGTGCTCACCGCGAACGATCGTTTCCTTGGCGGCATGGGTTACAGCCTGGCGCAGATCAAGGGCAAGCATCACCGCATGTTCTGCGAACCGGAGGAATACAACAGCGCCGAGTACCAGAACTTCTGGAAACGCCTGAACAACGGCGAGTTTGTCGCGGCGCGTTTCAAGCGCGTCGACAGCCATGGCCGCACGGTGTGGCTGGAAGCAACCTACAACCCGGTGCTGGATGCCACCGACCGCCTGTACAAAGTGGTGAAGTTCGCCACGGTGATTACCGATCAGGTCAATCAGGAACAAGCGGTGTCCGACGCTGCCAACATCGCCTACAGCACCTCGTTGCAAACCGACAACAGCGCCCAGCGCGGCACCACGGTGGTGACCCAGGCGGTGGACGTGATGCGCGACCTGGCCCAGCACATGCAGCAGGCCGGCGAAGGCATCGAGGCGTTGAATGCCCAGTCCCAGGTGATTGGCAGCATCGTCAAGACCATCAGCGGCATCGCCGAGCAGACCAACTTGCTGGCGCTCAACGCCGCCATCGAAGCGGCCCGCGCCGGCGAGCAAGGCCGTGGTTTTGCCGTGGTGGCCGATGAAGTGCGCCAATTGGCCTCGCGCACCAGCAAGGCCACCGAGGAAATTGTCGGCGTGGTGCGTCAGAACCAGGACATGGCCCGCGAGGCGGTGGCGCTGATGGCCGCCTGCAAGCCGAGCAAGGCCTGGCGTTGGCGGCGGAAGCGGGCTCGGTGATCGTCGAGATCCAGGACGGTGCACAGAAGGTGGTCAGCGCTGTAGGGCAGTTCGCCAACCAACTGTCGAGCTAAGAGGGGCAGCGTTAGCTTCAAGCTTCAAGCTTCAAGCTTGAGGCTTGCAGCTGCAACTTCACCACTGCGCTCGACTGAGCGCTTCGGCAAACGCCACCAACTTCGGCGAATACTGGCGAGACGGCGGATACACCAACGAAATAGCCCGGCTGCGCCCGGCGAAGTCCTCCAGCACCGGCACCAGGCGCCCGGCGGCGAGGTCGTCGCGCACCGCAAAATCCATCACCTGGGCGATGCCAAAACCGCCCACGGCGCCGTCCACCAGTGCGTCGCCGATATCAAAGATCAGCCGCCCTTCGACGCTCACGTCCTGCACTTTGCCATTGAGCATGAACTGCCAGTCCACCATGCGTCCGCTGCGCAGATTGCGCACGGTGAGGCAGTGGTGGTCCTTGAGCTCATCGACGCTTTGCGGTGTGCCGAAACGGGCGAGGTAGGCGGGGGCGGCGACGGTGACCCAGCGCAACGGCGCCAGGGTGCGGGCGATCAGGCGTTGGTCGTGGATCTCGCCGGTCCGCAGCAAGGCATCGAAGCCTTCGTCGACGATGTCCACCAGGCGGTCGGTCATTACGGCTTCGATGCGCAGCTCGGGGTAACGCAGGGTCAGTTCGCCGATCACCGGCATCACCACCTTGCGCCCGAACAGCGACGGCGTGCTGATCTTCAACAGGCCCGACGGGCTGCCACGGCGGTCGAGCATCAGCTTCTCGGCCTCGGCCAATTCCGCCAGTAACGGCGCGCTGCGCTCGTACAATAACTGCCCGTCGGGCGTGAGGCTGACGCTGCGGGTGTTGCGTTGCAGCAGGCGCACGCCCAGCTCGTTTTCCAGGCGTGAGATGGCCCGTGAGAGCCCGGATTGCGTCAGCCCCAAGTCGCCGGCGGCGCGGGTGAAGCTGCGGGTTTCGGCCACGCGGACCAGCAGGCGAACAGCGTTCAGATCCATGATTAAAGTCATTACTGAAAGAGTGATAGCGCTATTTATCATCTATTGCGCATAAAACACACTGGCCGCACTTCATTTCTGCACAGGACGCTGTGATGTCTCCCTCTCGACCCTCTGGCTGGATGCTGATGCTGTTGGCCACCGCCCAACTGATCATCGCCCTCGATGCCACTATCGTGTTTGTCGCGTTGCCGCAGATCGGCACGCACCTGGATTTTTCCGCGCAGCAATTGCAGTGGGTGGTGAGCGCCTACAGCGTGGCGTTCGGCGGCTTCCTGCTGCTGGGTGGGCGGGCCACGGATCTGCTCGGCAAGCGCCGCTTGTACCGGACCGGGCAGGCGCTGTATGCGTTGGCGTCCCTGGCTGCCGTGCTGGGTGGCAGCGCGATGTTGCTGGTGCTGGCGCGGGCGGTGCAGGGCGTGGGCGGGGCGCTGTTGTTTCCGGCGACGCTGGCGTTGATCAACACCCATTACGCCGAAGGGCCTGAGCGCAACCGTGCGTTTGCGGTGTGGAGCGCGGCGTCGGCGGCGGGGCTCGCGCTCGGCGCCTTGCTGGGTGGCGTGTTGACCCAAGTGTGGGGCTGGGAGGCGGTGTTCCTGGTGAATGTGCCGTTGGCGGGGGGCTGCGCCTGGGCGGCGCGTTACTGGATTCCTGCCGACGGCGCGCGGGCTGCTGGGCGCAACTTTGATATCAGTGGCGCGCTGACGGTGACCGTCGGCGGCACCTTGCTGGTGTTTGCCCTGGTGCAAGGCCCGGATTGGGGCTGGACGGCGCCGTCGACCCTCGGCTGCATCGCCCTCGCGGTGGCGCTGCTGGGGCTGTTCGCCTGGATCGAACACCGCGGCCGCGACCCGCTGATGCCGCTGCGATTGTTGGCCTACCGCGAACTGCGCATGGCCATGGTGCTGACGGCGGTATTCATGAGCAGCTTTGGCGTGCAGTACTACTTTCTCGCGCTGTATTACCAGCAGGTCTACGGCTACAGCGTATTGCAGGCGGGCCTGGCGTTTTTGCCGGCGACCCTGGTGTGCACGTTCGGCATCTGGCTGGCGGAGCGCTCGCTGGTCAGGATTGGACTTCGCAACACGCTGGTCAGCGGGCAATTGGCGGGGGCCGTGGGCATCGCGCTGGTGTGCTGGGCATTACCGACGGGCGTGGGATTCTGGTCGCTGCTGCCGGGGATTTTTATCTTGAGCGTCGGCCAGGGCATGACGTGGACGGCGATGTGGGTGGCGGCCGGCTTGGGTATCCGCCCGGGCGAGCAGGGCGTGGCGGCGGGGATGGCGTCCACCAGCCAGCAGATTGGCGGGGCGCTGGGGTTGGCGGTGTTGGTGTCGGTGGCGAATGCTGGTGGGATTGAATGGGCGTTGTGGTGGAGTGCGGGGATTGCGCTGGTGGGGGCGGTGGTGGCGGTTGGGCTTAGGGAAAGCAGTATCAAGTCGAACTCAACTTTTGAGGCAATCTAGATATCAATGTGGGAGCTGGCTTGTGTGGGAGCCGGGCTTGCCCGCGATGCAGGCACCTCGGTGTATCAGTGATACGGGGGTGATGCTATCGCAGGCAAGCCAGGCTCCCACACAAGCCAGCTCTCACATTGAATGCATTCCAAGTCTTGTACTGTCAGCGCCCCAGCATCTTCACCCAACGCGACGGCGGCATGCCGTAGGTACTGCGAAACTGCCGGGTCATATGGCTCTGGTCAGTAAACCCGGCCGTCATCGCCGCATTCACCAACGATTGGCCCTGGGCCAGCAGGCTGCGCACCAGGTCCAGCCGACGCATGGTCAGGTAGCGGTAGGGGCTGGTGCCGAACAACAAACGGAAATCCCGCGACAACGCCCAGCGGTCGCGGCCGGCGTGTTCGGCCATTTCGTCCAGGGTGATGCTGCGGCCCAGGGCGCTGTGGATAAATTCCCGCGCGCGTTCGGCGGCGATGTAGTCGAAGCTCTTGCGGCTGGTGATCACGCCGGAGGCCTCGCTCAGGGCTTGCGCCACGTCATACATCGCGTCCTGCTCTTGCAGCGGATCAATCGGGCAATCCAGGCTTTGCAGCAGCACTTCGCTGGCGCGGAACAGGCGCGGGTCGGTGGTATGGCCGCAGGGGATGAACGGCAATGGCTTGCCGCCGAGGATCTGTTGGATCAGCGCCGGCTCCACGTAGATCATGCGGTAGCGGAAGCCTTCTTCGCTGCTGGCGCGGCCGTCGTGGGTTTCGTCGGGATGAATCACCATGGTCGTGCCGGGCAGGCTGTGGGTCATGCAGCCGCGATAGTGAAAACTCTGCACGCCGAACAACGTACGGCCGATGGCGTAGGTGTCATGCCGATGCGGGTCGAACGCGAAGCCGGCGAAGTACGCCTCGATACGGTCCATGCCGCTGGCATGCGGGGCGCGGTGCATCCAGTCGAGGGGGGAGATGGGATTGCCCATGGTGGCTTGTCACACAGTGAGGTGGAAACACGTTAACCGAGTCTGCGCTGCCAGTCTGCCGGGGTCTTGTACGATTGTGCAAGGCAGGGGCGAGGCCTATGATCGCCGTTCGTGCCTTGCGCTGATGGAGTCGCCCCCATGGATGTTCTCAATCCCGCCTATGTGGCGCCCCTGGTCTCGCTGGCGCTGCTGTGGACCGTGGCAGTGGTGACACCCGGTCCCAACTTTTTCAACACGGCGCAGCTGGCCGCCAGTTGTTCGCGCCGTCATGGCGTGGTGGCCTCGGCGGGTGTGGCCACCGGTACGATTCTGTGGGGGCTGGCGGGTGGCCTGGGCATCAAGTCGCTGTTTACCGCCGCCCCTATGCTGTACCTGGCATTCAAGATTATTGGTGGCTGCTACCTGATCTACCTCGGCTTGAAACTGTTCAAGCGCTCTGCCCCGGCCATGGGCCAGAACCTGCTGGCGGACGAGCCGCGGCGCTCGCTGTTCTCCGCATGGCGCCTGGGGTTGCTGGGCAATCTGTCCAATCCCAAGGCCGCGTTGTTCGTCGCCACCATCTTCGCGTCCACCATGCCGCCTTCGCCATCGCCGATGCTGTTGACCCTGGCGGTGCTCACCATGGCCACCTTGTCCTTCAGCTGGTATTCCAGCGTGGCCCTGGTGTTTTCCAGCGAGCGCATGGCCAACCTCTACAGCCGTTCGCGCAAGTGGCTCGACCGTTTTGCCGGCGGTTGCTACGTGCTGTTCGGCGCACATCTGGTAGCGAATCGCTGACGGCCCGTGGTAAGAAGCCTTACTTTCAACAGTGAGGCTGGGTCATGAGCAAGGTGCGCGTAGGGATTGTTTTTGGTGGCCGTTCGGCCGAGCATGAAGTCTCGCTGCAATCGGCGCGCAATATCGTCGATGCCCTCGACCGCACGCGCTTCGAGCCGGTGCTGATCGGCATCGACAAGGCCGGCCACTGGCACCTCAATGACACCTCGAACTTCCTGATCAACCAGGAAAACCCGGCCTTGATCGCCCTCAACCAATCCAACCGCGAACTGGCGGTGGTGCCGGGCAAGGCCAGCCAGCAACTGGTGGAAACCTCCGGCGGCGACTTGCTGGCCCATGTCGATGTGATCTTCCCCATCGTCCACGGCTCCCTGGGCGAAGACGGTTGCCTGCAAGGCCTGCTGCGCATGGCCGACCTGCCGTTTGTCGGCTCCGACGTGCTCGGCTCGGCGGTGTGCATGGACAAGGACATCAGCAAGCGCCTGCTGCGCGACGCCGGGATTGCGGTCACGCCGTTCATCACCCTGACCCGTCGCAATGCGCCACAGACAAGCTTTGACACGGCGGTGAACACGCTCGGCCTGCCGCTGTTCGTCAAGCCGGCCAACCAGGGCTCGTCGGTGGGCGTGAGCAAAGTCGGCAACGAAGCCGAGTACCACGTCGCCGTCGAACTGGCCCTGGGTTTCGATGAAAAAGTGCTGGTGGAGTCCGCCGTCAGCGGTCGTGAAATCGAATGCGCCGTGCTGGGCAACGACCACCCCATCGCCAGCGGTTGCGGCGAGATTGTGGTGAGCAGCGGTTTCTATTCCTACGACAGCAAATACATCGACGACCAGGCTGCCCAGGTGGTGGTACCGGCGGATATCAGCGTCGAAGCCAGCGAGCGCATCCGCCGCTTGGCCATCGAGGCGTTTGAAGTGTTGGGCTGCGCGGGGCTGGCGCGGGTCGATGTGTTTTTGACCGACGATGGCGAAGTGCTGATCAACGAAATCAACTCACTGCCCGGCTTCACCCGCATCAGCATGTACCCCAAGTTGTGGCAGGCGGCGGGGATGAGCTACAGCGAACTGGTGAGCCGGTTGATCGAGCTGGCGTTGGAGCGGCATGCGGGGCGCAAGGGGTTGAAGATCAGTCGGTGATGGTTCTACGAGTAATCCACGAATACAACAACGTCCTCACCTCCTCCGGGTGGTGGGTTCTTCTGCGGTAGCTGGCAAACGCCGGCGACGTGCAGTAAGTGCAGACCGCGCTGACCTCCACCTGCTCGCGCCGAACGCCGGCCGCGTGCAACAGCATCAGCGCGTAGGCGCTCAGGTCGAACCACGCGCTGCCCGCTTGCCGTGCATGGGGCGGTGCGATCTGCGGTGGCAGCAACGGCGCCGGTTGGGCAAAGCGCCACAAGTGCCCCTGATCGGCCGGGAACTGCGCGATAAAGTCGGCGCTCACCTCGTAGCAGCAGGGCTTGATCGACGGACCGATAGCCACTTGCAACTGCTCAGCGCCAATCCCGTCTTCGGCAAAACGCTGCACGGCATGGGCGATGATCCCGGCTTGCAGGCCCTTCCAGCCGCCATGCACGGCCGCGACCTTTTTGCCATTGTTGGCGGCGATAAGAATGGGCAGGCAATCAGCCGTAATCACTGCGATCGACTGCTGCGAGCCGGTGAACACGCCGTCGGCTGGCACCGTGTTGGTCGGCTGATCCGCTTGCCAGTCGATCACCGCCGCACTGTGCACCTGCTTGCAGATAAACACGTCATCCGGGCACTGGGGGTCATTGATCGTACAAAAACCATGATTGACGCCAACGAGGGCGCCGAGGTTGTCTGCCTGTTGCACGGCTGTGTCTCCGTTGTTGAAAGTTTCAGTCGCCGAGGGCTTCGCCTTCACGCCGAGGGTCTGCGCCGCCGCTCAGGGACACCTTGCCCTGGGCATCGCGGGTGCGCACGATGGCCTGCACGCCACTGGTCATATCGATCTCGCTGAGGGCATGGCCCTTGTCTTTCAGGGCCTGTTTCAACCCTGGGCTGAACAGGCCCGCTTCCAGTTCGGTAGCGCCATTGCGGCTGCCAAAGTTGGGCAGGCTGATGGCCGCTTGCGGGTCGAGTTGCCAGTCGAGCATCGCCACGAGCGACTTGCTCACGTACTCGATGATCTGCGAGCCGCCGGGCGAGCCGACGGTGGCCAGCAACTCGCCGCTGTGGCGGTCGAAGACCAGCGTCGGCGCCATGGCCGAGCGTGGGCGTTTGCCGGGTTCGACTCGGTTGGCCATCGGTTGGCCGTCTTCTTCGGGAATGAACGAGAAGTCGGTCATCTGGTTGTTGAGCAAAAAGCCCTGGACCATCACATGGGCGCCGAACGCCGCTTCGACCGTGGTGGTCATCGACACGGCGCCGCCCTGGTCATCCACCGCGACCACTTGCGAGGTGGAGATGCGCAGCGGCGAGCGGTCCGGCGCGTACGCCACCTGGATGCCCGCTGGTGTGCCGGGCTTGGCAACGCCCATGCTGCGCTCGCCGATCAAGGCGGCGCGCCTGGCCAGGTAGTCCGGGGCGACGAGACCGGTGAGCGGCACCGGGACGAAGTCGGCATCGGCCACGTACAGCGCGCGGTCGGCGAACGCCAGGCGGCCGGCTTCGGCGAGCAGGTGCACGGCTTCGGGCGTCGGTTCCAGGCCGGCCGGTGAGGCGCTCTTGCGCGGTTTCATCGGCGCGATGGCCCGTTGCGGGTTGCGCGCTTCCAGGGCCTGCAAGGTGCCGAGGATCTGTGCGATGGCAATCCCGCCCGACGATGGCGGCGGCATGCCGCAGACTTTCCATTGCTTGTAGTCGGTGCACAACGGCGCACGCTCTTTGGCGCTGTAGCCTTGGAGGTCGGCCTGGGACAGGCTCCCGGCGTTGCCGTGGTTCTGCACCTTGCGCGCGATTTCAGCGGCAATCGGCCCGTGGTACAGCGCGTCCGGTCCTTCCTTGGCGATGCGTTCGAATACGGCGGCCAGCGCCGGATTTTTCAGCAGCGTACCGGTGGCTTTTGGCGTGCCGTCGGCGTTCAAGAAATACGCCGCCATGTCCGGCGACTGCGGGATGTAGCGGTCAGCGGCAATCAGCGCGTGCAAGCGCGGGGAAATCGCAAAGCCTTGCTGCGACAGGCGAATCGCCGGCTCGAACAACGTGGCCCATGGCAGGCGCCCAGTCTTGTTGTGCGCCATCTCCAGTGCACGCAATACCCCCGGCGTGCCGACGGAACGCCCGCCGATCTGCGCTTCGGCAAACCCCATCGGCGTGCCGTCGGCCCGCAGGAACAAGCGCTCGGTCGCCCCGGCCGGTGCGGTTTCACGGCCGTCATAGGCGTGCACGTTCTGGCCGTCCCACAGCATGATGAATGCACCGCCGCCGATGCCCGACGACTGTGGCTCCACCAGGGTCAACACGGCCTGCATCGCAATCGCCGCGTCAATCGCCGAACCGCCTTGGCGCAGCATCTCGCGCCCGGCTGCGGCGGCCAGCGGGTTGGCCGCGGCGGCCATGTGGCGTTCGGCATGCCGCAGCGTGAGGTCGCTGCGGTAGCCCGAGCCCAGCTCCGGTGCCGGTGGTTGTTCGGTGACCGGGCTGTGGCAGGCGGCCAGGGTGAAGGCCGCAGCCAATACCGACAACGGCCGGCGATAAATCGAAAACACGCGCTGAACTCCGTTCATTTTGAGAATGATCTGTTGTCCTTGGGGCTTGGTGTTTTACAGGTAAATCGTGCCTTGCAGGTAGAGCACGGCGCTGCCGGAGATGATCACGCGGTCGCCCTGGAGCTCGCAGCGCAACTGGCCACGGCGCTTGCCGCCTTGTTCGGCGGTCAATTGCTGCTTGCCCAGGCGCTCGGCCCAGAACGGTGCCAGCGAGGTGTGCGCCGAGCCGGTGACCGGGTCTTCATTGACGCCCACGTTCGGCCCGAACCAGCGCGAGACAAAATCGAACCGCGCGCTTTTGGCCGTCACGGCGATCCCGCGTTTGGGCAGGCCCTTGAGGCGGGCGAAGTCCGGGGTCAGTGCGGCGATCTGGGCTTCATCGTCCACCAGCACAATGTAGTCATCGGTGCCGAAGACTTCGGCGCGCTCGATGCCCAGCGCGCTCAACATCCCCGCCGGCGGTTCGCAAGGCTCTGGGCGCTTGGCCGGGAAATCCATTGCCAGCTCGTCGCCATTGCGTGTCACACGCAGCTCGCCGCTGCGGGTAGCAAAGCGCAGCACTTCGGGGGCATCCGCGAACTGGTTGATCAACACCCAGGCGGCTGCCAGCGTGGCGTGGCCGCACAGGTCCACTTCGACTTCCGGGGTAAACCAGCGCAGCTCATAGATATCGCCACGGGGCACGAAAAACGCGGTTTCCGAGAGGTTGTTCTCGGCGGCGATGTTGTGCAGTTGCTCGGTGGGCAGCCATTCGGTCAGCGGGCAGACGGCCGCCGGGTTGCCACCAAAGGTGTGTTGGCTGAAAGCGTCGACTTGGTAGATGTCCAGTTTCATCGGGAGGGCACTCCGTGTGGGGGAGGCTGGACACTAACAGTGGGTCAGTGGGGGCGTCGACGTACAGATGGCGGTTTTTTTTGAACGCATGTGCGCGGTACTTTTGCGCGGGCATAAAAAAACGGCCTACCTTTCGGTAAGCCGTTTTTAGTACTTGGTGGTACACAGTCATTTGAACTGGTCTTGTAATACGCTGTATTTAAAAGGTTTTGTATGGTGTGTTTCAGTTAGGCATACATGTGGGCATACACGCTGCTTGCTTCTGCCTATGGATGTAGTCGTATTCCCGCTAGGTGAAGCACCACCGGGTGGTAGGTGATGTGTAGCCATTCGGCCGGGTATTCACTTATTTGTCCGACCGTCTGCCGACAGTGAGGCGAGGGCAAGGGTGATGAATCCTGCATTTCCATCCAGGGTATCCAGTGCCCCTCGAATGTTCTGTGCCACTTCTGTAGATCCTCTTTGCTCAACCCAGTTTGACAGCTCCTCGATAGCTGC
>NZ_ANNV01000150.1 GCF_000346755.1 Pseudomonas sp. CBZ-4 | reverse complement strand
CAGTAGAACCGAGGTGATGCTATCGCAGGCAAGCCAGCTCCCACGCAAGCCAGCCCCCGTGCCTTAGCGTGTGCTCAACTGCGGGCTCGCCTCCTTGGCCCCCTTCCAGCTCAACAACTGCTGCTTGAACCCATAACTGGCACCCTGGTAATAGGCAATCGCCCGCTGAATCAACGGATCATCACTGCCCACCCGCAACTCCTGGCTTTCACCCAGCGCCTGGTCATGACGACGCAAGCCCAGGCGTGGGCTGAGAATCGCCAGGTCCTTGCCGTCAAACAAGCCCAGGTGTTGATAGTTGCCGACTACCACGCGTGGCGGCAGTGGGTTGTCTTGCAACAGGTTGCGGCCGAAAAACGTCGATTCGTAGCTCAGGTTGATCAACCCCAGCAACGTCGGCGCCAGGTCGATCTGGCTGGCCAGTTGCGCGCTTTCCCGGGCATCGATCAGCTTTGGCGCATAGACGAACAGCGGGATCTGGTAGTTGCTGATGGGCAGGTCTTCCTTGCCAGCGCTGCCAGCGGTGTGGTCGGCCACAAACACGAATATCGTGTTATCGAACCAGGGTTTCTGGCGCGCAGCGGCGAGGAACTCACCGATGGCGTGGTCGGTGTACTTCACCGCACCGTCGCGGCCGTTGCCGGATTTGATGTCGATGCGCCCGTCCGGGTAGGTGTAGGGGCGATGGTTGGAGGTGGTCATCAGTTGCAGCAAGAACGGCTGCTGCTTGGCGTAGTCGGCATCCGCCAGTTTCAGGGTTTGTTTGTAGAGGTCTTCGTCGGCCATGCCCCAGGCGTTTTTAAACGAGATTTCCGCTTCTGGCACGCTGCTCTGGTCCACGACCCGATAACCGTTGCCGCTGAAAAACGCGTTCATGTTGTCGAAGTAACCACGTCCGCCATAGACGAACACACTGTCGTAGCCGACGGCGCTGAGTTGCTGGCCGAGGCTGGCGAAACCGCTTTCACGGCCAATGCGCTTGACGATGGAGCGGCCGGGCGTCGGCGGGATCGCCAGGGTAATCGCCTCCAACCCACGGTCGGTGCGCGTGCCGCTGGCATAGAAGTTGTTGAAGTACAGGCTTTGCTTGCGCAGCGCATCGAGGTTGGGCGTGAGGTTGCGCTCATCGCCGTTGCTGCCCATGTACTTGGCGCTGAAGCTTTCGATGGTCACCAGCACAATGTTGGGTTTGCGCAACGTGCCGGGGTTGTCGATGGCGCGGCGGATATCCAGCGGGTCCTTGCCGATAAAGCGCGCGTTGGGTTCGCTGAGCTCGGCCCGCAGCTGCTTGGCGACCACGTCGGTGGGCAGGGTTTTGTAGAACTGCGGATAGTCCAGTTCGTTGTTACGGAAGGCGGCGAAAAACTGATACGGGCCGTTGCTGGCCAGTTCGTTGTTGTAGGCATTACCGCCCTGGGTGCGTGGGCTGTCCTGGCTGATCAGTTGCATGCTGAGGCCGGTGATGACCAACAAACCCAACGCATTCAACAGCCGCCTACGCAGCGGTGGCAGTGGCGCGTTCATCGCCGCGTTGAAGGGTTTGCGCAGGAGCAGGCTCAACACAATCGCCAGCATCGCCAGCAGGCTGAGCAGCTTGCCGATGGGGTAGGACTCCAGCAGGTTGTTCAACACCTCGTCGGAGTACACCAGGTAATCGACGGCGATAAAGTTGAAGCGCACGCCGAACTCATCCCAGAACAACCATTCGGCGACCGAGGTAAACAGCATCGCGAACAGGCTGACCGTGAGCACCGCTTGCAGAAACCAGCGATGGCCCCGGCGATGCCACAACGCAGGCGGGCAGAGCAGCAGGTACAACCCCAGCGGCAGGGCGGCATAGGCGAGGAAACCCAGGTCGTACAGCAGGCCCACGCCAAATACCGGCAGCAGGTTGCCACTGACTTCGTCCAGGTGACTGATGAGCAACACGCCACGCGTGAGCAGGAAAACGGCGAGCCAGGCACCGGTTACCAACAGCAAATAGCGCATAGGCGCGGTTTTCAGAAAGCCCATATGTATTTTCCTAAGATCAATGGGCGGGGATCTTCGGCCTGACGCTGTAGTCAGTTTGTGAAGCTATAGTGAAAATCTCGTTCAACTGAAATATCGGTTGAAAACCTTTATCGATGGGCCTTGCAGGTCTATCCCTGAGCCACACTTGGCCTTAAGCTGCGCGAGCCAACACGGCCGTTACCGCGTACGGAGACACTGCCCATGCGAATTCTATTGGTTGAAGACAACCGCGATATTCTGGCCAACCTGGCTGATTACCTGGGGCTCAAAGGCTACACCGTGGACTGTGCGCAGGACGGTTTGTCGGGCCTGCACCTGGCCGCCACCGAGCATTACGACCTGATCGTGCTCGACATCATGCTGCCCGGCATCGATGGCTACACCCTGTGCAAGCGCCTGCGCGAAGACGCACGCCGCGACACGCCGGTGATCATGCTCACCGCCCGCGACCAACTGGATGACCGGCTGCAGGGCTTCAAGTCCGGCGCCGATGACTACTTGCTCAAACCCTTCGCCCTCTCGGAATTGGCCGCACGCATCGAAGCCGTGCTGCGCCGCGCCCAGGGTGGCGGGCGCCGTGCCCTGCAAGTGGCTGACCTGAGCTACGACCTCGATACCCTGGAAGTCACCCGCGAAGGGCGCCTGCTCAAGCTCAACCCGGTCGGCCTGAAATTGCTGGCGGTGCTGATGCAGAAAAGCCCCCACGTCCTGCGCCGCGAAATCCTCGAAGAAGCCCTGTGGGGCGATGATTGCCCGGACAGCGACAGCCTGCGCAGCCACGTCCACCAATTGCGCCAAGTGATCGACAAGCCGTTCGCCAAGCCGTTGCTGCAAACGGTGCACGGCGTCGGTTATCGCCTGGCCGAGGGGCGTGATGGAGTTTAAGCAAAGCCTTGCCCAACGGATCATCATCGCCTTTGCCTTGATGAGTGCGTTGGTGGCGGGGGCCTTCGCCATGGGCATCGTCGCCACCGTGCACCTGGTGGAAGAGAAACTGATCTCGGCGGGCCTCGGCGGTGACTTGCAACGCCTGCTGCTGATGGACAGCGTCGAGGACTGGAACCACCGCCCCGAGCCTGACCAGCTGTTTTATTTCAGCGGCGGCCCTGGGGATTTCGAGTTGCCCAAGGATCTGCGACACCTGGAACCGGGCTTCCATGAAGTGTTCCGTGAGGCGTTGTCGTACCACGCCATGGTCGAAGTGGTGGATGGCCGGCGCTACGTGCTGCTGCAGGATCAAAGCGATTTCGAAGAACGTGAGCGCGTGCTGTTCGCCGTGGTGCTGGTGGGTTTTGTGCTCAGCCTGGCACTGGCGGTGTTCCTCGGTTGGGTGCTGGCGCGCAAAGTGATGGCGCCGGTGGTGCGCCTGGCCCGTCAGGTGCGCCACCGCGACCAGCTGCTCGGCCTGGCACCGCCCCTGGCGCCGGACTACGCCGCCGATGAAGTAGGCGAACTGGCCGTGGCGTTCGACGCCACCCTGGGACGCCTGCGCCAGGCGCTGTCCCGCGAGCAGTTGTTCACCAGTGATGTGAGCCACGAATTGCGCACGCCGTTGATGGTCCTGGCCAGCTCCTGCGAACTGCTGTTGGAAAACCCGGCCATCGACCAGCGCGGGCGCAACCAGGTGGAACGCATCGCCCGCGCCTGCGAAGAAATGCGCGAGCTGGTGCAGACCTTCCTCATGCTCGCCCGCGCCCAGCATGACGATGGCAGCATGTCGCCCCAGGTCACGCTGGAGCAGGTGGCGGACGATTTGCTCAACATCTGGCGCGAGCCGATCGAACGTAAAGGCCTGGAACTGATCTATCAGCCCGGCAACCCGCTGGATACGCGCTACAACGCGACGTTCCTGCACGCGGTCATGGGCAACCTGCTGCGCAATGCCCTGCACTACACCGAGCACGGTTTTATCCGCCTGACCCTGGAACCGGAAGGTTTCGTGGTGGAGGACTCAGGCGTGGGCATCCCCGAAGACAAGCGCGAAGCCATGTTCGAGCCCTTCGTACGTGGCAGCGAGAAGCGCGGCGAAGGCCTGGGCCTGGGCCTGTCGCTGGTGCAAAGGATCTGTGAGAACCAGGGCTGGAGCGTCAGCCTGAGCACCATGGAACCCAACGGCTGCCGCTTTCACGTCGAGCTGAGCCAGGTCAAGTCCTGAGGCCCCGGCTTGCCGCTATGCTGCGGCAAGCTGGCGCTGATTTTCGGAGAAGATGGCGACATGCTACTGAATGTGTCCGTAAAGTATTGAAATGTATGGGATTAGACAGGACAAGTTTTTCACAAAGAGTTGACCGGATGATCACAGTTGGGTGCTTAAGGTTGTAGGCATCAGCTACTGGAGATCCGTTGATGACTTCCCCGATCAAGCTCGAATTTTCCGATAAGTACGACGATCAGCACGCCCAGGAATATTTGCTCAAGCACAAGGACAATCTGGCGCGCCGGCTGTCCCACAAACGCGATGAGCAATTGGCCCGTGGTGCGTTGGCCATGGCCGGCGAGCCTGGCCTGGTGCTGGACCTGCCGTGCGGCGCGGGGCGCTTCTGGCCGCTGTTGGCCGAAAAGCCCAACCGCGTGATCATCGGCGCGGACAATTCCGCGTCGATGTTGAAGGTCGCGATGGCCGCTCAACCCGCCGATGTGGTGAAACGGGTACGGCCCTTGCAGACATCTGCCTTTGATATCGATCTGCCGGATAACTCGGTGGACAGCATTTTCTGCATGCGCCTGTTGCACCACATTGGTGACCCGGCGCACCGGGTGGCGATATTGCGTGAGTTTCAGCGTGTTACACGCGACAGCGTGATTCTTTCGCTGTGGGTCGATGGTAATTTCAAGGCTTGGAAACGTAAGCGTCTCGAAGAAAAACGTCGTGGCAAAGGTGAGCAGGACGGTTACCAAAATCGCTTTGTGTTACCAGCTGCTACTGTTGAAGACGAATTCGAGCAGGCTGGGTTCCGCGTTCAGGAATCTCTGGACTTCATGCCGCTCTATGCCATGTGGCGAGTGTATGTATTGAGAAAGAGGTAACAGGATGGCAGTTGAGTGCGTAGCAGGCAGTCACGTAGCGCCCGAAGAAAAATTCGATTTTTTCTGGCGCCAGCAGGGCGAGTGGGTCGAGGAACCCAATCGTCGGCGTGGCGGTGAAAGTGGTGTGCAAAGGGTGACCGGCCCCAATGGCCACCTGCTCTACAGCAAGCGCCAGACCGGGCATATCTACCGCAGCTGGCTGCATCCCTTCGGTCGCCCGACCGTGCTGCGCGAGCGTGACGCCCTCAAGGGCCTGCGCGCGCTTGATGTGCGGGTGCCCGACCTGGTGTTTTGCGAGGCGCGTCGCGACCCTGAGCACCAATGGAAAGCACTGTTGGTGACGGCGGCCCTGGACGGTTTCGATGAAATCGAAAACTGGTACGCCGCCGGTGGCCGCGAACAGTACGGCGAGGTGGTCCACGAGCGTGTGCTCAAGGAGTTGGCCGGGACATTGGTGCGCATGCACAAGGGCCGCTGGCAGCACGGTTGCCTGTATGCCAAGCACGTTTTTATACGCGTCACCGGTACAGGCGACTCGGCCAACGTCGACATTGCCTTGCTGGATTTCGAGAAATGTCGGCAACGGCTGACCGCCTATCGCGCGGCTTCCCATGACATGCAGCAACTGCGACGCCATTCGTCGTGGAGCAGCGCCGACTGGAACAAACTCAGCTACTTTTACGAGACGGCGTTTGGCAGCGCTATCAAGGGTTTAACCAGATGAAGCTAGAAATAGCACGAGGTTTGTTCCTGGTGGGGGCGATGGGCGTTGCAGCGCTGGCCCTGGCCGCATGGGAACAACCTCGCACACAAGTCCTCAGTGCCGTGCAAGGCAGTGCGCAGTGCTTGCTGCCGCGCGTTGCCAAGGCGAGTACGGCGGTCAAGCCTGATCATGAGTTGCTGTTGTTTATGTTTGGCATGTCTCAAGGGATGAGGCCACAAAGTTGATAAGTTTAAAGCCGAAATGAAAAGGCCTCGTGTTGCGAGGCCTTTTTTTTGGTTTTGCAAGGTGGCACAACGTAGCCGTTACAGTGTTTTTAAGATGCAGCCTTAAAGCTTGTACACGTGGTCGAAGCGGTTTATATGGCAGGCACTCCAGTGGTTTTGTCATGAAGCGCTTGCGTCAGGTTTGGTTTCTTCTAGATAGTCACTTTGTAATTGTTTTCATGCTGTTTCAGATCGTTACCTCCAGGGTAAGCGTTTTTTGTTTCCTTGGAGTATTCGGATTTGTCAGCGGGCAGGACTGAATAGGATCCTTCGGTCACAGCGCGATAAAGGATGGCCGCCTCACTGCCTGGGAAAATCGAAGTCTCGTCAAAGGGAGGAGGAAGTGGGGACTGGAATTCACCATCAATCTTTCCGTTGTTTCTGTATTTATATCGAGGTTCGCTCCCTTCCATTAAGGCTATACGGGCATGTTCGGTTGTTACAGAGTCAGTGTAGTGGAGCAGGCGTACCAGATTGTAAGCGGCATCCGCGCGACTATTTGAATCCGGATTGTTAGGGGTGAAGTCGCCTACCAGTTTTGTTAACGCTTCATCCGAAATAGAACTGGGTCGGCTATTTACAATCTCAAGATTCTCTTTGAGTACTTGCTCTGCTGATCGCTTGTCTCCCACGGGTCTTCCAGTAGGGCCAGTGGGCGCAACGTCAGTGTTGAGTTCTGTGCGTTCGGTATCAGTGTGACTGGTTACGGGCGTTGTTGCTGGAGGTGCTTGGGTTTTTTCACTGTCCGTGTTGTATTGGGTTGTATCGTCTTTTGCATTGTTGTTTGAGGCAAGTGCTGGGTCTTCAAGCACCGAATAACCGTTAAGGCGAAAGTTGTTGAATAGTTCATAATTTGTGTTTTTTACTGGATGATGTCGTCCGGGAGAATGGCCATCAGTCAACGGTTTTCCAGGGCCGCTTGACTTGCTGTGCGTGCCTGATGTGATGTAGCTGATTACTTGCGAGAGATTGTACATCGCATCTGCCCGATCCTTTGTGTTGTGATTGTCAGTCGAAAAATCACCCACTTTTTGGTAGAGCGGTTTCAAGTAGTTTTTCGAGATCCTGTTGGAAGTAAAACTCAACAGTTCAGGATCGCTTTTGGCGATTTCATCCGCACTACGGTTGTCTCCCCATGGACGTCCAGTGGCGTGGGATGGAGGCGAGGCGAGTATGTGTTGAGTGTTTGCGAGCGTATTGGGTCTGCCGGTGCCTGACGCTCCTCCTGGAGAATAGTCAGCGGTGGGTGAAAACCGGTACGGTGCTTCTGTGGCAGGCGATGTAAGTGCTTGAGAGAAAGCACTGAGAGTTATACGGTCGATCATTTATTACTCCAGGCTCGTGTGAAGGTTAAGTTCACGTAGCTAAGTGGTAAATGATCTGGATTCGTTCCAAGGAGTGCGAGAGTCCCTATGGCGAGTAGCGTCTATTTCCAGAAGTCTTGACGAACTCGACTTAGGTTCAGATGTTTCTGAGCTGTCTCACTCTTGCACTCACCTCCTTTATATCAAGCAAGCGCGACAGCAAATCGCTGTCGCTGACCCTGGCATCCGACCTGTGCCTTTCGGTTTAAGGTGAGGAGCCGCTTGCCGTCAGACCAGATGCAGATGGTTATCCCACAGCCCTGCCGGCAATTCCAACGGTGTTGCCACCAACGGTGTTTGGCGGCAGTCGTAGAAACGGCAACGGCCCTGGCCGGACGTCACGACAAACCCATCGGCCACCGCGCCCACGCCGGCACAGTCCGGCAGCGGCCCGTCCAGGCGCAGCTCAGCGCTGTCCATGTCCCAGATAAAGAAGCGATTGCCCCGCGGCGCGGTCAACGCCACCAGGCGCAACTCGCTGTGCACGGCGACGCTGGCGGTGTAATGCCCCATGGCCTGCCACTGCTCATCGGCCACCGGGAACGCCACGAACGGCTGCCCTGGCCGCTTGATCGCGAGCAACTCGGAACGCTCCTGGGACGGCCCCATGAACTGCTGCCCGGTGAGGATCGTGCCATCGCTGGCGATGCCCATGTGGCGCACGCTGTTCATCTGTTGGCCGAGGGTTTCCTTGCTGATCAACGTGCCGTCGCGGTGCATCAGCACCAGGCTGGGTTCCATGGCGTTGAGGTTCATCTCGACGCGGCTTTCGGCTTCGGTGCGAATGCCGCCGTTGGCCACCACCAGGGTTTCACCGTCGGGCATCCATGACACCTGATGCGGGCCGATGCCGTGGGTGGAAATCTCGCCGCTGTGCACCAGCCGCTCGCCTTCAAACGTGTACACACCGAGCAAACCACGGCCGGGGTCGGACGTGTCGTTCTCGGTGGTGTACAGCCAGTCGCCGCTCTTGTGAATGACCGCGTGGCCATAGAAGTGGCGATTGGCCTTGGAGGTGATGGTTTGCAGCAGCGTGCCGTCGCGCAAGTCGATCAGGTAACTCTCGGTCCCCGGGCGACGGGCGACAAACAGCGCAATCGGCAGCGTCGGGTGGTTGATGATGTCGTGGCAGCGCTGGCCGACCTGGGTGGCAAACACCTGCTTGCCGTCCAGGCGAAACCCGACGGCATAGTGCTTGCCGTCGCCATCATCCCGCGCCGACAACAGCAGCGGGCCCTTGTCCTTTTGCTTGAACAGCGTCCAGCCACCCAATGTAAGGGCGCTGAGCAGCACACTGCCAACGGCCAAAGCCTGTCGCCTGAGCATCATCAGTCACCGTCGTTGGCGTTAAAGCCCAGTTGGATGCCCAGCGCCTTGGCCAGCTCGCCTTCGTGCAGGCGGTGGACGACGTTGAGGCTGTCATAGAGGTCGTTGAGCTGTTGGCGGCCGGCATCGTCGCCCAACAGTTCGTTGAGGGTGCGCTGGTTGCTGGCGAACAGTTTCAGCGACGCGGCGTAGGCGGCGTCGATCTTGTCGGCCAACGCCTTCTGATCAGAGGGCAGCAGGCCACGCAGGCCTTTGTTGTCGACACCGACCCATACGGTCTGGGCGGCGGCGAGACTGGCTTCGAGGCTTTGCAGGGACGACTGGCTGCGCCAGGCATCGGCCTGGAACGGCTGCGGGATGCCCTTGGTCTGGCGACCCATCGGCGTGCCGAGTTTTTTCTTCAGGGTATCCAGTGCGGTCACCTGGACGCGCAGCAGATCGGCAATGGCTTCGTGGGAATCGGCGTAGCGCTGGTTCGGAAACTTGCTCATCTGCGCGAGCATGCCGTCGGTGCTGTTCCAGCTCGCCAGGATCTCTTCGGCCAAGGCCTTCTGGCGGTCACCGATGGCGACCAGCAGCGGGCAGTAGCGGGCTTTCTGTGCTTCGTCGGCGATGTCGGTCTTGGCGTCGTAGAGGATGTATTCGTAAGCCGACAGGCCCTGCACCACCACGCTGGATTTGGCCAGTGCGGCGCCATCGATCTGCGGCTGGGCGGTGACCAACTGTTCAACCTGGCGGCCGACGAGGTTTTTCTTGTCCGGCCAGAACTGCACCTGCCACGAACGGTTGCCCTCGGCCAGCGGGCCGATCAGCAGCGGTTGCAACTCGGCCCAGGCCTTTTGCGCGTGGAGGAAGTCCGCGCGGGCGGTGTCCAGGCTTTCCTTGCCCTGGCAGTAGGCCAGGGCGCTGACGGCCAGTTGGCGGTCCGCTTCGACCCAACGGCTGTAGGTCGGCAGAATCACTTGCTTGGCGATGGCCGCCGAGGTCACCGCTTGCGGGTCTTGCGGCGAGCAGGCGCCCAGGGCGAGGGCGGCGAGGCTGGTGAACAACAACTTGGGACGGAACATGTAAAGCTCCCTTCGGTAATTGGGCGAAGCTTATAAAGAATTCAGGAACGCCAGCAACGCAGCGCGCTGTTCGGCATTAAAGGACAACACATGCTGCTGCGCCGCTTGTGCTTCACCGCCGTGCCACAGCACGGCCTCCAGCAGGTTGCGGGCGCGGCCGTCATGCAAAAACTGGGTGTGGCCACTCACGGTCTGGGTCAGGCCGATGCCCCACAGCGGCGCGGTGCGCCAGTCGCGGCCACCGGCCTTGAATTCGCTGCGGTTGTCGGCCAGGCCTTCGCCCATGTCGTGCAACAGCAGGTCGCTGTAGGGGCGAATCACCTGGCTGGCCAGTTCAGGTTCGGCGGCATTGGCCGCCGTGGTGAACGCGGGCTTGTGGCAGCCCTGGCAACCGGCCTGGTAGAACAGGTTCTTGCCGGCCAGCACCTCGGGCGTGTTGACGCCGCGACGGGCCGGCACGGCGAGGTTGCGTGTGTAGAACAGCACCAGGCGCAGGATGTTGTCGCTGACTTCCGGCTCGCCATCGGGGCCATTGCCATTGGGCGCGTGTTTGCAGGCGACTTGGGCATCGGTGCAGTCATCAAAGGGTCTCAGGGACGTGGTGAGGCCCATATCACCAGAAAACGCGTGAACATTTTGTTGATTGAGGTTCGGTTGCCCGGCTTTCCAGCCAAAACGTCCGAGAACCGTCTTGTGCTGGGCGTCATCCCAGACCCGATTCGCGCGGCCGACGATGGCTTCCTTGTCGGCGGTCCTGGGGTCGGTGTTGCGCAGGATATCGGCGTCGCTGATGGCTTCGAGCAAGCCCAGGCCGATCATCGGCGGGGCAATGCGCGCGGAAAAACGTGTATCGGGATGCATCGGGCCGTAGCCGAGCTGGGTGATCTGCAGGTCTGGCTTGCGCAACTCGACCACGGTGCCGTCCTTGAACGTCACGTGGACCGGCGTGTAGTCGACCCGTACCTTGCCCTCCGGCGCTACGCCGGGCACGGCCATGTCCTGTAATTGCCCGCCGTAGACCGGCTCGGGTACCACGCCCATCTGCTCGATGGCCTTGGCGTAGGCGGGACTGTCCGGGATGGACAGGCGCACCAGCATCGACACCGCATTCGCCGCATCGGGCAATGGTGGATGGCCGCGCCCGTCCTTGATATGGCAGTTCTGGCAGGCATTGGTGTTGAACAGCGGGCCCAGGCCATCACGCGCCGTGGTGGTGGACGGCGCAATCACCCAGGGGCTGCGAAAGAAGCTGTTGCCGACGCTGAAATCCAGGCGGCGCGTAGGCGACAGGTTGGCCGAGGGCAGGGAAAACGCGTTCTGGTCGCGCTTGTTCACGGTCGCCGCGCCGCCCGCCCGCGATTCACCCGGCTCGGCCTTGGTAAACCGGGGCGCGTCGTCGCAGGCAGTCAGGCTCAAGGCCAGCAGTGCAGCGGACAGGCGAAAAAGCCAACGGGACATCGAGTTTCCTGAGCGAAGGGCAAAAATAAGGTGGCAAAGTCTAACAGGGCAGGGCGTAAGGAATAAGAGCAATTATCGTTTGGTGGCCGGCGCTGCATTCCCGCTAGAATGGCCGCACATTTTTTTCTGGAGGTGGCCAATGCAGGCTCTCGACGCTTTGCTCAACCGTGTTTCCGTGCCACGCCTGCTGGAACCGGCACCGACCCAGGAACAGCGCGACGTGCTGTTCGCCGCCGCCCTGCGTGCGCCAGACCACGGCCAACTGCGCCCGTGGCGCTTCCTCACGGTGGAAGGCGCCGCCCGTGAGCAGATGGGCACGCTGTTGGCCGAGGCCGCCCGCCTGCAAGACGCCGACGCCCCGCAAGCGGTGATCGACAAGGCCCAGAACGGCCCGTTGCGTGCGCCGTTGGTGGTGGTGGTGATTGCGCGTTTGCAGGAACACTTCAAGGTGCCGAAGTCCGAGCAGTTGCTGGCGGCCGGTTGCGCGGCCCACGGTATTTTGCTGGCGGCGTATGCCCAGGGGATTGGTGCGGTGTGGCGCACGGGTGAATTGTCGTATTCGGCTCACGTCGCCAAAGGCTTGGGGCTGGCGGAAGGTGAGGAAGTGATTGGCTTCCTGTACCTGGGCACGCCGCAGAACCCGCCGCGCACGGCGGCGAAGGAAGATGTGGCGGCGTTTGTGCAGGCGTGGCCTGGTCTCTAAGGCAGCGCAGATCTGCTTTATGTGGGAGCTGGCTTGCCTGCGATAGCTGTGTATCAGTCAATGATGTGTTGCTGATGTACCGCTATCGCGGGCAAGCCCGCTCCCACAGGGGAGGCTCCATTGTTCTCGGGATTGGGATTTACACCCTGAACTGATCCATCAACGTCATCTGCTGGTTGGCCAATGCATTCAGCTGGCTGCTGATGGCCGCCGACTCGGTGGCCTGGCCGGTCAGCGTCTCGGTCACGGTGCGGATCGCCGAGACGTTGCGGTTGACCTCTTCGGCCACGGCGCTCTGCTGTTCGGCGGCGCTGGCGATTTGCAGGTTCATGTCGCTGATCACCGTTACCGCATCGCTGATCTTGCCCAGGGCCTGCACCGCCTGATGGATCTGCCCGGCATTGTTCTGGGCCTGGCTCTGGCTCGAATGCATGGTCGCCACTACGCCGCGGGTGCCGCTCTGGATGCGTTCGATCACCACGCGGATTTCCTCCACCGAATCCTGGGTGCGCTTGGCCAGGTTGCGCACTTCGTCGGCCACTACCGCAAACCCCCGACCGCTTTCGCCGGCGCGGGCCGCTTCGATGGCGGCATTGAGCGCCAGCAGGTTGGTCTGCTCGGCAATGCTGCGGATCACTTCCAGCACCGAGCCAATCTGCTCGCTGTTGACCGCCAGCGCCTCGACTTCGCCCACGGCCTTGCTGACTTCTTCGGCGAGGGTGGTGATGTCGCGGGTGCTTTGCTCGATGATCGACAGGCCTTCACGCGCCGACTGATCGGCACCCCGTGCCGCGCTGGCGGCGTTGGACGCGCTGTTGGCGACGTCATGGGCAGTGGCGCTCATCTCATTGGAGGCGGTGGCCACCTGGTCGATTTCGCGGAACTGCACCTGCATGCCTTCGCTGGTCTGGCGTGCGATGGCCGAGGACTGGTCGGCGGTGCCGCGCGCTTCGGTGATGCTTTGCTTGATCTGCGCGATGGTCGGTTGCAGCTTGTCGAGGAAGGCGTTGAAGCCGTTGGCCAATTCGCCCAGTTCGTCTTTTTTGCTATAGGCCAGGCGTTGGGTGAGGTCGCCGTCGCCGCTGGCGATGCCTTTGAGCATGGCGGCCACGTTGTTGATCGGGCGCGTCACGCCAGTGGCGGTCAGCCAGATCAGCAGCAAGCCCAGCAGGCCAGCGGCGGCGCCGACCAGCAGGGCCTTGAAGGTGCCAGCGTCCTGGGCTTTGTCGAGCAGGTTTTGCAATTTTTCCGTGTCAGCCAGCATCACCTGTTTGGGCAGCTTGATCAGCACGCCCCAGGATTTGGCGTCGGCGATCGGCTTGACCGGGTACACGGCTCGGATGGTGTCGTCCTGTTCGCGGATCGTGTGCGTGCCGTTGGCCAACAGTTGCACGATCTCCTTGCCTTCGGCGCCGAGGATGTCGACCAGGTTTTTGCCGACCCGGCCCGGCTCGCCACTGTAGGCCGCAATCAGGCCGGTGCTGGAAAGGATTTCCAGGTGGGCGGCGCCGTCGAACAATTCTTTTTGCGCAACGTCCGTGGTGGCTTGCAGGGTGTCGAGGGCGATGTC
This sequence comes from Pseudomonas sp. CBZ-4, assembly GCF_000346755.1. GTDB lineage: Bacteria > Pseudomonadota > Gammaproteobacteria > Pseudomonadales > Pseudomonadaceae > Aquipseudomonas. Next base: position 172,652 of record NZ_ANNV01000150.1, on the reverse strand, counting down.
GATACCGACCACGCCGATGACGTTGCCGTCGACGATCAACGGCAGGGAGATGGTGGTCATCAGCATCGACTTGCCCGCCACTTCATCGGCGTACGGGTCCAGCAGGCAAACACTGCGGGTGTCCCGTGGGCAGGTGTACCAGATGTTGTAGGGCGTACCGCTGAGGTTGAGGCTGGTCTTGGTCAGGTCGTCCTCGACCATGATGGTGTTCAAGCCTGCGCCGCCGGCGCGGCTCCAGTAGGTGGAGAAGCGCCCTTTCTCGTTGGAGACGCGGGCCTTGTCGTCGATGAACTCGCTGTCCTTGCCATCCAGTCCGTTGGGCTCGAACGACAGCCAGATGCCCAGGGCCTTGCGGTTGCGCTCAAAGGCGGTCTTGACGCTCTGGTTGAGGGCTTCGCGCAGGGCGCCGGGCTCCAGCGAGCGTTGGCTGGCGAGGGCGCGCAGGTCTTTGACCTGGTCGGCGAGGGCGGTCACCACCAGCAGGTTTTCGCCAAAGGTTTTCTGCAGTTGCACCGCTTGTTCGGCGGCCTTGGCCTGCAACAAGTCCTGCACGCTGTCGGTGAGCATTCGCGAGCTTGAGTCGCGGACCAGATGGTTGTTCTGATCGGCTTCGTACAGGTTGACGCCGACGACCAGGGCAATCACGCCCAACAGGCAAAGGCCGGACAACAGGACGATTTTCAGGCGGATGGAGAGGGTGTCGAACATAGGTTCACTCGCGAATGGACTTATTGGTATGCGAAGCACGGCCAAGTCCATTCGGCGCTATGTCTTGGGCATCGGCGCAGAGGGGCGTTTCATGAGAGGGAGGCGATGAGTGGTAGGAAGTGTCCTACACGCAGCGTTATGCGGGCCGTGCGAGCCGCTCTGGGCGCGACCAGATCCACAGGTTGCCCAGGCTCATTCCGGCAATTGCCAGGTAGATCGGCCAGCCGTGATCGAGCATCACCAGCATCAGCCCGGCGCAGAGCAGCATGCTTACGGTGGCGCTGACCTTGGCCCGGCGGGCGATGATCTTGCCGTTGCGCCAGTTGAACAGGATCGGCCCGAACAAACGGTGGTTTTCCAGCCAGGCGCTGAGACGCGGTGAGCTTTTGGTGGCGGCCCAGGCGGCAAGCAGGATGAATTCGGTGGTGGGCAAACCCGGTATGACAATCGCCACCAAGCCAATGCCCAGGCTGACGTAGGCCAGCAGGCCGAAGAGGACCCGGGCGATTTTCGAGGTGGATTGGGTTTTGCCGGTCATGGGGGTATCACAGGAATTCAATATGAAATCAGACCTGAATGTGGGAGCGGGCTTGCCCGCGATTGCGGTGTATCAGTGGTGAATGTATTCACTGGCACACCGCAATCGCAGGCAAGCCAGCTCCCACACTAGCCTGCTCCCACATTTTTATCGAAAGGTCAGGCCAGTTCAGGGGCGCTAGCGTACGCCTGTTCCAGCAGCACGGTGAAGCGTACAAACGCATCCACGGCACCTTTTTCCACAGCAGCTTCTTCTTCAGCGCTGAACTCCAGGCCATCGAGGGTGCGGGTGAAGCTCTTCCAGCCTTCAGCACGACCACCGGCCGGCTCGCCCAGGTGACGGGCACCGAAGGTTTCGCTCAGGCCCAGGCCCACGGCGCGCTTGATCAGGAACGCGGCGCCCAGCTTGGAACCTTCGGACACGAACAGCCAGCCCAGGGCTTCGGCCTTGCTCGGGCTGTTCACCGCACCGGCAACGGGCGCCGGCACGTCGGTGTCGAGGTCGGCCAGGTCCAGCTTGGCGGCGTCGGCGCGGCAGCGTGCGGCCAGGTCCGGGACGATCTTGATCAGTTCGGCATCGGTGTACAGGGCCACCAGTTCCGACTGGAACAGGTATTGCGCCACCACAAAGCGGGCAAAGTTGGCTTGGGTTTCGAACGGCGCGTGGGCTTTGACGAGGGCGTCGAGCTTGGTGTGCGGCTCGTTGGTGATCTGGTTCAGGCGCTGGGAGCGCAGGCTTGGGCGTTCTGCGGTAGAGGTAGCGGTCATGAAAAAAGTCCTTGAGAAGGGGGAGCGCCTTGTTGCTCTTAAAGAGAGCCGTTATCAAATAGACGAACAAGAAGACGCGGCACAGTAAAAAAACCTCACCCCGCCGCGGAAATATCGGCGGGGTGAGGCAGGCGCTGTCAGATATCCCAGATCAGGTTGATCGCAAAGTTGCGGCCGGGCTGGGTCAGGCGGTCGATATTGGCGGGCGCGGTCACACCGGCTTCGCCAATGCTGTCGAAGCTGCGCACGTCGTCCCAGTTCCAGTATTTCTTGTCGGTCACGTTGTACAGGCCGCCATTGATGGTCACGTCGTGGGTGACTTTGTAGAAGCCGGTCAGGTCGACGATGCCAAAGCCTGGGGTCTTGAACGGGGCTTTGCTGGTGTCGCCGTCGGGCGAGAAGAAGGTGTTCTTGTCGACACGATCCTGCTTCTTGACCAGGGTCCAGCTGACCAGTGCGCCATAGTTTTGCTGCTCGTAACCCAGGCCAAACACGCCCTTGAGCGGGTTGACGCTGTTGATCGGCTCGCCGGTGTCTTCGTTGCGGCCGTAGGCATAGGCCACCGAGCCCTGGGTGTACAGGCCCTGCGGTGCGCCGAAGCTGTCGAGGTTCAGGCGACCCTTGGCTTCCACGCCCTTGATGGTGGCGCGCTTGATGTTGCTGGCCTTGAACGCAGTGCCGGTGGGGGACAGCAGTGCCGCGTCTTCGTTGATGAAGTCGTGGTACTTGTTATAGAACACCGCCACGTCGAAGTTGCCTTCCTCGAAGTTGCCGCGCAGGCCGGTTTCAAAGCTCTTGCTGCTTTCTGGCTTGAGGTCCGAGTTGGGTTCGACCACGTAGCCTTGCTGGATATTTTCGAAACGGCCGTACAGGGCCTTGGCCGACGGCGTGCGGAAGCCTTCGGCGTATTGGCCGAACCAGGTGTAGTTGTCGGTCAGGGCGTAGGTCAGGCCGAATTTCGGTGACACGCGGTGCCAGGTCTTGTCGCTGTCGTCGTGGGCGTAGATGCGATTCGGGTCGGTGGCGTTGAGGAAATCCTCGGTCAGCTTGGGCTTGAGCTGGGTGTAGTCATACCGCACGCTGGGCAGGAAGGTCCATTTGTCCCAGGTGATCTGGTCCTGGGCGAACAGCGCGTAGGTGTTGATGGTCGGGTCCGGGAAGTCGCTGGCCGGGACGACCTTGTCCGACGGGAAGGTGCTCGGGCCGCCGACGGTTGCGCAGTAGGTGCTGACGGTCAGGCAGGTGGCGCTGCCGGTGCGTGAACCGGTGACTTTCGCCTGCTTGATTGTGGTGCCGTAGGTCACCACGTGGTCGGTGTCGCCAATGGCAAACGCCTTGTCCAGCTGGGCGTCAAACACCCATTGTTTTTCCTCGTAGAGCGTCTGCCGCTGGCGCAGCAAATTGCGCGCGCCCGACACGTAGTGTTCGTCCGTGGTCTGGTCGGTCTTGGCGATCTGGTAGTTGAGGCTGGTCTTGATGCGGTCGGCAAACAGCGTGTCGACGGCAACGCTGTTTTCCAGGCCGAAGCGTTCGCGGCTGATGGTGTCGTTGCCGGTGCGAGCGCGGTACAGGTTGCTGTTGAAACCGGTGTTGTACGGGCCGCCCACGGCGCTTTTCTGGTTGGTGTCGCGGTCGTCCTTGTACTTCTCGTAGGTGAAGCCCAGGCGGTTGTCATCGCCGTAGTTCCAGCCGAGCTTGGCCAGCACGTTGGTGGTGCGCGCGTCTTCCGGGTTGGCGGCGGTGCGGTTCAAGCCGGTGACGTTGTTGCCGTCGTAGGATTCGGTCTCGTGGCCGTTGCGCTGGCTCAGGTGCAGCAAGCCGTCGAAGTCCTGCACGCGGCCGGCGACGGTGCCGGAGGTCAGCCAGCTCTCGTCGGCGGAGCTGTAGCCGGTCTTCAGGCGGGCGCCGACGTCCTGGCCGGGCTTGATGATGTCGTCGGGGTCGAGGGTGAAGTAGCTCACCGCGCCGCCGATGGCGCTGCTGCCGTACAGGGCCGAGGCCGGACCGCGCAGGATCTCGACGCGCTTGACGATCTCCGGGTCGACATAGTTGCGGCGGGTCTGCGCGTACGGGCCGTTGGAGAAGTGATCGGGCACTTCGACGCCATCGACCTGGGTGAGGATGCGGTCGCCGTCGATGCCGCGGATATTGAAACCGGCATTGCCCGAACGGGTGCCGGCGCCGCCCACGGAGACACCGGGCTCGTAGCGCACCAGGTCGCGGCTGTTGCCGACGTTGAGGCGGTCCAGCTCCTGGCGGTCATGCACGCTGACGGTGCTCGGTACGCTGGTCACGTCCTGCTCATGGCGGGTGGCGCTGATGGTCACTTGTTGCAGGTTGAGGGTGCCACCGGCGGCGCGCTTTTCCAGGACGATGTTGTTGTTGCCCAGTTTGCGGTAGCTCAGGTTGGTCCCCACCAACAACTGGTCCAGGGCTTTTTCCGCTGACAGCGGGCCACGTACGCCAGGGGACGACACACCCTGGCCCAGCTCTGCCGGCAGGCCGACTTGCCAGCCAGTGACATTGGTGAAGGCGTTCAGCGCCGACACCAACGGCTGTTGCTCGATGCTGAAGGTGTAGTTGCCGTGGCTGCGCGGGGCAGGTTCGGCAGCGGTGGCGGCCATCGCCGGCGCGCCAGCCAGCAGGATGGCGGCGGTCAGCACGGACAGCACGGGCAAGGAAGACCGGCGGTTGAAACGAGAGGACATCGAGAGCGCTCCGGGGTACGAATCTTATAGTCGCGAACTGAAACAAATAGGAATCAGTTGCATTGGCTAAGACGAGACGTACCGCCAGAGGTTATCGAGTAAAAATAATTCTCATTTAGTTCAAGATCACCAACGCCGGGTATTCCGACAGCTTGGCCGAGGTGATGTGGGCCAGTGAGCGCACCACGTCCAGGGGCTGGTCGAGGCGGTAGTTGCCGGTGACGGCGACGCTGGCCAGTTGCTCGTTGTTGTTGACGATCCAGCCGGGGTAGTAGCGGCGCAGCTCGGCGAGCACTTCGCTCATCGGGCAGTTTTCAAAGATCAGCCGGCCCTGGACCCAGGCCAGGTCCTTGTTGGCGTCCAGCTTGGCGGGCGGGCCGAAGCCCTTGGGGCCGATGCGGATACTTTGCCCGGCGCTCAAGCGCACGCGGGCGTCGTCGAAGGTGTTGCTCAGGTCGACGTCGCCACGTTGCACCTGCACCTGCGCCTCGCCATTGAGGTAGCGCACGGCGAAGGCGGTATCGCGCACGCTGGCGCGCACCGGGCCGGCGTCGATCTCCAGGGGCAGGCCGTGGTTGGGAGCGACTTCAAAAAAGGCTTCGCCCTGGTACAGGCGGGCGATGCGCTGCTGGTCCTTGATGCGGCTGGAGAACGCCGAGTTGGTGTTCAGCAGCACCTTGGCGCCGTCGTCCAATTGCACGCGCTGGCGTTCGCCGACCACGGTGAGATGGTCGGCTTGCAGGCGCACCGGCAGGTTGCTGAAGCTGAACAGGCCGATCAGCAGCACGGCGGCGGTGGCCAAGGGTTTCCAGTGCGGTTTGATCCGGCGCCAGGCGCTCGGCTTGCGCGGCGCGGCGAGGGCCACGGCGGCGCTGTGCACCGGCGCGCCACCCCAGGCCGCCTGGGCCTTGGCGAATGCCTGGACGTGGGCCGGGTCGCTGGCCAGCCAGGCTTCGAATTCGGCCTGCTGCCCGGGCAACGGGCATTGCAAGGCGATCAGCCAATCGAGGGCCTGGTCCATAGCCGTGTCTTGCAACACCTCATGAGCCAGCTCATGGGGGTGTCGTTTATTCGGGTCCGTCACGGTGTTCCTCGGGTCTTCGCCACGTTTTATTGATCTTTCCTACCGCTGAATCGGATGCAGCTTAAGGCCGATCCAGCCTTTCGGCCACACCTACGCAGATGGCCATGATCAATTTGAGTTCCTTTTGCACGGTGCTCAAAGACACTTCCAACTGATCGGCAATCTCCTGGTAGCTGCAACCGTGCAGGCGGCTGAGGATGAAAATCTGCTGCTGGCGGGCGCTAAACTGGCCCAGGCTGACGCTCAGGTGCTCAAGCAATTGCTCGGCCTGGGTGGCATCTTCGGGCGTGCTGATGGGGGCGGCGACGCTTTGCAGGATGTCCAGCGGGACATCTTCCTGCAACGTGCGGGCCTGGATCCTGCGGGAGCGCAGGTGGTCCAGCGCCAGATTGCGCGCCGTTTGGTAGACGAAAGGTTCGAGGTGATCGATAGGCCGCTCACTGAGGGCCCGGGTGACGCGCAGGTAGGTTTCCTGCAACAGGTCCTCTGCGGTGCTGTGGTTATTCACCATGCGCTGCAAGGTGCGCAGCAGAATCACCCGTTGGGTGAGAAAGACGTGGTTGAAGCGAGATTGGCTCACAGTGATACCAGACCGATTTGCAGTGAATGATAATGCTTATCATCAGCGCAAATGGCAAGCGGCACTTTTTGTGGGCCGACACCAAAGCCAGCAGGTTGCACAAAAACCCTGTGGGAGCGGGCTTGCCCGCGAATGCGGCCTATCAGAGCCAGATGTGCTGTCTGATCCACCACTATCGCGGGCAAGCCCGCTCCCACAAAAAGCCCGGCCCTACTGGGGATTATTCGGCGTTGCACAGCGCCAGGCAGTTATCCAGCATGCGGTTGGAGAAGCCCCATTCGTTGTCATACCAGGCGAGCACCTTCAGCAATTTGCCGCTGACCTTGGTGTGATTGGCATCGAAAATCGACGACAACGGGTTGTGGTTGAAGTCACTCGAGACCAGCGGCAGGGTGTTGTAGCCGAGGATTTTCGAGTGCTGGCTGGCTTCCTTCAGCAGCGCGTTGACCTGTTCGGCGCTGGCTTCTTTCTTCAACTGGACGGTGAGGTCCACCAGCGACACGTTGATCACCGGCACGCGCACGGCCATGCCGGTCAGCTTGCCCGCCAGTTCCGGCAGCACCAGGCCGACTGCTTCGGCGGCGCCGGTCTTGCTTGGGATCATGTTCTGGGTGGCCGAGCGCGCGCGGTACGGGTCGGTGTGGTAGACGTCGGTGAGGTTCTGGTCGTTGGTGTAGGCGTGGATGGTGGTCATCAGGCCGCTTTCGATGCCCAGTTCGCGGTGCAGCACCTGGGCCACCGGCGCCAGGCAGTTGGTGGTGCACGAGGCGTTGGAGATGATCTGGTGGGATTGGCGCAGAATGTCATGGTTCACGCCGTACACCACGGTGGCGTCCGCGCCCTTGGCCGGTGCAGAAATGATCACCTTGCGCGCACCAGCGGTAATATGGGCGGCCGCCTTGTCACGGTCAGTGAACAGGCCGGTGCATTCGAACACCACGTCGATCTTGTGGGCAGCCCACGGCAGCTCGGCCGGGTTGCGAATGGCACTGACGGCAATCCGGTCACCATTGACGGTCAGGCTTTCCTGATCGTGGGCGACCTCTGCTTCGAAAGTGCCATGTACGGTGTCGTATTTGAGCAGGTGGGCGTTGATCGAACTGTCGCCCAGATCGTTGATGGCGACGATCTGCAAATCCTGGCGGTAGCCTTGGGTATACAGTGCGCGCAGGACATTGCGGCCGATACGGCCAAAACCATTGATTGCGATACGAAGAGTCATTGGAGAGTGCCTGTCGTCGATTTGTTGTAAGAATTACAAGATTATTCGCATAAAAATAGAAAACAAGCCTTTTTAGTGGCAATATTTTGTTCAATCTACAACGAGTGACCTGAATCAACTGGTCCGATGATTTAAACGACACCCTGCCATCCCATGCGTAGCGGGCGTTTGATCAGCATAGACACTCAGGTCGCCACATCCGTTAGCCTGGAGTTCTACACATGCATCCCCGCGTTCTTGAGGTCACCGAACGGCTTATCGCCCGCAGCCGCGCCACCCGCGAGGCATACCTTGCGCTCATTCGCGGCGCAGCCAGCGACGGTCCGATGCGCGGCAAGCTGCAATGCGCCAACTTCGCCCACGGCGTGGCCGGTTGCGGTACTGAAGATAAAAACAGCCTGCGCATGATGAATGCCGCCAACGTGGCAATTGTTTCGTCATATAACGACATGCTCTCGGCGCACCAGCCGTACGAACATTTCCCCGAACAGATCAAGAAAGCCCTGCGCGAAGTCGGCTCGGTCGGCCAGTTCGCCGGCGGCACCCCCGCCATGTGCGACGGCGTGACCCAAGGCGAGCCCGGCATGGAGCTGAGTCTGCTCAGCCGTGAAGTGATCGCCATGTCCACGGCGGTAGCGCTGTCCCACAACATGTTCGACGCCGCACTGATGCTGGGCATCTGCGACAAGATCGTCCCCGGCCTGATGATGGGCGCGCTGCGCTACGGCCATCTGCCGATGATCTTCGTGCCCGGCGGGCCAATGCCTTCCGGCATTTCCAACAAGCAGAAAGCCGACGTGCGCCAGCGCTACGCCGAAGGCAAGGCGACTCGCGAAGAGCTGCTGGAGTCGGAGATGAAGTCCTACCACAGCCCCGGCACCTGCACCTTCTACGGCACCGCCAACACCAACCAGTTGCTGATGGAAGTGATGGGCCTGCACTTGCCCGGCGCGTCATTCGTCAACCCGTACACGCCGCTGCGTGACGCGCTGACCCGCGAAGCCGCGCACCAGGTCACGCGCCTGACCAAGGCCAGCGGCAACTTCACGCCGATCGGCGAGATCGTCGACGAGAAATCCATCGTCAACTCCATCATTGCCCTCAACGCCACGGGCGGCTCCACCAACCACACGCTGCACATGCCGGCCATCGCCATGTCGGCGGGCATCATCCTCACCTGGGATGACATGGCCGACCTCTCCGAGGTGGTGCCGACCCTGTCCCATGTCTATCCAAACGGCAAGGCTGATATCAACCACTTCCAGGCGGCGGGCGGCATGTCGTTCCTGATCCGCGAACTGCTCGAAGCCGGCCTGTTGCACGAAGACGTCAACACCGTCGCGGGCAAGGGCCTGAGCCGCTACACCCAGGAACCGTTCCTGGTGGACGGCGAGCTGATCTGGCGCGACGGGCCTATCGAAAGCCTCGACGAAACCATCCTGCGTCCGGTGGCCCGTGCGTTCTCCCCGGAAGGCGGCCTGCGGGTGATGGAAGGCAACCTCGGGCGTGGCGTGATGAAGGTCTCGGCCGTGGCCCTTGAGCATCAAATCGTCGAAGCACCGGCGGTGGTGTTCCAGGATCAGCAGGATTTGGCGGACGCCTTCAAGGCCGGCCAGCTGGAAAAAGACTTCGTTGCTGTGATGCGCTTCCAGGGCCCGCGCTCCAATGGCATGCCCGAGCTGCACAAGATGACCCCGTTCCTCGGTGTGTTGCAGGACCGTGGTTTCAAAGTCGCGTTGGTCACAGACGGGCGCATGTCCGGCGCCTCGGGTAAGATCCCCGCCGCGATCCACGTCAACCCCGAAGCCCAGAGCGGTGGGCCACTGGCGCGGGTGCGTGATGGCGATATCATTCGCGTCGATGGCGTGAAAGGCACCTTGGAGCTTAAGGTGGACGCCGAAGAATTTGCAGCGCGCGCGCCTGCCACGGGCCTGTTGGGCAATAACGTGGGGGCCGGTCGCGAGCTGTTTGCATTTATGCGCTTGGCCGCAAGCTCCGCAGAGCAGGGCGCCAGCGCCTTTACCTCTGCCCTGGAGACGCTTAAGTGAAGCTTGCGCTGGTCGGTGATATCGGTGGAACCAACGCGCGGTTTGCGTTGTGGCGGGACCAGGAACTGCATTCGATCCGCGTGCACGCCACGGCGGATCACGCCAGCCCTGAGGACGCGATCAAGGTTTACCTCAAGGAAGAAGGCCTGCACATCGGCGACATCGGCGCGGTGTGCCTGTCGGTGGCGGGGCCGGTGAGTGGCGATGAATTCAAGTTCACCAACAATCACTGGCGCCTGAGCAAGACCGCGTTTTGCAAGACGTTGCAGGTGGATGAACTGCTGCTGGTCAATGACTTCTCGGCCATGGCCCTGGGCATGACCCGTCTCAAGCCCGACGAATTCCGTGTGGTCTGCGCAGGCACGCCGGAACCGTTGCGCCCGGCCGTGGTGATCGGCCCGGGCACCGGCCTGGGCGTCGGCACCCTGCTGGACTTGGGTGGCGGTCGCTTTGCGGCGCTGCCGGGGGAGGGCGGCCATGTCGACTTGCCTCTGAGCAGCCCGCGGGAAACCCAGCTGTGGCAGCACATCTACACGGAAATCGGTCACGTCAGCGCCGAAACCGCCTTGAGTGGCGGCGGCTTGCCGCGTCTGTACCGGGCGATTTGCGCGGTGGACGGGCATGCGCCGGTACTGGACACGCCCGAGGCCATCACGGCCGCAGGCCTGGCCGGCGACCCGGTGGCGATGGAAGTGTTGGACCAGTTCAGCATCTGGCTGGGCCGCGTGGCCGGCAACAACGTGCTGACCACCGGCGGGCGCGGCGGTGTGTATATCGTGGGCGGGGTGATACCGAGGTTTGCCGACTTCTTTATCAACAGTGGTTTCGCCAAGAGCTTTTGTGACAAGGGCTGCATGAGTGACTATTTCAAAGGTATTCCAGTGTGGTTGGTGACGGCGCCTTACTCCGGGTTGACTGGGGCGGGTGTGGCACTGGAGCAGGCTTTTGCGTAGGCAGTGATGGCCCTGTCGCAGGCAAGCCAGCTCCCACACTTGATCGGGTTCACACGGTCAACATGTGGGAGCTGGCTTGCCTGCGATGAGGCCCGAGAGAACACCCCATAACAACAAGGAGGCCCCCGTGAGCGTAATCAGTAAATCCATTCTCCTCGTCGACGACGACCAGGAAATCCGCGAATTGCTGCAAACCTACCTCAGTCGTGCCGGCTTCCAGGTGCGTGGCGTGCCGGACGGCGCGGGGTTCCGCCAGGCGATGAACGAGGCGCCGTGCGACCTGGTCATCCTCGATGTGATGTTGCCCGACGAAGACGGCTTCAGCCTCTGCCGCTGGATCCGCCAGCACCCGCGCCAGGCGCAGGTGCCGATCATCATGCTCACCGCCAGCTCCGACGAAACCGACCGCGTGATCGGCCTGGAACTGGGCGCCGACGATTACATCGGCAAACCCTTCAGCCCCCGCGAGCTGCAAGCGCGGATCAAGGCGCTGTTGCGCCGTGCGCAGTTCGGCCAGGAGCAACGGGGCAGCAGCGACGTGCTGGTGTTCGATGAATGGCGCCTGGATATGATCAGCCACCGTCTGTTCCACCTCGACGGCGAAGAAGTGATCCTCTCCGGCGCCGACTTTGCCCTGCTCAAGTTGTTTCTCGACCACCCGCAACAGATCCTCGACCGCGACACCATCGGCAACGCCACCCGTGGCCGTGACCTGATGCCGCTGGACCGGATCGTCGACATGGCCGTCAGCCGCCTGCGCCAACGCCTGCGCGATACCGAAAAACCGCCACGGCTGATCCGCACCGTACGCGGCAGCGGTTATCAACTGGCAGCCAGCGTGGTTGCCGGCAATGCCCACTGAACCTGTGACCGAGCGCCGCCGGCGCCTCCCGGTGCCGCGCTCCTTGCTGGGGCGCATGTTGCTGCTGACCTTGCTGGTGGTGCTGTTCGCCCAGGCGCTGTCGAGCGTGATCTGGGTCTCGCAATTGCGCGCCACCCAGCTCGAAGGCCTGGTCACCAGCGCCCGCAGCCTGGCGCATTCGATGACTGCCAGCGTGAGTTATTTCCGCTCGTTGCCCGTGGCCTATCGCCCGTTGGTCCTCGACCAATTGCGCAGCATGGGCGGCACGCGGTTTGTGGTGACCCTCAACGACCGTCCGCTGGACATGCAAGTGTTGCCGGAAACCCCGCGCAAGCAGGCGGTGCTGGTGGCGGTCGACGAAGTGCTGCGCCAGACCCTCGGCGCCGACGTGCATATCTCGGTGGAATTTGTCAGCGCCGAAGACCTGCGCATCTTCAATGCCGGCCTCAAGCTCGATGAGCTGCCACGCTCCTGGGCGCATTACGCACTGACCCTGGAACCGGTGAACCCGCCGGTGCTGGTCACGCAGATCCAGCTCGCGCCCGGCGAATGGCTGTACATCGCCTCGCTATTGCCCGAGCCGTACACCAGCCTTGAAGAACAGGGCCTGCCGTCCCAGCAAGTGTGGTTTATCGTGCTCACCAGCGGCTTTCTGCTGCTGTTCATCGGTTTGTTGGTGCACTGGCAAAGCCGCCCGCTCAAGCGCCTGGCGCGGGCCGCACGGGACATGTCCCTGGGCGCCGACGTCGAGCCGGTGGCCGAAGGCGGCGGCAGCGAAGTGGAGGAAGTGGGGCGCGCCTTCAACGCCATGCGGGAACGCATCAGCCGCTACCTGACCGAGCGCAGCCAATTGTTCAGCGCGATTTCCCACGACCTGCGTACCCCGATCACCCGCCTGCGCCTGCGTGTGGAATTGCTCGAAGACGACAACCTGCAAGCCAAGTTCGGCCGCGACCTGGATGAATTGGAGTTGCTGGTCAAAGGCGCGCTGCAATGCGTGAAAGACACCGACATCCACGAAAACATCGAGCCCGTGGACCTCAACCACGTCCTCGATTGCCTGGTGGAACCCTACCTGGCGCCTAACGGCAATGGCCGCGTGACCCAGCACGGCCGCGCGCTGACCACGTATCCGGGCAAGCCGCTGGCGCTCAAGCGCTGCATCGGTAACCTGATCGACAACGCCTTGAAGTACGGGCAGAACGCCCATTTGCACATCGAGGACGATGGCGCGCAGTTCATCCTGCATGTGGATGACGAAGGCCCGGGCGTGCCGGAGCAGCGCTTGGAGCAGGTGTTCGAACCGCACTTCCGCCTGGCCGGGCAGCAGCAGGGGTATGGGTTGGGGTTGGGGATTGCGCGCAATATTGCCCACAGTCATGGGGGGGAAGTGAGTTTGCAGAATTTGCGTGAGGGTGGCTTGCGTGTGACCTTGCAACTACCCCGCGGATTGGACTGAATACACGCCGAACCACTGTGGGAGCTGGCTTGTGTGGGAGCCGGGCTTGCCCGCGATGCAGGTACCTCGGTGTGTCAGACAGACCAGGGTGATGCTATCGCAGGCAAGCCAGCTCCCACACAAGCCAGTTCCCACCGTTCGATCTGCATTTGGCTCAGATGCTTTGGCGCAACCTGGCCAAATCCCTGAGGGGCGGCGCACCAAACAACCGGCTGTATTCCCGGCTGAACTGCGACGGGCTTTCATACCCCACCCGATACCCCGCCGCCGACGCTTCCAGCCCTTCGGCAATCATCAGTCGCCGCGCTTCCTGCAAGCGCAACTGCTTCTGATACTGCAGCGGGCTCATCGCCGTAATCGCCTTGAACCGGTGGTGCAAGGTCGAGACGCTGAGGTTCACTTCCTTGGCCAGGTCGTCAATGCGCAGCGGTTGTTCATAGTTGCCATTCAACCAGGTGATCGCCTGGCTGACCCGATGGCTCTGACTGTTGGCCACGGCAATTTCATACAGCCGATAACCCTGCGGCCCACGCAACAACCGATAGAGGATCTCCCGGTTGATCAACGGCGCGAGCATGGCGATGTCTTTGGGCGTATCCAGCAGGCGCGTCAGGCGCAGCACCGCGTCCAGCAGTTGGTGGTCGATGCGATCCACGTACATGCCACGGGATGTCGGCCGCGACGGCACACCCATCGGCCCGGCCTCGGCGATCAGCGCGGTGAGTTGCGCGGGGTCGATGTTGATGCGCACCGACAGGTTGGGGTCTTCAGGTGTGGCGTCGATAATCCGCCCGGCCACGGGCATGGCGACCGAGAACACCAGGTAGTTGAGCGGGTCGTAGGCGAAGATCTCATCGGCCAGGCGTACTTCCTTGCTGCCACTGGCGAGGATGCACAGGGCCGGCTCCACCAGCACCGGCATGAAATCGCGCGGCGTATTGTGGCGGTTCAGGTACAGCGAGGTAATCGCGGTACCGTAGGAACCGTCTTCCCAGGTGTGCCGATGCACGATGCTGGCCAGTTCGGCGCGCTGTTTTTCCATCTCGGCATCGAGGGGAACGGGCTGATGTTCAGGCGACGACATGAGGGGGCCTCTACACGCTTTTTTGATGGGCTCAGCTTAGCGGCGGGTTGCGCAAAAGTGTTACGTCGATCCTGCACAATCCTTGCCTGATCCTGCGATAAGTCGTGAATCAGGCAAGCGCGCGGCCTGTCATCTGCCTGAAACACTGAGTCTGTGCCGGCCATAAAACCAGCGGGTCAGGTCGCCTGTCTGCGCTTCTCGCAGGATTGTGCAATAAGCCGGCAGGAATCGACTAACCGCGCCCGGCCCCGCGCCGTTATCTTTGATCCTGTGGCAACACGCCCCCACAGTGTTTGCCGAGCATCACTTCTCAACGGGAGAGTCGAACATGTCCACCCCCATTCCCGCGAGCCATATGGCCTTTATCCGCGCCCGCAGCGGGTGCAGCACCGAACTCGGTGCACGCTTGAGCAGTTTGATCGAACCGGGCCGCCAGGCTCAGGGTTGCCTGCAATTCTCGTTGCAGCAGTCCCAGGTAGACGCCGATGTGTGGCTGGTCTCGGGTTTCTGGAGCAGCGAGCAGGCGATGAGCGGCTACTTCAACTCGCCGGCCTTGATGATCTTCACCGAGCTGTTGAACGACATGGTCATCCGCAGCATGGATTTCCAGACCTTCACCGATGCATCCGCCGCCCATGCCTATGGTGAGTACCTGCAACTGGCGGGTTAGAATGGCCGACTTCCCATTGGCCAGGACCTGCAACATGGCACGTAAAGAATTTGCCCACCACGAAGCCGTTTCCGCCGTAGTGCCGGGAGAGGGTGGCTACAGCGCCGCCGTCGCCGTGAAGGCACTGGATGGCATGGGCGCGCCGCGTTTTCACAAGATCCTTGATGGACAGAAGTTCAAGACGGCGTCCGATGCCGATGATGCGGCTGCGTTGCAGCTGGAGCGGTTGGTTGACGTTGACGAAGAAGGCCAGCTTTCCTGGGCTCCTGCCACAGCCTAACCAACACCACTGATCCAAACTGTGGGAGCGGGCTTGCCCGCGATAGCGATCTGTCAGTCACAGCTGTGATAACTGACCCTCCGCTATCGCGGGCAAGCCCGCTCCCACATTTTTTACTGTATTTCAGTCAGGGTTTTGTGGCGCCTGGGCGGTACATCTTGAACAGCGCTTCCGGGCCCAACTGGAAGTAATCCGCTGGGCCACCACCGCGCAAGATCGGCTCGGCGGCGGCAGTGTCATAGACGCCATCCTTGAGCAACCACTTGGCAATATGCACCGCCACCACCTCGCCCAGCACCAGCCAACTCGGCACCAACTCCTTGTCGGCCCGTTGCAGCTGGATAATCTGCGTCACCTTGCATTCAAACGACACCGGGCTCTCGCCGACCCGTGGCACCTGGATGACCTTCGACGCCACTGGCGTCAACCCGGCCAGTTCGAATTCGTTCACCTCAGGCGATACCGCCGCGCAACTCTGGTTCATCTGCTCGGCCAGCGGGCGGGTCGCCAGGTTCCACACAAACTCACCGGTCTGTTCGATGTTATTCAGGCTGTCTTTGCGCCCGACACTGGAAAAGCCAATGATCGGCGGAATGTAGTTGAACGCATTGAAAAAGCTGTAGGGCGCCAGGTTCAGGCGGCCGTCACGGTCGTGGGAAGAAATCCAACCGATGGGCCGCGGGCCGACGATGGCATTGAACGGGTCATGGGGCAGGCCGTGGCCGTTGGCGGGTTCGTAGAAGTGAATATCGTCGGGCATGGCCGGGGTTCCTGCGATCGGGTGTCATGAGGCGCCCATACTGCAAGGCGTGGCGGAGAATTTCCATCGGCGATATGGAATTTTCATACCGCGCCCACCTATTTTTCACAGCTCCCCGTTCAGTCTGCGCGCAATTGAATGACTGCGCCTCGGAGCCTTCCACCCCATGAATAAACTTCCTCAGATCACCCTGGCGTTCTGGGTCATGAAAATCTGCGCAACCACCCTGGGCGAAACCGCCGGGGATTTGCTGTCGATGACCCTGAATGTCGGCTATGCCCTCAGCTCGATGATCCTGATCAGCGTGTTTCTCGTCACCCTGCTGACGCAACTCTGGTCGAAAACCTACAACCCGGTGCTGTACTGGATCGTGATCCTGTCCACCAGCACGGCCGGCACCACCCTGTCGGACTTTATGGACCGCACCCTGGGCCTGGGTTACGCCACGGGGTCGATGATCCTGATTGTGATCCTGATGATCATCTTCGCCATGTGGCACCTCAGCGGTGATTCGCTGAACGTGAACAAGGTGCAGACCTTTCGCGGGGAGTTGTTCTACTGGATGGCGATTCTGTTTTCCAACACCCTGGGCACCGCGCTGGGCGACTTCCTGGCGGACGATTCGGGGCTGGGTTTTGCCGGCGGCGCGTTGTTGATCGGCTCGACCATTGCCGTGGTCGTCGCGCTCAAGTACTTCACGCAGATCTCGTCGGTGTTGTTGTTCTGGGTCGCGTTTGTGCTGACCCGGCCGTTTGGCGCAACACTGGGGGACTTCCTCACCAAACCCCATGAAAAGGGCGGGCTGGATTTCGGCACGATTGGCTCGTCAGCGGTGCTGGCGGCGGTGTTGGTGGTGATGATTGCGGGGGCGTCGTATATGCAGCGGCGGTATGGACGCAAGGCGATGGCTGAGCTGTCCTGATTCAAAACTGTGGGAGCGGGCTTGCCCGCGATAGCGGTGTGTCAGCATCAGTCAATGCTGACTGGCCCACCGCTATCGCGGGCAAGCCCGCTCCCACATTTAGAACTGCATTCAGCTGTTAGTCGGTGGTAATCCGCGAATGCTTTCGGGTGTCTTTCATGGTCACATAGACCACCAGCGACACCGCGATACACGCGGTCACGTACCAGTAATAACCGGTCTCCATGCCAATGCTCTTGAACCACAGCGCGATGTATTCAGCCGTACCGCCGAAGATCGACACGGTCAGCGCATACGGCAGGCCTACGCCCAGCGCGCGGATTTCGGTGGGGAACAGTTCGGCTTTCACCACGGCGTTGATCGAGGTATAGCCGCTGACGATGATCAGCGCAGCCATGATCAGGAAGAACGCGCCCCACCAGGTCTGGATGGTGTGCAGGGTGGTGAGGATCGGTACGGTACACAGGGTGCCGAGGATACCGAACGCGATCAGGATCGGCCGGCGACCCACCTTGTCCGACAGCCCGCCGACCAGGGGTTGGATGCACATGAACAGGAACAGCGTCGCCGCCGAGATGGTAGTGGAGTCGGAAATGCTCATGCCGACGGTGTTCACCAGGTATTTCTGCATGTAGGTGGTGTAGGTGTAGAACGCCAGGGTGCCGCCCATGGTCAGGCCGACCACGGTCAATACTTCCTTGGGGTGGCGCAGCAAGGTGCGCATTGCGCTTTCCTTGGCTTTTTCCTTCTTGGTGAACGACTCGGTTTCTTCCATGCCACGACGCAGGTACAGCGCAACCACTGCACACAGGGCGCCGATGGCGAACGGGATACGCCAGCCCCAGGCGTACAGCTGCTCGGTGGTCAGGGTCTGTTGCAAGACGATCAACACCGCGAGGGCGATGAGCTGGCCGGAAATCAGGGTCACGTACTGGAAGCTGGAGAAGAAGCCACGACGTTCCTTGGTCGCCATTTCACTCAGGTAGGTGGCGGAAGTGCCGTACTCGCCGCCGACCGACAGGCCTTGCAGCAAACGGGCGAGGACCAGCAGGATCGGCGCGCCGATGCCGATGGTGTCATAACCGGGGGTCAGGGCGATCAGCAGCGAGCCGAAACACATCAGCAGCACCGAGGCCATCAGCGCCGCCTTGCGACCTTTGTAGTCGGCATACATGCCCATCAACCAGCCACCGATCGGCCGCATGATAAAGCCCACGGCAAAGATCGCGGCGGTGTTCATCAGTTGTGCGGTAGAGGAGCCGGCGGGAAAAAAGGCTTTGGCGAAGTACAGCGAGAAGGCGGCGTAGACGTACCAGTCATACCACTCGACCATGTTGCCGACGGAGCCACTGAAGATCGACTTGATACGGCTGGAGGTGGTGCGCTCTTTCGCCGGCGCGGCCGCCGACCCCAGAGGCAGGGTGTTGGAGTTATCCATTGAAGGATCCTTCATCTAGTTGTTTTTATGGAGCGTGCCTGGGCACAGCCTGGCTGGGGCTGTAGCAGGAGCTGTGCCAGGTGGATGAAGGCCCGGTCTAGAAGGGTTGGGGGATTTTTTTGAGCGGAAAGTTGCTGATGAATTGGGGGTGATGAGCGGAAATCCGCTTATGGCGGCTGACCTCATCGCAGGCAAGCCAGCTCCCCCATGGGAATGTGTTCACAGATCAAACTGTGGGAGCGGGCTTGCCCGCGATGAGGCCTGAAGGTCGCTAGAGAAACATCTCCCTGACCAACCCATGCCGCTGCATCTTCTCATTCAACGTCCGCCGCGGCAGTTGCAACTCTGCCAGCACCGCCTTGATATCGCCTTTATGCCGCGTCAACGCCGCCTTCAAGCAATGCGCTTCAAACGCTTCCTGCTGCGCCGCCAGCGATTGCCCCGCCTCGATCCCTTCCGGCTCCGGCTCGCCCAACCCCAGCACCTGCCGTTCGGCGACGTTGGCCAGCTCGCGCACATTCCCCGGCCAGTCATGGCTGAGCAGGCGCCCCAGTTGCGCGCCGCTCAGCGGCTCAGCCGTACGGCCCAGGCGTTCGCCCGCGCTGTGGGCGAAGTGCTCGAACAGCAACGGAATATCTTCGCGCCGCTCACGCAACGGCGGCAGGCGCAGTTGCGCGACGTTCAGGCGATACGCCAGGTCCTCGCGAAAACGCCCGGCGCGGGCTTCATCCAGCAGATCGGGCTTGGTCGCGGCAATGATGCGCAAGTCCACGTGGATGCTCTGGTTGGAGCCCAGGCGTTCCAGTTTCTGCTCCTGCAACACCCGCAGCAGTTTGACTTGCTGGGCCAGGGGCATGCTTTCGATTTCATCGAGGAACAGCGTGCCGCCGTGGGCGTATTCCAGCTTGCCGATGCGCTTGCCCTGGGCGCCGGTGAACGCGCCGCTTTCGTGGCCGAACAGCTCGGCTTCAAATAGTTGCTCGGGGATCGCCGCGCAGTTGAGCGCGACAAACGGTTTTTTCGCCCGTGGGCCGAAGTCGTGCAGGCAGCGTGCGACCAGTTCCTTGCCGCTGCCGGTCTCGCCGCGGATCAGCACGTTGACCGGCAGGCTCGCCAGGTCCAGCACTTGCCGGCGCAGGTTCTGCAAACCCCGGGACACGCCGAGCAGTGTCGAGTCCAACTGCGACCGATGATCGGCCTGTTGATGCAGGCGGCGGTTTTCCAGGATCAGCCCGCGCTTGTCCAACGCCCGGCGCAGGCTGTTGAGCAGGGCGTCGGGGCTGAAGGGTTTTTCGAGGAAGTCGTAGGCGCCGTCGCGCATGGCTTCCACCGCCATCGGCACATCGCCGTGACCGGTGAGCAGGATCACCGGCAAGTCGGCGTCGCGGCGCTGCACTTCGGCGAGCAGCTCCAGGCCGCTGAGGCCGGGCATGCGCACATCGCTGAGGATCACCCCGGGAAAATCCCTGGGCAATTGCGCCAGGCATGCTTCGGCGCGACTGAACAGCTGCACCTCAAAGCCCGACAGGCTCAACCACTGCTCGACGGCCGTGCGGATGCTGGCTTCGTCATCGACCACAATCACTGCGTTAAGCATAGGTCGGGCGTCTCCAGCGCAATGGGCAAGGTCAGGGTAAAGACGGCGCCGTCGCCACGGTTGCCGGCGATCAGGCGCCCGCCAAGTTCGTGCACGATGGCGTAGGACACGGCCAGCCCCAGGCCCAAACCGTCACCCACCGGCTTGGTGGTGAAGAACGGGTCGAACACGCTGTTGAGGTGTTCTTCGGCAATCCCGCCGCCACTGTCGCTGACGGTCAGTTGCCACAGTTGCTGGTCGGCGTGCAGGCGGATTTCCAGGCGTTTGCGCGGGGTGTTGGCCATCGCATCGAGGGCATTGCGCAACAGGTTGATCAGCACCTGTTCCAGGCGGATCGCGTCGCCGCGCACCCAGGCCGGCCGGGTCAGGTCGAGCACCACGCCGATGGACTCGTCGCGCAGGCGCGCGTCGAGCAGGTGCAGGGACTGATCGACCACCAGCGCCAGGTCCAGGCGTTCGCGCAGGCCGCTGGGGCTTTTGCGCGCAAAGGTCTTGAGGTGGCCGGTGAGCGCGGCCATGCGCGTGAGCATTTCGTCCAGCGGGGTGAGGGCCTTGTAGGCGTCGTCCACGCGGCCGTGGTCGAGCAGCAGGCGCAAGGTGGCCAGCTGCATGCGCTGGGCGGTCAGCGGTTGGTTGATCTCATGGGCGAGGGCGGCGGACATCTGCCCCAATGCCGCCAGCTTGGCCGATTGCACCAGGCCATCCTGGGCCGTGCGCAGGGCCTGGGTGCGCTCTTCCACCAGTTGCTCAAGCTCTTCGCGGCTGCGCTGGCGCAAACGGGCCAGGCGCCAGCGCTGCGTGAGAAACAGCACGAGGAACACCAGCGCCAGCCACGAACCGGCGGCGGCGAGGCCAGCGTTGCGTTGGTCCTCAAAGGCAAACTGCGGCTTGCGCAGCAAGTGCAGGGTCCAGCCTTCGGCTTTCAGCGGCAGGGATTCCCAGATGTAGTTGGCCTTGCCGTCGGGGCCGTTGACGCGCACCAGGTGGCTGTTGTCGTCAAAGCGCTGCAGCGCCTCGGTCTCCAGGGGCTCCAGTTGTTTCTTGTCGTATTGGCGAGTGGCCTTGAGTTCGGCCAGGTCGGTGGCCGACAGCGGCCGCAGGTTGCGATAACGCCAGCCCGGCTGATTGGCGATAAACACGATGCCACGCGCGTCGCTGACCAGCAGCAGGTCGTTGCCCTGGGCCCATTCGCGCTCCAGTTCGGGGAACTCCAGCTTGACCACCATGGCACCGAGGAACTGCTCGCGTTCATCCACCACCGCGCTGGAGAGGAAATACCCCGGCACCCCGGTGGTCACCCCGACGGCGTAAAAGCGCCCGGTGCCCTGGCTCAGGGTCTGGCTGAAATACGGACGGAACGCGTAGTTGTGCCCGACATAACTGCTCGGCAGGTTCCAGTTGCTGGCGGCCACGGCCAGGCCGGTGCGGTCCATCAGCTCCAGGGTGGACGACTGCGCGGCGCCGTTGATGCGCTCCAGCTTGCGGTTGAGCACGTCCTGGGTGGTGGCATCCAGCGGGCCTTTCAACGCATTGATCATTTCCGAGTCCAGCGCCAGCACGGCGGGCAGGGCGCGGTAGCGTTCGATCAGGGTGTGCAGGGAATTGGCGTACAGCGCAAGTTGCTGATTGGCGCGGGCGGCGTCGTCTACCAACGCCTGGCGTTCGGCGTGGCGGGTGGCGAGTGTCGCCGCACCGATGGCTCCGGCGACGATCAGCAAGGTGTACAGCATCAGGCGCAGCGTGCGGGATGTCGGCATCATGCTATGGAAAACAGGTGGTAACGGGGATCGCACCATAGCATGTGGACGGCATCCGGCATCACGTCAAATTGAACGTCTGCGGCGTAATGGCGCAATGGGCAATTGCGCCATTCGATTGGCCTGTGTCCGGTCAGTCAGCATGTAGATCAGTGGTGAGACGATCCCGCTGCAGTGGTCGCATGACGGGAACTCAGGGTTTGGCGCTTCTACTCTTACCGTGTACATGGCTGTATCGCGCAGCCCAGCGCTGATGCTTGAGCCCTGAGCGTCCAAACGGTGCAAGAGGCTGTTTTGTGCAAGGACTTCGGCATGGGTTCCAGGCACACCCGCATGGGCGGGAAGACGGAAGTTGCTGTCTTGGATGTGGGTCCTCAGTTGCTGTTCGGTAAACGGGTGCATCTTGGTCTTGGTTTGGCCATAGAGTTTTTTGACACCCGTGACCATCGCGTCCAGGTCGGTGACCTCGATACGATCAATGATTGATTCAAGGGTGACGGGCAGCTCTTTTGCGCCATTGAAGCCGGGTATTGGCATGGTTTGGCGAATGGTTTTGCGTGTTGCCGTTTCGTTGGCGCTCATGCCTTGAACAAATCGAAGCCCCGGGAATTTCGTGGGCTTGGCTTGCACGTTGAAGAAAAGGTTTTCTGCGAGTTCATGTTTTAAACTGGTGTAGCCGGCGTGCGCTACCTTTGGCGGGAGTAAGTCTGGGTTGTCTTCATTTTTCAGCCCTTCTCTGGCAATGATGTTTTTCTTCTCCTGCCCGGACGTACCCAGGGTTGCTTCGCGAAACGCGGCGGCACGCTGCATCATATTCGCGGTTTCTGTATTGAATGTGTCGAAGTGGGCCGCCAATGAGGTGTCAGATGACAGCGCAGCCTGCCTGACTGGCAGCGGGGAGGGCGCCGGCGCGAGGTCCAGATAATCCAGGCGGCCTCTTGCCTGGCCGGTGGGGTCGACATAGCTCATCGGGTTGTTTTTCACCATGGCGTACAGGTTCAGCCCGTCCACCGTCCCCGCGGGATCGGGGCTGACCCAGCGCATCATCCACGGCGCGTAATAGCGCGCGCCGTAGTAGTAGAGTCCGCTGGCGTCACGCTCCTTGTTGGAGTAGCGAATGGTCTTGTAGCTGGCTTGTACCTCTGAGGTCGCCGCCCACCAGGCTGTGCCACCGAACGGGTAGTAGCCTTCATTGCTGATGACGCCAGCTGCACTGTCCAGCTCCAGTACCGTCGAGCCCTGTTGGTCGCCCAGGCAATAGCGCATCTGGTCGTTTTCGATGCCCTTGGGCAGGTCCTCTACCCAGTGCAGAAAGCGAATCTGGCTACGACCGGCGTGCAGGTGGATCACGTGATATTTCTCACGATCATCCACACGCTTTATTTCGAGGCCAGGCGAGTAGCGAACTTCACGGATATGGGCCACCGCGCTGGCGCGCGTACTTTGCCATTTGCGCAGGCGATTGCCCTGTGCGCTGTAGGCATAGTGCTCGCGATCATCGGCTGAGCCTGTGCGACTGATCTGGACGACGCTTTGCAACTGGTTGCGGGTGTTCCATTCGAGGGTTTTCCCGGCTGGCGGCAGCGTTTGCAAATTGCCGTCTGCGTCGTAGTGCAGGGTGCGATTGCGCGCCGTGTTGCCTTGGCTCCAGCTCAGGCAGCGGTTGGTGGTGGCGTCGATAGCCATTGCCACGGTATGGCCCTGACCGGTGATGCCGGTGGTATGCACTAGCTTCGTGAGGTTTTCACTGAGGTCGTATTCATATTTCTGGGTATAGTTGCGCAGCCTGTCGAGGCTATCGAGCGGGGCCCAGTCGGGTAAGTCGGGGCGGGTACTGGCCCCCGCTGATTCGTAGCCGGTGGCGCGGATCAGTTGGTAGCGTGAGTTGTATGAAAACGTACGCGTGGGCTCAATGCGCTGGCCGGAAAAATATTCGGTGGTGCGGGTCGCGTCAGTGATTTGGGTCACATTGCCCACCGGATCATAGCTGTAGCTCAGGTGTTGGTACCGCGTTGTGCCCTTCGCTGCCGTTTGTTCGATGAGTCGCCCGCTGGCGGGGTCAAAGGCCCAGTTGCTGATGACACCGTTGCCGGCCTTGTGCTTTTGCAGTTGCCCATCGGCGTGGTAATCGAATTGCTCCAGGACGGTTTGCGGCGCAGAGCCACTGATCACGAGTTGAAGGCGTTCCAGTTGCCCGGCGATATCGAATGTAAAACGTTGCTGATATTGGCGAGCGTCGGTCTGGCGGCTCTGATCGCCTGTTGCGATGTACTCCCATTGGGTTTCAAAAAAGGCGGGTTCAAGCATCGCGTCCTGGGCCTCCGGCAGGTCTGGCCAGTGCGGCAAGTCCAGCGTCTTGAGGTAACGGCGCTTCTCATGTAACGGGGCGCTGCCCAAACCAAAGTCAGGGACATCCAGGCTGCCGGCCGGGTCAAGATGCCTGACCAATTGGCCGCACCGGTTATGCAGGGCGTTCTGTGCCGAGTTGTCGCCGTACACCAAACGCTCGATGGTCAAGCTGGCAGGTTGCGTGCTGCTCTGTTCATGGCGGGCGACGGTTCGCAGTTGACGGTCGTATTCGATCGTTTGCCGGCTGCCTCGCTGGTCCCATCGCCGCAGAACCTGCCCGGCCTCGCCATAGAGTTCCATGCGCCAACCGGAGTCACCGTGCCAGGTGAACAGCGGCACTCCCGAGAGGCCGTGGGTGCGCTGCAGGTCAGGCTCGGATTTGCCGGGTCGGGCATCCCACTGCCTGACCAGCAAGCCCCCCGGGCTGTATTCCTGGCGCTGGATATGGGCCGTGGGCGATTGCCTGGCGTGGGCGCGCAGATAGTTGACTTGCCGCACGGCCAAGCCCCTGGCGTCGTTGGCCGTCAGGGTGGGGGTATGTCGGTCGGCGCCGTCTACCATGGCCTATCTCCTTGCCCTGGCGACAATTTCGCTGTGTTTGTCCATGCGTTGCGGGTAGAAAACGCCCTTGATCTGGTACAGCACTAGTCGCCAGTCTCCACGACCTCCAGCGGTGCCCTCGAAAGAGGTTACGTCCAGGGTATGGATTTCGCGCAATGTGCGTGGGGTGCCTAATTGATAGGTTATGTTCTGATCCTGCTCGGTATCGTAGCCATACTTATGGTAGTTGGCCGCCGAGATGGAGCGGCTGAACTCCTCAAGGACGCTTCGGATTTTTTCTTGTTGAGCGGTATTCCAATTCAGGAAGTGGGGGCTGTTGAAAAAAACGTCGGTGTCTATCGTGGCGCCTCTTTGTCGGGTGGCGGCTGCCGCAACGGGTTGCACGACCTCTTCGATGGCGGCGATCCGGCTGGTTTTTTTGCTGGAAACCTTGGTGGTCGCCGCCACTTCAAAGGGTGAGTACGCCGCCGGTTCGACGGTTTTTTTGACCGGCGCTACGACCGGTGGGGCGTCGCGCAGTTTGATCGAGGGAAACACGCCCTTGGCAATTTGTTTCAGCAGGTTGATGTCACTGGCGTTGGACAGGTCAGTCGCGTGCTGGAGGTTTTTCGGTACGTAGGCCCACACGGCTCCGTCGTTGAGTTTTCTCACTTCCGAGGGCCGCCCGGCAGGCAGCTGTTTGTTGAAGTCCTGTAGTCGCGCCTGTTCGGTCGGGTGCAGCTCGATACCTGGCGTTAGACGCGCGGGCTCAGGCGTGGGCGCGGCCCCTCTGAAATAGGATGCGGCGGCAGCGACTGCCGCCACCACTGCGGAGACGCCGGCGATCAAGTACGCGACTTCCGCATTCAGGCCTTGGCTGTCCACCTTGGTGACCGGGCTGTTATGCACCATGCAATAAAGATTGAGGCCGTCTGCGGTTCCGGCCGGGTCCGCGCTGATCCAGCGCAGCAGCCAGGGCGCGTAGTAACGTGCGCCGTAGTAATAAAGGCCGCTGTTGTCACGCTCCTTGCCGCTGTAGCGCAGGGTCTTGTAGTTGGCATGGATCTGCGAGCGCGCTGCCTGGCAGGCCGTGCCGCCGTAAGGGTAATAGTCTTCGTGGCTGAGTAATTGGCCGTCACTGTCAAGTTCTGTCAGGCAGGATTGTTGATGGTCCGACAGGCAAAAACGCAGGCTGTCTTGGTCAATACCGGCAGGCGAGCCGTCAGGCCAGTGAAGGCAGTACACCTGGCATAACCCGACTTGCAGCCTGATAACGTGCCTGTCTTCACGGCCATCCTTGGTGTGGAGGGTGAGCCCCGGCAGGTCATGCGCCTTGTGTATGTGGGTGATAGACGCTGCCCGGGTGCTCTGCCATTTGCGTATCCGGTTGCCATCGGCTGCGTAGTTGAAGTGCTCGAAATCATCCTCGTCGTCCTCACGGCGCAGCATGACCACGCGCTCCAACTGATCCCGCGGGTTCCAGGTCAACGGTTGCGCACCGGGTTGCAGCACCTGCAGGTTGCCGCTGGCGTCGTAGGTCATCGGGATCGGCTGGACGGCGTCGTCACCCTGGCTCCAACGCAGCACGCGATTGCTTGAGGGATCAACCGCCATGCCCCGCGTATGGCCTTGGCCAGGGATGGGGCTGGTGTGCACCAGCTTTGTCAGGTTGCCACCGTCGTCGTAGGTGTAGTGCTGGGTGTACGAACTGCGCCGGCTGAGATCAATCGGTGTAATCAGACCGGGGAGTTGTGGTTGGGTGGTGGCTCCAGGGGCTTCAACGCCGGTGGCGCTGATAAGTTGGTTGAGGCTGTCGTAGGTAAAGTGCCGAGTGTTGTCTGCCCGGTGGTTGGCTGCGTAGTGGGTCGCTTGCAGCTTATCCGTCAGCGAGGTCAGGTTGCCCACGGGGTCGTAGTGATACTGCGTGTGCTGGCGCACGAGTTGATCCTTCATCGCCAGGATGCGCGCAAGGCGGCCGTCTGCCGGGTCGAAGTCGAACTGACTGACGACGCCATTGCCGGTGGTGTATCCCAGTTGTCTGCCGTTCGCGCCGTAGCGAAGGTTACCTACGATCAGTTGCGCAGCCGAAGTATGCTTGAGTTGCAGGGACAAGCTTTTGAGTTGCCCCGAGACGTCAATTGCAGACAGCTGGCGATGACCCTTTGCATCGGTTTGCAGCAGCGTTTCGTTTAGCGCGTTGTAGTGCCAGGCAGTGTCGTAGGCCGTCGGCTCCAGCGCGTTACGTGCACGTATCAGGTCGGCGGGCCAGTCCACAGGAGTAAGGCTGAGTGCAAAGCTGCGCGCCTGGCTCAAGGGCGCTCCGGCCAATGCAAAGTCCGATGTAGACAGCAAACCGCCGGGGTCGTAGTGATGAATCAACCGCCCGCATCGATTGTGGCTCGCCGACTGCGCAGAGCTGTCGCCATAGATGAGGCGCTCCAGGGTTCGCCGGGGTTGCTGGTGCGCGGTCTCGTGACGCGCAACGGGGCGTAGCTGTGAGTCGTAGTCGGTTTGCCAGTGGCTGGCGCCTTGGTCCCAGGTTTGCAGCACTTGCCTGGCTTCACCGAGCAAGCGCAGCTGCCAACCGGCGTCGACATTGCGGCTGAGCAGGCGTGCGCCGCTCAGGCAGTACACGTTGGTCTGGCTCGGTGATGTGCCAAGCCGTGGGTCGTGCTCGCTGAGTACCTGCCCGGCGCCGTCGACGTGTTGGCGGTGTATGCGCAACTGGCTGTGTGTGGCACCCGGCAACCGGCAGTACTGCACCTGCCTGACGTTAAAGCCGCGGCTATCAACAGCGCTGAGGGCGGGGGTGCGAGTGGCGTTCACGGCGTTATGTCTTCGATTGCCAAGCGTGCCGCTTTTTAACGGGCGGCTCGTCAAACAAGTCATTTTCGTCGAAAGCCACCGTTGTCCACAGCCAATACCACATCTCCCGGCGTAGTGGCGCGAGCTGTGGCGGGTTGCCTTGCAGCATCTGTTTGGCCAACAGCGTTACGGTCGGACGGCCGATTGCATCGTAGAACTGCTGATCGTGAAGGGCGTGCGCGCGCATTGAGCGGTCGTTGATGTAGCGCCACTGATCGGCGAAGTAGGGGCGGTATTCGCGCACGGTCAGGCCCTTGTTGTTGTACTCGACTGGTTGGCTGATTCGCCAGCGTCGGGGGGCGTACACCTCTTGCGGCGTGTTGTCGGGATTGAGCAGCAGCTCGCCGTTTTCGTCCACCCGCCATGCCAACCCCGGCGGGACTTCCTGCTTGGTTTGCAGAACCCGGCCGAGACCGTCCAGGCAGGTGATGCTGGCGCGTATCTGGACCGGTTGCAGTGGCTTGTCGGGGAATTGGTCGGCCACGAGGCTGACGCTGTACACCGGTTCGCGGTGTACGGCGTCAAGTTGTGCCTTGAGGATCTGCTCGTTGCTATCCAACGGGTCCCGGCCCTCCAGGTGGCGCCGTGCACGGTCGTAAAAGTGCCCGCTGGGTAAGATAAACCCTTGCGCCATAGCCCATGTGCGCCAGGCGGGGGGCGATGTGGCGCTGACCTGGCCCATCCAGCAGAGCAAGTCCCAAAAGCCCGCCGTGGCGAAGTTGCCCAAGGCAAGTGCCTTGTTTTCAATGGCGATGCCCGGGTTGCGGTCTGGTGGTGGCAGGTAACCTTCCAGGGAATAAAAACCGGTCTGCTCACCGCGCTCGGTACCGTGGAAAGAGGTGATAAAGGGCTCACCGAACGCACTGTAGTAAGCTTGCTGCAGATTGCGATTGGCATCTTCCAGGGTGCCTGGCAGACCGGTGCGGTAGTCAACATCGCGTACGCGAGTGGTACAGCCATCCGGCAACTCCACTTGGGTAATCAGGCATTCATACGTGTCATAGGTGAGCCGAGTAACGCCATGGCTGCGGGTTTCGCGGTAGCTGCGCAGGTTGTAAAACCCCGCCAGGCCTGCGTACACCGCAAACCCCTGATGCACGGACCACAGGTAGTCCTTGGCATCGTCGCTGTTCATCCTCTTGGGGTTGGCTGCCGTGGGCAGGAAAGGCTCCATGATGTGGTAGCCGACTTCCGGCGATTCGAGCGTTGCCTTCATGTTGAAGGGCAAGGTGCCGTCATCGTCCCTGAGTGGCTCATAGGCCTCTAGCGCATCGGCGTTCAGTTCGGCGCTTTCGTTGTAGGCCGGCAGGGCCTGAAACGTTGCCTTGCCCGCAGGCAGGGGTTGAGCGCTGAGCGGGTCCATGTAGAACCGTCGGGACATGCCGGTGAGTGTGGCGTGGCGCGCCCATTCGCCGTCTTCCCGGGTCCAGGCCAGCAGGTTTTCATAATGGATAGTGGCGGCATCGAGCGCCGATTTTTCCAGCACCAGGCTGTTGCTGCGCTGCAGATACGGCAGGCCCAGGGACCAGGCTTCAACGTTCGGCTGCGCCGCCCCAAGGTGGTGAATGAACTGGGCCTTTTCTTGCGTCAGATACCAGGTTTGCTGGGCGTCGTCATGGGCGTCCCGCCACCACTGTTGCGCGTATTCATCGCTGAACGGTGGCGCATCCGCGGCGGTCTTGCGCCGGGCGTAATACAGCGTGACAGCGTGGGTGACCTGGCCGTACTCATCCCATTCAAGGTTCAATTGGTGTTGGCAGATCGGATCATCAGGGATCTGCGGTTCATATTGATAACTGAGGGTTTCAAGGCGTTTCGGCTCGATCACAGCATACGGTTGATGCTGGTTTTTGTGGCGCAGCACGCGTGCCAGATAGCGGTGCTCTGTGACGGTGTACGGTACGGCGGTTGCCGGGGCGCCATCGGCGTTAGAGGTTTCAGCGCGCAAAACCAGACCGCTCAGGCTGCGGGCTATTTCCCTGGTGATGTCCGAGGCTGGCGTGACAATAGGTTGTGCGGCCTTGTCGTTGAAGTGGTAGTCGTGCAGCACCGTCGGCTTAAGGGGCACCGCCAGCGGGTCGTGAGTGCTGTAACCCTGCCTGGGCGGATCTATCTGCTGGCCGGTATGGAACCAGGTCTTGTTCAGTAAGGGCGGGCTGAAGCCGGACGTCGCGCGCTCAGCCTCCGAAGCTTGCGTATCGGTCTGCAACAGCAGTCCAAAACCGCGAAATTCCCGCTCGACGCCATCGTAGTATCCCGCGCGGTAAGCCAGCCCTTGGGTCAGGCGGTTTCCGGTGATCTCGTCCAGTTGGATCAGCTGTTTGATCACCTGTACCACCAGTGGCAGGTGCGAGACCGGGTTGGTGACACCGTTGTTGTGTTGCTCCTGTTTTTCGTCAAGCCATTCCTGGGCGCTACTGCGGTAGACCACAAGACTGCTGGCCCCCATGTTGTTGCAGGTCGCGCACATCAGGTAAGGCTTGGTGTGGGCAAGATCATACCGCCAGTGCCGAGGTGTCATATGAGGCACGGTCAAAATCAGGCTGGAGCACCCGTTGCCTTGCAGGTCAGCGCTGCTGAACTGGCACAAGTCGTCGTATTGCACGCCGGCGGGCCAGGGCAGATCGATTGAGGTCGATGAATAGCCGCTGCCCGCGTGGTTCATAAAGACCCTGATGGCATTGGGTGTGAGGTAGAGCAAGTCAGCCGCGCCTGAGCCATCGAGGTCCGCCAGGTGGACCCGCGTGCTGTTGAACTGCGCAGCGTCGAATGGCAGCTCGCACAGTTCGAAACCGTTGCCGAAACGCCCGTGGCCCAAGCTCGGCCAGCACTTGACTTGATTGTGGCGGATACGCACCAGTTGCGTGCTGCCACTGCCCAGCACATCGGCAAAC
This sequence comes from Pseudomonas sp. CBZ-4, assembly GCF_000346755.1. Taxonomy (GTDB): domain Bacteria; phylum Pseudomonadota; class Gammaproteobacteria; order Pseudomonadales; family Pseudomonadaceae; genus Aquipseudomonas. Next base: position 142,567 of record NZ_ANNV01000150.1, on the reverse strand, counting down.
GCGGTCAGTTCAGTTTTGCTATCACTGGCCAGCGGTAGTTCATCCGCCTCGGCCGGGTCGTGCGGGTGCGGGACATCCACGGCGGGGGCGAACCCCGTCTCACGTCGATTGGCATACAAGCGTACGCTGCGGGGGCCGATCAGCGTCATGTCTGCCAGGCCATTGCCGACCAGGTCAGCCATGCGAGCCATGGGGTGAAGCATTTCATTGGGAAACGCGTCGAAAGGCACGAAGTGTGACCAGGCCCGGTCCGGCCCCAGGGTGAAATAACCCCTGAGCCCGGGCGCTGCCACGACCCAGTCGAGTTTGGCATCGCCGGTGATATCGGTCAGGAACTGGCTAAACGGTTGGCGAGTGTCTGCGATCGGTACGTGTTCCAGTCGCGTCCATTCGCTGTAGTGCACAGCGTCGCCACCTTGGGCCGCGCGCAACGGTTCGCAGTAGTGCCATGCCTGGTCCTGGCGCGATAACACTCCTGGCAGGCCTTCGCCGTACAAGTCCGCTAGTTGATACTGCTCACCGTCGTCGAGGCCGGGCATGGCGTTAAACGGCGTCCAGGCTTGAGCCCGTGCATCCAGCGCGAAGCTGTTGTAGTGATATTCCTGCGGTGGACGGCGTTCGATTTGGCCCAGGCTGTCATAGGCCTGGGCATGGGTCGCGGTCAGCAGGTTGAACCCCAGGGCATTTGGCCGATGTTCCAGCACGAGGCGCTGCACCAGGACCGGGTCGGCCCCCAGCTCGGTGGGAAAGTGATGGAATAGCAGAACCTGCCGGCACAGGCGCCGCGTGCCCAGTTCAAAACCCAGTGTGTAGCTCGAATAGGGGTCGCTGCGCAACGCCCAGGGCTGGCGCTCGTCAAAGGACGGCAGGGTTTGCGGATCAACCGCGTGCTCCCCATAGTCGAAGACCAGTTGAAAGTGCCAGTGCTGCTGTTTCCAGCTGTCGGCTTTCCAGGCGTACAAATGCGCATGGGCGGTCGCGTTGCCATAACGCACGTACTTGAGGTAGCGCTGGGCGCGGTAGTCGCGCATCTGGGGCGGTGTGGGGGCTTCCAGTTCGGATTTGTACCCATAGACGATATGTTCGCCTCGCACATTGAGGCTCTCACAGATCAACCAGGCAACTATCTGGTCGGGCACCTGGGGATCGAATCGGCGTGACTCAGGGGTCTTGCCGTAGATATGCAGGCTGCCGTCGGCGTTGTGGGCCAACCAGAAACCCGCTTTATCGGCGGCGCTGGTCCAGTGTTCAAGCAGTGTGAATTCACCTTCGACCCGTGGCCAATGGCGGACCACGCTGTGCTCGGCGCCCAGGGACACGCCGTTGTAGGTGCTCACCTGCCTGGCAATCAAGCGGCCGTCATCGCTACGTTCCGGCATCCACACGTCGCCATTCGGGCCGGTTATCTGGTCGGTGCCGTCATGGCTCGGCACCCCTAGCGTCATGCGCATACTGACGGCATTGATCGGCAGGCTCCACCCCAACCCGAAAGGGCTATTCCCTCCCTGGCTGGTGTAGGCCAGGTCCAGTGGTGGCGCAAAGCCGCGTCCGGGTGAAATCGGCAACTCTATACTCAGCTGCGCCTCGCCGCGGGTGCCAACCGCGCCCCAGCCTTTGCCGATGCTTTGGATGCTGCCACCCATCTTGGGCAAGGTGGGGGTGTCGATTGGCAGGGAGGCCTTGGGCGTCATGACGAACCTCCGCCAGGCCTCGCGGTGTAGCTGATATGCGCGATGACATCGGTCAGTGACTCCAGGACTGCTTTCTGCGCCGTGGGGTTGGGAAAGATCAAACGCCAGGAAGAGATGGCACCGGTGTATTCAAACGGCAAGTAGCGTTCATCGTGGTAGTCGAGCTGAAACTGGCCGTCATCATTGAAGCCCCGGGAGAGTGCAATCTGTTGGTTGACCCTGAGGTTGTCTTTGGGCAAGGCGCCAAGGGTCGAAGACATTTCAACCCGGCTGCTGCGCTGAACGAGGATGGCGCGCAAGTCTTCGTAAGGGCCCATGACCACAGGAAAGGACAGACTGATGGTTTTAATGCGGCGCAAATAGTGATTTTGCCCGGCGTAGTCGTCATCGAACATTTTTTGCGTCAGTTCAAAATCACAGCTGCCGGCCAGGAGTGCGGCCTTGATCTGGTCCCAGGGTTTGTTGATGGAGGATGACTTGTCCTTCTCCCAGAGTGCTTTGAGCGAAACGGTTTTGCGAATCTCCAGGTCACGCACATGTTGCTGGACGTATTCGCGATACATCTGCTGCAACGCCACTTTGAGTTCTTCACCCGCGCCCAGGCCGCGGTAGCTGTTGTTCCACACGCCGGGGCGGATAAAGGACTGCTCGTAGCGACTGGTTTCATATTGCCAACAGGCCTCTGCGGCCTTGCAGATCGATTGCGCGGTAGCAAATGCGCTGGCGTAGAAACTGGCGAATCTGCCGTTGAGCCACTCGTAGGTCTGTGCCTGGCTGAAGCGGTTGTTGCTCAGCAGGAAGTCGTAAGTGGTCTTGGCCTGGTTCAGCGCTGTTTGCGCCTGGCGCACTTGCAGGCGTGTGGCTTTGTGTTGTTCCTCAAGCACTTTGCGTTGTGCCTCGATATGCGCGACCTCCTGTCTCGCCTGCTCACCTGCCTGGGTCCATTCCTGGGCCCGGCGGCGGTATTGCTCGTAGGCCGAGAGTGTGTCGCTGGTGCCATGGAGGACGGTGGCAGTGGCCTGCAGCAAGTGAATGAGGCCTGAGAAGCGCCTTCGATGCGCGCACCACCGATGCTGAAACCAAAAATGTTCGGCACCATTTTGAGCATCTCCGCCGCACTGCCAAAACCACCGGCCGACGCCTCCAGTAAACGCGCGCGCAGGCGTAAGTCGATGCTGAGTTTTTCCAGGAAACTGCTGCCTTCATTGGTCAGTTTTTCGTAATAGTCGACACGGCCTTGTGCAATGGCTTGTGCGGCGCTCAGCGCTTCCCTGTTCGCATCGTCCACGCTGCTGAGTTGCAGCTGGATATCCACGGCCGCCTTGGCCAGGTCCCAGGCCTGGCGTTGTTGTAATTCAAGGTAGTGCGCCTGCTCTTTGCGTTCGATCAACGAGAGCAAGGTTGAGCCGAACTGAATCACGCTCTCGACCGCGTTTTGGGCCAGGGCGAACATGAAGCTGAAGCGGTAGTGGGGGATCTGCGGGTTCAGCAACCGGTTCAAGCCGCTTCCGGAGATGCCTTGCGCCCGGGCGGCAAGCAGTGCACGTGGGTCGATCGGGGTGGCGAACAGCGGCAGGTCCATGGCATTTCCGCCGATGTCGAGGTTGTGCCGCAGGTTGTACAAACGGCTCTGCGCCCGCTCCCAGCGTTTGATCAGCTCAGGGTTGAAGGGCCGCAGCAGATAGGGATTGTCGAGGCTTGAGAGTGCCGTATCCACCGTGAAGGGTCGCAGACATAACAGCGGTGCCGGGGTTGACGCCGCTGCAGGTCCGATACGCAAGAAGGTGGGGGCGCGAACGTGGTCCTGCGCGGCGAGCAACGCCTGTTCGAATTGGCGCAGATGATTATTCTGTGCGCTGCTCAGTTCACTGAGGGTGATGGGCGTCCAGTCGTCTGTCTGCCTGGCGTCGGGGCGCTCTCCCAAGAGATCCAGTATGCGCGTGTAGCGAAGCTTGGCCTCTGCCAGCCCGTCAGGGGTCTGCTCCAGGTAGGCGGCGTCGGCCTGGTTGCTCTCGATGTCAATGTAGAGCCCGTATAGCGCTTTACGCAGGTGTACGGGAAAGCTAAGGGCAATTCGATGCGGGTCATACGAGTACAGCATGGCTTGGCTGGGGTCTGGCGCGTCCAGCCAGGCGGGTTCTTCAAGTGGCCTGGCTTGCCAATAGCCTGGGTGCCCGGACTCGTCGGTCTGGCGTGTGGGGTTGAACAGATAGGCCAGCCAGCGTTTGGCTTCGTCGTACTGCTGTTCTTGATTTAAGCGGTAGGCGACTAGCCAGGGCAGGTACAGAAAGAGTTCCAGGAAGTACAACGAATAGCCGCCAGCAAAGTCCATGAATTCCCCGGTTGCGCTCTGCCGAAGAGGGGGTTCCAGCAAATCCTGGGTGTCCCATGCGAGCAAACTCTGCATACCCGATTCTGCACGCTCAATCAGGTGCCGTGCGAAGGTGGTGTTCATGCGGATCGGGTCACGGAGCGATAGCTTTTTGCTGCTGTTATCGTTATCCGAGTGCTGGATGCTTGAACCTGAAAAATCAATGAATTGCGCCTCGCCCAGCGAAGGGGTAACGCCCGAGGACGTGTTGATCCAGGGCGCTATTTGCGGTGTTGAGCCAGGTTCTGCACCCCATGCAAGCCGTACCATTTTGAGTGCGCCGCCCTCCACAGGGGCTAACGGGTTACTGTGGTCAAACACCAATACGCCGTAAATGAGCGGAATCTCGATGCTCTCTTTGTCCTTTGGCCATGACACCCCCCACCCTTCTGGTTGATAGGTGTTTTGATCGATGGAGAAGGTGTATTCCAGCCGGGCATCCTTGCTCAAACGATTAACGAAAGGGCTGGAATTACTCAGTATCTGTATTCCGTTCATGTCGGTTGGGGGGAGCGCCGCCTGAACATTCGTTGGACAAGCGACGACCAATGAAAAATCAAAGGGTCCTCCGGTAATACGCTGCATGTTCGCCTTGACTTGAATCGTTTCAAGGGGGACGTTCCGTCTCACGGAATCCAGGTATCCACCGTCGTAGGTAATGCTAATCCACGCTTTTTGGGACAGCAGTTTATTTGTCAGTGCAGTCGTTTTTCCTTTTGGCGTCCTGGGTATTAAAAGTTGCGGTTCGCCATTACTTTCGAAAATCACAGATTGATATTTTTTTCTGAAGTAACTTGAAAAGGTATAGATGGTGTCAGGCTGGTCAAAAAAATCGATATCGACGGGTAGCAATATCGAGCCTGGCAGCAGCGTGTAAAAACCGTCATGCAGGCTCGCCTCATCAAATAACAGGACAAGCCTGAACAGGATTATGGTTTTTTGATCATCGCCGTACAGGGTCAGGTGCTCTTCCCGAATTTTTTCAAAGCTCTGATTCAGGCTGACTTTCAGGGTGACATTGGATTTTTCCCGGTCATAAATGAGGTCGAGGTCTTTTTCGACGGTTTTGATTTTCGATTGCCAAGTGTGCGAGTTCCATAGCCAGCTTGGGCTGCTTGGCGAGGTGGTAACAACCGCACCGAAAACCGGCACGGAGGAGGGCAACCAGAATTGGAAACGGCCCTGGTTTTTTTTATTGTTGGCGAAGGTGCGCCCCATCAACAGTACATGGGCTCTGCTGTCGTCTTGTGGTGTTCGTGGTGCGCGATAGAGATCGGGAAGCACTGATCCGTTGGAAGGGAACAGCGCTGTTAAATTGAAATTTTTATCGATGCGCACGCTTCTTAAAAATTCGTACTGGTCTTTATCCCCCGTTTCATCATTATTTTGAACGTAACCGCTGTAGAGCATCAGCACCATCGACTCGGGTGATGTCGAGTGGTCGTAGACGGCGATCGAGTGTGTTTGCGCGGCGATGTCTTCGGGACTTTTTCCAATCAGGGCGGGTGTCTGGCAGGGGGATTCGATGTAGATCCTTGGTGTACTCCATGTGTCGTCGTATTTCTTGTAGCAGCCATATAGACGAAACAGTGGGTAGGATTTAACCGCTTCTTGCGCAATGTGGGTTGTAGGGGCGGGTTCCATGAGGTTCGGGTCGGGATTATCGATCTGCGCCCAGACGATAAAAAGCCTGTTGTTAAACCAGCAGGGGCGAATCGTGTGTTGCACGGCCTTGTCCGAAATCGGCACGGTGGCCCGCTGCCAATCTTGCCAGGCGTAGGGCAAGGGTTTGTCGTACTTGGCAGGTGTGGCCCGAGACGAGGCCGTTGGCGCTTTCAGTGGCCGTTGCGACATGTCCAGAGCGCGCCAGTAGTAGGCGCTTTCAGCCGGTGAGTGGGCGATGAAATAGTAGTGGCTGTTGGCGAAGTCTTCGCCGTCGATATAACCATTGCAGATACGCAGGTTGGCAATTTCTTCGAAACGCCCCAGGTAGGCCAGGACCGCTGCCTGGATCGTCTCCGGCTGGATCTGCGCCTGGGTGATGTCGTCCTCCAATTGCTTGAAACTGTCCGTCTTGGTTGGACGCAACGTCGGGTCCAGATAGATATCCGGGAAGTTGAGTAGTTGCTGCAGGCCGGCCCAGATCGGGTAACGGTTAAGCCCGTTCTGCCAGGCGCTGAGCTGTTCAGGGCTCAGGCTGTGGTCGCTGTAGCCGGGCTCCATGTTCATCATCATGCTGTTGATCAGTTGTTGCAGGCTGGCAATGGCGCAGGCCACGGGGCTGGTAGGCACGTCTTGGCTGACCAGTACATCCAGCAACCAGAACTCATACAGGTCGGTGGGGGTCTTGATGTTGTCGACCAGGCCCTGCTGGACGATGTACGCGTTCTTTGGCACGGCCTCGTGCAAATACAGCGCGAGCATGGCATCACGCAGGCTTTCGGTGAGTTCAGCGTCGAAGGAAGTCATCAACGTCACTCCTGAACGGTGTCTGATGGGGTGTTGGCTGTCACGACGGCCTCACCGACGGCCTTCCAATTGTCCAGGCTGCTGTTGGCGGTGATCGCGGTTGCCAACAGCAATGCCTTGGCGGACAAGCCGCTGGCGTTGCAGGCGGCTTGGCAGCGGCGCACCCAGTCCACGTGTTGCATAGACTTGGCTACCGCACCCGGCAAGGTCGCCGTCAGGTTCTCGACTTCCAACGTAGCCCAGCCCAGCAACTTGGCCAATGCGACGTTGGCGGACTCACTGATTTGCAGCTGCAGCTTTTTCGTCATGCGCTTGGGGGAGGGCGGGTTGGCGAGGCTGAAGTAGCTGGTCAGGGCTTCTTCGGGTTGGTCCTGGCCGTTCAGCCAGTGGCTGAAGCGCTCAAATAAATACAGATCGGATAGCGTGGGTTCGCTGTTGGTGATGGGGTAGCCACCCAGCCAGTCGCGGTTGCAGAGGAACATACGCAGGGCGCGGTTGCTCAAGCGCAAGTTCACGGCGATTTCGGCATGCCGCGAAACGCGCTGGAAGTGTTCGACCAATAGCGCGCTTTTCATCAACGCTTCGACAAGGATGGCGTAGGGCGACGTGTTCGCCCAATGAATGACCGCCACAGTGCGATCAACTGGCAGCGCGGCGGTTTCCTGGAAAAGATCCTGCAGTAACTGAAGTTGCCGGTCATGGGCATCCAGCAGGAAGGCCAGCAACTTATCCTTGCTGTCCTGCTTGGCTGCGGCGCTGAGGGTCACGTTGGCCAGCAGTTTGTCCAAATCGACGCCTATCCAGCCCTTGGGATCATCGATAAGCGCTAGCGATTCGTCCAGCGACACCAGCAGACCGGAGTTATTCAGAACGTTCCAACTGGTGAGCAGGGAGAACCAGCGGATCACAGTGTTCGCATTGTTGTGTGTCGGCAGGTTCAGTTTGAGGACCTGCGTTTCGGTGACCCGGCTGAATTCGGTATCGTGCTGCAGCTTGGACAAGCGGGCACGCAAGGCATCCGTCAGGGGGCTGGGTTCGTCCGTCGCCGTTGGCAGTTTGCCCGGCGACGAACGCGGTTGCTTCAGCGGGATGTTCGGGCCCAGCCGCTGTTCGAGTTGCGTAATGCTTTGTTGGCTGTCGTGGAGCCAGTCCATGGCCCACTGCAATTGCATCAGGACATCAAGTATGTCCGGGGAGGCAGTCTGGTCGTGCGGGCGCAGTGTGCCCTTGGCCAGTACGTCCTTATAACCTTGCCCTCCCAGCAGATTGGCCAGGGTCAGCAACTCGGCAACCGTACAGCCAAAGAGGCGGGCAATCCGCGCCTGGCGAAACAGGGATGACACGGTCGCCAGGTCGCGTTTCAGTCCTGTCAGCACTCGACTGGTCTGCGCCGCAATCAATAGGAAAGAGTCTTGCGTGAGTTGCAAACCAAGGCCGGCGCACAGTTGCATCAGGGTGATGCGGTTAGCAAGGACACTGTCGGCAACCGTGAAAGCGGTCTTGTCCAGCACCAGCGGGGTTTCGAATAGCCGAATTGAATTAAACACACGGTCGAAGAGTGAAAGTTCACTTTTCACGTTGGTGTAGGGGGTGAGGTGGTGCATCAGCGCGCCGAACTCTTCAGGATCGATGCCGTGGCGCTGATTCAGGTAGCGATACACCCCCAATACCCGCAGCGTGTTTTCATTGAGCGCCATGTCGAGGTTGGTGGCGCCCTCGGCGCGAATGGCACACATGATCAGGGTGTCGAGTTTGTGGAACGGGATACCGGTCCAGCGTTGCAGGCGAATCATGCGTTGCAGGCGGTCGAAGCGGTCCAGGGAAGTGAGTGTCAGGTGCCAGTATTTGCGTTCGCCGATGTCGATTGACTCAAGGTCCATTGCATTTTCGAACTGCGCATACTGCCGGGACACGTCCGCAGCCGATGTGTCGGGGGCGAATCGATCTGAGCCGTTGCCATTGACGTAGCAGGCGCCATAGTGGTTTGGGTGTGGGAACGGCAGGCCGCGGTTGTAGAGCAGACCCAGCCGTTGTGCGTTGCTACTGGGGCAGTTGGGGGATAGGCGTACCGCGAAGGCGTGTCGCGATAGGAGCATTTCAACCTGTTCGGCGTTCAGCCCGGTGTGTTGCATGAACGTATCGAGGTCCGCCAGCGCATCGGCATTGGGACCTGTTATTTCCATGCCGAACACCTTGGCGAAGTAGGCTTTCTCATTAGTAGTGGGGGCGTATTGCGCATCAGCGGACAAGGTGAGCGTGCGCCTGGCGACGCTTACCGGGTTAGATACCGTACCGGTGGTGTGGACGGCTTTGAAAGTGGCGGTGTAGCCCGTTTGGGTGGCAGCGGGCAGCCCGGTAGTCGGCTTGACATGTATGCAGTGCGTAGCCTGTGAGGGGAGATGTAAATGGTTGAAAAGGTACGTGTTATTGTTTACGGCGGCACCGCTGGCCAGCCGCATATTAACGCTACTACTGGCCCCCCCGGCTTTTCGAAAGGTAATTGCGACAGTATTCGACGAGCCTGCCCCCCCATGGGCGTTCGTCAGGACAGTAACAGGCGGGTTGCTCGTCCCGACATCTGGTTGTCCCGCTGGCAGCAGATACCCCGATCCAAATGCAACATGCGGGCTGAGATGGCAATTGCCAGGGCTTTTCCACCCATTCACCAGGTCGGCGCGGTTGAGATAGAACGTGCTATACGCCGGTGACGCGATCAGCAGCTTCTGTTGCTCTGGGCCCAACCCGGTCAATAAATGCTGTGCGTGCGGTGTCAGCAATTGCACCTTGCCGTAATCGTTGCTGTCGGCTTGTGTGATCGGCAGCAGATAACTCCCGCGATAATTGAGTTCGCCCAGCCTTGGTTTTCCCCCAGACAAACCCAGTTGGCATTGATGATGGTAGAAGTTGTAAGGCAACTCGAACGGGTACTGGCGTTCGCTCAGCACTTGGTACAGCGGCTTGCTAGCGTCAGCCGGCTGGGTTTTCAGGTACGCGCTTAAATTGTCCCCCAGCACCTGATTGACAATTTTCAGCATAGGGCGCGGGGTGAAGGTGCTTTCATGGGTGATCAGCAAGTCCTTCAGATCAGGGCGGCGTGAGTCCAGCAACAGGCGTTTGGGGTCGTTGCTGGTGGATTCCAACTGCTGAACAAAGACCCTCAGGGCACTCAGGTAGGCTACCGGCGAGTCATCAGCCGCCAGGGCACCGACCTTGCAGAATTTCGACCAGTTTTCGTTGAAGAGTTTGGGATAGGTCGGCCCAAGAGGCACCAATGCGCGAACACCGCTGTGTTCCACTTGCGGCTCATAGGTGCCTGACGACGTCAGCTGTTCGCGCCGCAACCTTGCCAGCAACGTGGCATAGGCCTGGGCATTGGTGTAGGCGAGGTCACCATCGACGCCGCTGAGCTTGGCCAGTTGCCTCACAAAGTCCGCTTTGGACAGGCGCACGATATCGAAGACTGAATGTATGCCCATACGGGTCATGGCGGTTTTGAAGGTGACCTGGCCTTTTTTCCGCTTCTTGGTGTCAGTGGCAACCAGTGAGCTGAGCAGCGAGTGTTGTTTGGTGGCCATTGACCGTGGCTCCTTTCAGAGGGTGAAAACCAGGTGCATGGAGACACAGTAGAGCGCAGCTAGGTAGTAGCTGTAACCTGTAAAACTTGACAGGTAGCCGCTGGTTTTTCTTAGTGAAGCCCGGTATTGAACAAAAACCGTTTGTCGTAACTGGTAGTTTTCACAGTTATCCGCAGGTCATTCGATAAGGTTACATCTAGCACTATCACTGTTGGCGGCGACGCCATGGATTGGAGTGCAGATACCGTGAGAAGACGCAAAGGCAGGACTGTACAAAGTAACGATAATGAAAGCGCCATAGGCCCTTTGTTTGTTCATTGGAAAAAGCCGGATGTTATCTATCCCCTGAATGATGCAACTGTTCTGCACACATTTGTATTCACGGCAAGAGCGGCAACGGTCAGCGTTCCCATCCATGGCTGGAAAGTTGAAATGCGCTATGTGGACATGGCGGGCAAGTGGGTGACTGTGCAGTTAAAACACACGTTCGAACTTGTATGGTTTGGGCTGTGGATGTCAGAGATGAAATGTGTGGTGGCGTTCCCTCCTGGGGTTACTACTCTGCATTGGGTGCGAGCTGAATACCATGCTGGTGTTTCCAGTGTCTGGGGTTATGCCGAGCGGTTGAAACTGCGTGTGCCCTCTGCGCCAGTGATTACGCAACCCAGCACCAGCTGGACAGCGTTCCCTCGCTTCAGTGGAACGGGGGAAGAGGGAGCGACGGTTATTTTGACATCTGACGTGGTCAACATAATTGGAAAGGCGGTCGTCAAAAATAAACAGTGGGAATTGACACCCACTGCCGCCTTGCCAATGACGGAAGTTATCACGCTGAAGGCTTTTCAGAACCAGCATTTTCAGGGTTCGAAACCGTCAAAACCCGTCAGTTTTTCGCTCCTGTTTCCTCCTCAGATACTTGATGTCGAGGTGCCTCTTTCTGGAATGCCCACCGTAAGTGGCAGTGGCGGGCTTGCTGGATTGACAGTTGAGGTGTTTCTCGCGGATGACACGGGTGGCGTGCAATTGGCTACGACCGTTTTGGACGGTGGTAGCTGGTCGGTTTCCGCCCAGCGAGCCTGGCCTGCCGGTCATTACACAATAAAAACGCGGCAACGCAGCACACTGACGAACGCGGTATCCGATTGGTCGTTGGAACGGTCGTTTTCAGTGGGGCCTTCGAGACCTGGCTTGCACAATCCAGGGTTTGTCAAAGTAGCACGGCCTCTTCTGCGCGGAACCGGCGCGAAGGGTGCGACGATCAAGGTCTATCAAAACGCTGATTATGGGAGGGTGATTGCCTCTACAGTGGTGGCGGACGGGCAATGGAGTGCCACACCAACGCAAGACTTGACGTCAGGAGATCCGACCACGCTGGTTGCTGAGCAGTGGCGCAATAATACGTCAACAAGATCAGAACCCGTTACGTTCACGCTGCTGTTGCCCCCCGAGTTGAGAGAGGTCATCTTGGGGGAGGATGGCATCGCCACAGTGAGTGGCAAAGGTCTTGCGGGCTGTACCGTTAGCGTCACGGCCAGCCAGGGAAGCGTGCCGCCGCTGGAGGCCACTGTCCAATCGAATGGCCGTTGGTATGCCATTGCTGCGGGTCGTTGGGCTCCAGGCATACACATGCTCACTGCGGTGCAAATAGGCAAGAACTTTTACTCTCACCGATCAGACGTGTCTGAATTACTTCACGTTGATGTCAGACCTGATGCGCCGCTGATCGCTCAGCCGCCGATACCGACGCTTCCCACACAGGCGCTGGTCATTACTAACGTTATTCCAGGCAACTCCACGTTGCTGATGTATGACGCGGACACCAAAAAAACCATCGCTGGCAGCTTCAGCGGATTCACCGCAAACCGCACCTTCACGCCTGCACAGCACTGGGCGCTGGGCACTCGTTCGGTGTACGCGATACAGACATTCAATGGTGCGATGTCGGCGCCCAGCATTATTTGCAGGTTTTTTGCCACGCTTGAAAAACTCACCGTCCTCTCTCCAGAACATCAAGAGGTCATCGAGCAGGGGGGCGCGTTTTCCGGCAGGGACGGCTATGGCGGTCCGGGGTCAACGGTGGTGTTGTACACCAGCCAAAGCAGCAGCCCGGTTGCCACCGCCATACCCAATACCAACGGCGTCTGGAACTCAACAGCGTTGCCGCTGCTGCCCGGAGAGCATTTGCTGAAGGTCGCCATCAAGCTGGGAGCGCTATTGTCCCCACCCTTCTTGCGAAGTTTCATTATCAAGCCGCGCAAGCTTTCCATCACCGCACCGGCAGCGTCACCGATCCTGCCGCAGCAGGCGTTGACGATTGTCGGGGATCATATTCCCGGAGCCATTCTGAAGATGCACAACGACGCGGGTCAGGTCGACGGGAGCTTCAGCAAAAGCGGTACGCATTACACATTTGTCCCGCTTAAAGCCTGGCCGCCTGGCGCGCAACAAGTGTGGGTCACGCAGACGTACAGCGGCATACGATCGGATCCCAGCAGCTCGGTTAGTTTTTCCTCCCGGCCGGTTCAGCCGCTGATCGGTCAGCCGCAGGAACAGTTCTTGGCGGCCCCCGACGCGCCGGTCATTGGTTCATGCAGCCCGGGTGCTGCGGTCTTTTTGCTCGGCCGGGATGGCAATATTCTGACGGAGGCAGAGGTCACAGGCAGCCGCTGGCAGGCAAACTATGCTTGGCCGGCACCCGGTGTCCAAAGTGTTCGGGCGATACAGGTGTTGAACCATGTTGACTCCCAGCCCGCAGATATTCGTACCTTTTATATCAAGCCCCGGATGGCCGTAATCAGCCCACCCGTAAAACCGATATTGGCAAGACACCCCTTGAAAATTACCGGGGTGTATCCAAGCAGTGTGATACGGCTGGTTGATGATGGCGGCAAGAACATTGCAGGGGGCTTCTCCGGGTCAGGCGTCGAGCGCCTGTTTACCCCGACTGGGGATTGGTTAACGGGCAATAACACGGTTCGTGCGATTCAAACGGTGAATTCGGTAGCATCCGACCCGGGCCCGGCTTGTGTCTTCAGCCGTCTGCCGATGCCCCTGAAAATCATCCCCCCTGCGGATATTGCCGAGCCGGCACAAGCGTTGACCGTAGTGAACGTAGATCCGTCAGCCAGCAAACTGATCATGTACTTGGACGGTCATGTTCAAGTCTCCGGCCATTTCAGCGGTAGCGCGGGGACATTCACGTTCACGCCCACCGCCTATTGGGCGCCAGGGGTTAGCACTAGCGTCTACGCAACACAGATAGTCAATGATGCGGAGTCCTTGCCGAGCGAATCTTGCAGGTTTATCGCCAAGCCCTTTGCTCCGGCCTTCGAAGTGCCTCAGTCCGGCGGGTACTACGATGCCGGGTTTGAAATGGGCGGTGCTTGCGCCCTAGGTGCTGCCGTACAGGTGTTGAACCTTGACGGTACCGTCCTCGGTACCTGGCAAGCATCCGGTAACCGCTGGGCTGGCATCCATACCTGGGCAATGCCAGGGACTAAACACAAACGTCTCAAGCAAATCGTCAACGGTGTTGAGTCAGATCCAGGGCCTCAGTGTGATTTCACGATTGAGGTGAATGCGCCGAGTGTCACGCTACCCGGGCGTCTTTTCAACGCGTTTGACCCCATTGAAATCACAGGTGTTCACCCCAGCGCTGATGAGGTGAGGGTTTTCAATCCTCGGAATCAGGTGCGTGGCACTGTCGAGGGCACGGGCAGCGTGCGTTACTTCACGCCAGATACCGCCTGGGCGCCTGACAGTGAAATTCGCGCAGCGCAAGTCGTTGAGGAATTTCAATCGGACCCGGGGGCGATAGTCCGCTTCAAGGTTAATCCCCCTATGCCGAAGATTGTTCTGCCCTTGCATGGCGCGCAGTACAACGCCACTGTTGAGCTGTCGGGAGAGGGCACTTCGGGGTCGATGGTTTATGTGTTTGACCTCGACAACAATCAACTGGCGTCTTTTCCCGTGTCTGGCGGTTTCTGGACGGGGCAATGCAGCAGTTTCAAGGCCGGAATACAATATATCAAGGTGCTTCAGTCCTACGACGGCAGGCATTCCCCTCTCTCTGCTGTCCGTGAGTTCGCCGTAAAACCCCAAGCGTTAACCATTGTCCCCGCAGAGCCTCCGATCAAGCCGTTACAGGCTCTCACTGTGCAGGGGGTGGAGGCTGGCTCGACCTCGTTGCGACTCATCAGTAATGGCACGCCGGTAGCGGGCGTCTTTGTTGGTGACGGTTCCGTGCGTCGATTCATTCCCGATCAAATGTGGTGGGCGCAGAACAAGGTGTATGCAGTACAGACGGTGGATGATATCGACTCCGATTGGAGTCTCGCCTATGCGTTTTCTCCCGCCCTTGAGCCGCCGATCATTGATTACCCAGTACCGAATCAATCGATGGCGTTGCGCGAGTCGATCTACGGCCATGTCCAGGCCTCGCTGGAAGGGGCGCGGATGATATTGAAAGATGCCACCAGCGGGCAATTTGTCGCGTTTGTTGATGTGCAAGTGGATGGCAGTTGGGTTTCTGCGGGCGCTTTGAGGCTTGGTCCAGGTTTCCATGACATTGTCGCGACGCTGACGCTGGGTGACCTGCCAACCGTTGAAAGTGCGCCTTGCTCGTTCAGACTCATGCCCGACGCACCGGACATCGTGCCGCCAATTGAACCGGTGCAATCACGCCAGGCGCTGACTATCGCCCATTTATATGCGCAGGACGCGAGCATTACCGTGATTGACGCTCATGGTCATGACGTGGCCGGCTCAATCGTCATCGGCGGTCTTAGGGCGACGTTTACGCCTGACCAGAGTTGGCCGAGTGGTGAGAACCGAATCCGGGCGTCCCAGATGATAGGGGGCGTCCGCTCCCTACCAAGTGTGGAGCGAATCTTTAACGTACCGTCGGCGCTGGAGATTCCGTCCTTCGTATTCCCCCATGAGGGGACACAGAACCCGTCACGCCCGCGCATAAAAATCGCCGGCCTGCCCTCTGCGTTGATCAGCCTGCGCAATGCCAAAGACAATCAGCTATTGCATGTGCAATCGGCTGATGGAAATGGGTTCCTGGACCTTGTATTGACGAGTCCATTGCCCCCAGGCGAAGCGCAGCTACAGGCTAAGCAAAGCATTCAGGACAGAGAATCGCCCTGGGGCGAACCCTACCGGTTCTTTGTCTGGCCCAAGCCGCAACCCCCCATTATCGACCGGCCAACCCAAAACAGTGGTGTTCAGGCGAATCGCGTGGAAATTTCGGGTAGAGGCGCTAGAGGAGGAGAGTTGTTGCTGCATCATGAAAGTGATGAGATCGGTTTGCTGGCAACGCTCACAAACACCAGTAGCACTTGGCGGTGGTTGTCGACGACCCAGTGGGCAGAGGGGGAGCATGGCGTTCGCGCGCAATTGGTGCAATCTGGAGATGCCTCCGATTGGTCGGAAGTACGTAACTTTAAGGTCAAAAAGGGTAAGTTCTCGATAGGGGAGGTCGGGCCGGTCCTGTTTCAGCCGGTTGTGGGCGAAAACCAGAGCGTGCTGTTGCGTATGCAGGTGGTCGACACTGAAACCGGCGAAGGGCAACAAGGGGTTGCGGTACGCTGGATCACTGATGAAACGGCCGACCGTAAGGGTTTGTGGGTCGTCTCGCAAACGACGCCCGGGGGGTGGGCGGAGTATCGATATACACCCGATGCAGAAGGTGAGCATCCCGTTGAGGCCGAGGTGAGCGACACAGATTCAGATCTCATCCTGCACGTAGGGTTTACGGTCAACGCCCTGCAGGAGAACCCGTGGTCGAAACACTTCGTGATGTACCTGGATGATGTGCCCGTTAACCTGGCCCTCAGTGAATTGAAATTTCGACGTGGGATGACCCACTCGCTGAGGCTGGAGGTGCGGGACAGCTCGATGACTGGCTCCACTGTCACGCTGGAAGACTTGGCGGATGCCGAAGCCTCGGGACTTGAATTCTCTCCTGCGTTGGGAGAGCCGCGTATGGTGGACGGGCAGCCGATGTCCTGGTCGGTTACATCAAGTTCTGGCGACGATACTCATTGTGGCGTGAAATGGGTCAGCTCGAACTTGCCGGATTGGCACGTGCCCTGCCTGTTATTGTCGGATGACTTGAGGTCGCTGATTGAGGTCAAACTGGATAAATTCAGCGGTAAGGCACTGGGACAGACGCTCTATTTGTGTCGTGGTGCAGTGCATACGTTGGTGCTGGATCCCCGCTCTGATGAAGTGATGGATAAACAAGTGAGCTTGGTATCTGCGGGAGACCCCGTTGATCACGGCGTAATCCTGAGTCCGTTGGAGGGTGTCCCGCGAACCATGAAGAAAAGTGGGTTGTCCTGGACACTCGATTGCACAAAGAGTACTGCCGATGTGCTGTTGGCGCTTGAAATGAAAATTGACGGGTGGGCGATCGCATCAAGGGTATTGCCGATTTCGTTGGCACATCATAAAGCGGTGTTCTCAGAAACCTTCGGTCCCCAGGCAGTGCCGGGCACACCGCCGTATTTGCGTTACGGTGTTCGAGTGACTTCTGCTTACTCTGAACAGATACTGACCAATCACCCCGTAATTCTTATCAAGGATCGGCAGGACTATCATCTGGCAACCGATGAAAACGGCTGGGTTTATGTTAACTATTATGAAAAAGAGACGGTAACGTTCAACCTGGATAACCTCTACGATCACCAATGATTCACTGTTCTTTCAGATTGTTCCAAAAAAAAAGCCACGCAATCAACGTCGATTGCGTGGCTTCTTGAGCGGTGGAAGTGCTTACTGCACTTCTACCGCCAGGCTTTCACTGATCTTTTTCTGCCAGATGGCAGGACCGGTGATGTGTACGGATTCGCCCTTGCTGTCTACCGCAACGGTGACCGGCATGTCTTTCACGTCGAACTCGTAGATTGCTTCCATACCCAGTTCGGCGAACGCGACAACGCGGGACTTCTTGATGGCTTGCGCCACCAGGTAAGCGGCGCCGCCGACGGCCATCAGGTACACGGCCTTGTGGTCCTTGATCGCTTCGATGGCGGTAGGGCCGCGCTCGGATTTGCCGATCATGCCCAGCAGGCCGGTTTGCTCCAGGATCTGGCGGGTGAACTTGTCCATCCGCGTCGCGGTGGTCGGGCCTGCCGGGCCAACCACTTCTTCGCGCACCGGATCCACCGGGCCGACGTAGTAGATGAAGCGACCCTTGAGGTCCACCGGCAGGGTTTCGCCCTTGTTGAGCATCTCGACCATGCGCTTGTGCGCCGCGTCGCGACCGGTGAGCATCTTGCCGTTGAGCAACACGGTTTCACCCGGCTGCCAGCTCTGCACTTCTTCCGGGGTCAGGGTGTCGAGGTTGACGCGGCGGGCCGATGGGCCGGCTTCCCAGACGATTTCCGGGTAGGCGTCCAACGGTGGCGCTTCCAGCGACGCCGGGCCCGAACCGTCGAGCACAAAGTGCGCGTGACGGGTGGCGGCGCAGTTGGGGATCATGCACACCGGCAACGAAGCGGCGTGGGTCGGGTAGTCCATGATCTTCACGTCGAGCACGGTGGTCAGGCCACCCAGGCCCTGGGCGCCGATGCCCAGTTGGTTGACCTTCTCGAACAGCTCCAGGCGCATCTCTTCGATACGGTTCTGCGGGCCGCGCTTTTTCAGCTCGTGGATGTCGATGGATTCCATCAACACTTCCTTGGCCATCACCGCAGCTTTCTCGGCGGTACCGCCGATGCCGATGCCCAGCATGCCCGGTGGGCACCAGCCGGCGCCCATGGTTGGAACGGTCTTGAGCACCCAGTCAACGATCGAGTCGGACGGGTTGAGCATGGCCATTTTCGACTTGTTCTCGGAACCGCCGCCCTTGGCCGCCACGTCCACTTCCACGGTATTACCCGGGACGATGGAGTAGTGGATGACCGCCGGGGTGTTGTCCTTGGTGTTTTTACGCGCGCCTGCCGGGTCGGCCAGGATGGATGCACGCAGGACGTTTTCCGGCAGGTTGTAGGCGCGACGCACGCCTTCGTTGATCATGTCGTCCAGGCCCATGGTGGCGCCATCCCAACGCACGTCCATGCCCACGCGCACGAACACGGTAACGATACCGGTGTCCTGGCAGATCGGGCGATGGCCGGTGGCGCACATGCGCGAGTTGATCAGGATCTGGGCGATGGAATCACGGGCCGCTGGCGATTCTTCGCGCAGGTAGGCTTCGTGCATGGCCTGGATGAAATCAACCGGGTGGTAGTAGGAAATGAATTGCAGGGCGTCGGCAACGCTCTGAATCAGGTCGTCTTGCTTGATCACGGTCATGAGTCGCGCTCCTCTATAAGGGAACATTCAATAAAGGTGGCTCCAGTGTTGCATCGGTCGGCTGGAGCCACCTTTCCAAGGCACGCCAATGGTGCAGGCGCGACGCTAAAAAGGCGCGGCAGTATAACCCGGCGCGGTGGCCGATACACCCGACTATGGTCAAACTGTCGCAGGCATGATTCCCTGTGCCCATCCCCTGAGATTGAGACCTTTATATGCCTGAACTGCACGTCGGCGAACGCCACTGGTCGGTCGCCCCCGGCAGCAATCTGCTGGATGCGCTGAACCAGGCAGGTGTGGCCGTGCCCTACAGTTGCCGCGCGGGCAGTTGCCATGCGTGCCTGGTGCGCTGTGCCGGTGAGGTGTCTGACCGGCAGCCGGAGGCCCTGAGCCCGGCGCAACGTCAGGAGGGCTGGCGGTTGGCCTGTCAGTGCCAAATCAGTGGTGATCTGCGGGTTGAAACCTTTGACCCGGCGCGTGACGGCTTGGCGGCTGAAGTGGTGGGCGTCGATTGGTTGAACACGACGGTGCTGCGCCTGCGCCTGCAACCGGAGCGCGGCCTGCGTTATCGCGCCGGGCAACATCTGGTGCTGTGGGCGGGGCAGGTGGCGCGGCCGTATTCGCTGGCGAGCTTGCCCCAGGAAGAGCCGTTCCTGGAGTTTCACCTCGATTGCCGTCAGCCCGGTGAATTCAGTGATCGTGCCCGACAGTTGCAGGTTGGCGACGTTTTGCGCCTGGGTGAATTGCGTGGCGGCGCGTTGCAATACGATCCCGATTGGCAATCCCGGCCGTTGTGGCTGCTGGCGTCGGGTACAGGCTTGGGCCCATTGTGGGGGGTGTTGCGCGAGGCGTTGCGCCAGAATCACCAGGGCGCCATTCGCGTGATTCACCTGGCCCATGATGCGGATGGACATTATTTGGCCGAGCCCTTGGCCGCACTGGCTGCGCAGCATCCGAACCTGACGGTGGAGTTGTGGACGGCGGCGCAGGCGTCCCAGGCATTGGCGCAACTGCGGCTTGTTTCGCGGCAAACGCTGGCCTTACTCTGCGGGCACCCCGCCAACGTCGAGGCATTCTCCAAGCGCCTGTTCCTGGCGGGGCTGCCGCGCAATCAACTGCTGGCCGATGTGTTCCTGCCCCGTGGTTGAGCGCTGACTTCCAAGGCCGCGAGAATCGCCATGACCGACGCCATCCTGCAGTACCGCGAACGTGGGTTGCTGACCTTGCAACTCAATCGCCCCGACAAGAAAAACGCTCTGACCCGCGCGATGTACACGCAGTTGGCCGAGGCGTTTGAGCAGGCAGATGCGGATGATGCTATTCGTGCCGTGCTGATCCAGGGCAGCAGCGTGTGTTTTACCGCCGGCAACGACATCGGCGACTTTCTCGAACAACCGCCCGCCGACCTCGACAGCCCACCGTTTCACTTTATGCAAAGCCTGCTCAACTGTCGTAAACCGGTGGTCGCCGCAGTGGCGGGCGCGGCGGTGGGTATCGGCACTACGCTGTTGCTGCATTGCGATTTGGTCTACGTCAGTCGTGATGCGCGTTTGCGCATGCCGTTTGTCAACCTGGGACTGTGTCCGGAGTTTGGTTCCAGCCTGATCCTGCCGCGCTTGTTGGGGCATGCGAAGGCGGCTGAATTGTTGCTGTTGGGCGAAGGTTTCAGCGGCGAGCAGGCGGCCGCCTGGGGGATTGCCACCGAAGCGTTGGCCAGTGGTGAAGCGGCCTTGGCCAAGGCGCGGGAAATGGCCGCACGTTTTGAAGACCTGGCGCCGGGGGCGGTGCAGGTGACCAAGCAGCTGATGAAGCGTGTGGATCGCGAGCAGTTGCGGCAGGTGATCGAGGAAGAGGGGGCGTTGTTTACCCAGCGGTTACGGTCGCCGGAGGCGGTGGCGGCGTTGTCGGCCTTTGTCACTCGGCGGTAGAGGTGTGTTGGTTGGTCGGGCCTTATCGCGGGCAAGCCCGCTCCCACAGGGGATTGCGGTCAAACTGTGGGAGCGGGCTTGCCCGCGATGAGGCCCTCCAAGCCACACAAAAACCCAGGCATAAAAAAGCCCCGAACCAGTCGGGGCTTTTTCATTCAGCAGTCACTCAGACCTGCGGGTCGCCCACATGCAGGATCTTCATGCCATTGGTGCCGCCGGTGGTGTGGTAGCTGTCGCCCTTGGTCAGGATGACCCAGTCGCCTTTCTCCACGACGCCGCGCTTGACCAACTCGTCGATGGCTGCCTGGCTGACTTCATTCGGTGCCAGCGAAGCCGGATCGAACGGTACGGTGTACACGCCACGGAACATCGCCGCGCGAGCCTGGGCTTCGCGGTGTGGGGTGAACGCGTAGATCGGCACCGAGGAGCGGATGCGCGACATGATCAACGGCGTGTAGCCACTTTCGGTCAAGGCGATGATCGCCTTCACGCCCGGGAAGTGGTTGGCGGTGTACATGGCGGCCAGGGCGATGCTTTGGTCGCAGCTTTCGAACTCTTTGCCGATGCGGTGGCTGGAGGTCTTGCTGGTCGGGTGCTTTTCGGCGCCGACGCAGATACGCGCCATCGCTTGCACCGCTTCCAGCGGGTACGGGCCTGCAGCACTTTCCGCCGAAAGCATCACGGCGTCGGTGTAGTCGAGCACGGCGTTGGCCACGTCGGACACTTCGGCGCGGGTCGGCATCGGGTTCTGGATCATCGACTCCATCATCTGGGTCGCCACGATCACCGCTTTGTTGTGGCGGCGTGCGTGCAGGATGATCTTCTTCTGGATACCGATCAGCTCGGCGTCACCGATCTCCACACCCAGGTCGCCACGGGCAACCATCACGGCGTCGGAAGCCTTGATCAGGCCGTCGAGGGTCTCGTCATCGGCCACGGCTTCGGCGCGTTCGATCTTCGCCACCAGCCAGGCGGTACCGCCGGCTTCGTCGCGTAGTTTACGGGCGTATTCCATGTCGGCAGCGTCGCGCGGGAAGGACACGGCGAGGTAGTCCACTTCCATTTCGGCGGCGAGCTTGATGTCAGCCTTGTCTTTTTCAGTCAGGGCCGGTGCGGTCAGGCCACCGCCACGACGGTTGATGCCTTTGTGGTCCGACAGCGGGCCGCCGATGATCACGGTGCAGTTCAGTTCAGTCGGAGTGGCGGTGTCTACGCGCATCACGACGCGACCGTCGTCCAGCAGCAGTTCGTCGCCGACGCCGCAGTCCTTGACCAGGTCCGGGTAGTCGATACCCACGACTTGCTGGTTGCCTTCGGTCAGCGGGTGGCTGGTGGAGAAGGTGAACTGGTCACCGATCTTCAGCTCGATACGCTTGTTGGAAAATTTGGCGATTCGGATTTTCGGGCCTTGCAGGTCACCCAGCAGTGCCACGAAGCGGCCGTGCTTGGCGGCCAGGTCACGCACCAGCTTGGCGCGAGCCTTGTGCTCGTCCGGGGTGCCGTGGGAGAAGTTCAGACGGGCGACGTCCAAACCAGCCAGAATCAGCTGTTCGAGGACTTCCGGCGAGTTACTGGCCGGGCCAAGGGTGGCGACGATTTTGGTACGACGGACGGACATGCACAGACTCCTGAGTTCAAGCGCTGGGGAAGGCTACTATGCTCTTTCGTTGTAGTCATTGTTCGTTTGCACTACTTATCGACGATTGACTTGTTTTCGCGATGGCGGATTACGAACAACCTTGAAGATTTTGGGCGAGGGGTCGATACATTGCACAAGACAGGAGAACCCTCATGCGAATTTTGCTCATTGCTGCCCTGGCCGTCAGTGTTGTCGGCTGTACCCGCTGGTCGATGGACCACCATTTGAACAACGCCTACCGCGCCTATAAGGTCGGCGATTGCGAGCGTGTCACCCTGGAGTTGTCCCAGGTCGATCGCGAAAGCCGCACTCGGCGGTATGTGCAGCCAGAAGTCTCGATGTTGCGCGGGCAGTGCCTGGAACGGCAGAAATTGTTTGTCGATGCGGTGCAGACCTACCAATTCATCATCAATCAATACCCGTCGAGCGAGTACGCGTACCGTGCCCGCGCGCGGCTCGATACCCTGCAACAGCTGGGGCATTATCCCGGCGCAAGTACTGCACAGACACGTCCGGCGTCTTTGTGATGATATTCGTCATTTAATAGCTGGCCTGCTGCCAGTCTTGGGCTATTCTTTGAATGTTCGTTTGTACAAGTTTCTATTCGAACGGATGCGGGGCCCGGATTCGGCAGTTGTCCAGTGACAAACGCGGTGTTGTTGTCACGTCGAAATCCAGGGAGAGCGAGCGATATTGCTCGTTCCGAATCACTGGCACGGCCAAAGTCATGGCCACTGGATGGCGATCTCATCATGTTTACCGACCGACGGATCGAGCGGCATCAGTTACCTTGTTTCCTGCAAGTCTTTAATCGCCTTACCGACAAGCCCATTGGCTTTTTAGGTAATGTCTCGCAAGACGGGCTGATGCTGATCAGCCAGTTGCCCATGATGGTCGGCGTTGACTTCGAGTTGCGCTTGAAGATGCCAGGGCCTGACGCTTCCGTCCATGTGGTTGATCTCACTGCAACCTGCTTATGGAGCCGCGAAGATATCAACCCGCAGTACTACGATTCGGGTTTCAGCGTGTCCCCTGCGCCGTTGGAGTACGGGCAACTGATCAGCCTCCTGTCGCATTACTTCAGTTTTGACCACGTACAGGCTTCCGCCTAGAGCCAACGCGTCAATGGTGCGGTGAGGGGACTACCCCAGCCGTGCCCGTGTGCGTTGTTTCAAAATACCCCGGCTTTTTTCCAGCCCAGGTAGCGTGTCACCAGATCCGCTCCCAGTTCCGATGGCGACGTGTCCAGCACCGACAGACCGTGGGCGGTCAGCCGGTCGTGCAGTTCATCCCGGGTATTGAGGTAGTCGATGGTTCCGCTGTAAGCCAGGGCTTCGGGTAAGGTCTGCACCGGGGCCTGGCGCAGTTGATCGAGTACTTCCTCGCGCAAGCTCGCCACCAGCACCCGATGTTGGCGGCCGATACGTTTGACGGCACTCAGCAGCGTGTCATCGTCCTCATCCCTGAGGTTGGTCACCACGATCACCAATGCACGACGTTTCTGGCGAGCCAGCAGTTGGCTTGCCGCGGCCTCGTAGTCGGCCGTGCGTTGGCTCGTGTCCAGGTCGTACACCGTATTCAACAGCAGGTTCAACTGGCTGCTGCCCTTGACCGGCGCCAGGTAGCGCGGCCGCTCGCCGGCGAAGGTGCACAACCCCACTGCGTCACCCTGGCGCAAGGCAACATAGCTGAGCAGCAGGCAGGCGTTGAGCGCATGGTCGAAATGCGAGAGCTCGCCATCCTGGCTGCGCATGCGTCGGCCGCAATCGAGCATGAACACGATCTGCTGGTCGCGCTCGTCCTGGTATTCCCGGGCGATGGGCGTGCGTTGTCGGGCGGTTGCCTTCCAATCGATCTGGCGCAGGCTGTCGCCTTCGCGAAACTCGCGCAGTTGATGAAACTCCAGGCCTAATCCGCGTCGCTGGTGCTGGCGAACCCCCAGTTGGCTCAGCCAGTTATCCACCCCCAAGAGCTGCGCACCGTAGAGGCGGGCAAAGTCCGGGTAGACACGGGTGGCGTCACTGGCGTCGATAAACCGTCGTGCCGCCCAAAGCCCCAAGTGGCTTGGCAGGTGGACTTCGCAGCGACTGAAAGTGAAATGCCCACGGCGTAAGGGGCGTAGTCGATACACCAGCCCGCTGCGCTCGCCGGGACGCAACTCGATGGACTGGGGCATGTTCTCCACGCCCAGGCCGTCGGGGACGTGGTCGAATACGTGCACGCTCAGGGGCTGTGGGTAATCGTGCTCAAATGTTAGGTGTACCTCGCCCCAACGGCCCAGTGCCAGGCTGCCGGGCATCTGCCGTTGCACGCGCGGGGAAGGGCGCCGGCGCAGGCGGGCGGCATCCAGCATTGCCAGCAACAAAAGCGCCAGCAGCAGCCCCCAGGCGACTGAATGCAGGGCGTCGGGCACCTCGAGCTGCAATGCCGCGGCGGCGCCCAGCACGGTATTCAGGCCCAGCAGCACAGCAAGCCAGGCCAGCAGCAGGCGGGTTGGTTTCATGGGCGGCTCACTGCCGAGGGGCCGGGATCTGGTCGAGCATTTGCTTGAGCACCTGGTCCACGTCCAATCCATCGATGTCCAGTTCCGGGGCGATACGGACCCGGTGGCGCAATACGGCCAAGGCGCAACTCTTGATGTCATCCGGGGTGACGAATTCGCCGCCGCGCAACAGGGCCCTGGCCCGGGCACCGCGCACCAGGGCGATGGACGCACGCGGGCCGGCGCCAATGGTCAAGCCGGGCCAACTGCGGGTGGCGCGTGCCAGGCGCACGGCGTAGTCCAGGACTTGCTCGTCCAGGGCGAGTTCACTGGCGACCTGTTGGAGTTGCAGCACATCGTCGGCGTGCAGCACGGTGCGCAGGGGCTGTACGTCGAGCATGTCGGCCCGGGACGAGCGCGTGACTTCACGCACCATGTCCAGTTCCTGCTGGGCATCGGGGTAGTCCATGCGCACCTTCAGCATGAAGCGGTCCAGTTCGGCTTCGGGCAAGGGGTAGGTGCCTTCCTGTTCGATGGGGTTCTGGGTTGCCAGCACCATGAAGGGTTGGCCTATGGGCAATGCTTCCCCTTCCAGGGTGACTTGGCGCTCCTGCATGGCTTCGAGCAAGGCGGCCTGGGTCTTGGCTGGGGCACGGTTGATTTCGTCAGCCAGCAGCAAGTGGGTAAACAGTGGCCCTTTGCGCAGCTTGAACTGTTCGGTGTGCA
Source organism: Pseudomonas sp. CBZ-4 (assembly GCF_000346755.1). Taxonomy (GTDB): domain Bacteria; phylum Pseudomonadota; class Gammaproteobacteria; order Pseudomonadales; family Pseudomonadaceae; genus Aquipseudomonas. The sequence goes on along the minus strand of NZ_ANNV01000150.1, from coordinate 117,382 downwards.
GGTCGTACACGGCGTGGCCTGTAACATCGCTGGGCATCAGGTCCGGGGTGAACTGGATGCGCGCGAATTCACCGCCGAAACACCGCGCCAGGGCACGCACCAGCAAGGTCTTGCCCAGGCCGGGCACGCCTTCAAGCAGCACGTGACCGCCGGCTATCAGTGCCGTGAGCACGTCATCGATCACTTGATCCTGGCCAATCACTGCCTTGCGCAGTTCAACACGCAGGGCCTGTGCCTGTTGGCTTGCGAGGTGCAGGGCTTCGGTTGTCAGAGCCGGTGCCGGGGAATGTTCGCTCATAGGGCGTTCCTGAGAGTTTGCAGGCTTGCCACCTGCCGGCTGAAATCGGCACTGGAAAGCCGTTTTGCCGGAAGTGGGTCGAGGGCCTGACTGATGACGTGAGAAGGTTGGCGTGTCAGCTGTTCTAGGGCTTGTTGCTGTTCAGCCGTGTCGAGGTGTTCAAAACCTGGGTGGCGACGCCGGGCGGCGCGCAGTATGTCGCGCTGCAAGGCTTGCAACAGGGCACCCTGGCCACTGCGGCGCAGCAGGAAGTCGGCGCTGGCCTGCAAGTGTTCCAGCAATTGCCGGCGCGCCTTGGGCGCGGGGGCGCGTATCGGACCTTGCCGCATGCCGGCGTGCCATAGCGCCAGGGCGAGCAGTGCGACGAGTGCCACCAGGGCTTGGGGGAAATAGCGCAGCAACAAGGTGAAGAGGTCGTCCACGTCGCTGTTGAACAGCAAGGTCACAACGGTGCCTTGGTTGAGGTACCACAACAGCCAGGCGTTGTCGTGCTTGCCGATTGCCGGGTATTTCCACAGGTCGCTGTCGGTGATCACCGTCACATTGCCCTGCCCGAGCTTGACTTGCATCAGGTGGCTGGACTTCGCGCTGTTGGCGGAAAACTGCGCCAGGTGCTTGGGGTCGGTGAGGTTGAAGTCAGTGTCGAAGCTGAAATAGGCCGGGGCGGTTTCGTTGTCGACATAGAGTTTGGTCAGGTCGGGCGCCCGCTTTTTTCGGGCCTGGGCGGGCTCTTCAGGTTCGTCACTCAATGTCTGGCGCAGATGCAGGCGATCAAGCAGCAAGTCGCCGCTTTTGCCGCTTTCGTCGTCCCACAGTGCTTCGGCTACCAGCAGCAGGTGGCCGCCGGCCTTGGCCCACGCCAGGAGTTGTTCGACCTGGCGAGGCGACATGTTGCTGCGCTCCCCCAGTAACAATAGGCTGCTGCCCTTGGCGGGAAGGGTCTCCAGGCGCTCCAGGCCTTTGGCGTGTTGGACACTCAGGCCGTGCTGGCGCAGAAAGTGTTCCGCCGCCAGGTAAGGGTTGGCCCTGGCTTCTGGCGAGGGGCCGTGGTCGATGACTTCGTCGTAGGGGACCATCCGGCTCCAGAGGAAATAGCTCCCTGCCCCCAGCAGGCCCATGAGCAGCAGGCCGATCCACAGGAATGGCCGGTTCATTGGGTCGCTCCCGAGTTGAACAGGGTGCGCCAGTGACTGCACAGTTGCTGTTGAGCCTGGACCGGGGGAAGGCGATGGCCGTACGCAAGGTTTTGCCAGTGTCGAGTCAGCTCGTCGCTGAAGGCCAGCAGTTGCGGCTGCTGCAATCGCTGAATACGTTCCAGGACCTCGCCTTCGGTGTCCGCGCTCTTGAGTGGCAGGTTGAAGTCGTGCAACAGCCGGCTGAGCAGGCCGCGATAGAGCAGGCCAAGCGCTTCCCGTGGCTGCGTGGGCCAAAGTCGCTCAGCGGTGCTGGCGATATCGTCCGGCAGGGTTTCAACGCCCAGTTCCAGGCCGAACAGTTGCGTCGGCAGCGGCTTGCCGGTTTTGGGCTGGCGTGGCCGGCGCCGGGTGACAAAGGTGTGCAGCCAGTCGCGATAACGCCAGACCAACAGGGCAATGCCGCCTGCCAACAGGCTCCAAAGCAGTATCTCGACGCCCTCGGCAATGCGCTTGAAGGCATTGCTGTTGAGGTTGTCGAGCAATGCCTGCAACCAGGCAGGCAGTTTGCCGTCACCTTTGTGTTTGGCGCTTGCGGCGGGTTTTTCTTCGCCGAAGTGATAACGGGTGACGGTTTCCGGATTTTTGAAAGGGGGCTTTTCCAGCAATGCCTTGATCGACTGGCTGGCGGCTTGGGTGGTCACTGGTGTGGACGGCGGCGCATCATCGGCCATGGCATGTCGGCTGAACGGGGTTGATACCAGCACGATCATCAGCAACGCCAGCGGCGCCACGCTGCCCAGGCGTTGACGCAGGCGGCGGAACACCAGCTCCAGGTCCCAGGCTTCCAGAGCGGTGCGGCGATTGAGGTAAAGGCTGAAGCCGCATGCCACGTAGATAGGCTCCCAGAACACCAGGATCAGTGCGTAGAACCCATTGCCCAGGTGTTCCAGCCAGAGCGCCTCTGAACCGGTTGCCAATGCCAGCCGTCGCCAGTCCCAATCCAGTTCAAGTTGTTCGGGTATGAATAAATAAAACAGGGCCATGCAGCCAAGCCACAGGCCCATTTCCAGGTGCATCCCGATAAGAGTCAGCCAGCGCCCGGCCCCGGCGTTGCGTTGCTGCAATACGCCGAGGCGGCGTTGGCGGTCCTTGCCATCCAGGCCTTCGAGTTGGCTGACGGGCATTGCGAAGCTGCGGCTCAGGCTGAAGCGCCGCCAGGTCAGGCTGGCCAGCAATTGGCCTTTGAGCAGGTGCGGCCATTGGCGTACGGCTTGGCCGATACTGGGCGTTTCTGCAAATAAGGTTTTGGACAGGATATACAGCGGCAGACGCTCAAAGGCCGGCTTCAACCACCAGAACAGGAACATGACCATGGAGGGGTACTTCCACAGCAGTGCGGTCAGCAGCGCGAAAATCGGCAATGTCACCAACGCCCAACTGCCCATCAGCAGCCAGCGATGTTCCTGCGCCATGAGCACCCCAAGGTCCATGGCCTCCCTGGAGGTGCGAGGGCGAATCACCACGCTTGCATTACTCAGGCGCATGGCGAGTCCGTCCGGCAAAGATCAGGTAAGTGGCCACCAGCAGCCAGAGCAGGGCGCCCACGAGGTATTTGAGCCACGGCGCAATGCTGGTGGTGGAGGACCAGTAGGCTTCGATAAATGCAGCGATCAGGAGGAACACCATCACGCCGCAGAGCATCTGCACGCTTTGATGGGCCGCCAGCCTCAGGGATTCACCGCGGGTCAGTTGCCCGGGGGCGATCAACGCCCAGCCCAACTGCAGGCCGGCCGCGCCGGCCAGGGCGATGGCGCTGAGTTCAAAGGCACCATGACCGATCACGAATGACCAGAACGTCTGGCCGTAGCCGATTTCGGTGAGGTGCCCGGAGATTGCGCCGATGATCAGGCCGTTGAAAATCAAGAAGAACACACTGCCCAAACCCAGGAGCAAGCCCGCGGCAAAGGTCTGGAAGGCGATGCCTGTGTTGTGCATCACGTAGTAGCCAAACATCATCCAGTCTTCGCTGGACGCGCGCTCGGCGGCCCGCCCGAGGTGGCTGGCAGCAGGGTCATACATGCTTTGCATCTCGGCCACCTGCTGGGGGCTGACGATGCTGTAGATCAGGTCGGGAAACAGGAACACCAGCAGTGCTACGCCCACCAGACTGCCGAAGAACAGCAGGCTGGCGGCCAGCACAAAGCGCCACTGGGCGCGCACCAGGCGAGGGAAGTCCGCGAGTACGAAGCTCAATACCTTCGCCCCCAATTGGCTGCGATGGCGATACAACTGTTGATGGCCACGCAGGGCCAATTGCTGCAGCGGGTCCACCAGGTAACTGCTGTAGCCACGCTCCTGAGCCAGGGCGAGGTGTTGGCACAGGCGTCGATACTGATGGGGGAAGCCGGCCAGGTCACCGGCCTTGGCCTTGCCCTGCTCCAACTGTTCCAGCTGTGCGGCAAAAGCCTGCCATTGGGGCTGGTGGCGGTGTTCGAAAAGGCTCTGTTTCATGTCGGCCCCAATAGCCCACGGGCCACGCCGTTGAGTTGCTCGACGGCGCGGGCCGGAGACACTTGCAAGGGCGTCGCGAGGATGGAGGCGAGTTCGTGAACCCGCTCCGCGGACAGTTCGCCCTGGCGTTCGGCAAAGCCGAGAATGGCGCGCTGCTCGTCGAGGTCCAGGGCGAAAGGCAAGCGCAGGGCGGCGGCCTGGGGCACTTTGGGGCGTGGCAGGGGGCGTTCGTGGTAGATCACCAGGGTGCCGGCGGCCAGGTCGCCGAGCCGTTTGAAATGAGGGTGCTGCAGGCAACTGATGGCCCCGAGAAAATAACCGAAAGGCAGCATGTCGATAAAACGCAGCAGGTTGCGAATCAATGAGGCTGACCAACTGATGGGCGTGCCGTCGTCCTGTACGACACGCAAGCCCATCACCTGTTTACCTGGCGAGCAGCCCTGGTTGAGCACTTCGAACAGCACCATGTACCACCAGCTGACCAGGAACAGCAGCAGCGAACCGATGCCGATGCCGATGTTGCCGAGCAACGCCAGGGGGACGATGAGGATGCCCATGACCAGCCCGCGCAAGCCCAGGTCGAACGCAAAGGCCAATGCACGAGGCGCAAGACCGGCGGGGCGCAGCGGCAGGTCGATGCCCTCCGGGGTCTCGATCTGGTAACGGGTGTCCAATGGGGCTGATGGCATCGCGATCCTTGGCAGTGCTGTATGGCTGGCAGACACGGATGCTAGCAGTGTCGGCGCTGGAAGCAACCACTCAAGCTTTTGCTGGATGTTTGTACAGGCGAGATCGCGCTGGCTTCGAGCGCCTTGCAGCGCCTAGACTTTGCGCATCATCAGCACAGGAACAGCCCGTGACCTCCATTTTCTGGTACGACTATGAAACCACCGGCATCAACCCGCGCAGCGATCGCCCGCTGCAGGTCGCTGGTATTCGCACCGACCTCGAACTGAACGAAGTCGGGCCGCCGGTCAACCTGTACTGCCAACCCAGCGACGATATCCTGCCCCATCCTGCGGCTTGCGCGATCACTGGCATCACCCCCGACATCCTCGCGCAAAAGGGCTTGGCCGAGGCCGACTTCATGACGCGGGTGCACGCGGAGCTGGCAGCCCCCGGTACATGCGGGGCGGGTTACAACACCCTGCGGTTTGACGATGAAATGACGCGCTACAGCCTGTATCGCAACTTTTTCGACCCCTATGCGCGTGAGTGGCAAGGGGGCAACAGCCGCTGGGACTTGATCGACGTGGTACGTACCGCCTATGCCCTGCGCCCGGAAGGCATCGAGTGGCCGCAACAGGACGGGCGCGTCACGCTCAAGCTCGAACGCCTGACCGCGGCCAACGGGATTGACCATGGCCAGGCCCACGATGCCTTGTCCGACGTGCGCGCCACTATCGCGTTGGCGCGCCTGGTGCGGGAAAAACAGCCCAAGCTGTACGACTGGCTGTTCGAACTGCGCAGCAAGCAGCGTGTGATGGACCAGGTACGGCTGCTGCAACCGATGGTGCATATTTCCGGGCGCTTTTCTGCCGAGCGCCATTACCTGGGCGTGGTGCTGCCGTTGGCGTGGCACCCACGCAACCGCAATGCGTTGATCGTGTGCGACCTGGGCCTCGATCCTCAAGGGTTGCTGGACCTGGATGCCGAGACGCTACGCCAGCGCCTTTACACGCGGCGTGATGACCTGGCAGAGGGCGAGTTGCCGGTGCCCCTCAAGTTGCTGCACATCAATCGTTGCCCGGTGGTGGCGCCATTGAGTGTGCTGCGGGCGCAAGATCGCGAGCGGTTGCAATTGGATATGGACAGTTATCAGGCGCGTGCGCTGCGGCTAACTGACGCACAGGAAGTTTGGCGCGACAAGTTGGCGGCGATTTATGCCGAGGAAGATTTTGCGCCGACCCAAGACCCGGAGCAGCAGCTTTATGATGGTTTTATCGGTGATCGTGATCGTCGCTTATGCGAGCAAGTGCGTAACGCCGAACCGGCACAATTAGCGAGCCAGCCGTGGCCTTTCGATGATCATCGCCTACCCGAATTATTATTTCGCTACCGTGCGCGTAACTTTCCGGAGACCTTGAACAGCGAGGAGCAACAACGCTGGAAACTGTTCTGTGCGCAGCGTTTGACTGATTCTGAGTGGGGGGCGCCGATTACCCTTGAGGCATTTAACCAGGCACGGCTGGAGTTGGCGGTAAGTGCTACGCCGTATCAGCTTCAGGTGTTGGATCAGTGGCAGCACTATGCCGATTCTTTAGCGGCACGCTTCAATTTGTAATCGGGGTATTAAAAAACCGGCAATAAAAAACGCCAGCAAGCTGGCGTTTTCAATGTGTCGCGTATCAGGCCTTGGCCCGATGAGGCTTAGCCCAGCAGGGTAGCCCAGCCTTCAACCACGTCACCGCCCCACTTGGCTTTCCACTCTTTCAGCGTTTTGTGGTTGCCACCTTTGGTTTCAATCACTTCGCCGTTGTGCGGGTTCTTGTATTGCTTGACCTTGCGTGCACGCTTGGTGCCGGTAGTTTTCACGGCGCCACGTGGGGCCTTAACTTTCGACTCCGGGTCCAGCAGCGCGATGATGTCACGCAGGGACTTGGAGTATTCACCCATCAGGGTGCGCAGTTTGCCTTCGAATTCCAGCTCAGTTTGCAGCTTGTCGTCTTGGGACAGGTTCTTCAAACGGGCTTGCAGCTCTTTGATAGCTTCTTCGGTGGCGCGGTATTCGTTGATCAGGGACATGTGGACTACCTTATGTAGAGCGCTGATTGACAGGAAGTGGGCCAATAATAGTCAGGCCAAATCCTCAAGTAAACATTTAAGGGTGTATTTATGTGAATTACGTTGAATGTTTGTGGGAGTGCCCTGCGTTCGAATTAATTAATAGGGCGTAGGCGCAAAGATAATTTCCTTAAAACGCCTAACTGCGCAATCTTGCTGTTAAGCGTTCATATAACGGTGGGAAAAACCATGCGCAGTTAAGGGATGTGTCCGGGGTGCAGGCTCAGCATGGGCGCAACGGATACTGCAGTTTTTCTGCGTTGTCGCTAGAATGGCGGCCTTTGCGAAGTTCTGGAGTTTCCCCCTAATGCGCACTTTTCGGCTGGTGATTGCTTGCCCGGACCGGGTTGGTATCGTTGCCAAAGTCAGTAATTTCCTGGCCTCCCACAACGGCTGGATCACCGAGGCGAGCCATCACTCGGACAATCTCAGCGGTTGGTTCTTCATGCGTCACGAGATTCGTGCCGACTCGCTGCCCTTTGGTCTTGATGCCTTCCGCGACGCATTTGCGCCGATTGCCGAAGAGTTTTCGATGACCTGGCACATCACCGACACCGAGCAGAAAAAACGCGTGGTGCTGATGGCCAGTCGCGAATCCCACTGCCTCGCCGACTTGCTGCACCGCTGGCACAGTGACGAGCTGGACTGCGAGATCGCCTGTGTGATTTCCAACCACGATGACCTGCGTAGCATGGTCGAGTGGCATGGCATCCCGTACCACCACGTGCCGGTCAACCCGCAGGACAAGGAGCCGGCCTTTGCCGAAGTCTCCCGCCTGGTCAAGCAGCATGAAGCCGACGTCGTGGTGCTGGCGCGCTACATGCAGATCCTGCCGCCGGAGCTGTGCAGTGAGTACGCGGGCAAGGTGATCAACATTCACCACAGCTTCCTGCCGTCGTTTGTCGGCGCGAAGCCTTATCACCAGGCTTCGCTGCGTGGCGTGAAGTTGATTGGCGCGACGTGCCACTACGTGACCGAAGAGCTGGACGCCGGCCCGATCATCGAGCAGGACGTGGTGCGTGTCAGCCACAGCGACAGCATTGAAGACATGGTGCGCTTCGGCCGTGACGTCGAGAAGATGGTACTGGCCCGTGGCCTGCGCTATCACCTGGAAGACCGCGTATTGGTCCACGGCAACAAGACCGTCGTGTTCTGATCAACGCGTTGTGATTGAAGAATGAAGGGCCTGGGCGTTAAATCGTCCCAGGCCCTTTTTCTTTGCCTGCCATCAAGGAGTGGAGCATGAGCGATCCGCTGGACAAAGCCACGTCCAAAGCCCCGGCGACGTTGGGGGAGGGTTGTTTGAGTCGGTATGACCCGGATGACCTCGACGCTGAAGACGGCACCGAATTTCCGGGTGCCGCCGAGCTGTGGGAGCGTGAGCGGGGCAAGGCCGAAGACGACAAGGCGTAATGGCTTGCCCTTGATGAACATAGGTATCTACACAACTACTGACCTGACAAAACCCGAAGCTCTGGCTCTGGCTCTGGCTCTGGCTCTGGCTCTGGCTCTGGCTTTTGATTTGGCTTTTGATCTTAGGCGCCCCGTTAACCACGCTGGCCGAACGCAGGCTTGAATTCGTGGGTAACCCGGCAGGACGCCGGGTTAGCCGTCCTGGGCCAAGGATGGCCCATGACGGCGGCCCACGGATTCAAGCCGGAGAGAGGGCACACCGAGCCTAGGCGAGGTGCCGAGTGGTGGGGCAAGAGCCCTTTTGGTTACTTTTGGGGCTCTTTTCCAAAAGTGACCCGCCGTAAGGGCGGAACCAATACCAGCCGTTACCTAAATAACGGATATGTACTCCGCCCAAGAAGCCTCAGCGCCTAACACATAGCTATCGCAGGCAAGCCAGCTCCCACATTTTGAACCGGTTTACACCCGGTAAAAATCGCCCGACTGTCAGGCCGTCACGGGAGCAAGCTCCCTCGCCACAGGTCCTGCAGCAATGCTCAAAGTTGTGTCGATACCTATGCCTTGATGGGTCAGATACGGAAACTGCCGACCAACTGCTTCAACCGCCCAGCCTGTTGCTCAAGGTCAGCGCAGGCACGCAAGGTCGATTGCAGGTTTTCCACGCCTTCCTGGTTGAGGGTGTTGATCTCGGTGATGTCCATGTTGATCGACTCCACCACCGAGGTCTGTTCCTCGGTGGCAGTGGCGACCGACTGGTTCATGCCGTCGATCTCGCCGATGCGCTGGGTCACGCTGTTCAGGCGTTCGCCGGCGAGGTTGGCAATCTCCACGCTGTCCTGGCTGTGGCGCTGGCTCTCACTCATGGTGCTGACCGAATCCCGGGCGCCGACTTGCAGCTCTTCGATCATGGTTTGCACCTGTTGCGCCGACTCCTGGGTGCGGTGCGCCAGGTTGCGCACTTCATCGGCGACCACGGCAAACCCGCGTCCCGCTTCCCCGGCACGGGCCGCTTCGATCGCGGCGTTGAGCGCCAGCAGATTGGTTTGCTGGGAGATGCTGGTGATCACTTCAAGGATCTGCCCAATGTTCACCGTTTTGCTGTTAAGTGCCTCGATATTGGTGCTGGAAGCGCTGATCATCGCCGATAGCTGAGTCATCGCCTTGATATTGCGTTCCACGACCTGCTGGCCGTCTTCCGCCAGGTTGCGTGCATCGCTGGCCTGGCTGGAGGCTTGCGCGGCGTTGCGGGCGATTTCCTGGGCGGCGGCGCCCAGTTGGTTGATGGCAGCAGCGACGCTGTTGGTGCGGTTGGCCTGTTCGTCGGAGTTGAGCATCGACGAGTTGGAGGCGCTGACCACGCGCAGGGCCACTTCATTGACCTGCCCGGTGGCCGAGGACACTTCACGGATCGAGGTATGAATGCGCTCGACGAAACGGTTGAAGGCATTGCCCAGGGTGCCGAACTCGTCGTGGTTCTGGATGGTCAGGCGGCGGGTCAGGTCACCCTCGCCATCGGCGATGTCTTGCATGGCACGGGTCATCAGGTGCAGCGGTTGCAGCAGCACGCGGATCAGCATGCCGAGCAGGGCGATGATGATCACCACCGCAATCACCGTCGCGATCACCGCCGAGGTGCGGAATTCGCTGAGCATGGCGAAGGCTTTGTCTTTGTCCACCGAAATGCCGAGGTACCAGTTCACCGACGGCAACCCTTTGATCGGCGTGAAGGTGATGATGTTGTCCTTGCCGTTGGCCTCGACTTCGCTGAAGTCGCTGCTGATTTTCGGGGTGTTGTTTGGATAGACATCGGCCAGGGACTTCATCACCAGGTTCTTGTCCGGGTGTACCAGCACCTTGCCGTCGGCGCTGACCAGGAACGCATAACCCATGCCGCCCAGGTCCAGTGCGCCAATGTTGTCCACCAGGGTTTGCAGGCTCAGGTCACCGCCCACCACACCGATGGCCTGGCCGGCCTTGGTGCTCGGGGTGGCGATGGAAATGATCAACTTGCCGGTCGCCGCATCGATGTAGGGCTCGGTCAGGGTTGAACCGTTGCTGGTCTGGGCGCCCTTGTACCAGGGGCGGGTGCGCGGGTCGAAGCCGTCGGGCATCTTGGTATCGGGGCGGATGGTGAAGGCCCCGCTGCTGTCGCCAACGTAGGTTGCCATGAACGAGGAGGTCAGGCTTTTCTGGTCCAGCAGGCTGGCGACCACGTTGGGTTCCGGGTTGATGGCGATGTTTTGCGCCGCGTTCTCGACCAGCGCAATGCGCCCGCTGAGCCAGGTTTGAATATTGCCGGCGGTGACATCGCCCATTTCATGCAGGTAACTGTTGAGGTTGTTGCGGATCGCGTTGCGTTGCAGGTAGTCGTTGTAGAGGGTAAACAGCGCAAAAGCGGCGACGACGATAAGGGAGGCTGCAAGCAGGATTTTGTGGCTGAAGCGTAGATTTTTATTCATGGCTTGTAGGGTCCGCTAAGGTCTTGATATCCGATGCGCGCCCTTATGGGGGCGCAGAATGGCAGCGTCAAAAAAGGTGTGTTATTGCTTGTGACAGTTCCGCTGGCTCCTGTGGGAACGATCTGACCTATTTTTAGACTTTGTGGGTCTCACATCTGTCTATATCGACCTTGCAGCACTAAAGCTTAACCACGGGTGAGAAAATGTCCGACTTCACGCAACTCCTGATCGGCGCCGACCTTGAAGGCCAGCCCATCGCCCAGGCCATGCGCCTGGCCAACCGTCATGGGCTCATCGCCGGCGCCACCGGCACGGGCAAGACCGTAACCTTGCAGCGCCTGGCCGAAGCGTTCAGCGATGCCGGTGTGGCGGTATTTGCCGCCGACATCAAGGGCGACCTCTGTGGCCTGGGCGCCGCCGCCAACCCACAGGGCAAGGTGGCCGAGCGGATTGCCGGCATGCCTTTCCTCAACTACACGGCCAAGGCATACCCGGTCACGTTGTGGGATATCCACGGGCAGTCCGGTCATCCGTTGCGTACCACTATCAGCGAGATGGGCCCTTTGCTGCTCGGCGCCTTGCTGGAACTCACCGACAGCCAGCAGTCGGCGCTCTACGCGACCTTCAAGGTGGCCGACCGCGAAGGCCTGTTGCTGCTGGATTTGAAGGACCTCAAGGCACTGCTCAACCACCTGCGTTACCACCCGGAACTGCTGGGCGACGATGCGGCGCTGATGACCACCGGCTCCAGCCAGGCACTGCTGCGCCGCCTGGCGGTGCTGGAACAGCAGGGCGCCGAAGCCTTGTTTGGCGAGCCGGCCCTGCAACTCGAAGATATTCTGCAGCCGGCCAGCGACGGCCGGGGGCGCATCCATCTGCTGGATGCCAGTCGCCTGGTGCATGAGTCGCCGAAGGTCTATGCGACCTTCCTGTTATGGCTGTTGGCGGAACTGTTCGAGCAATTGCCGGAGCGCGGCGACGCGGACAAACCGCTGCTGGCGCTGTTTTTCGATGAGGCGCATCTGCTGTTTGCCGATACGCCCAAGGCCCTGCAAGAGCGCCTGGAGCAGGTGGTGCGGCTGATCCGTTCCAAAGGCGTTGGCGTGTATTTCGTCACGCAATCCCCTGGGGACCTGCCGGACACGGTGCTGGCGCAACTCGGCCTGCGTATCCAGCATGGCCTGCGGGCGTTCACCACCAAGGAGCAGAAGTCCCTGCGGGCGGTGGCGGACGGTTTCCGTCCTAACCCGACGTTTGACGCCTTGGCGGTGCTGACCGAATTGGGCACGGGTGAGGCATTGGTGGGGACGTTGCAGGAAAAAGGCACGCCGGAAGTGGTCCAGCGCGTATTGGTTGCGCCGCCGCAATCGCGGATCGGGCCGCTGAGCGAGGCTGAGCGCGCGGCGCTGATCGCCAGTTCGCCGCTTGCAGGGCGCTATGACAAGCCGGTCGATCGTGAATCGGCCTATGAAGTGCTGATGGCGCGTAAGGAGTTGGGGCCGACCGAAGAAGCCAAGCCGGCCGCTGAGGAACCGAGCTTTACCGACAAGGCCGGCGCATTCCTGGGCACCACGGCAGGCAAGGCGCTGAAGTCCGCGATGCAACAGGCCGCCAATCAGATGGGCCGGCAGTTGGTGCGCGGGTTGTTGGGGTCGTTGCTTGGCGGCAGCAAGCGCAAGTAGTGGTTCAGGCCTTCGGCTTGGCGTGGGCGGCGAGCCGTTCCAGTGCGGCGCGCAGGCCTGGGTCGCTGATGCCGTCGGCCGTTGCCTGAATGGTTTCGGCCGCGTTTTCCGACAAGTCCATGGTATGCCCCACCGCGCCTTGCTGGACGGTGGGTGGTTGGACCTTGAACTGGATGCGCATCAGGCTGGCGAACTCATCAAAGGCCATCAATTGCCGTTGCAGGCGTTTTTGCTGGTAGCGCAAGCGGGTCGCCCAATGGCCGTCTGTGACAATTAGCAGCAGGTTACCTTCGCGCCAGGACGCCACGTGACAATGTTCACGTGCAGCGGGTTGCAGCTGGGTTTCGAGCAGGCGTTGCAGATGGCCCAGGCGTTGCGCATGGCCAAAGATGGCTTTCAACGGCTTGGCTTCGCGAAGCAACGCGCCGGGAGCGCGGGCTATTAGGGGGCGAAATGCCATTATTGGACACCTTAAGTAACAGAGCGGCCATCTTAGCAGAAAGCGCCTGAATGCCCCCACGCAACGCATCGGCCGGGCAAAACCTGCGAAATCAATAGGTAACTTCTGTGCTCCATGGGTTGAAGTTCCAGCAAAAGCCCTTATTTTAAACAAGCCCTCTCACAGCACCATGCCAGCATCGGGGAACAACGCCACTTTCCTCACCCACGAATCCGGGTAGAATGCGCGTTCGCATGCGGCCGTGAGGGCTGCTCGGGCCACTCACGGTGCGCCCTCCATCCCTATGTGTGGAAGAACCTGCCGATATGTTTGCGCCTTTGTTAAAGAAACTTTTTGGAAGCAAGAATGAGCGCGAAGTCAAACGCATGCTCAAGACGGTGCAACTGGTCAACGGCTTCGAAGAGCAGATGGTTGCCCTTTCGGACGACCAATTGCGCGCCAAGACCGAAGAGTTCAAGGCCCGCATAGCCAAAGGTGAAACCCTCGACAAGCTGCTTCCCGAAGCCTTTGCGGTCGCCCGTGAAGCCGGTAAGCGTGTCATGGGCATGCGCCACTTCGACGTCCAGTTGATCGGCGGCATGACCTTGCATGAAGGCATGATTGCCGAAATGCGTACCGGTGAAGGCAAGACCCTGGTGGCAACCCTGGGCGTTTACCTCAACGCACTGTCCGGCAAGGGCGTGCACGTTGTGACGGTGAACGACTACCTGGCCCGCCGGGACGCCAACTGGATGCGTCCGCTGTATGAATTCCTTGGCCTGACCGTCGGCGTGGTTACGCCGTTCCAGCCGCCGGAAGAGAAGCGCGCCGCCTACGCTTGCGACATCACCTACGGCACCAACAACGAATTCGGCTTCGACTACCTGCGCGACAACATGGCGTTCAGCATGGATGAAAAATTCCAGCGCGAACTCAACTTTGCCGTGATCGACGAAGTCGACTCCATCCTCATCGACGAAGCCCGTACCCCGCTGATCATCTCCGGCCAGGCCGAAGACAGCTCGCGCCTGTACACCGAGATCAACAAGTTGATCCCGCGCCTGGAGCAGCACATCGAGGAAGTGGAAGGCGTGGTGACCAAAGAAGGTCACTTCTCCATCGACGAGAAGACCCGCCAGGTCGAGCTCAACGAAGCCGGTCACCAGTTCGTCGAAGAGATGCTGACCCAGATCGGCGAACTGGCCGAAGGTGAAAGCCTGTACTCGGCACACAACCTGGGCCTGTTGACCCACGTGTATGCCGGCCTGCGCGCCCACAAGCTGTTCCATCGCAACGTTGAATACATCGTGCAGGACGGCCAGGTTGTACTGGTCGACGAGCACACCGGCCGTACCATGCCGGGTCGTCGCCTGTCCGAAGGCCTGCACCAGGCCATCGAAGCGAAGGAACACCTCAACATCCAGGCTGAAAGCCAGACGTTGGCGTCCACCACCTTCCAGAACTACTTCCGTCTGTACAACAAACTGTCCGGCATGACCGGTACAGCCGACACCGAAGCGTTCGAGTTCCACCAGATCTACAGCCTGGCCGTGATGGTGATCCCACCGAACAAGCCGCTGGCCCGTAAAGACTTCAACGACCTGGTGTTCCTGACGGCCGAAGAGAAATACGCGGCCATCATCAACGACATCAAGGACGGCATGGCCCAGGGTCGTCCGATCCTGGTGGGTACCGCCACCATCGAGACTTCCGAGCACGTATCGAACCTGCTCAACAAGGAAGGCATCGAGCACAAGGTCCTCAACGCCAAGTTCCACGAAAAAGAAGCCGAGATCATCGCCCAGGCCGGTCGCCCAGGCGCACTGACCATCGCCACCAACATGGCCGGTCGTGGTACCGACATCCTGTTGGGCGGCAACTGGGAAGTGGAAGTCGCTTCCCTGGACAACCCGACCCCTGAGCAGATCGCCCAGATCAAGGCTGACTGGCAGAAACGCCACCAGGCCGTGCTGGAATCCGGTGGTTTGCAGGTGATCGCTTCCGAGCGTCACGAATCGCGCCGTATCGACAACCAGCTGCGTGGTCGTGCCGGCCGTCAGGGTGACGCCGGTTCCAGCCGCTTCTACCTGTCCCTGGAAGACAGCCTGATGCGCATCTTCGCCTCGGATCGGGTGAAGAACTTCATGAAGGCCCTGGGCATGCAGTCCGGTGAAGCGATCGAGCACCGCATGGTGACCAACGCCATCGAGAAGGCGCAGCGCAAGGTTGAAGGCCGCAACTTCGATATCCGTAAGCAACTGCTCGAGTTCGATGACGTCAACAACGAACAGCGTAAAGTGATCTATCACATGCGTAACACGTTGCTGGCCGCCGACAACATTGGCGAGACCATCGCCGATTTCCGTCAGGACGTACTCAACGCCACCGTCAGCGCACACATTCCGCCACAATCCCTGCCTGAGCAGTGGGATGTTGCCGGTCTGGAAGCCGCGTTGAAGAGCGACTTTGGCGTGGACTTGCCGGTTCAGCAGTGGCTGGACGAAGACGACCACCTGTACGAAGAAACCCTGCGCGAAAAACTGATGGCCGAACTGCTGGCCGCGTACAACGAGAAAGAAGAGCAGGCGAGTGCCGAAGCACTGCGCACCTTCGAGAAGCAAATCGTACTGCGCGTGCTTGACGACCTGTGGAAAGACCACCTGTCGACCATGGACCACCTGCGTCACGGCATCCACCTGCGTGGCTATGCCCAGAAGAACCCGAAGCAGGAGTACAAGCGCGAGTCGTTCACGCTGTTCTCCGAGCTGCTGGATTCGATCAAGCGCGATTCGATCCGCGTGCTGTCCCACGTTCAGGTGCGTCGTGAAGACCCGATCGAGGAAGAGGCTCGCCTGCGCCAGGAAGCCGAGGCACTGGCGGCGCGCATGCAGTTCCAGCACGACGAAGCACCGGGCCTGGACGCGCCTGAAGTCTTGGGCGAAGAGGTCGATGTGGCCTTGGCTCAGACGCCAGTGCGCAACGACCAGAAACTGGGCCGCAACGAGCTGTGCTACTGCGGTTCGGGCAAGAAGTTCAAACACTGCCACGGCCAGATCGAATAAGATTTCGCCCTGACGCTGCAACACCCCGCGCCGCGACCGGCCTTTGCCGTCGCGGCGTTTTGCCATTAATTTCACCGTCGCTTACGACGGCACACACATCATCTGATTTTTAAGGAGCGCATTCATGGCTGTTGGTCTTGGTCCTTTGCCCACTTTGCACCCGGTTGCCGGTTTTGAACTCGGTATCGCTTCGGCCGGCATCAAGCGTCCGGGGCGTAAAGATGTGGTGGTGATGCGCTGTGCCGAAGGTTCGACGGTCGCGGGTGTGTTCACCCTCAACGCGTTCTGCGCAGCGCCGGTGATCCTGGCCAAGCAACGCGTGGCGGGCACGATCCGCTACCTGCTGACCAACACCGGCAATGCCAACGCGGGCACCGG
Source organism: Pseudomonas sp. CBZ-4 (assembly GCF_000346755.1). Classification (GTDB taxonomy): domain Bacteria; phylum Pseudomonadota; class Gammaproteobacteria; order Pseudomonadales; family Pseudomonadaceae; genus Aquipseudomonas. The sequence continues at coordinate 101,220 of NZ_ANNV01000150.1, read as the reverse complement.
CGAACCAGGCCTTGTGGCGGCTGCGCGTACCTGCGCCAAGCTGGCCGAGTTGACCGGCGTCGATGCCAGCCAAGTGCTGCCGTATTCCACCGGTGTGATTGGCGAGCCGCTGCCCGTCGAAAAGATCGAAGGCGCCCTGCAAGCCGCGCTGGATGACCTGTCGGTAGACAACTGGGCCGCCGCTGCCACCGGCATCATGACCACCGACACCCTGCCCAAAGGCGCGAGCCGCCAGTTCGTGCACGATGGCGTGACCGTTACCGTGACCGGCATCAGCAAGGGCGCGGGCATGATCCGCCCGAACATGGCCACCATGCTCGGCTACATCGCCACCGACGCCAAGGTTTCCCGCGAGGTGCTGCACAGCCTGATCCTCGACGGCGCGAACAAGTCGTTCAACCGCATCACCATCGATGGCGACACCTCGACCAACGACTGCTGCATGCTGATCGCCACCGGCCAGGCCAACCTGCCGCAAATCACCGAGGCAAGCGGCCCGCTGTTCGCCGCGTTGAAGCAGGCTGTGTTCGAAGTGTGCATGGAAGTGGCCCAGGCCATCGTGCGCGACGGCGAAGGCGCGACCAAATTTGTCACCGTTGCAGTCAACGGCGGCGGCAATCACCAGGAATGCCTGGACGTGGGCTACACCGTGGCCCACTCGCCGCTGATCAAGACCGCGCTGTTTGCTTCCGACCCGAACTGGGGCCGCATCCTCGCCGCCGTTGGCCGTGCCGGCGTGCCAGATCTGGACGTGAGCAAGATCGACGTGTTCCTCGGTGACGTGTGCATCGCCAGCCGTGGCGCCCGTGCTGAAACCTACACCGAAGCCCAGGGCTCGGCGGTGATGCAGCAGGAAGAAATCACCATCCGCATCGAGTTGGGTCGCGGCGATTGCAGCGAAACCATCTGGACCACCGACCTGTCCCACGAGTACGTGAAGATCAACGCGGAATACCGTACCTGATTGCCAAGAGGATAAGCGCGGTGAAACGAGTGCATGTAGCAGCAGCGGTGATCCGTGGTGTCGACGGCAGGATTCTGCTGGCGCGCCGCGCCGATACCCAGCATCAGGGCGGCCTCTGGGAGTTTCCCGGTGGCAAGGTGGAGGCCGGTGAATCGGTCGCCACCGCGCTGTCCCGCGAGTTGCAGGAAGAGTTGGGTATCCAGGTCACCACGGCGCGGCCGTTGATCAAGGTGCAGCATGACTACCCGGACAAACAGGTGTTGCTGGATGTCTGGGAAGTGTCGGCGTTTACCGGCGAGCCACACGGTGCCGAAGGGCAGCCGCTGGAATGGGTCGCCGCGCGGGACTTGCCCAACTACGAATTCCCGGCGGCCAATGCGCCGATTGTGGCGGCGGCGCGTTTGCCGGCCGAATACCTGATCACCCCAGGCGAGCTGGAAACCCCGACGTTGTTGCGCGGCATCCAGAAAGCCATTGCTGGCGGGATCAAGCTGGTTCAACTGCGTGCGCCTAACGGTTACGACCCGAAATACCGTGACCTGGCAGTGGACGCGGTTGGGCTGTGTGCGGGCAAGGCGCAGTTGATGCTCAAGGGGCCATTTGAATGGCTGGGGGATTTTCCTGCGGCCGGCTGGCACATGACCTCGGCGCAACTGCGCAAGTACGCGAGCAAAGGTCGGCCATTGCCGAAGGACCGCTGGCTGGCGGCGTCTTGCCACAATGCCGAAGAACTGGCGCTGGCGGAATTGATGGACGTGGATTTTGTCACGCTGTCGCCGGTGCAGCCGACGCAAACTCATCCTGATGCGCAGCCTTTGGGCTGGGAGCAGGCGGCAGAGTTGATCAGTGGGTTCAGCAAACCGGTGTTTCTGCTGGGTGGGGTTGGGCCGGCCGAGCGGGAGAAGGCTTGGGAGGCGGGAGCCCAAGGCGTTGCGGGAATCCGGGCGTTCTGGCCTGAGGTTTGAGGTGGCTTTGCCGGCCTCATCGCAGGCAAGCCAGCTCCCACATTTTGAATGTATTCACAAACCCAATGTGGGAGCGGGCTTGCCCGCGATAGGGCCGGATCAAACACTACAACATCATCAGTGCGGCTTGGCCGCCGCCTGCCACAAAACCTCCGCAACACCCTGACGCTTGGCAATAATCCGCGCCGCCACAAACAACAAATCCGACAACCGATTGATATACGCCAACCCCACGCCTTCCAACGGCTCAATCGCATTCAACTGCTGGCAGCGTCGCTCCGCAGTGCGCGCCAGGCTGCGGCACACATGGGCCTGGGCGATCAACGCCGAGCCACCGGGCAGGATGAAGTTCTCCAGCGGCCCGACTTCCTCGTTCCAGCGGTCAATTGCCGCTTCCAGCCGATCCACTTCCGCTGCATTCAAGGCCTTGTACACCGGCATTGCCAGTTCGCCGCCGAGGTCAAACAGGCGATGTTGGCAAGGTGTCAGCACCTCGATCACGTCCTTCAATTCAGGATGTTTGCCGCATTGTTCTTCCAGGTTGGCCAGCAACAACCCCAACTGGCTGTTCAGGCTGTCCACCTCGCCAATCGCCTCGACCCGAGGGTGGTCCTTGGGTACGCGGCGGCCGTCGCCAAGGCCGGTTTCGCCTTTGTCACCGGTGCGGGTGTAGATCTTCGACAGGCGAAAGCCCATGGTCATTGCTCCAGTTGAGTCAGTTCGTAAGGTGGCAGTTGGCTGCCGGCCAAGGGCAGGCGCAAGGTGAAGCAGGTGCCTTGGCCGAGGGTGGAGTGCACTTCCATCTGGCCCTTGTGGTTGTTGGTGATGATGAAATACGACACCGATAGGCCAAGCCCGGTGCCCTGGCCGATTTCCTTGGTGGTGAAGAACGGCTCGAAGGTGCGTTTGCGCACGTTTTCACTCATGCCGATGCCGTTGTCTTCCACCTGGATTTCCGCCCACGGCGGGTTGAGGCGCGTGCGCAGGATGATGCGCCCCGGCTCGCGGTCGTCTTCACGCAGGTGGATGGCCTGGGCGGCGTTTTTCAGCAGGTTGAGCAACACTTGTTCAAGCTCGTTGGCGGTGCCGGGCACGGGGCCCAGTTGCGGGTCGAACTGGCGGACGATGGCTTGGCCCTTGAAGTCGAAGCCGATGGTCAGGTCGAAATCATTGCCGGCGATTTCCACGGCCTGATCGATCAGCGCGGGCAGGTCGCACGGCGCCATCTGCCGATTGCTGCGGCGGCTGAAACTGAGCATGTGCGTAACGATTTTCGCCGCCCGCGCACCGGCCTGCTGGATGCCGTCGAGCAGTTGCGGCACTTCGCGGCTGCGCAGGTAACGGTTCACGACCTCCAGTTCCACACCTGCCTGCTCGGCGTGTTCGAGGTTCTTCGGCAGGTCGGGCGAGAGGCGGCGGCGGATGTTCTGCACGTTATGCAGGATCGCCCCCAATGGGTTGTTGATCTCGTGGGCCATGCCAGCGGCCAGTCCGCCGACGGAGAGCATTTTTTCCGACTGCACCATCATCTCTTCCAGGGACAGGCGCTGGGTGATGTCGTCGATACGGATCACCACGCCGCGCCCGGCGCCGCCCATCAGCGGGTAGAAGGTCAGGGCGTAATGCTTGGGTTCGTCGTCCTTGATCCAGGTGACACGCTCGATACGCTCCACGGTGTGCTGTTCAACGGTGGCCTTGATCTGTGGCAGGTACGGTTTGAGGGGCTGGAAGGCGAGGAAGATCGGCTGGTTCAGCGCCTCATCCAGGCGCGTGCCGGAGAGGGCGCTGGCCTCCTGGTTCCACTGGGTGACGTAGAGTTGCTCGTCCAGGGCGATCAGGGCGGACGGCATCGAGTCGATGATGCTGTTGAGGTAGTTCTGGAAGCCCGTCAGCTTTTTCTCGATCTTGCTGCGCACCTGGACTTCGAGTTCCAGTTTGCGGTTCGTGTGGCGGGTTTCTTCGGCCAGGCCCTGGGCTTGGGCGTAAGCTTCTTGGGAATCGTCCCGGGCGCGCTTGAGCTGCTGCTCGCGGGCTTCGATGCGTGACAGCATGGTGTTGAAGGCTTCGGCCAGGCTGCCGATTTCATCGTGGTTGCCACGGCCGGCGCGCAGGGCGTAGTTCTCTTCGCGGGTGACCTGGCGCGACAGTTCTTCCAATTCGTGGATCGGCCGGGTGATCAGGCGCTTGATCTGCCGGGCGATGATCAGCCACAGCAGCACGCTGAAAATCAGGATGCCCAGGCTGGCGGTCAAGGTGCCGGTATAGAACGCCACCGGCAGTTCACTGCTGGCCACCAGCAGCAAGTGCCCGGACGGCTGGCCCGGACGGGGCAGGGTGATGATTTGGTTGCTGCGAAACTCGGTGACGCGCCAGGCTTCGATGTGCCGGTAGTGGTCCGGCAGGTGCAGACGGTCGCCGTGTTGCATCTGCGCCAGGCGGTTGCCTTCACCGTCATACAAGGCTGCGGCGCGCAGGGGCGAGTAGCTGGTCAGCTCATTGAGCAAGGCGTCGGCTTTGGCCGGTGACTCAAGGGCTTCGGCCGCCAGGGCCGGGTTGGACACCAGCCGGCCAATGGCCTGGAGCGCCTGGGGCGCCATGCTTTCCTGGGAGATCCAGTAGGCGGCGCTGATAAAAGTGAGGTTGGCCACCAGCAATACGGTGGTCAGCAGCACCAGCAGGGCGGCCAGCAGTTTCTGCCCGACCGGTAGATTTTCAAGACGCTGGCGCAGCGGCATCAGGGTTTTCCCAGGTGATAGACAGGCGGGCAGGGTAGCGCGTGGCTCAGTCTTGGGGCAATCCGCGTACGCGTAACTGCTCGACCAGGCGCACTTGCAACTGTTGCAGATGGGGCAGGTTCAATTGGTGACGGGCCGCCGCCTGGCAAGCATAGCCCAATAGATAGCTGATTTCGGTGCGCCGGGCATTGGCCACGTCCTGATACATCGAGGAGTAATTGGCCGCGGTCGCTTCGATCACCCGCGTCACTTCGCTGTGCAGGTCCTGGGCGGCGGCGGGTTGGCCGCAGCATTCGAGCAGCTCGCTCAGTTCCGCGCAGAGCGTCGCGACTTCGCACGCGTGGGCCTGCAAGCCGCCGTTGCGGCATTGGTAAAGCACCGTCAGCGGATTGATCGCACAGTTGAGTGCGAGCTTGCGCCACAGGCGGGTGAGGATGTCGGTACTCCAGTCGTGAGGAATTGCGGCAGCGTGCAGGTCTTCCAGCCACAGCGGCGGGGTGGGATGGCCTACGTCACCCAGCCAGGTGTAGCCGTGGCCGGCGAACACCACGCGCCAGTCGCCGTCGCGGAAGGCGCCTTCGGTGCTGGAGGCAAAAATGCAGCGGGCCAGGGGGAATTGGGCGGCCACCGCATCCTGGCTGCCGAGACCGTTTTGCAGGAGGATCAATTCGGCGTCCGCAGCTAAACGCTGTTGCAGCTGTGCGACGGCACCTTGAGCGTCGTAGGCTTTGCACGCGACCAATAGGCGATGGATTGGCTCCGGGCTGTCGGATGTTTCAGCGATCACTGGGTAGGTGTGTGGGATGCCGTGTTCCACCAACGTCAGCCCTGGCCCGGCCTGATAGCTGGCCAGGCGCGTTTTGTCGCGCACTATCAACCTGACCGGCACGCCCGCCCGCGCCAACCGTGTAGCCCACAGGGTGCCAAGGCTGCCGGCGCCGAGAATATGCCAGGTGATCGACATCAGTTTTTGCTCCGTAGGGTCGCCCGCAGTGAACGGGGCGAAAGAACCGCTATAATGCCCCGGCATTTTAGCTCGGGCGCGCTCCATCTCTACTGAGCCCGCCCCTTATATTGGAGAAATGACATGCCTTCGTTCGACGTGGTATCCGAACTGGACAAACACGAAGTCACCAACGCCGTCGAGAACGCCGTCAAGGAACTGGACCGTCGCTATGACTTGAAAGGCAAGGGCAGCTTCGAATTCAAGGAAAAGGACCTGACTGTCAACCTGACCGCTGAAGCCGAATTCCAGCTGGAAGCGATGATCGAGATCCTCAAGCTGTCGTTGGTCAAGCGCAAGATCGATGCGCAGTGCCTGGAAATCAAGGACGCCTACGCCTCCGGCAAGCTGATGAAGCAGGAAGCCGTCCTCAAGGAAGGCATCGACAAGGAGCTGGCGAAGAAAATCGTTGCTCACGTCAAGGACGCCAAGCTGAAAGTCCAGGCGGCCATCCAGGGTGAGCAGGTGCGTATCACCGGCAAGAAGCGTGACGATCTGCAAGAGGCGATCGCCGCCCTGCGCGCCAAGACCTTCGACATGCCGCTGCAGTTCAATAACTTCCGCGACTGATGGCCATTTGGGGAACCTGAAGGCGTTTTTGACGTCCCACGCCCCAGAACCTGCGCCTGCCATTGAGCCCTACGGGGCTCAATTGCGTTACTGGGTACTCAATTTAACGTCGCACACCCGCGAGACAGGAGAATGTAGATGGATTTGAACGCTGAAGTGGATCAACTGATCAAGACGTCGCAGTCTTGGGTTCCGATGATCATGGAGTATGGCAGCCGCGTATTCCTGGCCGTGTTGACCCTGGCCATCGGCTGGTGGCTGATCAACATCTTGACCCACCGGGTGGGGCGCTTGCTGGCCCTGCGTAATGCGGACCTGGCGCTGCAACACTTCATCACCAACCTGGCCAACATCGCGCTGAAAGTGATGCTGATGGTCAACGTGGCCTCGATGATCGGCGTGGCGACCACCTCGTTCGTTGCCGCAATCGGCGCCGCGACCCTGGCCATTGGCCTGGCACTGCAAGGCAGCCTGGCGAACTTCGCCGGTGGCGTGCTGATCCTGTTGTTCCGCCCGTTCCGTATCGGTGACTGGATCGAAGCCCAGGGCACTTCCGGCACCGTCGACAGCATCCAGATCTTCCACACTGTGCTGCGCACGGGCGACAACAAGACGGTCATCATCCCGAACGGCAGCCTGTCCAACGGCATCATCACCAACACCAACCGTCAGCCGACCCGCAAAGTGGTGTTCGACGTGGGCGTGGACTATGACGCCGATCTGCAGAAAGCCCGTGAGGTGCTGCTGGAACTGGCGAAAGACCCGCGCGTACTGGCCGACCCGGCTGCGGTGGCCGTGGTGTCGACCTTGGGCGACAGCTCTATCACGGTTTCCCTGCGTTGCTGGACCAAGACGGCGGATTATTGGGATGTGGTGTTCATGCTCAATGAACTGGCGCGTGACCGTTTGAAGGCCGCCGGGATTGATATCCCGTTTCCGCAGCGGGTTATTCGCGTGATGCAGGAAACGGCCGCGAAGTAATAAGGTGTTGCAGTGTTTAACCTGGTCAAACGGTCAGGTTTAAACTTTTTGATGTCGCTAGTTAGTTAGCTTGCTAGTTAATTTCGCATTGAAATAAAACCGCAATAAAAAAGCCGCTCCCTTGTACACAGGGGAGCGGCTTTTTATTTAAGGCCGAAGCCTTAAACCATCATTGTAATCAAATAGCCGATTACATGATTTTCAGCGGGTACGACACGATCAGACGCAGTTCGTCGATAGACGACGAGCCGTAGTACACACCATCAGACGAACGATAAGTTGCTTGACGTACACGCAGGCTCAGGTCTTTTGCAGGACCGCTCTGGATGACGTACTTGCCTTCGATGTCGCGTTCCCACTCTTTGCCGTTCGACGTGGTTGCGGTGTTGGCGCCGCTACCGGTGATGTAGGCAGCGCCAAAGGTCAGGCCTGGTACACCGAAGGATGCCATATCGAGGTCGTAACGAGCCTTGAACGACTTCTCGCCTTCGGCGTTGAAGTCGGAACGGGCAACGGAGTTGGCCAGGAAGACTGTGCCGCCGCCATCGATACCGTAGCCGTAGTCGCCATCGCCGCTGACCTTCTGAGCCGCCAGGGTGAAGGTGTGCGCGCCGAGGGTGTAGGCACCCTGCAAGCTGAATGCACGGTTGTCGAGCTTGGTCACGTCGTCTTTGTAGGCGCGCTGCAGGCCTTCGCCCGAGCTCTTGGTGTCGTAGATGTTGAAGTCCACGGCCACCGACTGGTCATCTCCCAGGGCGTGAGTCCAGTTGACGTTGGCGTAGAGTTTGCGCCAGTAGTCTTCGACTTTGGAGTAGTAGAGGCTGGTGGTGAACTCTGGAGTCCAGGAGTACACGCCGCCGAAGAAGTTGGCCTGCTTGATGCCTCGGCTGGTTTCAGGGAAGTCGAGGATACTGTCCTTGAAGGTCTGGGACTGCGCGACGCTGGAAGTGAAGTGGCCGCCTTCGAGCTTGAGGCCCTTGATCTCGGTGCTGGTCAGCGAGATACCTTGTGGCAGTTCCGGCAGCAAGCGGCTGTCGTCGGAAGCGAACACAGGTGCGGTGGTGTATTGGTCGCCGATTTTCAGGACAGTATTGGACACGCGGAACTTGATGGCGCCGCCGCCTTTGGAGTAGTCATCCTGGGCGCGACCATCCGAGCCGTTGGGGAACAGGCCGGTGCCGTTACGGCCCTTGCCGCTGTCCAGTTTCACGCCCAGCAGGCCGATCACGTCAACACCCACACCGACGGTGCCTTGGGTGAAGCCCGATTGGTACAGGCCGTTGAAGCCCAGACCGGTCTCGTTCGTGTAGCTCTTGCCGGAATCGTTGTTACGGAAGTCCCGACGGAAGTTCAGCAAACGGGTGTTGATGCTGAAGGAACTGTCGTCAACAAAGCCTTTGGAATCGCTTTGGTCGGATGCCATTGCGAACTGTGAGGTGCCTGCTGAAACAGCCAGGGCGATCATGCTCCACTTCATCACGCGCATCGTGATTTGCTCCTTTGGTTTTTAGGAAGAGTACTGCCGTCCCACCTGTATTTTTGTCTGGGCGGCTCTTTCTTTTTGTGTCGGCGCAAAGGTATATCACGCTGACAATACTTGGCGATACTTGCCTATCTTTCCTTTCAGCTTCTTTACGAGGCTGTCGTAAATTGCTAGATCCGTGTCGCAAATTCACAGTCCTTAATGTAACGGGACTGACAACTTCAATGCTGTTTTCAAACAGTTTTCAACCGTTGAATCCTTCCTTGGCATGCATTGAAACGCTGCTGTTTTTATCGCGTAACACCTACTTCCAGGCAGGGGTTGTTGCCGACGATATGAGTCTGAATGCAACAAGCGTGCACAAAGCGGTAACCGAATGTCATTTTTTCGTGAAAACTGTGATCCCCGTGTAAAAACCGCATAAGCACGGGGTTTTTACGCCGTTTGGTTTGGGCTTGACGCTGGGGTATTACGCCTGTGCATTCATCCGTAAACAGTATCCCAAAGCAAAACGTTACCGGTTCACCCCTTCAAGTGGGTAATTGGCGGATCTCTATGAGGCACAAGTGAGTCATTTTGGTGCGCCCCGCTGAAGCCCGACTTAGCGTAGTCGAAATATCCGCCTGCATCGAAAAGGTGCAGGTCTTTTTGTCGGGTGGCGTCTTCGTCGTGAAGGCGCACGCATTCGAAGGTATGCTGGGCGCCTGAAACTGACCTGCCGAATGGAGTGCCCGCGGTGTTTGCCCTAGACCAACGCCTGCAACAAGACACGCTGGCCATTGGGGATTTCCCCCTGTGCCGCCTGCTGCTGTCCAACGACTCGAATTACCCCTGGTTCATCCTCGTGCCCCGCATCAACGCTATCAGTGAAGTGTTTCAACTGGATGTCGCCGACCAGCAGACTTTGTGGCAAGAGACGACAGCCCTCGCCCAATTGCTGAACGAAGGCCTTGGCGCTGACAAGATGAACATCGGCGCGCTCGGTAACGTGGTCAGCCAGTTGCATGTGCATGTGATCGTGCGCAGGCGCGACGACGCCGCCTGGCCGGCACCGGTATGGGGCAAGCATCCCGCCCGGCCTTACACCGACGCGCAAGTGACGGCCATTCGTGCGCGCCTGCGTGAACTGCTGCCTGCCGACTTTATCTTTACCCAGGGCTGAACCATGGACTTGCAAGACCGCGTCAACGACCTGGAAAGCCGCCTGGCCTTTCAGGACGACACCATCGAAACCCTCAATGACATCCTGGTCACCCAGCAGCGGGCGGTCGAACGCCTGCAAATGCAGATGACCGCGCTGCTCAAGCGCCAGGAAGAAATGGGCGGCCAGTTCGAGACCGCCGAAGAAGAAACCCCGCCGCCTCACTATTGATTGGCGTGCAATAAAAAACCGCGATCCAGCCAGTGCTGGATCGCGGTTTTTTTGTTGCGAAGGTTAAATCAGCGACGCGGCAGTGCCGCGATCACATCTTCAGCTTGCAAGCCCTTGTCGCGGTTCATCACGGAGAACTCCACGCGCTGGCCTTCCACCAGGACGCGATGACCTTCGCCACGGATGGCCCGGAAGTGGACGAAGATATCGTCGCCCGAATCACGGGAAATAAAGCCGAAGCCTTTGGAGGTGTTGAACCACTTGACGGTGCCGGTATCGCGGTTGGTCATGTCGTAGTTTTGCGACGCGGCCGCAGGCGACGAACGGTAGAAGCTGATCGCCAGGTGAAGAACGATGGCGACCACTGCAATCACCAGGCTGAGCAGGATGGCCGGGTGGCCACCGACTTCAGGCATGGGTGCCAGGAGGGTGAGGGTTTGCACGACAACGGTCAGTACCAGCAGCGCGCTGACCAGGTTTTGCAGTTGATGACGTGTGCCTTTGTTCCAGTAAGGAATCACCGGTGCCAGCGTCAGGTTAAGAAGGCCGAACAAGGCCAGGTACAGAGCGTCATGTTGTTGCAGGTAGGGCAGGCTTTCAGGCTGCAGGCTCGGGATAAAGGACAGCAGCAACGCTGCAACGCCCGTTAGCAGGTGGACGATTTTCAACATTTTGATTAACTCACGTTAAGACGGATCACAAGGAAGAGCTGACTGGCACGGTTCGCTTCTGAACAATGGGAGGCGTTGAGCACGTGCGCGGGTATCAGCCTATGTAACGTGCCGCAAACATTAACGGCAGCTACACGCCGTCTATTTAACAGCAAAGGCTGTGCCTACTCAAATCAAGCATTTCAGGGTATTGCGACGGCGTGGGCATTTCTGCGGTAAAAGCTTGTCCTAGACGGGTGTGGGTGTTTTTGAGTGGGGTTTTGAGAGTTTTCCTACATGGTCGGCGGCTAGCCCTGCGTCGGTCAGTACCGGTTGGAAGGGTCAATTTGCCGCATGTCCTGCCTGGGGTCTCGGCTGCACAAGGTCGACTCTCTTGCTAGAGTGGTCCTGCACCTGATCAATGAACGTTCGTCAATTGAAGGGGAAAAACATGGCAATCGATATTGGTATCAGTGAAGAAGACCGTAAATCCATCGTCGATGGGCTTTCGCGGCTGCTGTCCGATACCTACGTACTGTATCTGAAGACCCACAACTTCCATTGGAACGTCACGGGCCCCATGTTTCGTACGCTGCACTTGATGTTTGAAGAGCAGTACAACGAACTGGCGCTGGCGGTGGACTCCATCGCCGAGCGTATCCGTGCCCTGGGCTTCCCGGCACCGGGCGCCTATTCGATCTATGCCCGCCTGTCTTCGATCAAGGAAGAGGAGGGTGTTCCCAGCGCCGAAGAGATGATCAAGCAACTGGTGGCGGGCCAGGAGGCGGTTACCCGTACCGCGCGGGGTATCTTCCCACTGCTCGACAAGGTCAGTGATGAACCGACCGCCGACTTGCTGACCCAACGTATGCAGGTTCACGAAAAAACCGCGTGGATGCTGCGTTCCCTGCTCGAAAATCAGTAAATACGCACCCACAGTGGCGCCGTCCTGGCGCCACTTGCCGTTTCCCTTCGCTTCCTGGCGTTGTCCTACAACTATCAACTCCACGTCTTCTGGTCGCCAGCGTCCTCCTGCTGTTTTATAGGCCCACTGTCCCATGGGACAAGCCCATGGGCTGTTGTTTGGCAATGGAGTGTCAGGTGTATGTCACGCGGAGTGGGTAATGGAGTGATGGAGGCGTGTGGCTTCCATAAGATAAAGGTCGATCCCTTTGCAAAGGGGTTCGACATGGGCCTGGCCAGGCCCTTGTCCCGATCGGTCAGGCTCAACGGGTTTTCCACGTGCCTGCGGCTTGAGCAGATCTATTGGAACATCCTCACGGAAATCGCCAGGATCAATGCCTGTTCCGTCAGTGCGTTGCTGTCTTATGTCGATCGGGAAGTGCATTTGCGTTACGGGGGAGTGAAGAACTTCAGTGGCCTGGTCCGGGTAGTGTGTGTAGTTCATGCTTTAAGGGGCCACGTAGATCCACAGAACCACGGGTAAACCTGCGGCTCCGAGCGCGGCCTGCTGTCCAGGCGGGCCGCGCCTCCGGCACAAAGCCGGCTGCGCTGCCTTGATTTACCCTATATAATCCCGCGCTTTGCTGCGTGTGCCTGGTCTACTCTCCAATGGGCAGGCGTGGCGCAGTAATGATCTGATCGCCGAGACATCGCCATGCCCATGTACGACTATCAATGTGCTTCCTGTGGTCATCAGTTGGAAGCCATTCAGAAGATCAGCGCAGCACCGCTGGTCGATTGCCCAGCCTGCCAGGCGCCGGAGCTCAAGAAGATGTTGTCCATGCCAGGCTTCCGCCTGAGTGGCAGCGGCTGGTACGAGACCGACTTCAAGACCGGCTCGAAGAAGAATCTGGCCGGCGGCGACAAAGCAGACTGAGTTGAACTCTACGCGCAGGCTCCTGCATTATCCGTCCCCTGGCTTAAATGTACGGTGACGAGGCAGGCCTCCACCGAATTTCGAATTACGAGAAGTGAAACCACTACCATGATGCGCAGCCACTATTGCGGCCAACTGAACGAGACCCTGGAAGGTCAGGAAATCACTCTTTGCGGATGGGTTCACCGTCGCCGCGACCACGGCGGGGTAATCTTCCTCGATATCCGTGATCGTGATGGTCTGGCCCAGGTGGTGTTCGACCCGGACCGCGCCGAGAGCTTCGCCGCCGCCGACCGCGTGCGCAGCGAATACGTCGTGAAGATCACCGGCAAGGTGCGCCTGCGTCCGGCCGGTGCCGTGAACAAGAACATGGCTTCTGGCGGCATCGAAGTGCTGGGCTATGAGCTGGAAGTGCTGAACGAGTCGGAAACCCCGCCGTTCCCACTCAACGAGTTCTCCGACGTGGGCGAAGAAACCCGCCTGCGCTACCGCTTCCTCGACCTGCGTCGCCCGGAAATGGCCGAGAAGCTGCGTCTGCGCTCGCGCATGACCACCAGCATCCGCCGCTTCCTCGACGAGAACGGCTTCCTCGACGTAGAAACGCCGATCCTGACCCGGGCCACCCCGGAAGGCGCGCGTGACTACCTGGTGCCGAGCCGCACCCACGCCGGTTCGTTCTTTGCCCTGCCGCAATCGCCGCAGCTGTTCAAGCAGCTGCTGATGGTGGCCGGCTTCGACCGTTACTACCAGATCGCCAAGTGCTTCCGCGACGAAGACCTGCGCGCCGACCGCCAGCCGGAATTCACCCAGATCGACATCGAGACCAGCTTCCTCGATGAAAAAGAGATCATGGGCCTGACCGAGCAAATGATCCGCAACCTGTTCAAGGAAGTGCTGGACCTGGAGTTCGGCGATTTCCCGCACATGACCTTCGAAGAAGCCATGCGCCGCTACGGTTCCGACAAGCCAGACCTGCGTAACCCGCTGGAACTGGTAGACGTTGCCGATCAGCTCAAGGCCGTCGACTTCAAGGTGTTCAGCGGCCCGGCCAACGACCCTAAATGCCGCATCGCCGCCCTGCGTGTACCCGGCGGCGCGAGCATGCCGCGCAAGCAGATCGACGACTACACCAAGTTCGTCGGCATCTACGGTGCCAAGGGCCTGGCGTACATCAAGGTCAACGAGCGCGCCAATGGCGTTGACGGCCTGCAATCGCCGATCGTGAAAAACATCCCGCTGGACAACCTGAACGAGATCCTCGATCGCGTTGGCGCGGTTGACGGCGACATCGTGTTCTTCGGCGCCGACAAGGCCAAGATCGTCAGCGAAGCCCTGGGCGCACTGCGGATCAAGCTGGGTCACGACCTGAACCTGCTGACCTGCGAATGGGCGCCGATGTGGGTCGTTGACTTCCCGATGTTCGAAGAGAACGACGACGGCAGCTTCAGCGCCTTGCACCACCCGTTCACCGCGCCGAAGTGCACGCCGGCCGAGCTGGAAGCCAACCCGGCTGGCGCTCTGTCCCGTGCCTACGACATGGTCTTGAACGGTACTGAGCTGGGTGGCGGTTCGATCCGTATCCATCGCAAGGAAATGCAACAGTCGGTCTTCCGCCTGCTGGGCATCAACGAAGCAGAACAGGAAGAGAAGTTCGGCTTCCTGCTCGACGCCCTGAAATACGGCGCGCCGCCCCACGGTGGCCTGGCTTTCGGCCTGGATCGCCTGGTGATGCTGATGACCGGCGCCCAGTCGATCCGTGAAGTGATCGCCTTCCCGAAAACCCAGAGTGCTGCGGACGTCATGACCCAGGCTCCAGGTGTGGTGGATGCCAAGGCGCTGCGCGAGCTGCACATCCGCCTGCGCGAGACGCCGAAGGCTGAGTAAGGCTGCGGCGTGCAAGCGCATTGAGTTCCACGCAGTCTAAAAAGGCGCATCTTCGGATGCGCCTTTGCGTTACAAGGGTTGCATCCTGCCTGGGGCAGGGTTGACAAGGTTTCTACAGAATTTCGGAGTTGTGTTATGGCTGGCCATTCCAAGTGGGCGAACATCAAGCACCGCAAAGAGCGTCAGGATGCCAAGAAAGGCAAGATCTTCACCAAGTGGATCCGCGAGCTGACCGTCGCTGCCCGCCAGGGCGGTGGTGACCCGGGTTCCAACCCGCGCCTGCGCCTGGCGCTGGACAAGGCTCTCGGCGCCAACATGAGCCGCGACATCATCGACCGCGCCGTGGCCCGTGGTGCCGGCGCTGCCGATACCGACGACATGGTCGAGCTGACCTATGAAGGCTACGGCCCGGGCGGCGTGGCGGTGATGGTCGAGTGCATGACCGACAACCGCAACCGTACGGCCGCGGCGGTGCGCCATGCGTTCAGCAAGTGCGGCGGCAACCTTGGCACTGACGGTTCGGTGGCTTATCTGTTCGAGCGCAAAGGGCAAATCACCTTCGCCCCAGGCACGGACGAAGACGCGCTGATGGAAGCGGCGATGGAAGCGGATGCCGACGACGTGGTGACCAACGAAGATGGTTCGATTGACGTGTTCACTTCGTTTGCCAGCTTCTACGCCGTGCGCAACGCCCTCGAAGCGGCGGGTTTCAAAGGCACTGACGCGGAAATCGTGATGCTGCCGACCACCAGTGCCGAGCTGGACTTGGACGGTGCGCAGAAGGTGCTGAAGCTGCTGGATATGCTGGAAGACCTGGATGATGTGCAGAACGTCTATTCCAACGCAGATATCCCGGAAGACGTAGCTGCACAGCTAGTCTAAGGGTTGATGTAGATCAAAATGTGGGAGCGGGCTTGCCCGCGAATACGGTGTGTCAGTCGCTGAAAATGTTGGCTGACCCACCGCCTTCGCGGGCAAGCCCGCTCCCACAGTTGATCTTCTTTGTCGCAAGAATTGTGTTTACCCAACCCGCAGGCGTTATGACTTTAATCCTAGGTATCGACCCCGGTTCGCGCATCACCGGTTTTGGCGTGGTGCAACAGACCCCGCGCGGCTGCATCTATGTGGCCTCGGGTTGCATCCGTACCGGCGCGGGCGAGTTGGCCGAGCGCCTGCAGATCGTCTATCGCGGCGTGCGTGAAGTGATCCAGACCTACGGGCCGGTGACCATGGGCATCGAAAAGGTGTTCATGGCCAAGAACGCCGATTCGGCGCTCAAGCTTGGCCAGGCCCGTGGCGCTGCCATCGTCGCCGGGGCCGAGGAGGGCATGGAGATCGCCGAGTACACGGCGACGCAGGTCAAGCAGGCCGTGGTCGGTACCGGTGCAGCCAACAAGGAGCAGGTGCAGATGATGGTCATGCACATGCTCAAGCTCACCTCAAAGCCGCAAATCGACGCCTCCGACGCTCTGGCCATCGCCATTTGCCATGCGCACACCCGCTCCAGCCTGTTGCCCCACGGCCTGGGTACGGCACGCAGTCGTGGCGGGCGGCTGCGTCTCTGATAGCATCAGCGCAATCGTTTTTCCCGGTCTGGTCTGTGCCTGACCCTCAAGCTTTAAGGATTTGAACCGTGATTGGACGCTTGCGCGGCACCCTGGCTGAGAAACAGCCGCCGCACCTGATTCTGGATGTCAACGGGTTGGGGTATGAGCTGGAAGTGCCCATGACCACCCTGTATCGCCTGCCGTCGGTCGGCGAGCCGATTACGCTGCACACCCATCTGGTGGTGCGTGAAGATGCGCAATTGCTCTATGGTTTCATTGGCAAGCGCGACCGTGACTTCTTCCGCGAGTTGATTCGCCTCAATGGCGTCGGCCCGAAGCTGGCGCTGGCCTTGATGTCGAGCCTGGAAGTGGATGAACTGGTGCGTGCCGTATCCGCCCAGGACACCTCGGCGCTGACCAAGGTGCCGGGTGTCGGCAAGAAGACTGCCGAGCGCCTGCTGGTGGAACTCAAGGACCGTTTCAAGGCCTGGGAAGTCGTGCCGAGCATGTTTGCCCTGGTGCCGAACCAGCCGGACATGCCAGCGGCCCAGGTCGCCAGCGCCGAGAGCGATGCGGTCAATGCGCTGATTTCCCTGGGCTACAAGCCGCAGGAAGCCAGCAAGGCCGTGTCGGCCATCAAGGACAAGAACCTGAGTGCCGAAGACATGATCCGCCGCGCCCTGAAGGGAATGATTTAAGTGATTGAA
This sequence comes from Pseudomonas sp. CBZ-4, assembly GCF_000346755.1. Classification (GTDB taxonomy): domain Bacteria; phylum Pseudomonadota; class Gammaproteobacteria; order Pseudomonadales; family Pseudomonadaceae; genus Aquipseudomonas. The sequence continues at coordinate 84,519 of NZ_ANNV01000150.1, read as the reverse complement.
GCAGATCGTCTGATCGCGGCCACCGGCCCGCGCGACCGTGAAGAAGTGCAGGACCGCGCCATCCGCCCCCTGAGCCTGGCCGACTACATCGGCCAGCCCACCGTGCGCGAGCAGATGGAGCTGTTTATCCAGGCCGCGCGCGGGCGCAGTGAGTCGTTGGACCACACGTTGATCTTCGGCCCACCGGGCTTGGGCAAGACCACGCTGGCCAATATCATCGCCCAGGAAATGGGCGTGTCGATCAAGTCCACCTCCGGCCCGGTGCTGGAGCGTCCGGGTGATCTGGCGGCGCTGCTGACCAATCTTGAGCCGCACGACGTGCTGTTTATCGACGAGATCCACCGGCTGTCGCCGATCGTCGAGGAAGTGCTGTACCCGGCCATGGAAGACTTCCAGCTCGACATCATGATCGGCGAAGGCCCGGCGGCGCGCTCGATCAAGCTCGACCTGCCGCCCTTCACACTGGTGGGTGCCACCACCCGCGCAGGCATGCTGACCAACCCGTTGCGAGACCGTTTCGGCATTGTTCAACGTCTAGAGTTCTATAGCACCGCAGACCTGGCGACCATCGTCAGCCGTTCGGCGGGCATTCTCGGCTTGCCGCTGGACCCGGAAGGCGCGTTCGAAATCGCCCGGCGTGCCCGTGGCACACCGCGGATCGCCAACCGTTTGCTGCGCCGCGTACGTGACTTTGCCGAAGTGCGCGCCAAGGGCCATATCACCAAGGCCGTGGCCGACCTGGCCTTGAACCTGCTGGATGTGGATGAACACGGCTTCGATCATCAGGATCGGCGTCTACTCTTGACCATGATCGAGAAGTTCGACGGCGGCCCGGTGGGCGTCGACAGCCTGGCGGCCGCGATCAGCGAAGAGCGCCACACGATCGAGGATGTGCTGGAACCGTACCTGATCCAGCAGGGTTACATCATGCGCACCCCAAGGGGCCGAGTGGTGACGCGGCATGCCTACCTGCACTTTGGGTTAAACATTCCGTCACGATTGGGTGAGATGCCCGTGGTAGACGAATTCCTCGATGCAGTGGACGATTAAAAGCATTACGCAAGTCGATTTATTCGACGTTTGTGCTGTCCTAGTGGCTGGTGTCGTCATTCAGTCAGTGGAAATGTTTCAGGGAATGAAAAAACAGTTGCCCAGCCGGATTGGCAACCTGAGGAGTAAGCACTAGAGTATGCGCGCGCAAAACGGGGATCAGTCGTTCGCACATCGCTGTCGCGTTTATTACGAGGACACCGATGCGGGCGGCATCGTGTATTACGTCAATTATCTCAAGTTCATGGAGCGGGCTCGCACCGAGCGGCTACGGGAGCTGGGCTTTGCCCAATCCCAGCTGGTAGGGGAGGACCTGTTGTTTGTCGTGCATTCCAGCGAGGCGCGGTATCACGCGCCGGCGCGGTTGGACGATGAACTGCTGGTCAGCGCTGAAGTAATCGAATTGAACCGTGTCAGCCTGCGCTTTAAACAGCAGGTCAGGCGGGCAACGGATGCAACGCTGCTCTGTGAGGGGCAGTTCCTGGTGGCTTGTGTGCGCACCAATAGTTTGAAACCCCGGGCCATTCCCGAAGCTCTACGTGCGGCCTTTGCCGGCGTAAGCGGCGCGGGTAAACAATCAAAGCAGGAGATTTAGCGTGGAACCTACCGTCGTCGACCATTCCTCCATGTGGAGCCTGGTCAGCAATGCCAGTGTCGTGGTTCAACTGGTAATGCTGACCCTGGTAGCCGCATCGGTTACCTCTTGGGTCATGATTTTTCAGCGCAGCAACCTGCTGCGTGCCGGTCGACGTGCCCTGGAGAGCTTTGAAGAGCGCTTCTGGTCGGGTATCGACCTGTCCAAGCTGTACCGCCAGGCGGGCAGCAACCCGGACCCGGATTCGGGCGTCGAGCAGATCTTCCGCGCCGGTTTCAAGGAATTCTCCCGTCTGCGCCAGCAGCCAGGCGTTGACCCGGAAGCCGTGATGGAAGGCGTGGCCCGCGCCATGCGCGTGGCCATCTCCCGCGAAGAAGAGAAGCTTGAGCAAAGCCTGCCGTTCCTCGCAACCGTCGGTTCCGTGAGCCCGTACATCGGCCTGTTCGGTACCGTGTGGGGGATCATGAACTCCTTCCGCGGCCTGGCCCAGGCCCAGCAAGCGACCCTGGCCACCGTGGCCCCGGGTATCGCCGAAGCCCTGATCGCCACCGCGATCGGCCTGTTCGCTGCTATCCCCGCAGTAATTGCCTACAACCGTTTTGCTGCCACCAGCGAAACCCTGATTGGCCGTTACTACACCTTCGCCGATGAATTCCAGGCGATCCTGCACCGTAAAGTGCACACCAGCGAAGAATAAGCAGGTAATTCACAATGGCTTTAATCGCTCGAGCTCGCAAAAAGCGCAAGCCGGTCGCCGAGATGAACGTAGTGCCCTACATCGACGTGATGCTGGTACTGCTGGTTATCTTCATGGTGACCGCGCCGATGCTCAATCAGGGCGTGAAGGTTGATCTGCCCAAGGTTTCCAGCGAAGCCTTGCCGCAAGACAACAACACCCAGGTCCTGACCATTTCGATCAAGGCTGACAAGACCTACTACTGGAACCTTGGCAGCGAAGTCGATACCCAGAAACAGCAGGACAAGGCCATGACCTTGCCGCAGATGACCGACGCGGTGACCAAGATCATCCGCTCCGGCAACGAAGGCGGCAAGCACACCCAGGTGTTCATTCGTGGCGACAAGGTTGTCGACTACGGCTCTGTCATGGGCGCCATGGGCGGGCTGCAGAAGGCCGGCGTCGGTAACGTTGGCTTGATTACCGAGGCGCCCTGATGCAGCAGCAGCGAGAGCCGTCCGCCTCGGAAAGCTACTTCTGGCCTAGCGTCTGGGCAATTGCCCTGCACGTCCTGGTGTTTGGCATGCTGTTCGTCAGCTTTGCCATGACCCCGGACCTGCCGCCAGCCAAGCCGATCGTGCAGGCGACCCTGTATCAGCTGAAATCGAAAAGCCAGGCCACCACCCAGACCAATCAGAAGATTGCGGGTGAGGCCCAGAAGTCGGCTGCGCGCCAGACTGAAGTCGAACAGATGGAACAGAAAAAGGTCGAGCAGGAAGCGGTGAAGGCTGCTGCGGAACAAAAGAAAGAAGAGGCGGCTCAAAAGGCCGAGGAATCGAAAAAGGCTGACGAAGCGAAGAAGGCCGACGAGGCGAAAAAGGCTGATGAAGCCAAGAAAGCCGAGAAAGCTGCCGAAGCCAAAAAAGCCGAAGAGAAACAATTGGCTGATATAGCCAAGAAGAAATCTGAAGAAGAAGCCAAGAAAGCTGCCGAAGAAGAGGCCAAGAAAAAGGCCGCTGAGGAAGCCAAGAAGAAAATAGTCGAAGACGCGAAGAAGAAAGCCGCCGAAGACGCCAAGAAAAAAGCTGAAGCAGACGAGGCGAAGAAGAAAGTCGCCGATGATGCGAAGAAGAAAGCTGCCGCCGACGCCACCAAGAAAAAGGCTCAGGAAGCAGCACGCAAATCCGCCGAAGAGAAAAAGGCCCAGGCCTTGGCAGATTTGCTTTCCGACACGCCGCAGCGTCAGCAAGCCTTGGCCGATGAACGTGGTGATGAAGTCGCGGGCAGTTTCGACGACCTGATTCGGGCACGGGCAGCAGAGGGTTGGACGCGTCCACCTTCGGCACGCAAAGGCATGACAGTAGTGCTGCAGATCGGCATGTTGCCGGACGGTACGGTGACTTCGGTCAGCGTGGCCAAGTCCAGTGGCGATGGTTCGTTCGACAGTTCGGCGGTTGCAGCGGTCAAGAACATTGGCCGGTTGACCGAGATGCAGGGAATGAAACCAAGCGACTTCGCTCCCTATCGTTCATTCAAGATGACATTCACACCTGAGGATCTAGCCTTGTGAGAAACCTTCTTCGAGGAATGCTTGTCGTTATTTGCTGTATGGCAGGGATAGCGGCGGCGGATGAAAAAAACATCCTGGTCACCAGCGGTAGCGATCGGGCCACCCCGATCGCGGTAGTACCGTTTGGCTGGCAGGGCGGCAGCGTGCTGCCGGACGACATGGCCCAGATCGTCAGTGACGACCTGCGCAATTCCGGTTACTACGCGCCGATTCCAAAAGGCAACATGATCAGCCAGCCGAACCAGGCCAGCGAAGTTGTGTTCCGCGACTGGAAAGCCGTGGGCGCGCAGTACCTGATGGTCGGCAATATCGTGCCAGCCGGTGGTCGCCTGCAGATCCAGTACACCTTGTTCAACGTGGCCACCGAGCAGCAGGTCTTGACCGGCAGCGTGTCGGGCACAGCTGAACAACTGCGTGACATGGCTCACTACATTTCGGACCAGTCGTTTGAAAAGCTCACCGGTATCAAGGGTGCTTTCTCGACGCGTCTGCTTTATGTAACGGCTGAGCGTTTCTCGGTAGACAACACGCGCTACACCTTGCAGCGTTCGGACTACGACGGTGCTCGCGCCGTGACCCTGCTGCAATCCCGTGAGCCGATCCTGTCGCCGCGTTTTGCGCCGGACGGCAAGCGTATTGCCTACGTGTCCTTTGAACAGAAGCGTCCGCGCATCTTCGTCCAGCACATCGATACTGGCCGTCGTGAGCAGATCACCAACTTCGAAGGCCTCAACGGCGCGCCAGCCTGGTCGCCGGATGGTTCGCGCCTGGCGTTCGTGCTGTCCAAGGATGGCAACCCGGATATCTACGTGATGAACATGGCTTCGCGCCAGATCTCCCGCGTGACCAGCGGCCCAGGTATCAACACCGAGCCGTTCTGGGGCAAGGATGGCTCGACCATCTACTTCACTTCCGACCGTGGCGGCAAGCCACAGGTCTACAAGGCAAGCGTGGGCGGCGGTGGTGCGGAACGTGTGACCTTTATTGGTAACTACAACGCCAATCCGAAGCTTTCGGCTGATGAAAAGACGTTGGTGATGATTCACCGTCAGGATGGTTTCACTAATTTCCGGGTTGCGGCCCAGGATTTGCAGCGCGGAACCGTAAAAATCCTCACAGATACCAACCTTGATGAGTCAGCCACTGTTGCGCCCAACGGCACCATGGTAATCTACGCCACCCGCCAGCAGGGCCGGGGAGTCTTGATGCTCGTATCCATTAATGGACGCGTAAGGCTCCCACTTCCTACCGCTCAAGGCGAAGTCAGAGAACCATCCTGGTCCCCTTACCTGAACTGACGCGGCGCTACAAAAAGAAGTACTTAACACACTGGGGTTCATTAGGAGTTTCACGATGGAAATGCTGAAGTTTGGTAAGTTTGCTGCTCTGGCTCTGGCTCTGTCCGTAGCCGTTGGTTGCTCGTCTAAAGGCGGCGACAATGCCGGTGAAGGCGCAGCTGTTGATCCAAACGCTGGTTACGGCGCTAACACTGGTGCAGTTGACGGCTCCCTGAGCGAAGAAGCTGCTCTGCGCGCTATCACCACTTTCTACTTCGAATACGACAGTTCGGACCTGAAACCAGAAGCCATGCGCGCTCTGGACGTTCACGCGAAGGACCTGAAAGCTAACGGCGCTCGCGTTGTTCTGGAAGGTAACACCGACGAACGTGGTACTCGTGAGTACAACATGGCACTGGGCGAGCGTCGTGCGAAAGCCGTTCAGCGCTACCTGGTACTGCAAGGTGTTGCTCCAGGCCAACTGGAACTGGTTTCCTACGGTAAAGAGCGTCCAGTTGCTACTGGCCACGACGAGCAGTCCTGGGCTCAAAACCGTCGCGTCGAACTGCGTAAGTAATTCGTCATGCGAACGTGCCGTCGTGCTCTAACTGTATTGGCTCTCAGCCTCGCTCCGCTTGCGGTGTGGGCTGCGGTTCCTGTGGAAGATAGCAACTCTGGCTATAACAATAGCGGGAGCAGTTATCCGCCAGCGGGTTATGGCACGAACGGCGCCTATGCGGGGGGAGCGGCTACGTCCGCTCCCTCGGCACAGGGCGAACTGTTCAACCAGCTGCAACGCATGCAGGATCAATTGGCGCAGCAGCAAGGCACCATTGAAATTCTGCAAAATGAAGTGCGTCAGCTGAAGCAAGAAGGCCTGGAGCGTTACCAGGATCTTGATCGACGCATTGGAGCCGGCGTTGCACCTGCCGCAACTCCTGATAATTCTTCTGTCGGTGGCGCGCCTAGCGCAGCCATCGGCGGCGCAGCAGCAGGGGCGGCTGCCAGCCAAGCCCCTGCCGCGAGCAGCGAACCGGGTGATCCTGCGAAGGAAAAGCTGTATTACGATGCAGCCTTCGACCTGATCAAGGCCAAGGACTTCGATAAAGCCAGCCAGGCATTTAGCGCTTTCCTGCGCAAATACCCGAACAGCCAGTACGCGGGCAATGCCCAATACTGGTTGGGCGAGGTCAACCTGGCCAAAGGTGATCTCCAGGGCGCTGGCCAGGCATTTGCCAAGGTCAGCCAACTGTATCCCAAGCATGCCAAGGTGCCAGATTCGCTGTACAAACTCGCTGATGTAGAACGCCGCCTGGGTCATACCGACAAGGTCAAAGGCATTCTGCAGCAAGTGGTTGCCCAGTATCCGGGGACTTCCGCTGCCCAGTTGGCCCAACGGGATCTGCAACGCTTGTAAGCAAAGCAGCCCGTTTAGAAGAAACCCGCGCCTGGCGCGGGTTTTTTCGTTAGAATCCACGCCCTTTTATGAAACACGCTTTTGGGGGCCCACGCGTTGGCGGGGTTTCTTGAAGTGCCTGACGGAGGCGGACAGCCTGTTTAGCTGTTACGCCCGTGGCGACTATGCAAGACACATTACGTATCACCGAAGTTTTTTACTCGTTGCAGGGTGAAACGCGCACCGCTGGCCTGCCCACCGTATTTGTGCGCCTGACCGGTTGCCCGCTGCGCTGCCAATACTGTGACAGCGCCTACGCCTTCAGTGGCGGCACTGTGCGCACCCTCGACGACATCCTCGAACAGGTTGCCGGCTTCCGGCCACGCTACGTCTGCGTGACGGGCGGTGAGCCCCTGGCGCAACCCAATGCCATCCCCTTGCTCAAGCAGTTGTGCGACGCCGGTTACGAGGTGTCCCTGGAAACCAGCGGCGCCCTGGATATTTCTGCGGTCGACCCACGTGTAAGCCGGGTCGTCGATCTCAAGACCCCAGGTTCCAAGGAGTCGCATCGCAACCTCTACGAGAACATGGACTTGCTGACGGCCAACGATCAGGTCAAGTTCGTTATCTGTTCCCGTGACGATTACGACTGGGCGAGCTCCAAGCTGATCCAGTACGGCCTGGACCGTCGCGCAGGCGAGGTGCTTTTTTCTCCCAGCCACCACGACCTGAACGCCCGCGACCTTGCCGACTGGGTCGTGGCGGACAACCTACCGGTGCGCCTGCAATTGCAGTTGCACAAATACCTTTGGAACGACGAGCCAGGACGCTGACATGACTGCACAAACCAACGATCAAAAACGCGCCGTAATCCTGCTGTCCGGCGGCCTCGACTCCGCCACCGTAGTCGCGATGGCTCAAGCTGAAGGCTACAGCTGCTATACCATGAGTTTCGACTACGGCCAGCGCCATCGTGCCGAACTCAACGCCGCTGCCCGTGTAGCGCGCGACATGGGCGTGGTCGAACACAAGGTCATCGGCCTGAACCTCAACGGCATCGGCGGTTCTGCCCTGACCGACAGCAGCATCGACGTGCCGGAAGCGCCGAGTGAAGGCATTCCGATCACCTACGTGCCGGCGCGCAACACGGTGTTCCTGTCCCTGGCCCTCGGCTGGGCAGAAGTGCTCAACGCCCGCGACATCTTTATCGGCGTCAACGCCGTGGATTATTCCGGCTACCCGGACTGCCGCCCGGAATTCGTCGAGTCGTTCGAACGCATGGCCAACCTGGCGACAAAGGCCGGTGTAGAAGGGCAGGGCTTCCGCATCCTGGCGCCGCTGCAAAACCTCAGCAAAGCCGATATCGTCAAGGCTGGTGTAGGACTTGGCGTCGATTACTCGCTGACAGTTTCCTGCTACCAGGCGGACGATGACGGCCGTGCTTGTGGGAAATGCGACAGCTGCCGACTGCGTGCAGAAGGCTTCCAAGCGGCCGGAATTACGGACCCAACGCGTTATTTCTGATTTATTTAAAATAAGGTGTTGAATAATCCTTAGAAATCAGTATTATACGCGCCACCACACAGCGGGTCGTTAGCTCAGTTGGTAGAGCAGTTGGCTTTTAACCAATTGGTCGTAGGTTCGAATCCCACACGACCCACCATTTTTGGCGGTTTAGAAAATCCGGAAGGCCCACGCAAGTGAGGATTTCCGGGTTTTTTTTTGTCCGCGATTTAGCGCGGTCTACCTGGCTGGGCCATTTCGCAAAAGTCGATAGCCCCACGTCAGGAAGACCCCATGCGTCACCTCAACCACATCACCCGCGCATTCCAAACCTCGTCCATCGGCGACATCACCTTCCATTTCGACCCCCGCCATCAGCCTGAACTGTCCACCCTGGTCCAGCGCTTCCTCGCCGCACCGCACCAACACACCACCCTCGACCTACCCGAAGCCACCCGCGGCGTGTTCCTGCTGGAGGGCGAGCGCCGATGGGTGTTGAAGCACAACAAGCTTGAGCACTGGAAAAAACAGCTGCAAAACTACCTGGGGCTCAAGCGCGCGTTCGGCCTGCACGATTTGACCAACGAGTTCATCAACCTGTCCGTGGTGTCTGCCAAGTCCGCCAGCGTGCCGCGTGTCGCCGGGTTCGGCTATAAAACACGCTTCCCGTTCCTGAAAGAGGAATACCTGCTGGTGGGTTTTTTTGAAGATCATTGCAGCGTGGATGATCGACTGATCGCGCACCCGGAGCAGGCCGGTGAGCTGCTTCCACGGGTCTTCCGATTGTTTGCGCAGATGCTCGCCGAAGGGTTTGTGCACATGGATCCGCACCCCAAGAATATTTTGATCGCACCGGACGGCCAGCTACGCCTGATCGATTTTGAGTGCTGCGCCCATTCGGTGATCGATCACGATTTCAGCCTGGGTTTCCTGATGGGCTATTTCTATCACTTCTGGATCAAGCGCTTCGTCACCCTCGACGCCTATCGTGTGCTCTGTGAGCGCTACCTGATGGACGAGCAGCCGAACCTGCAACGCGCCACCTTCGATCCGGTATTCGAACGCTTCCTCACCCACAAAGTCTCGCGCACCACACGCTACAGCATTCTCACCAACCCCAAGGCCCAGGCCGCCTTCAAGCTGGCTCCCGCCACTCACCCTTGACGCACTCAGCGGCGTTTGCCAAACACTGACTTCGGCGTCTTGCCGAAGAATCGCGTAAACGCCGCGCTGAAGTTGTTCGGGAATTTGTACCCCACCTGGTAGGCCGCCTGCGCCACCTGGCAGCCGCTTTCCAGCAGGGTGTAGGCCTTGCGCATGCGAATCTCGTTGAGCATGCGGTGCGGGGTGGAGTTGAAGCGGTAGTGCAGGCCTTCCTTGAGCTTGAACTCGTTGAGCCCAACCGCCGCACAGAGATAGGGGATGGTCAGCGGTTGGTCCATCTGCTCGATCATGATGTCGCGCGCACGCTCCAGTTTCTCGATGTCGGTGGCGCTGAATTGCAGGCTTTCCGGGAGGGTGGCGGGGCTCAGCAACTTGAGCTGTTCGGAGAGCAGGCTCAGGGTGTGGATATGCATGTCCAGCGTGCCGGTCACGCCGTGGTTGAGGTAGCGGGTGAGGGCGCTGGCATGGCTGGCACTGGCGGCCGAGGTCTTCTGGAAGGCCAGTTGGCGCACGTTGCCGTTGCCGAGGATCTGCTGGGTACGCTGCTCGCCGATGTACTTGTTGAGCATGCTCTCGCCAATCAACAGGCGCAGTTGCGACACCGTCGCGCCAGCTTCATAGCAGCGCTCGCCCAGGCTGAGCTGGAACGACGTGATGGTGGTGAAGCCCGCCCTGAACGACACCGCCGCGCCATCTGCACCCTTATAGCCAGAATCACCCTGCATGCCGAAGGTAATCACCAGCATGTGGCGGTTGTGCGGGCTGACGGTTTCTTCAATCAGGTTACGCGTCGGGCGATAGCGCGAGCGCACCACCATCAGGTCGTCATCGAAGCTCAGGCGTTCCGAATAGCACTCGCCCAGCTCTTCCGGCAACTGCTGGCGCATCCAGCCGCAGTCTTGCGTGCTGACCAGCCGCGAGTGCGTTGACGCGACTCGATACGACTGGGAAATCTTTTGTAAAGCCGACACGTTCAACGCCCTCCCTAGATTTGGCTCCGATTCGCATATGGATTGATCCGAAATCCATACGGACATACATGATAAGCATTCGCATTAATGAATAGCATGTTTCCCCATCAACTGCCATCGCCACGACGCGGCCATGGGGCGAATCATTGAAGGGGAAAGCGTTTGAACACAGGGGTTTTCAGCGGTGTGCTGGTGTGTTGCCTGGGCAGTGCAAGCGTTGCCGTGGCACAGACCGAACTGGCACCGGTCAAGGTCACGGCCAACAAGATCGAGCAGGCGCAGGAAGAAGTCCCGGCGAGCCTGTCGGTGATCACCGGCGAAGACCTGCGCAAAGGCAACATTGACGACCTGGAACGCCTGGCCCGTACCACGCCGGGCTTCACCTTCCAGCCGTTCGGCCAGTCCGGCACCAACTTGCCGGTGGTGCGTGGCCTGAGTTCCGGGGCGACGGCGTTTTCTTCCTCGATGCTGATGCTCGTGGACGGCGTACCGACCCTGATGGGGCAGGGCTTCGACCACAACCTGCTGGGCGTCGAGCGCATCGAGATCCTGCGCGGTCCGCAGTCCACCCTGTACGGGCGCAACGCCGAAGCCGGGGTGCTGAGCATTCACACCCGCCAGCCCGGCGATACGCCTTACGCGCGCCTCGAAGCCGGCACCGGCAGCCGCGACCTGCGCACGCTGAGCGCGGACGCCAGCACGGCGTTGGTGCCCGGCACCTTGTATGCCGGCGTGTCCGGCCAATGGCGCGAGCAGGACGGCTTTATCGACAATGCCTATAAAGGCGGCCAGGCCGATGACCGTGAGCGCCACAGCGCGCGCATGGTGCTGCGTTGGACGCCAACCCTGGCCACCGACGTCAACCTGCGCTACAGCCGCCAGGACTACCGCGACGGCGGCTCACAATGGGGCGCCGCCACCTCGACCCGGCGCGAAGTGCGTTCCGGCACGCCCAGCTGGAACCACTCCAGCGGCCGCAGCCTGTCGCTGGACGTGCAGCACACCTTCGACTCCGGCGTGACACTGCGCTCCATCACCGCCCGCAACGACTTCTACGACCGCCTGCAACAAGACACCGACTTCCAGCCGGCCGACCAACTGCACCTGGCCCGCGACTACCACTTCAACACCCTGTCCCAGGAATTCCGCCTCGAAGGCCAGTGGCACGACAACCAGTGGCTGCTCGGCGCCTATGCCGACCGTGACGACCACGACCTGTCCTATCAGCAAAAACTGCCTCTGCGCCTGACCGAGACCGCCAGTCAGTTGGGCGGCAACACCAGCGCACTCTTCGGCCAATGGCTGATGCCCCTGGCCGAGCGCTGGACTCTCACCCTCGGCGCCCGTGCCGAGCAGGACAACGTGCACATCGACCCCGCCATCGGCACCCGCCAGAGCGCCAGCTGGCAACGCTTCACCCCCAAGGCCGCGCTGCAATACGAATGGCAGCCCGACGCCTACGTCTACGCCAGCTATGCCGAAGGCTTCCGCGCCGGCGGCTTCAACGCCTTCTCCAGCGCCGCCAACTACCCCGGCTACGACCCGGAAAAAGTCAAAACCTACGAACTCGGTGCCAAGGGGTGGCTCGCCGACAAACGCCTGCGCTACTCGGCCGCGGTGTACTTGATGGACGTGCGCGACATGCAGGTGCAGCAGATCATCCAGCCCGGCGTGGTGTACATCACCAACGCCGCCACCGCGCGTTCCACCGGGCTTGAATTGGAGGCCGACTACCTCGTCGCCGACAACTGGCGCCTGGTCAGTTCCGTGGGCCTGAACCGCACGCGCTTCAAGCAGTTCAGCGAAGGCAGCAGCGACTACAAGGGCAATCACAACCCCTACGCGCCGGACCTCACCGGCCACCTCAGCCTGCGCTACGACGCGCCTGCCGGCTGGTACGCCCAGGGCGGTGTCAGCGCCGTCGGCAAGACCTACCTCGACGCCGCCAACCAATACAGCCGTGGCGGCTACGGCCTGATCGACCTGACGGCCGGCTACGACTTCAGCCACTACGGCATCAGTGCCTACGTGAACAACGCCGCCGACAAGCGCTACGACGCCGTCGGCTACCTGAATGGCACCACCCGCGTGTACAGCCCGGGCCGCGAAGTCGGCCTGCGGCTCAGCTATGAACTGTGAGCGATAACCCTATGAACCTGTCCACCCCACATGCCCTGCAACCTTTCTGGGACCTGACCCTGTCCGCCGTGCGCGCCGACGCCCTGCGCATCGCGCTGGAATGGAAACTCTTCGACCTGCTGCAAGTGCCCACCTCGGCCCACCTGGTCGCCCGGCAACTGGAACTCGACCCGGCCAACACCGGCTTCTGGCTCGAAGCCCTGTGGAGCATGGACCTGCTCCAGCGCGACGAACGCCAGCCGCCGCTGTACCGCAACACGCCGGTGGCCAGCGACTACCTGCGCAGCGATGCCACGGACTATTGCGGCGATGCCTGGACCTTTCGCCTGCGCGGCATGCGCCGTTTCGGCAGTCAACTGGGCGAGCAAGTGCGCGCCGGCCAGCCCGACAGCCAGCCCACCGACATGACCACCACCATCGACAACTGGACCGCCGCCGCGCGCCTGCAAATCGCCCAGGAGCAGCGCGCCGTCACCGTTGACGTGGCCCTGCGTCTGACAGCCCTGGTCCCCGAGTTCAGCCAGGCGCGCCGCCTGCTCGACCTTGGCGGCGGCCCCGGCCTGGTGGCAATTGCCCTGGTGCGTGACAACCCGCTGCTCAGCGGCGAAGTCTTCGACTTCGAAAAAACCGTTGAAGTGGCCGCCGCCAACATCCAGCGCGCCGGCCTCGAACAACGCCTCGGCGTGCGCGGCGGCAACCTGGCCAGCGACCCGATTGGCGACGGCTACGACGTGATCTGGTGTTCCTCGGTGCTGCACTTCGTCCCGGACCTGCGCGCCACACTGGCCAAGATCCACGCTGCCTTGCGCCCTGGCGGCGTGCTGATCAGCGCCCACGCCGAGATCCCCGCCGACCCGGAACACGCCCAGCGTGTGATGCCGTATTACCTGTCGATGCAGATGCTCGGCCGCCATGTCACCGAGGCCGGCGGCCTGAGTGACGCCTTGCAACAGGCCGGCTTCAGCCACATCGACAGCTACCCCGAAGTGGCCTTCGCCGTGGCACCCGTCTCGGTGCTGGTCGCCCGCCGGAGCGCCTCATGAACCCTTCCATGTGGCGTCTGCAATTGCTGTTTGGCTGGCTCGGTTTTGTGCTGGTGGTGCCGAGCATCTACCTGCTGCTTGGCCTGCCGTTGGTGATGCGCGAACACGGCTGGTCGGGCACCGACATCGGCCTGTTCCAGCTCGCCGGGTTGCCGGCGGTGTTCAAATTCCTGCTGGCGTTGCCCGTGCAGCGCTATCGCTTCCAGCGTGGGCATTACCGCAACTGGGCGATGCTGCTGTGCCTGCTGCTGGCGGTGCTGCTGGTAGCGGCCAGCCAACTGTCGATCACCGGCAACCCGCTGTACCTGTTCGGCCTGGCGTTCGCCGCCTCGGTGCTGGCGACCTGGGCCGATATTCCGGTCAACGCCCTGGCGATCAAATTGCTGCCGCAATCGGAGCAAGTGCGCGCCGGCAGCATCCGTTCGGCCGCGCTGTTTCTCGGCGCGATTGTCGGCGCTGGCGTGATGCTGCTGGTGCAGAGCCGCTGGGGCTGGCAAGCGCCGTTCCTGTTGATGGCCGGCGGTTTGCTGCTGGCGTTGCTGGCCCTGGTCTGGCTGCGTGAAGGCGACGCACAAGCGCCCAACAGCCAGCCGGTCAACCCGGCGCTGGCCGACTGGTCGGGTTACTTCCGCCAACCCGGCGCACGCCTGTGGACCTGGGTGCTGCTGACCAGTTTCCCGTTTGTCGGCGCGGCGTGGCTGTACCTCAAGCCGCTGCTGCTGGACCAGGGCATGGTCGCGCCGAAAGTCGCGCTGATCGCCGGCGTCGGCGGCGGCGTGGTCGGCGCCGTGGCCAGCTTGCTTGGCGGGCGCTTGATCCAGCGCATCGGCCCGGGCCGCGCGATTCCGCTGTTTATGTTGTGGGCGTTGATTTCGTTATTAGCACTGACCGCCGCTGTCGGCCTGCGCGCCGACATGGTCTGGCTGGTGGCGGCGGCGTTCCTGCTGGCGACGGCCATGGGCGCGGTATCGACCCTGGTCTTCGCCCTGATGATGTTTTTCTCCCGCGAGCATCGCCAGGCCGCCGACTACGGCTTGCAGGCCAGCCTGTTCGTGTTGACGCGCATGTTGGTGCCGATCGGCGCAGGCGTGCTGCTCGACCGCAGCGGCCACGTCGGCATGCTCGCCGGCCTGTCGCTGGCGATGGCCCTGGTGTGCGGCGTGGCCGTGCTGGGTCGGCGCTCGATTGCCTTGGCTACCGGCGATCAGCAGCGGCCGGTCATTTGATCCTCAGTTTGATTTGAATAGGGATAGGTTCATGAAGGCCACGTTAGGAATCTGCTTGATTACCCAGGCGCAGCCGCTGATTGAGGACGTGACGTTTGTCATCGAGCATTTGCAGGCCGGTTTGCAACCGCTGCCGAATGCCGCTGACTGGCCCGTGACCGCTGGCGATTGCGAAGAGATGCACCAGGCCCTGGGCCCCCGGCCGCACAGCGAGGCGGTGCTGGAAACCCTGATGGTCCAGGCCCAGCGCTACCTGCAAGGCAGCCCGGCGCATGCGGCGGCGTTGCCGGACATGTGGCTGATGAGCTTCGATTCGGTGGCGGCTGCGCAGGCCCGCTTGCGTCAGCAAAGCCCGCCACTGTCCAACGAGCTGTTCATCCTCGACCTTGGCGAACAGGCCGAGGCGGGTGTGGACGACCCGTTCGACGCGCTGATCGCCGCCGCGCCGAATGCACGCCTGTCACCCCATTCGGCCGTGCTGTACTGCGCCTTGTCGGCCTTGCCGGGCTGGATGAACCGCGTCGGCGGCAACCGCCACCTGCGCGTGGCCAACGACGACCGCGCCGCGCGCCGTGCCGATCTGCTGCGCATCATCCTCGACCATCTGGAGCATGCGCACTTCAACCGCTTGCTCGCCCGTTCCATCAGCGGGCCGTTGCTTTCGGTGAGCCTGGCCACCGAGGTCACGCGCTTCATGCACAGCCGCTGGCAGGAACGCTGGGACTTTCACGCCTACACCGGTTCGATGGTCGCGGGCCTGATCCAGTCGATGCAGCAGAACGTCGCCGGTACTGGCGTGCGTTGCCTCAGCGGCTGCAACGAACACAGCCTCGCCGTGGGCGCCATGGCCGGCTGGCAACTGTTTGGCCGTGCCTATGTGATCACCGTGACCTCGGGCATGATCGACGAGTTTCGCGGCACCCTGGCCAACCTCAAGCGTATCGGCGCGCCGGGCCTGATCATCTGCGCCGACAGCCCGGAAAACGTCTGGTACGCGTTCCAGGGCACCCACGACAACGACAACGACGGGCGCCAGGTCATCGAAGCCAAGGGCTTGCGCCAGGTGTTCATCCGCAAGGTCGAAGAGATCGGCGCCTGCCTGGAACAAGCCTTCGCCATGCTCGCCGAACGTGCCGAGCCGGTGTTTATCCTGGCCACCCAAGGCGTGCTCGAATCCCGCCCGCAAGTGCCGCTGAATGTGACGCTGCCGGCCTTGCCATCGACTGCCGAAGTGACTCTCGGCAGCGCGCAAATCGAGGCGCTGGACCAGGCCTTGGACCTGATCAACCGCCAGCCGCTGCACCTGCTCTGGCAGTGCGGCAAGCTCAACGAACAGCAGCGCCGACGCGTGCATGCCCTGGCCGAACGCGGCGCGATTGCGCTGTCCGACAGCATCACCCAGCCGGGCAGCGTCGGCCCGTATCACCAGGGCCGCAAGGTGCCGAACTACCTCGGGCCGCTGTCGTTGTATGGCTTCAGTCGCCGGGTCTACCAGTTCGTGCACACCGACCACGAACTCAACGGGCCGCACAGCCACTGCGTGTTCTTCCTCAAGGGCAAGGTCGACCAGGCCGCCACGCCGTTCTCCGAAGGCAAGCTCAAGCGCCAGTTGCGCGTGGTGCAGGTCAACCATGAGCCGCGGCACCTGTCGCCATTTACCGACCTGGCGCTGGACGTGCCGCTCGACGTGTTCCTCGACCACATCGAGCGCGGCTTGCAGGTCGAGCCGGTGGTGCTGGCCCTGCGCCGCGCCAAGCTGGCGCAAGTGGCTGCCACCAGCGAAAGCGTGGCGGCGGACCATATCGAAACCCTGCCGATGACCGCCAACTACTTCTTCCGCCGCCTCGGCAACCTGGTGCGCGAGTTGATCGAGCAGCACGACTACCGCTACATCGGCGTGTACGACGTCGGCCGTGGCGCCATCTCGGCGTTGCGCAACGTGCCGCGCACCGACCCGGGGTTCTCCGGCTGGTACGGCCGCGCGCTGATGGGCGATGGCCTGATGGCCTTGCCGTATATCGCCATGACCGGCAGCGGCAACGTGCTGGCGTTTGTCGGCGACGGCGCCCGGGCGTTGGTGCCGGACATCGAAGCGCGCCTGGCCCAAGGCCTGACCGATCCTGCGCGCAACGTGACCTTGTTCTACCTCAGCAACGGCGTGCTCTCGCTGATCCAGACCTACCTCGACAAACGCTACGCCCACAACGGCGCGCACCAGGTCGCGGTCAGCACCCGCGCCGCCGCGACGCAGCCCGTGCAGCGCATCGGCACGATCAACCTGCACCGCGAGCGCCTGGTGAGCTTCGATGAAGCGCACCTGCGCAGCGCCCTGACCCAACCCGGGCAACTGAATATTTTCGACGTGTTGCTGGCCCACAACTCGGAAGGCGACGGCTTGAGCCTGGTCTCCGAAACCGCCTGGAACCGTCAATGAAACACCAAGGATACGCTCCCATGAAATTCGGCTTTATCGCTCACCCGACTTCCATCGCGCTGCAACGCCAAGTGAAGATCATCGACCTGCTCGACCGCACGCTCGCCGAGCAGGATCGCGGCTATCAGCCCGAACTGTGGCAACCGCGCAACCTGGTGCCGTTCGCCGATTTCGGGCGCATCGTCAGCGCCACCGGCGCCACCTGCGAAGGCATCCTGCATTACCTGCCACTGACCGCCGAGCAGATGCTCAGCCAGCCGCGCAGCATTGCCGCGCGGGTGCTGGACGGTGTGAACAGCCTCAAGGAGCAGGGCGCCCATCTGGTTGGCCTCGGCGGCTTCACGGCCATCGTCGGCAACCGTGGTTTGCAGACCCAGGAGCGCAGCGGCGTGGCGGTCACCACCGGTAATTCGCTGACCGCTTACGCCGCCTACAAGAACGTGCTGGAAGCCATGCAGCGCCTCGACGTAGACCCGGCCGACAGCGAAGTCGCGGTGGTCGGTTACCCCGGTTCCATCGCCCTGGTCATCGCCAAGTTGCTTGCGCGCCACGGCTGTCGCCTGCGCCTTGTGCATCGCGGCAGCGTCGAGCAAGGCCTGGAAAGCCTGGCCTATCTGCCGGGAGAGATGCACGCCCAGGTGCGCCTCACCGCCGAGATCGAAAGCTGCTACGACGACGTGCGTTTCTACGTCGCCGCCACGTCCAGCGGCGGGGTGATCGACCCGTATCGCCTGGCCCCCGGCGCGGTGGTGATCGACGCCGCATTGCCCCGCGATGTGCTGGCGTTCAACCACGACCGCAACGACATCCTGATCGTCGACGGCGGCCTGGTATCGGCCAGCGACGCGGTGCATTTCGGCACCGAAAACCTGGGCCTCGCGCCGAAGAAATTCCTCAACGGCTGCCTCGCCGAAACCCTGGTGCTGGCCCTGGAAGGGCGTGCCGAGGCATTCTCCATCGGGCGTGAATTGCCTGAAGAAAAAGTCCTGGAAATCGGCCGCATCGCCGAGCTGCACGGCTTCTCGCCGTCGCCCATGGCCTCCTACGGCGAGCGCCTGCGCGACGAAGACTTCCAGCCCCTGCGCCGCTTCCACCGCCGCCAGGACGTGGCGCCACCCGCCGACCTGCGCGCCGAAGCCCTGCGCTGCTTCGGCCAGCACATCAACCCGGTGCTGCGCGAGTTCTACCAGTTCAACCATATCGAGCGCGTCTTCACTCAAGGCGAAGGCTGCTGGCTCACCGACCTGGACGGCGGCCGCTACCTGGATTTCGTCGCCGGCTACGGCTGCCTGAACACCGGGCACAACCACCCCAAGGTCAACCAGGCGTTGCAGGCATTCCTGCAAAACCAGCACCCGACCTTTGTGCAGTACGTGTCGGTGCCGCTGCACACCAGCCTGCTCGCCCAGCGCCTGAGCGAACTGGCGCCGGGAGACCTGGAGCGGGTGTTCTTCAGCAACTCCGGCACCGAGGCCATCGAAGCCGCGTTGAAATTGGCCATGGCCGCGATGAGCCGCCCGCGTGTGCTGTATTGCGACAACGGCTACCACGGCAAAACCCTCGGCGCGCTGTCGGTGACCGGCCGCGACAAACACCGCGACCCGTTCAAGCCGCTGCTGTCGCGCTGCGATTCGATTCCCTTTGGCGACCTGCACGCCCTGGAAAGCGCCCTGGAACAAGGCGATGTCGGCGCGTTCATCCTTGAGCCCATCCAGGGCGAAGGCGGCGTGATCTTCCCGCCGGCGGGTTATCTGCAACAGGTGCGGGCGCTGTGCACCGCCCACGATTGCGTGATGATCCTCGACGAAATCCAGACCGGCCTCGGCCGCACCGGCAAGCTGTTTGCCTGCGAATGGGAAGGGGTGGTGCCGGACATTCTGGTGCTGTCCAAATCGCTTTCCGGCGGCGCCGTACCGATCGGCGCGACGCTGTCCAGCGCAGCGCTGTGGGACCGCGCCTACGGCAGCATCGACACCTTTGCCCTGCACACCTCGACTTTCGGCGGCGGCAACTTCGCCTCGGCGTCGGCCCTCGCCACTTTGGAGGTGATCGCCAACGAAGACCTGGCCGGCAACGCGGCGCGGGTCGGTGCGCAACTCAAGGAAGCCCTGAGTGAAGCGGTCAGCGGCTACCCGTTCATCCGTGAAGTGCGCGGCCAGGGCCTGATGATCGCCATCGAGTTCGAGTACAGCTACAAGGGCGGCGTGGAGGCATTTGTGCGCGAGTTTGCCAGCCGCATGCCGGGCAACGCGGCGGGCACCTATCGCATGCTGTCGGGCAAGGCCAAGCGGCATATCGACGAGGCCATCAGCGAGATCGAGAAAAACTTCGAGGAGATGTTCGTGCTGCGCTTCGTCAGCAAACTGTCCCGGGAGCACGGCGTGTTGACCTTCGTTACCGCCAACAACAACCGGGTCATGCGCATCCAGCCGCCGCTGGTGCTCAGCGAGTCCGAGGCGCGGCATTTTGTGCAGGCGTTCAGCGCGGTGTGCATGGACATGTCGACCTTCCTCGGCTGACGTCCTGACTCAAAGCCCTCCCATGAGGGCTTTGAGTTTATTTAAACGCATACAAAAATATCCCTTATGAATATGAATGTCCTGATTTGTTGAATTGATTAAACCAAGTGTTTACTTGAGAATCACTTGCATTCAGAAACAGGTATTCGTGATGAAACTTCCTGCACTTGTAGAGCCACTTGCCCAACTAAGTAACGACGAAATAACCCGTTATAGTCGGCACTTGTTGATTCCCGATGTCGGCATGGACGGCCAGCGCCGTTTAAAGACCAGCAAAGTGTTGGTCATTGGTGCCGGTGGTCTCGGTTCGCCCGCGTTGTTGTACTTGGCGGCGGCCGGTATCGGCACCTTGGGCCTTATCGATTTTGACGTGGTGGACGAATCCAACCTGCAGCGCCAGGTGATCCACCGCGTCGCCACCGTCGGCCAATTGAAGGTCGACAGCGCCGCCGCCGCGATCCGCGATCTGAACCCCCATGTGCAGGTCAACTGCTACAACCTGCGCCTGGAATCGGAAACCGCCGTGCAGTTGTTCAGCGAGTACGACCTGATCCTCGACGGCACCGACAACTTCGCCACCCGCTACCTGGTCAACGACGCCTGCGTGCTGGCCGGCAAGCCGTACGTGTGGGGTTCGATCTACCGTTTCGAGGGCCAGGCCTCGGTGTTCTGGGAAGATGCTCCCGGCGGCGTCGGCCTCAACTACCGCGACCTCTACCCCGAGCCGCCGCCACCGGAACTGGCGCCGTCCTGCTCCGAAGGCGGGGTGCTGGGCATCCTCTGCGCGTCGATTGGCGCGATCATGGCCACCGAGGCAGTGAAGCTGATCACCGGCATCGGCGAAAGCCTGCTGGGCCGATTGATGGTCTATGACGCGCTGGAAATGTCCTACCGGCAAATGCCGCTGCGCCGGGCGCCGGGCCGTCAGCCGATTACCGCCCTCAGCGATTACCAGGCGTTCTGCGGCCTGTTGGCGCCCCACGGCGTGCAGCCGTCGGACATCCCGTCCATCAGCGCCCGCGAGCTGCACGCCCTGCGTGAACGCCGGGAAAACCTGCTGCTGATCGACGTGCGGGAACAGACCGAATGGGACATCGTGCGCATCCCCGGCGCGCAACATATCCCCAAGGGCCCGAACACTGCGCACGTCATCGAAACCCGCTTCGGCAAGCACGCCAACCTGGTGCTGCATTGCAAATCCGGCATGCGTTCCAAGGCGGTCTTGCTGGAGTTGCAGCAGCGCGGCTTCAGCAACGTGCGCAACCTCGACGGCGGCGTGCTGGCCTGGGTGCGTGATGTCGAACCGACGTTGCCGAGCTACTGACCGCCATGTTGAAGCTGCGTGCCGGCCTGCTGGAGGCCATGCTGGAACAGGCGCACCGCGATCACCCGCAGGAAACCTGCGGCATCATCGCCGCGCCGGTGGGCGAGCCAACCGCCGAACGCCTGGTGGCGATGGAGAACGCGGCGCGCTCCGCAACGTTCTTCAGCTTCGCCCCCAAGCAGCAATTGGCGGTGTGGCGCGAACTGGATGAACGGGACGAGGAGTGCCGGGTGATCTACCACTCCCACACCGCCAGCGTGGCCTACCCCAGTGCGGAAGATGTGAGTTATGCCGGTGATGCATCGGTGCACTACGTCATTATTTCAACACTGCCGGAAGTTGAAGTTGCAGTGCGCAGTTTTCGTATCGTGCAACGCAGAGTGACTGAAGAAGTTATCTGCATCGTTAATTAAACCGAAGTTAATCAATGGGCCAACTAAGGCCCAGGGAGTTCTGCATGTCGATTTCCGTGATGGTGCCCACTTTGTTGCGCTCTTTTACCCAGGATCAGAAGCGCGTGGAAGTGCACGGCAACACAGTTCTGGAAGTGATCGAACAGATGGAACGTGAGTATCCAGGCGTCAAGGATCGCCTGATCGGCGACGGCCAGGTGCATCGCTTCGTGAACATCTACGTCAACGATGACGACATCCGTTTCGCCGACAACCTGGGCACCGCGCTCAAGGCCGGCGACGCCATCACCATCCTGCCGGCCGTCGCGGGCGGCTGATCGGCGAACACGTCTCAGGGCTGGCGCGGCGTACCTCACCCGAGGTCGCGCGCGCAGCGATCACTCACCTTTCTGGCGAATGTCGAATGTCTGCACTTCTACACGGCTGTAGCCTCAGCGGCACGTTTACCGGCGCATCGGCCGGGATGGCCAGCTTGGCCGCGTCCCTGCGCTACCAGGCGACGGCGCTGGGCCTGGCGCCCCACGACAGCGACAGGCGCGATGCCATGTGCATCGGCCTGCATCATCCTGACCTCAAGTCGGTGCAGGGCGTGATTCAGGGCTGGGCCGACGGCACGTCCGCCGGCGCCACCGAACACACGCTGCAAGCGGCCTGCGGCCTGATGTCGGTGCACGGCCGCGCCAGCGGCAAGGCGCAGGGGCTGGGGGTGGATTACGTCTCCACCCTCGGCGCCAGCCTCGCGCTGCAAGGCGTGTTGGCCGCTGCCGTCGGGCAATTGCGCGGCGGTGATTTCAGCCGCGTGGACACGTCCATGGCCGGTGCCGGCGTGTTGAGCATCGCCCAATACCTGGCCGGTGCCACGGCGGGCGCTGAAGCCGAACGCCTGCTGCCCGGGGCGACGTGCGCGAAGAATCGCCCGCCGTTCATGTCGGCTGACGGCGTGTATTTTGAGTTGGAAACCCTCGACGCCGAACCTTGGCGGCGCTTCTGGGCGCAGGTCGGCATCGACGGCGAACAGGCCGGGCAGGGCTGGAAAGCCTTCCTGCTGCGCTATGCCAAAGCCGTCGCGCCGATGCCGCCGGTGTTCCGTCAGGCCATGGCGCGCTTGTCCATGGCGCGCATCACTGCGTTGTGCGCTTTGAGCGGCATGGCGGTGTGCCCGTTGCGCAGCCTTGCCGAGCGCCGTGGCGATGCGGACCTGCCCGCGCAAATCGCCCAAGGCCCGTGGAGTTTTGCCGTCGCTGCCGGCGGCCAGCCACTGCGCGCCCTCGACAACCCGGCGCTGCCGTTGAGCGGCCTCACCGTGATCGAATCCTGCCGGCGTATCCAGGGCCCGCTGGCCGGGCATCTGCTGGCGCTGCTGGGCGCCGAAGTGATCCGTCTCGAATTGCCCGGCGGTGATCCGTTGCGCGGCATGCCGCCGTGTGTGGATGGCGTGTCGGTGCGCTTCGATGCGCTGAACCGGCACAAGCAGGTGCGCGAGTTGGATATCAAGTCCCGCGCCGGTCGCGACGAACTGTTTGAGCGCGTGCGTGACGCCGATGTGTTCCTGCACAACTGGGCGCCGGGCAAGGCCGCCGAGCTGGGCTTGGACAGCAGCGACCTGATGCGCGTCAACCCGGCGCTGGTGTACGCCTACGCCGGTGGCTGGGGCCACGACCGCCCGGGCGAACCGCTACCCGGCACCGACTTTATGGTGCAGGCGTGGTCCGGTGTCGGCGCACAGATCGGCCAGGCGTCGGCCACGCCGGGTGGTTCGTTGTTCACCGTGCTCGATGTGCTCGGCGGTGTGGTCGCGGCGCAAGGCGTGAGTGCGGCATTGCTGCACCGGGCCCTCAGCGGCCAGGGCGCGCGCGTCGATAGCTCGTTGCTCGGCGCCGCCAACCTGCTGACGGTGCAGGACGTGCGCGCAGCAAGCCTGCTCAAGGGCGTCTACCCGACTGCCGACGGTGTGCTGGCCATCGACTGCCAGACCGCGCAGCAACTTGAACAACTGGAAAACATCCTCGCCTGCGACCTGCACAACGCTCCTGAAACGCGTGACGCAGCCATCCGCAGCGCCTTGGCGTCGCAACCCGCCGCTACCTGGCAACAGGTGCTGGGCGCCGCCGATATCCCGGCCTCAGTGGCCGTAGAAGACCTGTCAGCCCTGGCTCAAGACAGGCGATTGAAGACGTGTTTAAGCGTGAATGCCTATACCTCGGTCAACGCTCACTGGAGTTTTCGATGAATAACGCAGGCATTATCGATCTGGTTCCCGCCGCTGTGCGCAGCGTGTGGGAACAGGACGGCACCTACCCCAACCGTTCGGTCTACCAACTGTTTCGCGAGCACGCCGAGCGTGATCCGCACAAACCGGCGGTGCTCGAACCCGACAGCCGCATCACCTACGGCGAGCTGCACGCCGCGGCGCTGCGCATGGCTGCCAGTTTGCGCAACGCGGGCATCGTTGCCGGCGACGTGGTGGCGTACCAACTGACCAACAGCTGGCGCAGCTGCGCCATCGACCTCGCCGCTGCGGCGCTGGGCGCGGTGGTCGCGCCGTTTCCACCGGGGCGCGGCAGCCTCGACATCCAATCCCTGGTGCGCCGTTGCGATGCGCGCGCGGTGATCGTGCCGGCGCAGTACGCCGGCATCGATTTGTGCCAGGTCATCGAAGCCCTGCGCCCGACGCTGTTGTCGCTGCGCGTGCTGATCGTCGAAGGCGAGGCGCGCAAAGGCTGGCTGAGCCTTGCGCAGATGTTCCAGGCCGAGCCCCTGAGCGAAGCGCAATTGCCCGAGGTGTGCCCGAATTCTCCGGTGCGCTTGCTGGTGTCCTCCGGCACCGAGTCGGAGCCTAAATTGGTCGCCTATTCCCACAACGCCCTGGTCGGCGGGCGCGGGCGTTTCCTGCAACGCGTGCACCCCGAGGGCGGTACGTTCCGTGGCCTGTACCTGGTGCCGCTGGGTTCGTCGTTTGGTTCGACCGCCACCTTTGGCAGCCTGTCCTGGCTCGGCGGTTCGATTGCGGTGCTGCCGCAGTTCGATGTCGCGGCGGCCATCGACGCCATCGCCCAATTGCGCCCGACCCACATCCTCGGCGTGCCGACCATGCTGCAACGTATCGCCGCCGATGCGCGGTTGGCGCAGGTGGATAAATCCAGCCTGCTCGGCCTGATCTGCGGCGGTTCGCTGATCGACGAAGTCACCGTGCGCCGCTGTGTCGAGGCGTTCGGTTGCGGCTTTATCAGCCTCTACGGTTCCGCCGATGGGGTGAACTGTCACAACACCCTCGACGATGCGCTGGACGTGGTGTTCTACAGCGTCGGCCGGCCGAACCCAGCGGTGTGTGCGATCAAGATCTTTGACGAAGACGGCGTGGAATTGCCCCAGGGCAGCGTCGGCGAAATCAAGGCGCGCGGCCCGTTGAGCCCGATGCAGTACGTCAACGCGCCGGAGCTCGACGCGCAGTACCGCGACGCCGAAGGCTGGGTGAACACCGGCGACCTCGGTTACATCGACAGCGACGGCTACCTGATTTTGGCCGGGCGCAAGAAAGACATCATCATCCGCGGCGGCGCGAACATCAGCCCGGTGCAGATCGAAACCCTCGCCACCAGCCACCCGGATGTGGTCAGCGTCGCCTGCGTCGCGGTGCCCGACCCGGACCTCGGCCAGCGCGTGTGCATCTGCGTGACCTTGCGTGACGGCGCGCCGCGTTTCTCCCTCAGCGAGTTGACCGACTACCTGCGCGAGCAAGGGCTGGAAGTGAACAAGCTGCCGGAATACCTGCGCTTCTATCGCCAGTTGCCGCTGACGCCAGCGGGCAAGATCGACAAGAAATCCCTGGCCGCCGAAGTGGCGTTCCTCGAAAGCGGGGCGGGCATCGCATGTTAAGGGCGCAGCGGGTACGGCAGTTTGTCGATGAGCGCATCATCCCTTTGGAAGGCGAGTTGGCCAGCAACCCGCAGTTGCTGGCCGAGCTGAGCGAGCAGGCGCGGGCCGAAGGGTTGTGGGGCAATTTTTATCCGCAAACCGGCGGTAGCCTGCGCGAGTATCTGGCGGTGGCCGAGCAGGAGGGGCGTTCGGAATACGCCCCGGCGATCTTTGGCGATGACGCCACCCTGGATCTGCATATGCTCAGCCGCCACGCCAGCGAGGCGGTGCGCCAGCGTTTCCTGGAGCCGTTGGCGTGTGGGGCGATGGTGTCCAGTTACGGCATGTCCGAGCCGGACAGCATCGGCTCGATCCCGGCGACCATCACCGCGCAGGCGGAACTGATCGACGGCCAGTGGCGCTTGAATGGGCGCAAGTGGTTTATCTGCCGCGCCGAGCGGGCGGCGTTGGTCACGGTAGTGGCGCAGACGGCGCAGGGCTTGTCGATGTTCCTGGTGCCGGCGGATGCGCCGGGGTTTCGCGTGGTGCGGCCGTTGTCGATCCTTGGCCGTTTCAGTGGCCAGGGCGAGTTGGCCTTTGACGATGTGCCGGTGGCGCCCAGCTATGTGCTGGGCCAGCCGGGGCAAGGGCTGGCGCTGATGCAGGAGCGCCTGGGGCTGGGACGCATCCTGCGCTCGGTGCATTGGCTGGGGTTGGCGCAGCGTTGTTTTGACCTGATGTGCGCGCGTATTCATTCGCCCCGTGGCCAACAGGCGCGCCTGGCGGACAAGCAGTTGGTGCGCCTGCGGGTGTTCACTGTGTACCAGGCCATCGCCAGTGCGCGGTTGTTGTTGCAGGACGCGGCGGCCAAGCGTGATGCGGGCGTGGCCAACAGCGTTGAAGTGAATATCGCCAAGGTCGCGGCGTCCCAGGCGTTGAGCGCGGCGGCGGATTCGGCGATCCAGATCATGGGCGCCGAAGGCTTGAGCGCGTGGTCGCCACTGCCGGGGATCTACAACACGGCGCGCACCACGCACATTCTCGACGGCACCGACGATGCGCTGATCAGTGCAGTCGGCCGGCAGCTGCTCGACAGCTGTGGCGTGGACGGGTTGGACTTCGACCAGCCGTCGTCGGGAGCGCGGGGATGAGCAATAGCCTGTGGTTGCGCGTGGTGCTGACCTGCGCCATGGCCCTGCCGATGCTGATCTTCTACGCGGTCGGCACCCTGGGCCCGCTGATGGTCGCCGACCTTGGCGTGCCGACGCCATGGCTCGGTTGGTTGATCACCAGCACCTTTGGTTTTGCCGCGTTGCTGTCGTTGTGGGCCGGGCCGCTGGTGAATTGGCTGGGCAGTCGGCGCGGTTTGGCGTTGTTGTTTTGGAGCACGGCGTGTTCCTACAGCCTGCTCGCCGCTTTGCCGGGATTTGCGGGTGTGGTGCTGGCGCTGACGGTGTGCGGCATCGCCCAGGCGTTGGCCAACCCGGTGACCAATCTGCTGATTGCCGAGCGCGTGGAGCCAGCGTTCAAGGCGGCGGTGGTGGGGTTGAAGCAGTCCGGGGTGCAAGTCTCAGCGTTGTTTGCCGGTGCGTTGTTGCCGGGCTTGGCGCTGGGTTTTGGTTGGCGCGGGGCCTTGGCTTGCCTGCTGCTGCCAGCGTTGTTGCTGGCGGTGTTGGGGCCGCGTGTGGCGCCAGCGTCGTCGGCGCGTAAACCACTGAGCTTGCGGGTGGCACGGCCGACTGGGCGCCTGGCTGTGTTGATGAGTATCCAGTTGTGCGTGGGCGTGGTGTTGTCGTCCTTCGTGACTTTTCTCGGTGTGTTCGCCGCCGGGCAGGGCATGTCGGCCACGGCCATCGGTGGCTTGATCGCCGGCTTTGGCGTGATGGGCATTGTCGCGCGCACGCTGTTGACGCCGTTGGGCGCGCGCATGGCCGATGAGTCGTGGCTGTTGCTGGTGTTGCTGCTGCTGGCGAGCGTGGCGTTGTGGCTGACGTCCCAGGCTACGCCCGCGCGTCACTGGCTGTTGTGGGCCGGTGCGCTGGGCATGGGCCTGACGGCGGTGGCGACCAATGCCATCGCCATGAGCATGGTGCTGCGTGACCCCGGTTTCGGCGCACCAGCGCCCTCGGCCGGTCTACTCTCGGTGGGCTTTTTCGGCGGGTTTGCGCTGGGCCCGCCGTTGTTCGGGTTGGTGTTTGGCCAATCCTGGTGGATGCCCATCGGCGTGGTGCTGCTGGCCTGTGGGCTTAGCCTGGTGTTGACGCGGGTGCGTGCTGCGCCGGGTTTGCAGGTGGTCAAATGAGTGCGTTTGAAGTGTTGGACCGGCCGCTCAACAGTGCCGAGACGCAGCGCGCCATCGAGGCACTTCTGTCTCGACTGGAGCAGATCGAGGCGGTTTGTGGTGAGGGTTTCCCGCTGTACAACGACGGCGCCTGGAAAGTCTCGGCCGGTGGCTCGTGGCTGGGTGGTTTCTGGGCGGGTGTGTGGTGGCTGCGCGCGGTTCATTACGGGCGCCAGGCGGATCGGCAGCACGCGCTGAGGATTGCCGAACGCCTGCGGGACAAGCTCGACAGCGACACCCATCACCGCGCCCTGATCTTCTGGTACGGCGCCGGTCTTGGTGCGCAGTTGTTGGCGGATTCCGAGGCTGCCGCACTGGCGGGCGAGGCCGCACAGCGACTGGCCCATGGGTTTGATCCGGTGTTGTGTTGCATCCCCTTGGGCCGAGAAATGGGCGGTGGCGCGCTGGGTGATCGGTGCTTGAGCATCGACCCGTTGGTGGCGACGTTAAACCTGTTCGCATTGGGCAACACCCCTGACTTGCTGAGTTTGGGGCGCCAGCACTTGCAGACGTCGTTTCGCGCCTGTGCGGGCGCGGATGGCGCCTGGAGCAGTCACGCACTTCATGAACAAGGCCAATGGCACGCGGGCGACCCGGCGGGCGACTGGTCCCGTGGGCAAGCCTGGGCCATGCTCGGCCTCGGCGTTGGTGCGCGTCTGTACGGTGTGCCGTTTCGCGAGGACGCCCAGCGCGCCAGCCAATACTGGCTGCGCAGCCGCTCGGTGCAAGCACCGCTCAATCGCCAGGCTCAGCCCGACGGGCCAAACGATCCGTGTGCCGCCGCCATGGCTTCGCTGGCCCTGCAAGCACAGGCGCTGGAGCAAGCCGATGGGCAGCTGTTGCAGCAGGAGGCAGGGCGTTTGCTGGCGGCTATCGTGCGCAGTGGCGACTTTGTCGAAGGGCGTTTCAGCGGGCATTGTTATCGCACGTCGGCGACGACAGAGCAGAAGGTGGAATCGGCCTGTGGCAGCTTCTTTTTGCTGGCGGCGCTGATGGCTTGGGCGGGGGAGTTGGATGCTCGGGTGATCTGAGCCCCCGTCTGCGCCTACGGATAGAAACCAGCGGGTCACGATCAGGTTAAAAAGTCATAAAAAGAAGCGCTAAATCAGTCAAAGTCTTTGAAATGGCTATGATTGTCCGACAATTTCGCGCATGAAAAACTCTTCATAATCGCTCCCCTCGAAGGTTGGTAGTTTTCTCCCCGCTGCCCAACAATTCGAGTCCTAATAATGAATAAAAAAACTCTTAAAAGCGCTCTGGCGCTCGCCATTTCGCTTGCCTCTACACCGCTGTTCGCCGGAGGTTTTGCCCTCAACGAACAAAGCATCAGTTCGATGGGTACAGGCTACGCCGGTCGCTCGTCCTCGGCCGATGACGCCAGTACGGTGTTCGGCAACCCGGCCGGTATGGCGCGCATCAAACAGAATGAAGTGAGCATCGGTGCGACCTACCTCGATGCCAAATCCAACATCAAGGACGCCAGTTCCTCCCAGGGCGGCGCCGACAACCCAGGTACCAACAAAGGCGACATGGTCCCCGGCATTGCCGTGCCGATGGGTTACCTGGTGACGCCGATCGACGAACACTGGGCGTTTGGCCTGGGGGTCTACGCACCGTTTGGCCTGGTGACCGACTACGAGCACAGCTTCCAGGGCAATGGCTTTGGCAATAAGAGCAAGGTCCAGGTCATCACCGTGCAACCGACGGTCAGCTACGCGTTCAACGACAAGGTGTCGGTAGGTTTCGGCCCGACCTTCAACAAGATCAGCGGCGAGTTGGACTCCAAGGTGCCTGCGTTTGGCCTGGGCACGGAAACGGCCAAGATCAAGGGCGATGACACCGCAATGGGCTTCAACGCCGGGATTCTGGTGCAGGCCCTGGACACGACCCGCGTTGGCGTCACCTACCATTCGCAAGTGGTCTATCACCTGAGTGGCCATACCAACGCTTCGGGTGTGCTGTCCGACCTGCTGGACGGTGGGCCGCAGAAGTATGACGCCAAGCTGAACGTCACCACGCCATCCTCCGTGGACTTCTCGGTTACCCATCAGTTGAGCGATGCCCTGACCCTCTACGTGGGCAGCACCTACACCCGCTGGAGCCAGTTGAAAAAGATCACGGTCAACAACAGCGGTGTGTCCGATATTACCGCTGAGCTGGCCGGCCTGGATTCCATCACCGAAGAGCAGCACTGGCATGACACCTGGTCCCACGCGATTGGCCTGTCGTATCAGCTCAACCAGCAACTGGTGTTGCGCACGGGCTTCTCCGTGGACCAGACCCCGACCAACAACACCAATCGCTCTGTGCGTATTCCTACAGGTGATCGCACCGTCTTCAGCCTGGGTGCCGGCTGGACGCCCGTGGATAACCTGACCTTTGACGTGGCCTATTCCTACCTGAAGGAGGAGCCGATCAAGGTCCGCGACAACAACCCGCAGTTGCAGCTGACCTACGACGCCAAGTACGAAAACAGCGCCAACGGCTTTGGGGGTTCGGTCACTTATCGCTTCTGACCTGTGCAAACATGAAACGGCAAGGCCCATCACTGGACCTTGCCGTTTTTTTTGCCCGACAGGCGTGCCACTGGATGCCAGATTTGGCTTTTGAAACGATTGGATATTCTGTAGCCTTGCGCAGCTTCACCCGTGCTTGATGAACAAAAACACTTCGTCCGGCGGCGCCCGAAAGGCTCCAGAGCCGGTGGTACACTCGACTTTCGCGCTACTGCGCCTGCAGGTCTTGCGAACATGACGCACATTTCCGAACGCCTTCTGGTTCAAGCCCACCTCGACGCCAAGCAGCCCAAGGCCCTCAGCGCCGACGAAGAGGCGAGCCTGCGCGCCGCCATCGCCGCCGAGCTTAAAGCCCAGGACGCGGTGCTGGTGGCCCACTTCTACTGCGACCCGGTGATCCAGGCCCTGGCCGAAGAAACCGGTGGCTGTGTTTCCGACTCCCTGGAAATGGCCCGCTTCGGCGCCGCCCACCCGGCCAAGACCGTACTGGTCGCCGGCGTGCGGTTCATGGGCGAGACGGCCAAGATCCTCACCCCGGAAAAACGCATCCTCATGCCGACCCTGGAAGCCACGTGCTCCCTCGACCTGGGTTGCCCGGTGGACGAATTTTCGGCGTTTTGCGACCAGCATCCCGAGCGCACCGTGGTGGTCTACGCCAACACCTCGGCGGCGGTCAAAGCCCGCGCGGATTGGGTGGTGACGTCCAGCTGCGCGCTGGAAATCGTCGAGAGCCTGATGGACAACGGCGAGACCATTATCTGGGGCCCGGACAAGCACCTGGGCACCTACATCCAGCGCCAGACCGGTGCCGACATGCTGCTGTGGGACGGTGCGTGCATCGTCCACGAAGAGTTCAAGTCCAAGCAGTTGGAAGACATGAAGGCGCTGTACCCGGACGCCGCGATCCTGGTGCACCCGGAATCGCCGACCGCCGTGATCGAACTGGCGGACGCCGTGGGTTCCACCAGCCAATTGATCGCGGCTGCCCAGCGTTTGCCGAACAAGACGTTTATCGTGGCCACCGACCGCGGCATCTTCTACAAGATGCAGCAGTTGTGCCCGGACAAGGTGTTTGTCGAAGCGCCCACCGCCGGCAACGGCGCGGCATGCCGCAGTTGCGCGCACTGCCCGTGGATGGCGATGAATACGCTGGAGCGGACGTTGCAGTGCCTGCGTGAGGGCAGTAACGAGATCTTTGTCGAACCGTCGGTGATTCCGCAGGCGGTGCGGCCGCTCAAGCGCATGCTGGATTTCACCCAGGCGGCGCGGTTGAAGTTGGTGGGCAACGCCTGACCTTGTTGTGAACACGGTTAAAACTGTGGGAGCTGGCTTGCCTGCGATAGCGTCAGTCCAGTCGATGCACTATTGACTGATAGACCGCTATCGCAGGCAAGCCAGCTCCCACAGTTGTTTTGTGTCGCTCCAACTTACTTTTTTTGCTTCGGGATCCGCACCAACTGCGTATCCGAATAGATGTCATGCCAGCTGCGCTTTTGCTTATCAAACAGCGACCAGACAAACCCCAGCCCCACGCACAACCACGATGCAATCGACACCACAAACCGCAGCAGCGCCTGCCACAGGCTGATGCGCGAGCCATCCGCGTTCTGCACGCGCACGCCCCACACCTGCATGCCCAGGGTCTGCCCGGAATGGGTCCAGAACTTGGCGAAGAAACCAAACACCACAAACAGCAGAATCGTTGACAGCAGCGGGTCGCCGTCCAGCGCGCCGGATTCGGTGAGGGTGCGCATCCTGGCTTCGCCGATAAACGCCATCCACACCAGCTTGTAGATAAACGCGGTGACGATCAGCAGCGCGGTGCACAGCAAGAAGTCATAGAACATCGCTGCCAGACGACGGCCCAGGCCAACGGCGGGAAATTCGCCCTGGGGGCTCAGCAGGGATTTGGACATGGCAGGCTCTCTGGAGAAAAAACCCATAGTACGGAATAACGCCCATAAAAAAGCCCCTGATGTCATATCAGGGGCTTTTTGTCGCAGGAAGGATCAGCCTTCTGCTTGTACTTCGTCTGCTTGCAGGCCTTTTTGGCCCTGGACCGAGACGAAGGTCACTTTCTGGCCTTCTTTCAGGCTCTTGAAGCCGTTGCCTTGAATAGCGCGGAAATGCACGAACAGATCCGGGCCGCTTTCTGGAGTGATAAAACCAAACCCTTTCTCGTCGTTAAACCACTTGACGGTGCCGCTCTGACGTTTGCTATCCGACATTTTCTTATTTCCTTGACGCTAAAAATTAATGACAGCCTCTTTCGCATGAAAGAGTACTGGGCTGGATTGCAGGAAAGTAAGACGTCGAACGGGTTGTAGCGCAACTACTTCAGCTACTGCCCAGGTCCAGGTTCAAAGCGACCCATGCAAACACAGTGGGCAAACTCTACGCCAACTAATAGAGAAAATACAAGCCCTGCCAAAACCCCAGCGTTTGCTCGGCTTTATGACACTTTTGTCACCGCGGTGGATTCGGCTTATTCGATAGAGTTGATCACTTGTTATAGGTTATCCCCTATTAAATTGACTATCGTCAATGCACTGTTTTATGGCGGCTGCGTTACAAATTAGTGCGCGTTAACGCAGCCGCGTTACTTATAGAAACAGTCAATCAGCCGCGATAGTAACGTTGCGGCACAAATGGCATTTTACTTACACGAAGTGGCACCTTTTTCCCACGTACCAACGCAGACACTTCCGTATCCAGTGCCGTGAATGCGCTGTCCAGGTACCCCATGGCCAGCGGGCCGCCGAGGGTCGGGCCAAAACCGCCGCTGCACACGTTGCCGATCACGGTGCCGTGTTCGTCGACGATCTCTGCGCCTTCACGCACCGGCGTACGCTCTTGGGGCAGCAGGCCCACACGCTTGCCGCTCACACCGGTTTGCTGCTGGGTAAAGATGCGATCGGCGCCCGGGAAACCACCGGCACGCGGGCCATCGGCGCGACGGGCCTTGGAGATCGCCCACAACAGGCTGGCTTCGATGGGGGTGGTCTCGGCGTTCATGTCGTGGCCGTACAGGCACAGGCCGGCTTCCAGGCGCAGGGAATCGCGGGCGCCCAGGCCGATGGCCTGTACTTCGGTCTCGGCCAGCAGGCTGCGGGCCAGGCTTTCGGCGTTGGCGGCGGGCACGGAGATTTCAAAGCCGTCTTCACCCGTGTAGCCCGAACGGCTGACGTAGCACTCCACACCCAGCAGGCGCAGGGTGGCGAACTGCATGAAGGTCATCTTGGTCACTTCCGGTGCGAGGCGCGCCAGCACCTTCACCGCCGCCGGGCCTTGCAGGGCGAGCAGGGCGCGTTCTTCGAACAGCGGCTCGATGCTGCACTGTTCGCCAATGTGTGTGCGCAGGTGCGCCAGGTCCTGGTCCTTGCACGCGGCATTGACCACCAGGAACAGCTCGTCGTTACCCAGGTTGGCCACCATCAGGTCGTCGAGGATGCCGCCTTGGTCATTGGTGAACATCGCATAACGCTGCATGCCCACCGGCAGGTCGATGATGTCGACCGGTACCAGGGTTTCCAGGGCCTTGGCGGCATTCGCGCCAGTGAGGCGGATCTGGCCCATGTGGGACACGTCGAACAGCCCGGCCTGATCACGGGTGTGCAGGTGTTCCTTCATCACGCCCAACGGGTATTGCACCGGCATGTCGTAGCCGGCGAAGGGCACCATGCGCGCGCCGAGTTCGAGGTGCAGGGCGTGCAATGGGGTTTTCAACAGGGTTTCGGTGGACATGTTCAGCTCCTGAAAAACGTGCTGGCGCGCCTTGAGGCGTCAGCACTCGATAATGTTGACCGCCAAACCGCCACGGGCGGTTTCCTTGTATTTGCTTTTCATATCGGCGCCGGTCTGGCGCATGGTGCGGATGACCTTGTCGAGGGACACAAAGTGCTGCCCGTCGCCGCGCAAGGCCATGCGCACCGCATTGATGGCTTTCACCGAGCCCATTGCGTTGCGCTCGATGCACGGCACCTGCACCAGCCCGCCAATCGGGTCGCAGGTCAGGCCGAGGTTGTGTTCCATGCCGATCTCGGCGGCGTTTTCCACCTGGGACACCGTGCCGCCTAACACTTCGCACAGGGCGCCGGCGGCCATGGAGCAGGCCACACCGACTTCGCCCTGGCAGCCGACTTCGGCGCCGGAGATCGAGGCGTTTTCCTTGTAGAGAATGCCAATGGCGGCGGCGGTGAGCAGGAAGCGCACCACGCCATCTTCATTCGCACCGGGGATAAAGCGCATGTAGTAATGCAGCACGGCCGGCACAATCCCGGCCGCGCCGTTGGTGGGCGCCGTCACCACGCGCCCGCCGTTGGCGTTTTCTTCGTTGACGGCCAGCGCGTACAGGTTGACCCAGTCCAGCACCGACAGCGGATCCCGCAGCGCCGACTCCGGGTGCTTGCACAGTTGCCGATGCAACGCCGCCGCACGGCGCTTGACCTTCAAGCCGCCGGGCAAGATGCCTTCGTTGCGACAGCCCGCATCCACGCAGTCCTGCATGACCTGCCAGATCTTCAGCAACCCGGCGCGGGTTTCCGCTTCGGGGCGCCAGGCACTTTCGTTGGTCAGCATGACCTGGCTGATGGACAGCCCGTACGTCGTGCAATGGCCGAGCAAGTCCTTGGCGTGCTTGAACGGGAAGGTCAGCGGTGTGGCATCTTCGACGATGCGGTCGGCGCCGGCGGCGTCTTCATCCACCACAAAACCACCGCCGACCGAGTAGTACTCACGGCTGCGGATCTGGATGTTGGTGGCGTCGAAAGCACGAAAGATCATGCCGTTGGGATGGTAGGCGAGGGGTTTGCGGATCATCGCCAGGTGTTCTTTCTCGTTGAACGCAATGCTGTGTTCACCGAGCAAATTCAGGCGGCCGTCCTTGCGCATCTGCGCCAGGCGGGCGGCCACGGTTTCGGTATTCACGGTGTCGGGGTGTTCGCCTTCCAGGCCCAGCAACACGGCCTTGTCGCTGCCGTGGCCTTTGCCAGTGGCGCCCAACGAGCCATAGAGCTCCACCTTGACGCAGGTGGTGGTGCCCAGCAGGTGGTCGCGCT
Organism: Pseudomonas sp. CBZ-4; assembly: GCF_000346755.1. Lineage (GTDB taxonomy): Bacteria > Pseudomonadota > Gammaproteobacteria > Pseudomonadales > Pseudomonadaceae > Aquipseudomonas. The sequence goes on along the minus strand of NZ_ANNV01000150.1, from coordinate 49,450 downwards.
TGAGGCCCTCGACGAATCGAGCGGCGGCGCGCATCGGGCCAACGGTGTGGGAACTGGAGGGGCCGATGCCAATCTTGAACAGGTCGAACACGCTTAAAGACATGAGTTGTTCTCCGGTTTCTTATTATTTTCTGGATGGACTCGGTCTAACTGTGGAGGAGGTCCATGTGGGAGCTGGCTTGCCTGCGATAGCAGTGGGTCAGGCAACATCTCTGTCACTGATACACCGCTATCGCAGGCAAGCCAGCTCCCACATTGAATCGTGTTCCGTCAGTCAGGTTTACGCGTAGCTCTCGATCGACGGGCAGGCGCACACCAGGTTGCGATCACCAAACACGTTGTCCACCCGCCCAACCGGCGGCCAGTACTTGCCTTCGATCAACGACGGCACCGGGTACACCGCCTGCTCGCGGGTGTAGGGGTGCGTCCACTCGCTCACCAATTCAGCGGCGGTGTGTGGCGCGTTTTTCAGCGGGTTGTCGTCCTTGTCCAGGGTGCCGTTTTCCACCGCGCGGATTTCTTCGCGGATGGCGATCATGGCGTTGCAGAAGCGGTCCAGTTCTTCCTTGGATTCGCTTTCGGTCGGCTCGATCATCAAGGTGCCGGCCACCGGGAACGACATGGTCGGTGCGTGGAAACCGAAGTCGATCAAACGCTTGGCCACGTCATCCACGCTGATGCTGCTGCTGTCTTTCAGTGGGCGCAGGTCGAGGATGCATTCATGTGCCACCAGGCCGTTGCTGCCGGTGTAGAGCACGGGGTAGTGCTCTTCGAGGCGACGGGAGATGTAGTTGGCGTTCAGGATCGCCAGTTGCGAAGCGCGCTTGAGGCCTGCGCCGCCCATCATGCTGATGTACATCCAGGTGATCGGCAAAATGCTCGCGCTGCCGAACGGCGCCGCGCACACCGCGCCTTCCTTGCGTTCCATGGCCGCGTGGCCTGGCAGGAACGGCGTGAGGTGCGACTTCACGCCAATCGGGCCAACGCCCGGGCCGCCACCGCCGTGGGGAATGCAGAAGGTCTTGTGCAGGTTCAGGTGGGACACGTCGCCGCCGAACTTGCCCGGTGCGCACAGGCCGACCATGGCGTTCATGTTGGCGCCGTCGATGTACACCTGGCCGCCGTTGTCGTGAATGATCCCGCAGATTTCGCGGATACCTTCTTCGAACACGCCGTGGGTGGACGGGTAGGTGATCATCAGCGCAGCGAGGTGCTCGCGGTGCTCGATGGCCTTGGCGCGCAGGTCTTCGATGTCGACGTTGCCGCGTGCATCGCAGGCGGTGACGACCACGCGCATACCGGCCATGTTGGCGGTCGCCGGGTTGGTGCCGTGGGCCGACGACGGGATCAGGCAGATGTCGCGACGTTCATCGCCACGGCTCTGGTGATAGGCACGGATCGCCAGCAAGCCGGCGTACTCACCCTGGGAACCGGCGTTCGGTTGCAGCGAGATCGCGTCGTAGCCGGTGGCGGCGCAGAGCATGGCTTCCAGGTCGCTGGTCAGCTCCAGGTAGCCGGCGCTTTGCTCGGCCGGGGCGAACGGGTGCAGGGCGCCGAACTCGGCCCAGGTCACCGGGATCATTTCGCTGGCGGCGTTGAGCTTCATGGTGCAGGAGCCCAGCGGGATCATGGTGCGGTCCAGCGCCAGGTCCTTGTCGGCCAGCTTGCGCAGGTAGCGCATCAGCTCGGTTTCCGAGTGATAACGGTTGAACACCGGGTGGCTGAGCACGGGCGACTGGCGCAGCAGGGCAGCGGGCAGGGTGCTTTCAGTCTCGGTGAAGGCGGGCAGTGCCTTGCCGTCGGCGAAGATCGACCACAGCGTTTCGATATCAGCCTGGTTGGTGGTTTCATCCACGGAAACGCCAAGACGCTCACCGTCCACCACACGCAGGTTGATGCGCTGGGCGCGGGCCTTGTCGTGCAGCGCGGCGGTGTTGGCGCCGGTGTTGAGGGTGAGGGTGTCGAAGAAGTTTTCCTGCTCGACCTTCAAGCCCAGGGCGGTCAGGCCCTTGGCCAGGATCGCGGTCAGCTGGTGCACGCGCTGGGCGATCTGGGTCAGGCCTTTGGGGCCGTGGTACACGGCGTACATGCTGGCGATGTTGGCCAGCAGCACCTGGGCGGTGCAGATGTTCGACGTGGCTTTCTCGCGGCGGATATGTTGCTCGCGGGTCTGCATGGCCAGGCGCAGGGCCGGCTTGCCGAAACGGTCGACGGATACACCGACCAGGCGGCCCGGCATGTCGCGCTTGAACGCATCCTTGGTGGAGAAGTACGCCGCGTGCGGGCCACCAAAGCCCAGCGGCACGCCGAAGCGTTGCGCGCTGCCGATGGCCACGTCGGCGCCGAACTCACCCGGCGGAGCGAGCAGGGTCAGGGCCAGCAGGTCGGCGGCCACGGCCACCAGGGCGTTGGCGGCGTGGAAGCGCTCGGTCAGTGCGCGGTAGTCGAACACGTCACCGTTGCTTGCCGGGTATTGCAGCAGGGCGCCGAAGAACGGGCTGACGTCGGTCAATTCGCGCTCATCGCCTACGACTACTTCAATGCCCAGTGGCTCGGCACGAGTGCGCAGCACGTCGAGGGTTTGCGGGTGGCTGTGGATCGAGGCGAAGAAGGCGTTGCTGCCCTTGTTCTTGCTCAGGCGCTTGCAGAAGGTCATGGCTTCGGCGGCGGCGGTGGCTTCGTCCAGCAGGGAGGCGTTGGCGATCGGCAGGCCGGTGAGGTCGCTGATCAGGGTCTGGAAGTTCAGCAGCGCTTCCAGGCGGCCCTGGGAAATTTCGGGTTGATACGGCGTGTAGGCGGTGTACCAGGCCGGGTTTTCCAGGAGGTTGCGCAGGATCGGCGACGGCGTATGGCAGTTGTAGTAGCCCTGGCCGATGTAGGTCTTGAACAGCTGGTTCTTGCCGGCGATGGCCTTGATCTTGGCCAGGGCTTCGGCTTCGCTCAGGCCGTCTTCCAGGCCGAGCACGCTGGTGCCCTTGATGCTTTCCGGGATCACGCTGGCGCTCAGGGCTTCGAGGGAGTCAAAACCCAGGCTGGCGAGCATCTGCTGCTCGTCTTCCGCACGCGGGCCGATGTGGCGGGCGATGAATTCGTTGGCGGTGGTCAGTTGAACGGTCATTGCGCGCTCCTCAAGCTTCGGCGTTGGCTTTGATCAGGCGGTCGTACGCGTCCTGATCCAACAGTTTAGCTACCGCGCCGGCATCGGCCGGTTTAAAGCGGAAGAACCAGCCTTCGCCCATCGGGTCTTCGTTGACCAGTTCCGGGCTGTCGCTCAACTTGTCGTTCACTTCCAGTACTTCGCCCTCAAGCGGCATGTACACGCCGCTGGCGGCCTTGACCGACTCCACGGTGGACGCTTCGTCGCCCTTGTCGTAGGCCTGCAACTCCGGCAGTTGCACGAAAACCACATCACCCAGCGCGTTCTGTGCGAAAGCGGTGATACCCACGGTGACGCTGCCGTCAGCTTCGGCGCGCAGCCATTCGTGATCTTCAGTGAAACGCAACTCGCTCATGGAAACTCCTCAGGGCCAGATTCGTCTGGTGGACGGAATAATGGGGAGTTGCTTAGCAAGATCGCGGCCAAGGTTGTTAAATTGTTATAAATCAACAAGTTAGCAAAATTGGTTATAGCCTTATGCATTGAGGGTGTAGCGATTTCGCTACAGTTCTGCACAGGAAAAAAAGCCTATGCGGATCAAAGCCTTGCATGGCACGCAAAAAACAGGGTTGTAGCGATATCGTTACGCTGTAGCGCTATCGGTACACTGGATGTCGTTCTCAGACCCAAAATTGGAATGCGATCACTGTGGGAGCTGGCTTGCCTGCGATAGCATCACCGCAGTATCACTGAAAGACCGAGTTGCCGGTATCGCAGGCAAGTCAGCTCCCACAAAAGCCTGCTCCACATGTTGAGCTGTGTTTTTGTCAGGGCTTGCTGGGAATGCCGTACTTGCGCAGGCGATGGGCGATGGCGGTATGCGACGTTTGCAAGCGGCTGGCTAGCTGCCGAGTCGAGGGATAGCTGGTGTAGAGCTTCTCCAGCAGGCTGCGCTCGAAGTCTTCCACGGCCTGTTCCAGGCTGTCGACTTCGTTGTCGCCCTGGCGCGCCACCGAGGTGCCGGCGATGTCGAGGTCGCCGATGTCCACCAGGCTGCTTTCGCAGATGGCGGCGGCGCGGAAGATCACGTTCTGCAACTGGCGCACGTTGCCCGGCCAGCGGTTGCCCAGCAGCGCCGGGTAGGTGCCCGGCGCGAGACGGCAGACCGGGCGCTGGATCTGCGCACAGGCCTGCTGCATGAAGTAGCGCGCCAGCAGCAGGATGTCCTGGCCGCGTTGGCGCAGCGGTGGCACTTCGACGTTGAGCACGTTGAGGCGATAGAACAGGTCTTCGCGAAAAGTGCCCTCGCTGACCATCTTTTCCAGGTCGCGGTGGGTGGCGCTGAGGATGCGCACGTTGACCTTCACCTCACGGTCGCCCCCGACGCGGCGGAAGCTGCCGTCATTGAGAAAGCGCAGCAGCTTGGCCTGCAAGTAAGGCGACATCTCGCCGATCTCATCGAGAAACACCGTGCCCTGGTTGGCCAGTTCCATCAGCCCCGGCTTGCCGCCACGTTGCGCGCCGGTAAACGCGCCCGGCGCGTAGCCGAACAACTCGCTCTCGGCGAGGTTCTCCGGCAACGCCGCGCAGTTCAATGCCAGGAACGGTGCACTGTGGCGCGCACTGCTGGCGTGACAGGCCCGCGCCACCAGCTCTTTGCCGGTGCCGGTCTCGCCCTGGATCAACAGCGGTGCATCCAGCGCCGCCACCCGCTGCGCCCGCGCCTTGAGGGTACGGATCACCGGCGATTCGCCAAGCAGCGCATCAAAGCCTTCGGCATGGTCGTGGTGCAGCGCCGACAGTTGTTCGCCGATGCGGTTGGGTTGGTAGAGGGTCAGCAGGGCGCCGGCGTCGGTGATCGGCGTGGCGTCCAGCAGCAGGGTCTGGCCGTTGACGCTGATCTCGCGCAGCGGCAAGCGAAAGCCATGCTCCAGCAAGGTCGCCAGCAGCGCCGGGTCGTTGAACAGCTCGCCGATGCTTTCGCCGGCCGGCTCGCGCCCGTACAGCGCGATCAAGGCCGGGTTGGCCAGCAGGATCTTGCCCGCGCTGTCCAGGGCCAGCACCGGGTCGGTCATGGCGGCCAGCAGGGCGTCGAGTTGCAGGTGGCGGCGCTGGCCGGGGAGGATGTCCACCACGGTGACGGCCTGTACGCCGTGCACGCTGAAGAGGGCGTCGCGCAGTTCTTCGAGCACCTCGGCGCTGAGGGTCGGCGCGTCGATGTAGACGTTGGGCGGCACCATCTCCACCGCATCCAGGTTGAGATTGCGCCCACCGAGCAGGGCCAGGACTTCCTGGGTGATGCCGACGCGGTCGATGAAGCTGACGTGGATACGCATGGGGCGAATCTGGATTCTGGCGAGCGAGAGGCGGCCAGTATGCCTGACGGGCGATGGAGATCAAAAAATGTGGGAGCTGGCTTGCCTGCGATGGCGGTGGAGCAGTGATATTGATGTCGCCTGACACTCCGCTATCGCAGGCAAGCCAGCTCCCACACAAGCCAGCTCCCACATTTGTCCTGTTTTGCCTATGAGAGAAGGGTCATTCCAGGTGTTCAGGCTTGACCGGATCACCGGGCTTCACATCCAACTGATGCCGCACATCCTCGAACATCAGGTCGTACTGCTTGTGCATCGAGCCGTTGAGCACCGCGACCTTCGGCATCCCGTACTTCTGCGCGATGTTCATCGCATGCCGGGCAAAGTCGAACGCCTGGTCCTTGGGCAGGAAAAACTCCTCCTTGAGGTCCTTGCCCTGCACCGAGCCATGCAGCTTGAAGAGCATGCCCTTGCCTTCCTTGGGGTCCTGGCTGACTTCGTAGTCGATGCACAGGTTGTAGCTGTAGTCATTGGCATTGAGCGCATGACGTTCAACGTGCAGGTGACCCGGTTCAAAGATGGCCATAGGCGTTTCTCCTCAACTTCACAGGTAGGTGATGCCAGGTTTTGCCGTGCTGATGCGTGTACCGGCGCTGCCCTGGACGATCGCTTCGATGTCCGAGAGTGAACCGATGACGGCGGTTTTGCCAGTCTTGCGGGCGAACTCGCAGGCCGCTTGCACCTTGGGCCCCATGGAGCCGGCGGCGAAGCCGAGTTTTTCGATGTCGTCGGGGTGGGCCTGGCCGATGGCTTTCTGGGTCGGCTTGCCGTAGTCGATAAAGGCGGCGTTGACGTCGGTGGCGATCACCAGCAAGTCGGCTTCCAGTTGCGACGCCAGCAGCGACGAACACAGGTCCTTGTCGATCACCGCTTCGATGCCCTTGAGCTTGCCGTCTTCGCCGTACAGGGTCGGGATGCCGCCACCGCCGGCGCAGATCACGATGCTGCTTTTTTCCAGCAGCCACTTGATCGGGCGGATTTCAAAGATGCGTTTTGGCCGCGGGCTGGCCACCACACGGCGATATTTGTCGCCGTCCGGGGCAATCGCCCAGCCTTTTTCGGCGGCGAGTTGTTCCGCTTCGGCCTTGGAGTACACGGGGCCGATGGGCTTGGTCGGGTTTTTGAAAGCGGGGTCGTTGGCGTCCACTTCGACCTGGGTGAGCAGGGTGGCGAAGGGCACTTCGAAGTCCAGCAGGTTGCCCAGTTCCTGTTCGATGATGTAGCCGATCATGCCTTCGGTCTCGGCGCCGAGCACGTCCAGCGGGTACGGCGACACCTGGGTGTAGGCCGCCGCCTGCAACGACAGCAGGCCGACTTGCGGGCCATTGCCGTGGGCGATGACGAGTTCGTTGCCGGGGTGGATCTTGGCGATCTGTTCGGTGGCAATTCGGATATTGGCGCGTTGGTTGTCCGCAGTCATGGGTTCACCACGGCGGAGCAGGGCGTTCCCGCCCAGTGCAACGACGATACGCATAGCAATTGTCCTTCCATAAATTCTGATGAAGGAACGCGGTCAATGTGGGAGCCGGGCTTGCCCGCGATGGCATCACCTCGGTCTACCTGAACGACCGAGTTGCCTGCATCGCAGGCAAGCCAGCTCCCACATTGACCGTGTTGAGTCAGTGGGAGCTGTGGATTACAGGTCAGCCAGGGTGGAGACCAAAATCGCCTTGATGGTGTGCATGCGGTTTTCCGCCTGCTCGAAGGCAATACACGCCGGCGATTCGAACACGTCGTCCGTCACTTCAATGCCATTGGCCAGGTGCGGATACTGTTCGGCAATCTGCTTGCCGATCTTGGTATCGCTGTTGTGGAACGCCGGCAGGCAGTGCATGAACTTGGTGCGTGGGTTGCCGGTGGCTTTCATCAGTTCGGCGTTCACCTGGTACGGCAGCAGTTGCTCGATACGTTCGGCCCAGGCTTCCACCGGTTCACCCATCGATACCCAGACGTCGGTGTGGATGAAGTCCACGCCTTTCACCGCGGCCTTCGGGTCTTCGGTGAGGGTGATGCGTGCACCACTTTCTTCCGCGTATTTCTTGCAGCGGCTCACCAGGTCATCGTGAGGCCACAGGGCTTTTGGCGCGCAGATGCGCACGTCCATGCCCAGCTTGGAACCCACCAGCAGCAGCGAATTGCCCATGTTGTTGCGCGCATCGCCCAGGTAGGCGTAGCTGATCTCGTGGATCGGCTTGTCGGCGTGTTCACGCATGGTCAGCACGTCGGCGATCATCTGGGTCGGGTGGTATTCATCGGTCAGGCCGTTGAACACCGGCACGCCGGCGAACTTGGCCAGTTCTTCGACGATTTCCTGCTTGAAGCCACGGTACTCAATGGCGTCGTACATGCGCCCGAGCACGCGGGCGGTGTCTTTCATGCTTTCCTTGTGGCCGATCTGCGACGAACCCGGGTCGATGTAGGTGACGTTGGCGCCCTGGTCATAGGCGGCCACTTCGAAGGCACATCGGGTGCGGGTCGAGGTTTTTTCGAAGATCAGCGCAATGTTGTTGCCTTTGAGGTGCTGCTGTTCGGTGCCGGTGTACTTGGCGCGCTTGAGGTCGCGGGACAGGTCCAGCAGGTAGCGCAGCTCGCGCGGGGTGTGGTGTTCCAGGCTGAGCAGGCTGCGGTTGTGGATGTTGAACGCCATGATGATTCTCCTTGGATTCGGTAATCGGCCCGGTCGGCGCGGGATATGCGCCGCCGGGTGGATGGTCGTCTAGTAGTCGATAGGGTCGCGGATGATCGGGCAGGTCATGCAGTGGCCGCCGCCACGGCCCCGGCCCAGTTCACCGGCGCTGATGGTGATCACTTCCACACCGGCCTTGCGCAGCAGGGTGTTGGTGTAGGTGTTGCGGTCGTAGCCGATGACCACGCCAGGCTCCACGGCCACCACGTTGTTGCCGTCGTCCCACTGCTCGCGTTCGGCGGCGAAGGCGTTGCCGCCGGTTTCCACCACGCGCAGGGCCTTGAGGCCGAGGGCGGCGGCGACGGTGTCGAGGAAGTTGGATTTCTCACGAGTGATGTCGATGCCGTGGGGTTTGCTTTCGTCAGGGCGCAGGGTGAAGGCGACGATCTGGTTGACCACTTCGGGGAAGATGGTCACGAGGTCGCGGTCGCAGAAGCTGAACACGGTGTCCAGGTGCATCGCGGCGCGGGATTTTGGCAGGCCGGCGACGATGACCTTTTCCACGGCCTTGTTCTTGAACAGGTTGCGCGCCAGTTGGCCGATGGCCTGGTGGGACGAGCGCTCGCCCATGCCGATCAACACCACGCCGTTGCCGATTGGCATCACGTCACCGCCTTCCAGGGTGGAAGCGCCGTGTTCTTCATCGGGGTTGCCGTACCAGATTTCGAAATCAGCGTTGGTGAACTCGGGGTGGAATTTGTAGATGGCGGTGGTCAGCAGGGTTTCCTGACGTCGCGCCGGCCAGTACATCGGGTTCAGCGTCACGCCGCCGTAGATCCAGCAGGTGGTGTCACGGGTGAACTGGGTGTTGGGCAGCGGCGGCAGGATGAAGCTGGCGTGGCCGAGGAAGTCGCGGAACATCTCGATGGTCTTGCCGCCGAATTGGCTTGGCAGGTCATCAGCGGATACGCCACCGATGAGGAACTCGGCGGTCTTGCGCGGCTCCAGGCTGCGCAGCCACGAGCCGACTTCATTGACCAGGCCCAGGCCGACGGTATTGGCGGTGATCTTGCGCTCCAGGATCCAGTCCAGCGCTTCAGGGATGGCGACGATGTCGGTGAGCAGGTTGTGCATTTCCAGCACATCAATATCCCGCTCGCGCATCTTGGTCACGAAGTCGAAGTGGTCACGCTTGGCCTGGGCCACCCACAGCACGTCATCGAACAGCAGTTCATCGCAGTTGTTGGGGGTCAGCCGCTGGTGGGCCAAGCCTGGGGAGCACACCATGACTTTGCGCAGTTTGCCGGCTTCGGAATGTACGCCGTACTTCACTTTTTCCGTGGTCATTACAGATCCTCCAGTGAACAAAAAGATTCAGGTGTTACAGGGTCAGGAAGCCGTCGTAGAGCCCATAGGCCGCCACCAGGGCGCCAATGACCACTGCGGCGAAGATCAACTTCTCGACATTGGTGAAAATCGGTTTGCCCAGTTCACGCTTGGCCTTGGCGAACAGGATCGCGCCGGGGGCGTAGAGCAGGGCGGAAAGCAGCAGGTATTTGGTGCCACCGGCGTAGAGCAGCCAGATCGCATAGATCAGGGCGATGGCGCCGATGAACAGGTCTTTCTTGCGCTCCTTGAGGGCGTTTTCGTAGGTCTCGCCGCGCACCGCCAGCAGCAGGGCGTAGGCCGCCGACCACAGGTAGGGCACCAGGATCATCGAAGTGGCGAGGTAGATCAGCGACAGGTAGGTGCTGGCGGAGAACAGCGTGATGATCAGGAACAGCTGCACCATCGCGTTGGTCAGCCACAGGGCGTTGACCGGCACGTGGTTGGCGTTTTCCTTGCGCAGGAACTCCGGCATGGTGTGGTCCTTGGCGGCGGCGAACATGATCTCCGCACACAGCAGCACCCACGACAGCAGCGCCCCCAGCAGCGAGATGATCAACCCGACGCTGATCAGCACCGCGCCCCAGTGACCCACCACGTGCTCCAGCACAGCGGCCATCGACGGGTTCTGCAGCTTGGCCAGTTCCGGTTGGGTCATGATCCCCAGGGACAGCACGTTCACCAGCATCAGGAACAGCAGCACGGTGATAAAGCCGATCACGGTGGCCTTGCCGACGTCGGAGCGTTTTTCCGCACGGGACGAGAAGATGCTCGCGCCCTCGATACCGATAAACACCCACACGGTGACCAGCATCATGTTGCGCACCTGGTTCATCACGCTGCCCAGGTCGGGGTTCTTCACGCCCCAGATGTCCGCGGTGAAGATTTCCAGCTTGAACGCGAACAGCGCGATCAACACGAACAGCACCAGCGGCACGACCTTGGCGACGGTGGTCACCAGGTTGATGAAGGCCGCTTCCTTGATCCCGCGCAGTACCAGAAAATGCACGGCCCACAGCAGCGCCGAGGCACCGATCACGGCCGCTGGCGTGTTGCCCTCGCCGAAGATCGGGAAGAAGTAACCCAAGGTGCTGAACAGCAAGACGAAGTAACCGACGTTGCCCAGCCAGGCGCTGATCCAGTAACCCCAGGCGGACGAAAAGCCCATGTAATCGCCGAAACCGGCCTTGGCGTAGGCGTACACACCGCCGTCGAGGTCGGGCTTGCGGTTGGCGAGGGTCTGGAACACAAAAGCGAGGGTCAACATGCCGATGGCGGTAATCACCCAACCAATCAACACCGCGCCGACATCGGCGCTGGCGGCCATGTTTTGTGGCAGAGAGAAGATCCCGCCACCAATCATCGAGCCGACGACAAGTGCAACCAGTGCACCTAGCCTAAGTTTTCCGGGAGTGTCAGACATTGCGTGACTCCAATGCAGGAGAAGAGAGACCACAGAATAATTCTGTGCGCTATTCAAACAGCTGACTCAGATCACTTCATTGGCACATTCCATTGTGAATTAATGACTTAGGATGGAATCCCTTGGGCAATACAAAGACGCGGGAAGGCGCTTTCCAGAGCGGTTTCGCCGTTGTTGTTAATCATTTAGTCAGGGGCATGGACGTTTGAAGCTAGCCCCTTTTCCCGGAAGTGCAAACTTTTTGAACGAAGTTTCACAAAAGCGCTATAAGCGTTAAGTTTTGTGCAGTATTTAAAATCTAAATAAGCCTAAACTTCACGGCGCGACATGCTTTTCGGTTATGAACATGTCTGTTTTATCGCCTTCTCTAATAAACGCTACCCTCGCTGAGTTAATTAGTTGAGTGCACAGTTGTCAGCTCAAACACTTGTTAATCCAGGAGTCGCCATGTCCCAACCGGCCCAGAAACTTCGACTTGGCGCCCTGATCGCCCTGGTGGTGGGATCGATGATTGGCGGGGGGATTTTTTCCCTGCCACAAAACATGGCCGCCCGTGCCGAAGTGGGCGCCGTGTTGATCGGCTGGGGGATCACCGCCGTGGGCATGCTGACCCTGGCGTTTGTGTTCCAGACCCTGGCCAACCGCAAGCCCGAGCTGGATTCCGGGGTGTATGCCTACGCCAAGGCGGGGTTTGGCGACTACATGGGTTTCTCGTCTGCCTGGGGGTACTGGATCAGCGCGTGGATGGGTAACGTCGGTTACTTCGTGTTGCTGTTCAGCACCCTGGGCTACTTCTTCCCGGTGTTTGGCCAGGGCAACACGCCGGTGGCCATCGGCTGTGCGTCGCTGTTGCTGTGGGCGGTGCATTTCCTGGTGATGCGCGGGATCAAGGAAGCGGCGTTTATCAACCTGATCACCACCGTGGCGAAGATCGTGCCGTTGCTGATGTTTATCGTGATCGCCGCCGTGGCGTTCGAGGCGGATATTTTTACCCGTGATATCTGGGGCCTGGGCAACCCGCAGCTGGGCGACGTGGTGGACCAGGTGCGCAACATGATGCTGGTCACCGTGTTTGTGTTTATCGGCATCGAAGGCGCCAGCGTGTATTCCGCGCGGGCCGAGAAACGCTCGGATGTGGGCCGCGCCACGGTGATCGGCTTTCTCGGCGTGCTGGCGTTGCTGGTGCTGGTAAATGTGTTGTCCCTGGGCATCATGAGCCAGCCTGAGCTGGCACAACTGCAAAACCCGTCCCTGGCGGGCGTGCTGGAACATATCGTCGGGCCGTGGGGCGCCATGGCGATCAGCCTCGGCCTGGCCGTGTCGCTGCTCGGCGCGTTGCTGTCATGGGCGTTGCTCTGCGCCGAAATCCTCTACGCCACCGCCCATGACAAGACCATGCCGGCGTTTCTGAAAAAGGAAAACGCCAATCAGGTGCCGGTCAATGCGCTGTGGCTGACCAATGTGATGATCCAGATCTTCCTGGTGATCACGCTGTTTTCCCACAGCACCTACACCACCCTGATCTACCTGGCCTCGTCGATGATCCTGGTGCCGTACCTGTGGTCGGCGGCCTATGCGGTGCTGTTGAGCGGACGTGGCGAGACCTATGAGGGTGCCCATGGCCAGCGCATGAAGGACTTGCTGGTGGCCCTGATTGCCCTGGGCTATGCGGTGTGGCTGTTGTATGCCGGTGGTTTGAAATACTTGCTGTTGTCGGCGCTGCTGTATGCGCCGGGTGTGATCCTGTTTGCCTTGGCCAAGCGTGAGCAGGGCCAGCCGTTGTTTACCCACATGGAAAAGGGCATTTTCAGCTGTGTGATTGCTGGTGCCGGGTTGGCGGCGTATGGGCTGTATAGCGGGGTGTTGACGTTGTGAGACTGGCCTTTGCGCCGCCCTACGATTGGGCGTCGTTGAGTCGGGGGGGGGTGATAGTGACTGTAAGGGCCCCATCGCAGGCAAGCCAGTTCCCACATTTTTGATTTGTGAACACGTTCAAATGTGGGAGCTGGCTTGCCTGCGATAGCGATTTTCAGGTCACCACTGAGCCCGGTGTGACCCCAATTCCCCAGCCGGCAAATCCCACTGCAACGGCGTGCCGCTGATCGTCACCGGCGCCAGCAACCGATGGGCCGGCCCCCAGGCCGTCTGCTCCACCAGCAAACCTTGATCACTTGCCTGCTCCGCCCGCAACGCCGCTTGCGCCGGCACTTGCCCAGCCTCTACCAGCAACGCCGCCGTGCGCGCCAGCGACAAGCGCGCCGAACCGCCGCATCCGGTGTTCAAGCGCTCGCTCAAGGCCTGGATCGCACTGGCCGCCATCAAGTACCCGGTGGCGTGATCCAGCGCCTGCAACGGCAGCGGCACCGGTTTATCCGCCTGTTTCCAGGCCATCCCCGCATCGGCAATCCCGCTGCTCATCTGCACCAGGCTGTCGAACCCGCGGCGATTGCGCCACGGGCCGCTCCAGCCGTAGGCATTGAGGCTCACGTCGATCAGGCCCGGGGCGATCTGCTGTAATTCAGTGGCGGTGTAGCCCAGGTGTTCCAGGGCGTCGGCGCGGTAGCCGTGGAACAGAATGTCAGTGTCCTTGAGGAGTGCTTCGAATACCTGCCGGCCCTCGGGGCTTTTCAGGTCGAGGCGCGCGCAGCGTTTGCCCAGGGTCATTTCCGGCACCACGCCGGCTTCGTCCCAGGTCGGCGAATCGATGCGCAGCACGTCGGCGCCAAGGCCGGCGAGGAAGCGACTGGCCACCGGGCCGGCCAGGACGCGGGTCAGGTCGAGCACTTTGATGCCCGCCAGTGGCCGTGCGACCGAGCCGGGCCAGGGTGTGTCGGTGGTGGCTGTGAACGTCTGGCGTTGCACCAAGGCTTCGGCATTTACCGCCAACCCTTGTGGGTGGGCTTGCCACGCCTGCCATGTGCGCATCTGCGCGGCACAGCCGCCTTCATCGACAATTGCCTGCTCCAGTTCGGCGGCGTTCCATTGGGCAACCTTGCTGGCCATTTCGTCGCGGTCGGCGACCTTGCCGAGGATACGTTCGGCGGCCGCACGGTGATGAGGTGCGTTGGTGTGCAGGCGAATCCAGCCATCGGCGCTGGCGTAATCGCCGGCCACCGGGTCCCACAGCGGCGGTACTTGCCAGCCCAGCGGGCGGATCGAGGACGAGAACCAGAAGGAGGCGAGGCGCCGGTCCACGCTGACACCGGGCAAACGCCCGGTCTGTTGCTGGATCAACTGCGCCACCGCCTGGCCCGCAGCGCCGAGGCTGGCGCTGGCCAGTTCGGTGACGGCAAAGGCCGAGGGCAGGGCGCCGGCCTCGGTAACGGCCAGCGGGGTGTGGGGTAGCGCGAGTGCGGCTTGGATGGGAGTCAGCAGGTCAGTCATCAAAGGCCCTCCGTAAGAGAAGGGCCACTATAGAGGATCATCCTGTGGGTGTGACAACCCCAGGCTCCAGCGGTAGCTCGATGCTGGCGATAAACCCGCCGCCCGGGTGATTGGCCAGGATCAGGCTGCCACCGTGACGCTCGGCCGCGCGGCGCGCGATCGCCAGGCCCAGGCCGTGGCCTTGGGCGGTCTGGCCGGGGGCGCGGTAAAACGGTTCGCCCAGTTGGCTCAGGTGCTCGGCGTCGACGCCGGGGCCGTGGTCGCGCACGCTGATCAGGATGCGCTCGCCCTGGCGCTGGGCATGCAATTCGATGGGCTGTTGCGCTGGGTTGAAGCGCTGGGCATTGCGCAGCAGGTTGTCCACGGCGCGTTCGATCATGGTCGGCCAGCCCTTGAGGTGCAGGTCGCTGTCGCCGCTCAGTTGCACCTTTTGCTCGGGGGCGCTGAGCAGGGCGTCTTTTTGCAGGGCCTTGAGCAACGGGTCGAGATCGACGTCCTCGGCGCTGGCGTTGTCGGCATCGACGCGGGCCAGGACGAGGATTTCACTGATCAAGGCTTCGAGGCGGTCGCATTCGCGGGTCAGGCGCGGCCAGAGTTTTTCCCGTTCTTCGGGGCTGGCGCGTTCGGCCAGGGCCAGGGCGATGCGCAGGCGGGCCAGGGGCGAGCGCAGTTCGTGGGAGACGTCGCGCAGCAATTGGCGCTGGCTGCCGATCAGGCTTTGCAGGCGCGCGCCCATGCGGTTGAAGTCGGTGGCGAGCACGCCGAACTCATCGCGGCGGTTGGCCAGGCGTGCCAGGCTGTTTTGCTGGTAGGTGGCCTGGCCGAGGTCATGCACCGCGCCGCGCAAACGGCTCAAGGGGCGGGTGATGGACAGCGTCACCAGCAAGCTGAACAACGTCAGCACCACCAGGGCAATCGCCAGCGCGCTCAATGGCCACAACAGGCTGCTGCGGTGCCAGGCGTCCAGTTCCGGGTGGGGGATGCGGTAGATCAGCAGGTAGGTGTCGCCGGTTTTTTCGCTGGTGTACTCGGCGGTCAGGCGGCGCCACGGCAGATGGCCGTCTTTGCTGTCATTTTGCCGGGCTTCGAATGCGGCCGAGCGCCGCGGGAACGTGCCACGCACCACCGGTTCGCCGCTTTCGTTGAGCACCTGCACGTCGATGTGGTACTGGCGCTTGCGCTGTTGCAGCAACTCCTGGGCGGCGTCTTCGCCCTGGGATTCGTAGAGTTGCGCCCATTCTTCGGGCAGGTTGGCGAGGCCGGGGTGGCGGCTGAGAATCCAGCCGTCCTGGTTGAGCATGTGCCCGAGCAGGATCGACAACCCGGCAACCAGAGCGATGGCCAGCCAGAAACTGGCCAGGATCCGCCAGAACAATGAGCGCACAGGAAACCCTCAAACAGGAAAAGCCCAGTGGCGGTGGCCACTGGGCTGGAAGCGTCAACGCGTGGGCATTATTGCGCTTTTTGCGGCTGTTGCGCTTTCCAGGCCTGGAATTCCTTCCACTCGGCACGGCGCTCGGCTTGTTTCTTGACGATCTCGTCGAATTTCTTCTGTTGATCGGGTTTCAGCACGGCGCGGATATCCGCCTGGGTTTTCTGCTTGCCGGCGGCGATCTCGTCCTGCATGGCTTTCTGCTCAGCGGCCGGGAGCTTGTCCAGGTACTTTTTGGTCAGGTCTTTGCGAGCGTGCCATTGGTCGCCCATCAGCTTGCCGATTTGCTCGCGCTGCTCTTTGCTCAAGTCCAGCTGGCTGAAGGGGCCGCCTTTGCCACGCGGACCGTGTTCACCGCCGTGGCCCGGGCCGCCCATCATGTGGCCTTCCGGGCCGCCCATCGGGCCGCGGCCGTCGGGCATTGCGGCCATGGCAACGGTGGGCAGGGCAGCGGCGAACATCAAAGCGATAAGGGTCTTGCGCATGGTGATTCTCCTGTCTCTATTCCGGTGAGTCCGGATGTGAGTAGATTACGGAGATGAAGGTCAGCGGCAGTCAGGGGAGCGTAAAGCTTGGGTAAAGAGGGGGTTGGCGGGAGCTGACAAAACTGTTGAGGCGGATGAGGTCGAGTGTGGGAGCTGGCTTGCCTGCGATACAGGCAACTCGGTCTGTCAGTTAAATCCAGGTGATGCTATCGCAGCGGTGCGGCGATCCGACAAGCCAGCTCCCACAGGAAACCAGTATTCCCAGGAGAGCTGTGCAGTGCCTAGAGGCTGTAGTAGTAACCACGGCTACGCAACGCCACGATCCGTGGCCGGCCATCCGGGTGCGGGCCGATCTTTTTGCGCAGGTTGCTGACGTGCATGTCCAGGCTGCGATCGTAAAGCGTCAGCTTGCGACCCAGGGCGATCTGCGCCAGTTCCTGTTTGTCCAGTGGCTCGCCGGGCTGGCGCAGCAAGGCTTCCAGCAGGCGGCTTTCGGAGACGGTGAGGGTGAATTCCTGCTCGTCGATGCTGACCACGCCGCGCACCGGGCTGAAGCACAGGTCGCCCAGTTCCATCTGCGTCGAGACAGCCGCGGGGTGGCTGCGGCGCAGTACCGCGCGCAGGCGCGCGGTCAGTTCGCGAGGGTCACAAGGCTTGGCCAGGTAGTCGTCGGCGCCGAGTTCCAGGCCGAGGATGCGGTCCAGCGGTTCGCCCCGGGCCGACAGCATGAGCACGGGCAAGTCCGGGTGGTCGCTGCGCAATTGCTTGAGCAGCTCCAGGCCGCTGCCATCGGGCAGCATCACATCCAGCACCACGGCGGCAGGCGCCGTGTCGGCCAAGGCTTTACGCGCACTCAAGCCGTCATGGCAGGCGCGCACCTGGAAGCCTTCCTGGCTCAACCAACTGGTCAGCAGCTCACAGAGCTCCTGGTCATCATCTATCAGTAACAGCTCGCTCATGACTCACTCAATTTAGCCATTGTCGACGGCGACGGTGCCCACCGCTGGCGAAGATCCCGCACAGCAAGGCGATCAGTGCGACGGCCCCACCGGTGACAAACCACTGTTGTTGCTCGGTCAGCCAACGGGTCAAGGCACCGCCCTGTGTCTCTTTGAGTTGCTGGGACAGGCGTTGGTTCTCTTGGCGAAGGCGACTTAGTTGCGCGCTTTCGCGGGTGGCATCCGCATTCTGCAGTTGCTTGCTCAGTTCTTCACGTTGCCGCTCGCTGTCTTTCAAGCGTTGCTGCAACTCGCTGATCTGGCTGCCGGCACTCAACGACAGCGGCGTCGAATTGCCGGTATTCGGGGTTTCTTCAGCGTGGGCCGTAGCCCCGATCATTACCACTGCCAACAGACACAACTGACGTAAGCGCATCGGAACTCCTGATTCCACACGAATATTCAGGACGTTGTCGGCAGGTTACCGAGAATAATGAGCAATAAGCTGTGTGCCGAACGCAATCGGTTCGGCACAAGCTCGGGTCAAGGCAGGACTTGCTTGAACGGCTTGATCACCACGTCGGCATAAACGCCGGCGGCGATATACGGATCGGCCTTGGCCCAGGCCTGGGCGTCAGCCAGGGACGCAAACTCGGCGACGATCAGGCTACCGGTGAAACCGGCGTCGGCCGGGTCATTGCTGTCTACGGCCGGGTGCGGGCCGGCCAGGACGAGGCGGCCTTCGGCTTGCAGCTGCTTGAGGCGCTCGACATGGGCGGGGCGCACGCTCAGGCGTTTTTCCAGCGAGTTGGCGACGTCGGTGGCAATGATGGCGTAGAGCATGTCAGTCCTCGGTTTTTGGCGTGGTAGGAGCGGTGTCATGCAGGTGGCGCGACAGGTAGATGCCCTGGCCGACCAGGAACAATACGGTCATGCCCAGGCTGCCGAACACTTTGAAGTCGACCCAGTAGTCCTGGAACGTAAAGGCCACGAACAGGTTGGCGGCGCCGCAGAACAGGAAAAACACGATCCAGGCGACGTTCAAGCGTGTCCACACCGGCTCCGGCAGGGTCAGCGCATGGCCCATGATCCGCTTGATCAGCAGGCGGTCACCGATGAAGTGGCTGCCGATAAAGACCAGGGCGAACAGCCAGTTGACCACCGGCGCTTTCCATTTGAGGAAGGTTTCGCTGTGGAAGGCCAGGGTCAGGCCGCCGAAGACCAGGCAGGCGACCAGGGTCAGCCATTGGCTTTTTTCCAGCTTGCGCTGGGAGATGAAGATGGCGCCGTAGACGGCGATGGAACTGATGATCAGGACGGCGGTGGCGCTGTAGATGCCTCCGAAGGACACCGGGTGGCCGGCGATATCGATGACCCGGGGGTCGATTTTGGTAACGATGAAAAACAGCAACAGCGGGATGAAGTCGATGAATTGTTTCACAGTAAGAGCCAGAAGCTGGATGTGGCGGCATAATAACAAACATCCTAGGTAGCGAAAGCGCCAGCTGACTTGAGGTTACACATCCCCGTGAATGTTGATTTGCACTGCCACAGCACGGCCTCCGACGGCGCCCTGGCGCCCGCGGTACTGGTTGCGCGTGCGTTTGAAAAAGGCGTGCGAGTCCTGTCGTTGACCGACCACGACACCCTCGAAGGCCTCGACGAAGCTCGCGAAGCCGCGCAGGCCCTGGGCATGCAACTGGTCAACGGCGTGGAATTGTCCTGCACCTGGGGCGGCGCCACCATTCATGTGCTCGGCTACGGTTTCGACCAGACGGCCGCGCCGCTGGTGGCCGCCATCGCCGCTTTGCACGATGGCCGCTGGCTGCGCTCCGAAGAAATCAGCCGCAAACTCAGCCTCAAGGGCATGCCCAACGCCCTCGACGGCGCCCGGGCGATCCAGCAGGAACTCGGTGACAGCGGCAACGCCCCGGCCCGCCCGCACTTCGCCGACTGGATGGTGCGCGAGGGGTTCGTCAAGGACCGCGCCGAGGCCTTCCGCAAATGGCTGGGCGCCGGCAAGCTGGGTGACGTCAAGCAACACTGGCCGACCCTCGAAGACACCGTCGCCACCTTGCGCGCCGCCGGGGCCTGGGTCAGCCTGGCGCACCCGTGGCATTACGATTTCACCCGCAGCAAGCGTCGCAAGCTGATCAGCGACTATATTGGAGCGGGCGGCCACGCGATCGAAGTGGTCAATGGGCATCAACCCGCTGAACAGGTCGGCAGCCTGGCTATTCTTGCCCGCGAATTTGGTCTGCTGGTCAGCGCCGGCAGTGATTTTCATGGCCCAGGTGGGTGGTCCGAAATCGGCGAGTATCGCCAGGTACCTGAAGACCTGCCGCTCTTGTCGGGGCGATTCAAGCATGACCCCATTACTGCCACCGTCTGAACAGGTAGAACACGTGAGTCAATTCTTCCAGATTCACCCGGAGAACCCCCAGGCGCGCCTGATCAAACAGGCCGTGGAGATCATTCGCGCCGGTGGCGTGGTGATCTATCCAACGGATTCGTCCTACGCCATCGGTTGCCAGATCGGCGACAAGGGCGCGGTCGAGCGTGTACGACGCCTGCGTCAATTGGACGACAAGCACAACTTCGCGCTGATCTGCAGCGACCTGTCCCAGTTGGGCCTGTTCGCCAAGGTCGACACCGGCACCTTCCGCCTGCTCAAGGCGCACACGCCGGGGCCCTACACCTTTATTCTCAACGCCACCCGCGAAGTGCCGCGCCTGTTGCTGCACCCGAAGAAACGCACCATCGGCCTGCGGGTGCCCGAGCATCCCATCGCCCTGGCGTTGCTGGCGGAGCTGGGCGAACCGCTGATGAGCGTGTCGCTGATCATGCCCGGTGACAGCGAGCCGCTGGAAGATCCGTACGAAATGCGCCAGCTCCTGGAAAAACAGGTCGACCTGATCATCGACGGTGGTTTCGGCGGCAACAAGGCCTCCACCGTGATCAACCTGGCCGATGGCGAGCCGGAAGTGATCCGCGTCGGTTGCGGCGATCCGGCGCCGTTCATGGTCGAGGCCTGAATGTCCGCCGTGGAAACCGTCGATAGCCAGGCCGGCGCCCAGCAGGAACTGCCGTTTGCCATGGTGTATGGCCAGGCCGTGCTGGAAATGCCGCTGGACCTGTACATTCCGCCGGATGCGCTGGAAGTCTTCCTCGAAGCCTTCGAAGGCCCGCTGGACTTGCTGCTGTACCTGATCCGCAAGCAGAACATCAACATCCTCGACATCCCGGTGGCGGAAATCACCCGCCAGTACATGGGCTATGTGGAATTGATGCAGTCGGTGCGCCTGGAACTGGCCGCCGAGTACCTGGTGATGGCCGCCATGCTCGCCGAGATCAAGTCGCGCATGCTGCTGCCGCGTTCGGAGACGGTGGAAGCCGAGGAAGACGACCCGCGCGCCGAGCTGATCCGCCGCCTGCAAGAGTACGAGCGCTTCAAGGCGGCTGCCGAAGGTATCGATGGCTTGAGCCGCGTCGGCCGCGATGTGGTGGTGCCCAAGCTGGATGCCCCCGAGGCCCGCGCGCGCAAGTTGTTGCCGGATGTGAGCCTGGAAGAACTGCTGATGTCCATGGCCGAGGTGCTGCGCCGTGGCGATATGTTTGAGAGCCACCAGGTCAGCCGCGAGGCGCTGTCGACCCGCGAGCGCATGAGCGATGTGCTGGAACGCCTCAAGGGCGGTGGTTTCGTGCCGTTTGTCGAGCTGTTCACCAAAGAAGAAGGGCGCCTGGGGGTAGTGGTGACCTTTATGGCGGTGCTTGAACTGGTCAAGGAATCCTTGGTCGAGCTGGTCCAGAATGAGCCTTTTGCGGCTATCCACGTGCGGGCGCGAGCCGAATAAAGAGCTGAATCGATGAATCTGACTGAACCCCGCGAACTGGCCCCGTTGCTGGAGGCGTTTCTACTGGCCTCGGGCAAGCCGCAATCCCTGGAACGCCTGTTCGAACTCTTTGAAGAAGCCGAACGCCCCGAGCCGCCGGTGTTCAAGAAGGCGCTGGAGATCCTGCGCAAATCCTGCGACGGCCGCGCCTTTGAGCTGCGGGAAGTGGCGTCGGGCTATCGCCTGCAGATCCGTGAGAAGTTTTCCCCATGGGTCGGCCGCTTGTGGGAAGAGCGCCCGCAGCGTTATTCGCGGGCGATGCTGGAGACCATGGCGCTGATCGCCTATCGCCAGCCGATCACCCGGGGCGAGATCGAGGACGTGCGGGGTGTGGCGGTCAACAGTCATATCGTCAAGACACTGCTGGAGCGCGAGTGGATTCGCATCGTTGGTTACCGTGACGTGCCCGGTAAGCCGGCGATGTTTGCCACCACCAAGGTGTTTCTTGACCACTTCAACCTGAAAAACCTCGACGACTTGCCGCCGCTGGCCGAGTTGCGCGAGATGGAACCAGACCCGGTGCTGGACTTCGACGACGCGCCGGTGCCCGCCAGCCTGCAAGAGCTGGCGGATGCCAGCGCCGAGCCGGAAGAGCCGAAGGACGAAACCAGTTTCCACACCTTGTTGCTGGAATTGGATGACATGGAGCAGGGCATCAAGACTGACTTTGATGACTTGCTGCGTGATGGTGCCGTCGAGCCTGAGGCCCCTGAAAACGTTGAGCCCGAGCCCGAGCCAGAGCCTGAACCCGAAGAAGATATTCTCGGTGTGGCCGAAGCCCGCGAAAAACTCCTGGCCGCCGTCGCCGCCCTCGAACAGCCGGCCCTGAGCGACGAAGAAGCCGAAGCCCGTGCACTGGCTGAAGCCATCGAAGCTGAACGACGCGAGTTCGAAGACTGACCCAATCCGGCAAACACTGCTGAACCCCTGTGGGAGCTGGCTTGCCTGCGATAGCATCACCCAGGTCTCCCTGAAACCCCGAGGCGCCTGTATCGCAGGCAAGCCAGCTCCCACAAAAGCCAGCTCCCACAAGGATGGAGGGCGGCACCGGTCGGCGGAAAAGTGAACGACTTGAGGCTTATCAACTAGTCTCTGATGCGCAATGCGCGCCATACGCGTATGATTCGCGACCCTTCGCCGACCTCTTCGGCCAAGACCCTGCTTTCAACACTCTTCAGGCCACGCCTGAATCGACCCACCGGGAGGTGCTTAAGATGAACGACAAAGACCAGAACGACAGCCAGGAAATCGGCCCAGCAGGTGAAAAACTGCAAAAGGTGCTGGCGCGTATCGGCGTGGGCTCGCGCCGCGACGTCGAAGCCTGGATCACCCAGAAGCGCATCAAGGTCAACGGCGTCGAGGCCACCCTCGGCCAGCGTGTCGACCTGCACGATGCAATCACCATCGATGGCAAGGTCATCAAGCGTGAAGAGGCCGCCGAATCGGTGCGCCGCGTGATCATGTACAACAAGCCCGATGGCGAAATCTGCACCCGTGACGACCCGGAAGGCCGTCCGACCGTGTTCGACAAGATGCCTAAGCCCAAAGAAGGCCGCTGGATCAACATCGGTCGCCTCGACATCAACACCACCGGCTTGCTGATGTTCACCACCGACGGTGAACTGGCCAACCGCCTGATGCACCCGTCCTACGAGATGGACCGCGAATACGCCGTGCGTGTCCGTGGCGAAGTCGATGACGAGATGATCGAGCGCTTGAAAGCCGGCGTGGTGCTGGAAGACGGCCCGGCCAAGTTCACCGACATCAAGCAGGCGCCAGGCGGCGAAGGCTTCAACCACTGGTACCACTGCGTGGTGATGGAAGGCCGCAACCGTGAAGTGCGTCGCCTGTGGGAATCCCAGGGCCTGGTGGTCAGCCGCCTGAAGCGCGTGCGTTTCGGCCCGGTGTTCCTGAACTCCGACCTGCCGATGGGCCGCTGGCGCGAAATGAGCCAGTACGAAGTCGACATCCTCAGTGCCGAAGTGGGCCTGACGCCGGTGGCCATGCCGCAGATGAACGCCAAGAGCAAAGACAAGCTTGAGCGTATGCAGCGTAAATCGTCGCGTCCTGTTGCGCGTGCCGAGCGCGTTGCGCGGACCGTGCGCCCGGCGCTGGATGCGCCGGCCACGGGCGGGCGTATTTCCCGCCAGCCGCACATCGAAGGCGAGCGTCGTCCAACCGCGCCATCGCGCCAGGAAGGCGAACGTGCTCCACGCACGCCGCGTCCGGCCCCGGCCGGTGGTCGCAGCAACCGTGGCGAAGCCGAACGCCCGGCCGACAACGCCAGCACCAAGCGTCCAGCCAAGCCAGCGGCGAACAAGCGCCCTGGCCCGAAACTGGTCGCGGACGAGCCGTCGGGCAAGCGCCGTGGCGCGCCGGCCGGTTCGGGTCAGCGTCCTGGTTTTGGTCGCAAGAAGCCTTGAAGGCAGCGGCTAGTTTTTAGCGGCAAGCTGCAAGAAACAACGCCAACCTTCGGGTTGGCGTTTTTTTTTGCCTTGAATTTGAAATGCAATCAAACCTGTGGGAGCGGGCTCGCCTGCGATGGCGGTGGATCAGCCAAAGCTGCTTTAACTGAACGAGCGCCATCGCGGGCAAGCCCGCTCCCACAGTTGATCTCCAGTGTCTGTAACGTCTGTGTTCCGCTCTGTAACGAATAATTTACGGCTTTGCCCTGTTTTTATTAGGGCGGGTGGTGCTGTAAGGATTAGCTTACAGTTTTGGTCCGTGACGACAGGGCTCGGCCTGAAGCTTGTCTGCGTGTACAATCCGCCGCGTTTTACTGTGACCCCCCTTGCGTACCCACGCAAAAGGCCAAGACCCAGGGTTTGCCTACCCTGATCACTCCGCCTGGCCACGAGCCGGACGGGTTCGATTTCGTCACAGATAAAAACAAACAGGTGACGCATGACCGATATAAACACGCTGTATTCCTGGTGCCTGCGCTGGGGTTTGAGCGGCGCTGCTTGAGTCGAGATTCGAGCGAGCGACCTGCATTCAACATCATCAAACCTTGCGTGAGACCCTTTTCATGAGTGGACCCCATTCCTCTTCAGGCGAGCTGAAACGCGGCCTGAAAAATCGTCATATCCAGCTGATCGCCCTCGGTGGCGCCATCGGCACCGGCCTGTTCCTCGGTTCGGCCGGGGTGCTCAAATCCGCCGGTCCGTCGATGATCCTGGGCTATGCCATCTGCGGCTTTATCGCCTTCATGATCATGCGCCAACTCGGCGAGATGATCGTCGAAGAGCCGGTTGCCGGCTCCTTCAGCCACTTTGCCCACAAGTACTGGGGCGGTTTCGCCGGCTTCCTGTCGGGTTGGAACTGCTGGATCCTGTACATTCTCGTGGGCATGTCGGAGCTGACGGCTGTCGGCAAATACGTGCACTACTGGTGGCCGGAGATCCCGACCTGGGTCTCGGCGGCGGCGTTCTTCGTGCTGATCAACCTGATCAACCTGGCCAACGTCAAAGTCTTCGGTGAAGCCGAGTTCTGGTTTGCCATCATCAAGGTGGTGGCCATTGTCGGCATGATCGCCCTGGGCAGCTATTTGCTGGTCAGCGGCAGCGGCGGCCCGCAAGCCTCGGTGAGCAACCTGTGGGAACACGGTGGCTTCTTCCCCCACGGCGTGGGCGGTCTGGTGATGGCCATGGCGATCATCATGTTCTCCTTCGGCGGCCTGGAAATGCTCGGTTTCACCGCGGCCGAGGCTGACCAGCCACGCACGGTGATCCCGAAAGCGATCAATCAGGTGATCTACCGCATCCTGATCTTCTACATCGGTGCCCTGGTGGTGCTGCTGTCGCTGACCCCGTGGGACGCGCTGCTGACCACCCTCAATGCCTCCGGCGATGCCTACAGCGGCAGCCCGTTTGTACAGGTGTTCTCGATGCTGGGCAGCAACACCGCGGCGCACATCCTCAACTTCGTGGTACTGACGGCGGCGCTGTCGGTGTACAACAGCGGCACCTACTGCAACAGCCGCATGCTGCTGGGCATGGCCGAGCAGGGCGATGCGCCCAAGGCACTGGCGAAGATCGACAAACGTGGCGTGCCGGTGCGCTCGATCCTCGCCTCGGCGGCAGTCACCCTGGTGGCGGTGCTGATGAACTACCTGATCCCGCAACACGCGCTGGAACTGCTGATGTCCCTGGTAGTGGCCACGTTGGTGATCAACTGGGCGATGATCAGCTTTTCCCACTTCAAGTTCCGCCAGCACATGAACCGCACAGGCCAGGTGCCGCTGTTCAAGGCTCTGTGGTACCCGTACGGCAACTACCTCTGCCTGGCGTTCGTGGCGTTTATCCTGGTGGTCATGCTGATGATCCCGGGGATCCAGGTGTCGGTGTACGCGATCCCGGTGTGGGTGGCGTTTATGGCGGTGTGTTACTGGGTCAAGAACAAGCGCAAGGCGCAGGCAGCCCTGAGCACAACGGGGACAGTTCTGGAGTAGGAACCTTCCCGTAAACGGAAAACCCGGCGCTTGCCGGGTTTTTTGTTGGCGTTGACGGGGTAGACTCGCGCCTCGTTTTAATTGGCTACAGGCTCGGAGGCCCCATGCACCACACCGACATCGACGGCGGCACCCTGCAACGTGCTGACCTGGAAGACCTGATCGACCAGCACAACGGCCCTTTGCGCCTGATCGGCGTGGACCTGAGCGGTGCCGACCTGTCGCGCATGGTGCTCGATCACTGGATCTTCGAACGCTGCATCCTTGTCCAGACCTCTTTCCTCGGCGCCCGCCTGGAAGGCACCCAGTGGAAAAGCTGCCGCGCCAGCCTCGCGATCTTCGAAGCGGCCAACCTGCTGGAAGCGCAGTTCCACAGTTGCGACCTGAACAACACCCGCTGGCAGCGCAGCAAGCTGCCCCAGGCGAGTTTCGAGCACTGCAAGCTGACCGGTGCCAACTTCACCCATTGCGCGTCGCTGGGCCTGAGTTTCAGCAAGACCCGGCTCAACAGTGCGTTCCTGTCTGGGTTGTCGTTTGCGCGCACGGTGCTGAATAACCTGGATTTCTCCGACAGCGATTTGTCGGATGCAGACTTTCGCAAGGCTGAATTGATTGACTGCAGCCTCGCCCACGCCCGTATCAACGGCGCCAATTTTGCCGGTGCCGACCTGCGGGGCGCGGATTTGAGCGGGTTTCGCCTCAATGATGCCAAACTGTTCAAAGGCGCCGTGATTTCCAAAGCCCAGGCGTCGATGTTGTTGTCCGAGTTGGGCTTGTCCGTTGCCTAGGGTTTTTGATTGATGCTGGTGATTTCCAACAATGTGCAGCTGCCGGATGCCGAGATCGAGCTGACCGCGATTCGCGCCCAGGGCGCCGGTGGGCAGAACGTCAACAAGGTGTCGAGCGCGGTGCACCTGCGGTTTGATATTCCGGCGTCGTCGCTGCCTGAGTTCTACAAGGAGCGGCTGCTGGCGCTGCGCGACAGTCGCATCACCAGCGAGGGTGTGCTGGTGCTCAAGGCCCAGCAATATCGGACCCAGGAGCAGAATCGCGCGGATGCGCTGGAGCGCCTGGTGGAGCTGATCCTCAGTGCCACCAAGGTCGAGAAGAAGCGCCGTCCGACCAAGCCCACCCTGGGCTCGAAAAAACGCCGGCTGGAATCCAAGACCAAACGCGGCAGCATCAAGGCCGGGCGCGGCAAGGTCGACTTCTAGTCACCGCGCGCCTCACGGGCCTTGGGCGCTTGCCGGTACAGGTAGACGCTCAGCAGCAAACCACCGAGGGCGGCGAGGGCGGCGAACAGGAAGATCGACGCAAAGCCGAACCCTGCCGCCACCGCCCCGGCCAACGGGCCGGTGATCCCCAACGACAAGTCGATGAACAGCGAGTAAGCCCCCACCGCCGAGCCACGGCTGGACGCCGGCACCAGGTTGACCGCCTCGACGCCCAGCGCCGGAAACACCAGGGAAAAGCCAAACCCGCTCAAGGCCGCGCCGGCCAGGGCCAGGTTGGCGTCCGGCCCCAGCCACAACAGCAGCAGGCCGAGGATTTCCACGGACAGGCAGGCAATCGCCACGCGAAAGCCGCCGATCCGGTTGATCAGGTTGCCAAACAGCAGGCGTGCGCCGATAAAACTGGCGCCGAACAGGCTCAGGGCCCACACGGCGTTGTCCCAGTGCTGGGTGGTGTAATACAGGGTGATAAAGGTGGCGATGGTGCCGAAGCCGATGGAGCCCAGCGCCAACGCACAACCGTGGGGCAACACGCGGCCCAGCACATTCATGAAGGGCAGGCGCACGCCAGCGACGATGGGCGCGGGCTCCTTCTTCCAGGCCAGTAGCAGGCCGATGATCGCCAGCAGGATGATGCTGACGCCCATGCTCCACAGCCCGAGATGGCTGACCAGCAGCACCCCCAGCGGCGCGCCGACGGCGAGGGCGCCGTAGCTGGCGATGCCGTTCCAGGAAATGACCTTGGCCGTATTGGCCGCGCCGACACGGCCGATGCCCCAGCCGATGGCGCCCGAGCCGACCAGGCTCTCCGCGCTGCCCAAGACCAGGCGGCCAATCAACAGGCTACCGAGGCTGACGGCCGGCAAGCTGGCAAACCACGCCGCCAACAGCATGAACACGCCGCTCAAGCCGCAGCCCGCCAAGCCGATCACCACGGCGCGCTTGCTGCCCAGGTTGTCGATGATCTTGCCGGCGTACGGGCGGCTGAGCAGGGTGGCCAGGTATTGCACGCTGATCACCAACCCGGCAATCACGGCGCCGTAGCCCAGCGTGCTGTGGACATAGCCCGGCAATACGGCGAGGGGAATGCCGATATTCAGGTAGCCGATAAAGGTGAACAACACGATGGAAACAACTTGCAGCGTGACCGCCATGGGGCGCTGGGTATCTGGCATGGGAGAGGTCCACAGTCGCAGCAGGTAAAGATAGGCTGCTAATGATACCGGTGGTTGGGCGCGTGCAGGGCGGTAAATCGCAAAAACGTCAGATCAAAAAGACATCAGGGCTGGGCGGGGGCGAGCAGTTGAGTGGTGACCAGGGCGGCCAGGGCGTTTTCCTGGGTGCCGAAGCGCTGGAGCAGAAGGGCTTGTTTGTCCGCGCTGAGGCGGTTCCATACGTCGACCATCTGCAAGGCAGCGTCGAGCACGGCGGTGTCTGGGGTGTCGGTCATGGGGGTATCCAGGTCTGTTCAGGCAGTGTGGAAAGCGCTCAAAGCTGCGCTTTCCACACGGTCTGGTACGGCGTCAGTCCTGGCTTTCGCTGTCGACTGGTTTGGCTTCTTTGGCCTCAGGCTGTTTGTCGCTGGCCTGCTGCGGTGTTGGCTGCTCAGTTTCGTGCAGGCTTGGGAAGGGGAGATTAGGTATCTCGTGCATCGTCGTCGCTCCTCGCAAGGTCTGTTTTTTTCAATCGCAGGTGATTCCGCGCTCTCAAAAAGCCTTGGCAGGATACAGCACTGCAAATGACAAAAAGAATTTTATGTCGGCGGATGTCGGAACTTTCATTCTTTAACGCAAGTGACATGAGGTCACAGGGCTAGAACGGCACCTTGCCGAGGATCATGTCGCGATACATCACAAAATCCCCCAATAAGCTGTAGAACGGGTGCTTGAACGTCGCTGGACGGTTCTTTTCGAAGAAGAAGTGGCCGATCCAGGCAAAGCTGTAGCCGGCAATCGGTATGGCCAGCAGCAAGCCCAACGAACCGCGACCAATGGCGTAGGCCAGGAGGCCAATCACCAACGTGGTACCGATAAAGTGCAGGCGCCGGCAGGTGCTGTTGCCGTGCTCTTTCAGGTAATAGGGGTAGAACTCAGCGAAGCTATTGAATTGCTTGACGTTTTCCACGATGACCGGCCCTTTGATTGTTGTGCCGCCCAACAGATGTTCGGCGGGGAGCTTATTTGAGTCTAGAGTGATCAGTGGTAACAGCCAGTGACAATAGATGCCACTTTAGTATCCTTGGCTTTCCTGGCTGCCGTTTTAAGCCTGCTTTATTAAGAAGACGCCATGAGCGAACGAACAACTTCTGCAAGCTGGGCGATGGGGATAGTCAAGGCATTGGAGATGGACGGCCTGGATTGCCGAGCCTTGTTCAAGCAGCTGGGCCTGGACTACAGCGCCCTGAGCGATCCCGATGCGCGGTTCCCGCAAGACTCCATGACCCGCCTGTGGCAGCGGGCGGTGGAGCTGTCGGGCAACCCGGCGATTGGCTTGAACATGGGCAAAGTGGTGCGCCCTGCATCGTTTCATGTGGCGGGGTATGCACTGATGTCCAGCAACACGCTGGCCGAAGGCTTTATGCGCCTGGTGCGTTACCAGCGGATCATTGCGGAAAGCGCCGACCTGAGTTTCCGATTGTTGGCTGAAGGCTATGCGCTGATTCTGACGGTGCATGGCGATCATCTGCCACCCACCCGGCAAAGCGCCGAAGCCTCGCTGGCCAGCGCCCTGGCCCTGTGCGGCTGGCTGACCGGGCGCACCCTGGAGCCGCGCAAGGTGCTGTTGCAAGGCGATCAGCCAGCGGACCTGGCGCCCTATAAACAAGCGTTCCATGCGCCCCTGGAGTTCAACGCGCCGTATGACGCGCTGATTTTCGAGCGCGCCGACATGGATGCGCCGCTGCCCACCGCCAACGAAGCCATGGCGCTGCTGCATGATCGGTTTGCCGGGGAATACCTGGCACGCTTTTCGGAAAGCCGCGTGACCCACAAGGCGCGCCAGGTGCTGTGCCGCCTGCTGCCTCAGGGCGAGCCCAAGCGTGAGGTGGTGGCCCAGACCCTGCACCTGTCCCAGCGCACCTTGCAGCGGCGCTTGCAGGAGGAGGGCACCAGTTTCCAGACCTTGCTCGACGACACCCGTCGCGAACTGGCCGAGCAATACCTGGCGCAGCCGAGCATGACCTTGCTGGAAATTGCCTACCTGTTGGGGTTTGCCGATCCGAGCAACTTCTTCCGCGCGTTTCGCCGCTGGTTCGATGCCACGCCCGGCGAATACCGGGCGCGGTTGCTGGAAGCGACGGCGATCAGTGGCGCCAGAACGCCGGAATACACAGCACAAACACTGTAATGATCTCCAGCCGGCCCAGCAGCATGCCCAGCGACAGGATCCACTTGGCCGCGTCCGGCAGGCTGGCGAAGTTGCCGGCCGGGCCGATGGTTTCCCCCAGGCCCGGGCCGACGCCGGACACGGTGCTGGCGGCGCCGGTCAGCGCGGTCATCCAGTCCAGGCCGAGCAGCGACAGGGCCAGGGCGATGGCGCAGATGGTGATGGCGAAGAAAAACGAGAAGGTCAGGATCGAACGCACGATTTCTTCGTCGAGACGATGGCCGTTGTACTTCTGCTTGATCACCGCGCGGGGGTGAATCAGTTGGTTCAAGTTGGCCTTGAGCAGGATGTAGGCGACCTGGAAGCGGAAGATCTTGATCCCGCCGGCCGTGGAGCCCGAGCAACCGCCGATAAAGCCCAGGTAGAAAAACAGCATCAGTGAGAAGTTGCCCCACAGGCTGTAGTCCCCCAGTGCGAAGCCGGTGGTGGTGACCACCGAGGTCACGTTCAGCGCCACGTGGCGCAGGGCGTCCAGCCAATGCAGGTTGGTGGTCCACCAGTACCAGGTGCCGAGCACCAGCCAGGTCACCAGCAGCAAACCGAGCAAACCCTGCACCTGCTGGTCCTTGATCAATGCCTTGCGGTTGCCGCGCAACGTGGCGACATACAAGGTAAACGGCAAGCTGCCGAGGATCATCACCACCACGGCGACCCAATGCACCGCCGGTTGCTTCCAGTGGGCCAGGGATTCATCGGAGGTGGAAAAACCGCCGGTGGAAATCGCCGACATCGCATGGTTGATCGCATCGAACAACCCCATCCCGGCCCACCAGAACGCCAGGCTGCCAAGGATGGTGATGCCCACGTACGCCGCCACGATCAGCCGCGCCACCATGTGCGAGCGCGGCATGACCTTTTCCGAGCGGTCGGAGGATTCGGTCTGGAACAGACGCATGCCACCGATGCGCAGCAGCGGCAGGATCGCCACCGCCATGCCGATAAAGCCGATGCCCCCCAGCCAGTGCAGCAGCGAGCGCCACATCAGGATGCCCGGGGACATGCTGTCCAGCCCGCTCAATACGGTGGAGCCGGTGGCGGTGATGCCGGACATGCTTTCAAAGAACGAGTCGGTGTAGCTGATGTGCTGGGTCAGCAGGAACGGCAGCGCGGCAAAGATGCACACCACCACCCAGCTGGTGACGGTCAGCAGGTACATGTCCCGTGGACGCAGGTGCACGTGTTCGGGGCGCCCGGGGATGACCAGGGCCAGGCCGGCGAGAAAGGTGATCATGCTGGCCCACAGGAACGAAGGCAGGTCTTGGGTGCGTTCGAAGATCACCAGGGTGGCCATGGGCACGACCATGGCGATCGCGAGGGTGATCAGGAAGATGCCGATGATGAAACCGATGATGCGTAGGGTCGGCAACGCCATGAAGTGAGCTCGGGTGATTGGGCAGAGGCGCCATTCTACCTAGGGCGCAGAGCATGTAAACCGGGGCCGGAACGACGCAGGTCAACTGTGGGAGCTGGCTTGCCTGCGATAGCGGTGTATCAGTTGATAAAGGTGTGACTGACCCACCGCTATCGCAGGCAAGCCAGCTCCCACAGGTGTATGGGGTGGCTGAGAGTAGGCGCATAAAAAAGGCGACCCGAAGGTCGCCTTTTTTCAACTCGGCGTTGATCAGAACTCGTGATCAGCGTTATCCGGGTTCAGGTCGCTGATGCCCAGCTTGCCCGCAGCGGCTTCGATCGAACCGGTCTGCTTGACCAGTGCGGCGATGGCGTCGCGTACGATCTGGTTGCCCGCGTCGTTACCGGCGGCGATCAGCTGGTCGTAGTGCTCACCTTTGCCAGCGTGATCAACCATGACCTGGATCTTCGCTTCGGTCGCCGCCAGGTCAGCCTTCAAGGCGCTGTCGGCAGCCGGGTCGGCCTTGGCCACCAGGGACGACAGGCTGGCGCCGGTCATCTTGCTGCCGTCGGCGCGGGTGTACTCGCCCAGGTAGACGTTGCGGATGCCCTTGGCGTCGTAGAAGTGCGAGTTGTGGGTGTTGTCGCTGAAGCAGTCCTGCTCGTCTTCCGGCGAGTTGGCTTCCAGGGAAACCTTCATGCGCTCACCGGCCAGCTCGCCGAGGGACAGGCTGCCCATGCCGAACAGCATTTTGCGCAGGCCGTCGGTGGCAGGTTCTGCCTCCAGGGTGGCGCGGTAGTTGTCGGCGACGTTTGGCTTCCAGTTGCCGACCATTTCTTCGAGGTCGCTGACCAGCAGCTGGGTCACGGCGCTCAGGTAGGCGCGGCGACGCTCGTTGTGGCCGCCCGTGGCGCCGTCACCGGTCAGGTAGTCCGAGGCCGGACGGTTGCCGGCGCCAGGGCCGGTGCCGTTGAGGTCTTGGCCCCAGAGCAGGAACTCGATGGCGTGGTAGCCGGTGGCGACGTTGGCTTCGGAACCGCCCAGCTCATTGAGGCTGGCGAGTTTTTCCGGGGTGATTTCCTTCACATCGACTTTGTCTTCGCCGACCTGGATCTCGGTGTTGGCGATGATGTTGGCGGTGGCGCCCGGGTTGCCCAGGGCGTGTTCGTAGGACTTGTCGACGTAGTCGATCAGGCCTTCGTCCAGTGGCCAGGCGTTCACCTGGCCTTCCCAGTCGTCGATGATGGTGTTGCCGAAGCGGAACACTTCGCTCTGCAGGTATGGCACGCGGGCGGCAACCCAGGCGGCGCGGGCGGCTTTCAGGGTTTCGTCGCTGGGCTTGGCGAGGAACGCGTCGATCGCGGTTTGCAGGGTTTTTGCGGTGGATTCGGCGTCGCTGTAGACCGCGAACACCATGTCAGCGTAATGCGCGACCACCGCCTTGGCGGCTGCTTCGTCAACCTGGCCGGCAGGGGTGGCAGCCGCTGGAGCGGTAGTGCTGGCAGCCGGGGTCGGCGCCTGTGGCGCGGCGGCCTTGTCTTTACCTTCGCCGCAACCGGCGAGAGAAATGGCAATGGCCAGCAGACTGGCGGTGGCCAGGGGCATACGAATCATGGCGAACATCCTGCTTCGGTTGTTGATAGGGCGCGCGGGGGAGCGCAAAACTGCGACATAATGCGAAAGATTTGCATTTTGTGTAAAGGCTTAAACGCGGGAAATATTCAGTATCGTTTTCCCGGTTCAAAGAATCGCGGCGTTATTGCGCTCGGACTGTTTCAAAAAAGCCGCCAACTCCCGGGCCGGCAGCGGTTTGCTGTAGTGATAACCCTGCCCCTCGTGGCAGCCCTCGGAGATGATGTACGCCTCCTGCTCGGCGGTTTCCACGCCTTCGGCGATCACCTGCATGCCCAGGCTTTTGCCCAGCTGGATGATGGCTCGCACGATGGTGGCATCGTCGTCGTCATCCAGCAGGTCCTGGACGAAGCTCTTGTCGATCTTGATCTTGTCCAACGGCAGGCTTTTCAGGTAGCTGAGGGATGAATAGCCGGTGCCGAAGTCGTCGATGGCGATCAACGCCCCGGAGCGGCGCAGGCTCAGCAGGTGTTGGGCGGCGGTGCTGATGTCTTCCATCAGGCCGGTTTCGGTGACTTCCAGCTCCAGGCTGCGCGGCGGCAGGCGGTAGATCTGCATCAGGTTGTTGACCACCCGCGGCAGCTCGGTGTGGTGCAACTGCACGGTGGACAGGTTGACCGCCATGCGCAACTCGGTGAAACCCTGGTCATGCCATTCGCGCAACTGCCGGCAGGCCTGGTCCAACACCCATTCGCCAATCGCAATGATGGTGCCGTTCTGTTCGGCCAGCGGGATGAACAGGTCGGGCGGCACCAGGCCGTGCTCCGGGTGCTGCCAGCGGATCAGCGCTTCGACGCCCACCACGCGATGCTCGCGGTAGCTGATCTGCGGTTGGTACACCAGGTGAAACTGGTTGCGGCTCAGGGCGTCGCGCAGGTCTTTTTCCAGTTCGCGGCGGCGGCGCATTTCGCTGTCCACGCTGGCGATATAAAACTGGTAGCGATTGCGTGAGCGGCTCTTGGCCAGGGTCATGGTCTGCTCGGCTTTTTGCAGCAGCTTCTCGGTGCTGTCGCCGTCTTCCGGGAACAAGGTGATGCCGATGGTGGCGCGCAGGCGGATCTGCTCGCGGTCGAGGGCGAACTCCGCTTCCAGGTCGTCGAGGATGCTTTGCGCCAGTTCGGCGGCTTCGTAGGGCTGGTCGATGTCGGCTTGCACCAGGGCGAACTGGTCGCCCCCCAGGCGGGCCAGGGCGCCGAGGCGGCCACTGTGGGCGCGTAAACGGTCGGCCAGGGCCAGCAGCAGTTGGTCGCCGGCCTGGTAGGTGAACTGCTCGTTGACGCTTTTGAAGTCATCCAGGCCCACACACAGTACGGCCACGCGACGTTGCCGGCGGCCGGCGTCGATGAGGATCTTGTCCAGTTGCTCCTGCAGCTTCTGGCGATTGGGCAAACCGGTCAGGAAGTCATACTGCGCCATGCGCCGCAGGCTGCTCTCGGCCTCGTGACGCAGGTGGGTGTTGCGTTCAATGGATTCGAGCAACTGGTTGGCAGTGTTGATCCACAGTCCCAGTTCATTGCGCTCATGGCCCTTGAGCTGGGGGATCTTGTGTTCGCTGGGACGGTCCGGGTTGATCGACGTCAGGTGTTCGATAATCCGCGACAACGGCTTGGTCAGCAGCCAGTGATAGACCAGGTACAGCACCAGGCCCATGGCCAGGGCGCGCAGCACCCCGGAAATAAAGATGATCACCGAGCTGACAATAAAGCCCTTGCCGTAGGTGGCGGTGTCGAGGGTGATGCTCAAATCGCCGTAATACTCGCTGTACGGGCCTTTGCCGACCAGGGCAGTGGTGAACGTGCGTTCCTGGCCCAGAATCAGGTCGGTCAACCAGCGGCCGGGGGATTGCTGCAAGGCGCGGCTTTTTTCCGCAAGCATGGTTTCGTTGGGATGGCCGATGGACGCCATGCGCACGGCGTCGTCCTGGAACAGGCCCTCGATGACCTGCATGCCCATCTCGCGATCAAGGCTGTAGACGGCCTGGGTCGAGGGGTCGCGGAACATGTCGAGGATACGCTGGGCGTCGCTGGCCACGGCCTGGCGCGTCTTATAGGCGTCAAAAACGATCTGCGCCACGCTGAGCGCCACACCCACGACCAATGCCGAGAGCAGCACAACCCGTAGCAACTTCACCGACAAGCTGTTTTTGAGTTCCAGCTTCAAAGGGTTATTCCTTGTTCCATGCGGGTAGCCTCAATATGCCATGAGTATTGGCAATCTCGTGATGGCAGTCAAAGGGACATTCGGGCAATCACACAAACTTACGAAAGATGGAACCAGCTCCGTGAGATTTGCCACTGAGGCGACGAGAGGAATACACCTCTCGTTCTAATTCGGAGTATTGACTTATGTTGACGGCATTGGGTGTAGGTGGAGGAGCAGCGGCTGCTGCGGCATTGGCCCCCGTTGTACTGCCACTGGCTGGTCAAGCGGCGAGCATGGCGGTGGATGTTGCGAAACAAGCGGTGGGCGGTGTTTTAAACGCGGTGGGTGGTGCGACGAATCAGCAGCAAATCAAATTTTGATGGATGAGGCTTGCTGCTGACCTTGGAAGGGGGCGCAGGGTTGAATCTGCGTCACCTTTTCCTTCGTAACCCGCACGCCTGGACGGCCCAGGCATCAGGCGGGAGTACTGGCCACCTGGCGTTTACAGATTGAAGGTAATCGTCTGCTTTGCCTCTGCTGGCGGGCTGGCAAAATTCACGGGTTCGGTTGGCGAACCCGTGCTTTCACCCGCTATCTTTTTTGCTGCGGCATCTGCAAACGGTTGCAGCAGTGGCGCGATCGCCTTGACCACATCGCCCACCACAGGCAGCGCTGCCTTCAACAGGTCGCCGACGACAGGGAGTGCTGACAGTGCGTTTATAGTCATCGTAAATTCTCCGATACGTATATGGGATAAGTCTGTCTCGGTGAATGTGTGGTGGGAGAGATTGGCGAAGTTCCTGCGCAAGATGCGACATTCTGTAAGGCACAAAAAAGCCCGGCATTCGCCGGGCTCTTTCTACTGCAAGCGTTGCTTAGGCAGTGAAGGTCTTGCCTTCGAACTGCTCAGCCACGAACTTCCAGTTGACCAGGTTCCAGAACGCTTCCACATACTTTGGACGCACGTTGCGGTAGTCGATGTAGTAAGCGTGTTCCCAGACGTCGCAGGTCAGCAGCGGGGTATCGCCATTGGTCAGCGGGTTGCCGGCGCCGATGGTGCTGGCCAGGGCCAGGGAACCGTCAGCCTTTTTCACCAGCCAGCCCCAACCGGAACCGAAGGTGCCGACGGACGTCTTGGTGAACTCTTCCTTGAACTTGTCGAACGAACCGAACGCAGCGTTGATGGCTTCAGCCAGCGCGCCGGTTGGTTGGCCGCCGGCGTTTGGCGCCAGGCAGTTCCAGTAGAAGGTGTGGTTCCAGACCTGAGCGGCGTTGTTGAAGATGCCGCCCGAAGAAGACTTGACGATCTCTTCCAGGGTCTTGCCTTCGAACTCGGTGCCAGGCACCAGGTTGTTCAGGTTCACGACGTAGGTGTTGTGGTGCTTGTCGTGGTGGAATTCCAAGGTTTCCTTGGAAATGTGCGGCTGCAGGGCATCGTGTGCGTAGGGCAGCGGCGGCAATTCGAAAGCCATGATGATTCTCCTAATCAGGTCAGTTGCGGTGAGCGCAAGGCCGATCACGGGCGGCCAAACAAGCGCCGGGGAGTTTGTACTCTTTGCGGCGCAGGGGCAGGATCATAGCACCGGGGGTGCGGCAAAACCACGCAACAACTGTGTGGGATAGAGGTTCCAGAGCGTTTTGGAATATTCGTCAGGCGGCGATCAATTGATAGGCCACGCTGAACATCATTACCGCCACCAACAGGTCCAACAGGCGCCAAGTGGCCGGCCGCGCCAGCCACGGTGCCAGCCATGCCGCACCGAGGGCCAGGGTGGCGAACCACAGGAACGATGCACTGGCCGCCCCGGCCACGTAGGCGCCGGGCTCGGTTTGTTGTGCGCCGAGTGAGCCGATCAGCAGCACCGTGTCCAGATAGACGTGGGGATTGAGCAGCGTCACTGCCAAAGCGCTGAGCATCACGGCACGCAGTGAGCGGGTCTTCAGGTTGCCGCCTTGCTCCAGGCTCTGCCGGGAAAACGCCCGGCGCAGCGCCAGGGTGCCGTACCACAACAGGAACGCCGCGCCGCCCCAGCGGGCAATCGCCAGCAGCAGCGGGTTTTGCGCCAGCACCGTGGCCAGGCCGAACACCCCGGCGGCCACCAACAACGCATCGCACACCACGCACAACGCCGCCACGGGCAAGTGATGCTCACGGCGCAGGCTTTGCGCGAGGACAAAGGCGTTCTGGGTGCCGATGGCCATGATCAAACCGAGGGCCACCAACAGGCCGTTAACATAGCTTTGCCACATAGGATTTACTCCGCGCCTGCCGCCAGTTGCCGCAGTACTTGCATCGCGCGTTCAGCATCGGCGCGGCCAACGAACAGGTGATCGTGGTAATAACCGGCAATCACATTGCAACTGATGCCGGCCTGGCCCAGTGCACTGGCGAACGCGGCGGTGAGGCCCACGGCTTCCAGGGCCGAATGCACGTTCAGGGTGATCCACGCGGCGACGTAGTCGAAGGCCAGGCCCGCCTGTTCCGCCTGCTGGCGCTCGACGATGACCGTCAGGCCTTCCCTCTCGCGAAAGCTGCCGATCACTTCGCAACCCGTCGGGATACGCTGGTCGGGCAGGGTGCAGAACACATAATCGCCGTCATTCAGCTGCGGGCTCATGCTGCGTAGCAGGGTTGCCAGGGCGGTTTCGCCAGCCATGTGAAGTTCCTTGAATAGAGAGAAGCAATGCTGGTCATTCTCACGGGCTAAGCTGTATAAGAAAAACCAATATTGCTGATCGCTCATTAGAGAAACTGATGTTCGACTATAAATTGCTTTCCGCTCTGGCAGCGGTGGTGGAACAGGCCGGCTTCGAGCGCGGCGCCCAGGTGCTCGGGGTGTCGCAATCGGCGATCTCCCAGCGCATCAAATTGCTGGAGGCGCGCATCGGCCAACCGGTGCTGGTACGCGCCACGCCGCCGACGCCCACCGACATCGGCCGGCGCCTGCTCAACCATGTGCAGCAGGTGCGCCTGCTGGAGCGCGACCTGCAAAGCCAGGTGCCAGCGCTGGACGCAGAGGGCATGCCCGAACGCCTGCGCATCGCCCTGAATGCCGACAGCCTCGCCACCTGGTGGGCCGAGGCCGTCAGCGTGTTTTGTGCCGAGCAACACCTGTTGCTGGACCTGGTGGTAGAAGACCAGACCGTCGGCCTCAAGCGCATGCGTGCCGGCGAAGTGGCGGCGTGTATCTGCGCCAGCGAGCGTCCCGTGGCCGGGGCCCGCAGTTTGTTGCTCGGCGCCATGCGTTACCGTGCGCTGGCCAGTCCGGCCTTTATCGCCCGGCACTTTCCCGAGGGTGTACGCGCCGACCAACTCGCGCGCACGCCGGCATTGGTGTTTGGCCCGGATGATTTTCTGCAACATCGCTACCTCGCGTCTCTCGGCGTGGACGGCGGTTTCGAACACCATTTGTGCCCGTCGTCCGAAGGCTTTATCCGCCTCGCCGAGGCCGGGCTCGGCTGGGGCCTGGTGCCGGAATTGCAGGTGCGCGACCAACTGGAAAAGGGCGTGTTGGTGGAGTTGTTGCCAGATAAGCCCATCGACGTGCCGCTGTACTGGCATCATTGGCGCAGTGGCGGGCAACTGTTGGGCTTGTTGACCGACCATCTGGCCCAGGCGTGTGGCCAATGGTTGGTGCCGTTGGAGTGATGGCGCGCGTCAAGGCAACAGCGATGAAAAACGAAAGAGCACGGAGTAATACATGAAAATTCTGGTCACCGGCGCAAGCGGCTTCATTGGCGGGCGCTTTGCGCGTTTCGCCCTGGAGCAAGGCCTGGACGTACGGGTCAACGGGCGGCGTGCCGAAGGTGTGGAACACCTGGTCAGGCGCGGCGCCGAGTTTATCCAGGGTGATTTGAATGATGCCGACCTGGTGCGCGACCTGTGC
This sequence comes from Pseudomonas sp. CBZ-4, assembly GCF_000346755.1. GTDB lineage: Bacteria > Pseudomonadota > Gammaproteobacteria > Pseudomonadales > Pseudomonadaceae > Aquipseudomonas. The sequence goes on along the minus strand of NZ_ANNV01000150.1, from coordinate 10,333 downwards.
CGCGACGTCGAAGCCGTGGTGCATTGCGCCGGCGCCGTGGGGCTGTGGGGCAAGTATCAGGACTTCCATCAAGGCAATGTGCTGGTGACCGAGAATGTCGTCGAGGCCTGCCTTAAACAGCGGGTCGGACGCTTGGTCCACCTGTCGTCGCCGTCGATCTACTTTGACGGCCGCGACCATCTGGGCCTGACCGAAGAGCAAGTGCCCAAGCGCTTCAAGCATCCTTATGCGGCGACCAAATACCTGGCCGAGCAAAAAGTCTTTGGTGCGCAGGAATTCGGCCTTGAAGTGCTGGCCCTGCGCCCGCGCTTTGTCACCGGCGCCGGTGACATGAGCATCTTCCCGCGCCTGCTGAAGATGCAGCGCAAGAACCGCCTGGCCATCGTCGGCGACGGTTTGAACAAAGTCGATTTCACCAGCGTGCACAACCTCAACGAAGCCTTGCTCAGCAGTTTGCTCGCCACCGGCTCGGCGTTGGGCAAGGCCTACAACATCAGCAACGGCACCCCGGTGCCCGTGTGGGATGTGGTGAACTACGTGATGCGCCAAATGGAATTGCCGCAGGTGAAACGTTACCGGTCCTACGGCTTGTCCTACAGCGTGGCGGCGCTCAATGAAGCATTCTGTGCGATGTGGCCGGGGCGCCCGGAGCCGGCGCTGTCGCGTTTGGGCATGCAGGTGATGAACAAAGATTTCACCCTCGATATCAGCCGTGCCAGGCATTATCTGGACTACGAGCCCAAGGTCAGCCTGTGGACCGCCCTCGACGAGTTTTGCAGCTGGTGGAAGGCCCAGGATCCGGGGCTGAAATAAGGTCACAACAGGCAACACATCGGGAACCGAATTCGTGGTTCCGGGTCGATCAGAGCAACAGGACAGCGGTTTATACTCCCGCCGCTCGCCACCTCACCGATTCAGGGTTGATTCATGCGTAACGATGCCAAAGACGATTTCGACAACGTTCCCAGCCTGCGGGCCGACCTGGGGGATGACGACGATTTCGAACCTACCCCCGCCACGTCGGTGCGCTCGCGCAGCACGCCGGTGGTCAAGGTCAAGAGCGCCAGCACCGGGCCATTGTGGGCCTTGGTCGGCGCCTTGTTGATCGCCTTTGCCGGCCTGGCCTGGTGGAGCTTCCAGCAGATCTCCCTGATGGGCCAGCAACTGGTCGCGACCCAGGAAAGCTTTGCGCGCATCAGCGAAGAAGCGGCGGGGCGCCTGCAGGATATTTCCGGCAAGGTCGTCGCCAGTGAAGCCAGTGTGAACAACGGCAGCGAAGCGCTGAAGTTGCAGATCCGCCAGTTGGAAACCCAGTTGCTCGAACAGGGCAAGCAACAGGTTGGCGTGGCCGGCCAGGCCACCGAGCTGGACAAGCGCTTGGCACAGATGAGCGCCAGCACCACCGAGCTGTCGAGTGCCAACAGCAAGCTGCAAGGCCAGGTCCAGGCCCTGACCGACGCCGTGGCCACCCTGAAAGCGGCGCAAGGTGATGCGGCCAGGCGCGATGCCGAATTCAAGGAGCTGGTGGCCGATGTGGCCGCGCTGAAGAAGCAAGGCAACCCCAGTGCGGCCATTGCCCGTCTGGAGCAGGACCTGGTGGTGCTCAAGAGCGCCCAGGACAACCAGCCGGCCAACAGCGATGCGCCGACCAACAAGGAGTTCGATGTGTTCCGCATCCAGACCACCCGCAACATCACCACGTTGCAGAGCCAGGTGCAGAACCTGCACCAACGGCTCAGTGAGCCGGCGAAGGTCATTCCGCTGAGCCAGTGATCACCTGCCAGCAGGTGCTCAACCTGTTGGAGCGGGCTTGTGTGGGAGCTGGCTTGCCTGCGATGGCGGTGGGTCAGTCAGCACATTGGATCCTGATAGACCGCTATCGCAGGCAAGCCAGCTCCCACAGTTGTATTGGGGTCGAGAGTTGAAGAAGTGTCACTGCTTGGTGACATTTCCCATCCCCTTCGTTACTTGCCCCCCGGGCCCCCTTGTTTAGACTCCGGTCATCCCACAAACAATAATAAGGGCCACCCATGACCACCCAACCTCTGCCTGCCAGCAGTTGGCTGAACGCGCCTGCCCATCACGCCTGGCTGGCGGCCGAAGGCCAGCGCCTGCTGGCCTTCGCCAAGGCTTCGCGACTGCCCGACGGTTTCGGCAACCTGGACGAAAAAGGCCAGTTGCCAGCCGATGCCCACGGCGAAACCATGAACACCGCCCGCATGACCCACAGCTTCGCCATGGCCCACGCCCTGGGGGTGCCGGGTTACGCCGACCTGGTCGCCCACGGTGTCACCGCCCTCAGCGGGCCCTTAAAGGATGCTGAACATGGTGGCTGGTTTGCCACGCCCCACGCCCTCGACGGCAACCGTGGCAAGGCCGCGTACCTGCACGCCTTCGTGGCGCTGGCCGCCAGCTCTGCGGTAGTCGCTGGCGCGCCCGGTGCACAGAACCTGCTCAACGACGCCATCCATATCATCGACCAGTTCTTCTGGAGTGAAGAAGAAGGCGTGATGCTCGAATCCTTCGCCCAGGACTGGAGCGGGGTCGAAGCCTATCGCGGTGCCAACAGCAACATGCACGCCACCGAGGCGTTCCTCGCCCTGGCCGATGTGACCGGTGAAACACGCTGGCTGGACCGCGCGCTGCGGATCGTCGAGCGGGTGATCCACACCCACGCTGCCGCCAACCAATTCATGGTGATCGAGCATTTCGACAACCAATGGCAACCCCAACTCGACTACAACCAAGACAACCCCGCCGACGGCTTCCGCCCCTACGGCATCACCCCCGGCCACGGTTTTGAGTGGGCGCGGCTGGTGCTGCACCTGGAAGCCGCGCGCCGACAAGCCGGGCTGGTCACGCCGGATTGGCTGTTGACCGACGCCAAGGGCCTGTTCGCCAGCGCGTGTGAATACGCCTGGGCCGTCGATGGTGCCCCCGGCATCGTCTATACCCTCGACTGGAACCACCGCCCGGTGGTGCGTGAGCGCCTGCACTGGACCCACGCCGAAGCCAGCGCCGCCGCCCAGGCCTTGCTCAAACGCACCGGTGAGTTGCACTACGAAACCTGGTATCGGCGCGTCTGGGAATTCTGCGAAACCCATTTCATCGACCGCATCCACGGCAGCTGGCACCACGAACTCAGCCCGCACAACCAGCCCAGCAGCACCATCTGGGGCGGCAAGCCGGACCTGTACCATGCCTGGCAAGCGGTGGTGCTGCCTGCGCTACCCTTGGCACCCAGCATGGCCAGTGCCATCGGGGATGGGCGCTATGTCACCAGCTGGTGACATTTGTACGTCCCTTTGTTACCTGCGCCGCAAAAATCCATGTTTAAACTCCGTGCAGCGCAAGCTCTAGACTTGCATGCATAACAACAAAAAAAGGTACTCAGATGAACGCGATTAATCGCCTCGCCGTCGCTATTTCCATTGCCTCGTTGTTTCCCCTCACTGCATTTGCCGCCGACTCCAAAGGCACGGTCGAAGTGGTGCATTGGTGGACCTCTGGCGGTGAAAAGGCGGCTGTAGATGTCCTGAAGGCCCAAGTCGAGAAAGACGGTTTCACCTGGAAAGACGGCGCCGTTGCCGGTGGCGGTGGTGCCACGGCCATGACCGTGCTGAAAAGCCGCGCAGTTGCCGGCAACCCACCCGGCGTTGCCCAGATCAAAGGCCCCGATATCCAGGAATGGGCGTCCACCGGCCTGCTCGACACCGACGTGCTCAAAGACGTCGCCAAAGAAGAAAAGTGGGACTCCCTGCTCGACAAGAAAGTCTCCGATACCGTGAAGTTCGACGGTGACTACGTCGCCGTACCGGTCAACATCCACCGCGTGAACTGGCTGTGGATCAATCCGGAAGTCTTCAAGAAAGCCGGGATCACCAAGAACCCGACCACCCTCGAAGAATTCTACGCCGCCGGCGACAAGCTCAAAGCCGCGGGCTTCATCGCGCTCGCCCACGGTGGCCAGCCTTGGCAGGACAGCACTGTATTCGAAGCTGTCGTCCTCTCGGTGATGGGTGCCGATGGCTACAAGAAAGCCCTGGTGGACCTGGACAACGCCGCGCTGACCGGCCCGGAAATGGTCAAGTCCCTCACCGAGCTGAAAAAAGTCGCGACCTATATGGACGTTGACGGCAAAGGCCAGGACTGGAACCTCGAAGCGGGCAAAGTCATCAACGGCAAGGCCGGCATGCAGATCATGGGTGACTGGGCCAAGTCCGAATGGACCGCCGCGAAGAAAGTCGCTGGCAAGGACTACGAGTGCGTAGCCTTCCCGGGAACCGACAAGGCGTTCACCTACAACATCGACTCCCTGGCGGTGTTCAAGCAGAAAGACAAAGGCACTGCTGCCGGCCAGCAGGACATTGCCAAAGTCGTGCTGGGTGAAAACTTCCAGAAAGTGTTCAGCATCAACAAAGGCTCGATCCCTGTTCGTAACGACATGCTCCATGAAATGGACAAGCTCGGCTTCGACTCCTGCGCCCAGACCGCTGCCAAGGACTTCCTCGCGGATGCCAAGACTGGCGGCCTGCAACCAAGCATGGCGCACAACATGGCCACCAACCTGGCGGTGCAAGGTGCGTTCTTTGACGTCGTGACCAACTTCCTCAACGACCCGAAAGCCGACCCGGCCGACACCGCCAAGAAGCTGGGCGCTGCGATCAAGTCTGCCAAGTAACGTCTGGTACCGGCTTTCTGTGGGAGCCGGGCTTGCCCGCGATGCAGGCACCTCGGTGTATCGGTTACACCGAGGTGACGCCATCGCAGGCAAGCCAGCTCCCACATAAGCCGCGTTCCATCAGAGAGTCACCCTGTAGTCCTTTTTCCCTGTATTGGATTTCCCCATGAGTTCTGTTGCTGTGTTCAGCAAAGCCTCGCCGTTCGATGCACTGCAGCGCTGGCTACCGAAATTGGTGCTGGCGCCAAGCATGTTCATCGTGTTGGTGGGCTTCTACGGCTACATCCTGTGGACGTTTGTGCTGTCGTTCACCACGTCCACCTTCCTGCCCAGCTACAAGTGGGCGGGCCTGGCGCAATACGAGCGCCTGTTCGACAACGACCGCTGGTGGGTGGCGAGCAAGAACCTGGCGCTGTTTGGCGGCATGTTTATCGGCATCACGTTGGTGATCGGTGTACTGCTGGCGGTGTTCCTCGACCAGCGTATCCGTCGCGAAGGCTTTATCCGCACCATTTACCTGTACCCGATGGCGCTGTCGATGATCGTCACCGGTACGGCCTGGAAATGGCTGCTCAACCCGGGCATGGGCCTGGACAAACTCCTGCGGGACTGGGGCTGGGAAGGCTTCCGTCTCGACTGGCTGATCGACCCGGATCGCGTGGTCTACTGCCTGGTGATCGCCGCTGTGTGGCAAGCCTCGGGCTTTATCATGGCGATGTTTCTCGCCGGCCTGCGTGGGGTTGATCAGTCGATCATCCGCGCCGCGCAGATCGACGGTGCCAGCCTGCCGCGCATCTACTGGAGCGTGGTGCTGCCAAGCCTGCGCCCGGTGTTCTTCAGTGCGGTGATGATCCTCGCGCACATTGCGATCAAGAGCTTCGACCTGGTGGCGGCGATGACCGCCGGTGGCCCGGGCTATTCGTCCGACCTGCCGGCGATGTTCATGTATTCGTTCACCTTCAGCCGTGGCCAGATGGGCATGGGCTCGGCCAGTGCCATCCTGATGCTCGGTGCGATCCTCGCGATCATCGTGCCTTACCTCTACTCCGAGCTGAGGACCAAACGTAATGACTAGTCTCGCCTCCAAACCTGCCATCAGCCTGAGTCGCATCGCGATCTACGCGGTGCTGATCCTCGCCGTGCTGCTGTACCTGGTGCCGCTGGTGGTGATGCTGCTCACCAGCTTCAAGACCCCGGATGACATCAGCAACGGCAACCTGCTGAGCTGGCCGACCGTGGTCACCGGCATCGGCTGGGTCAAGGCCTGGGCCACGGTGGACGGTTACTTCTGGAACTCGATCAAGATCACCGTTCCGGCCGTACTGATCTCCACCGCCATCGGCGCGTTGAACGGCTATGTGCTGTCGTTCTGGCGCTTCAAAGGTTCGCAGTTGTTCTTCGGCCTGCTGTTGTTCGGCTGCTTCCTGCCGTTCCAGACCGTGCTGCTGCCGGCGTCGTTCACCCTGGGCAAGATGGGCCTGGCCAGCACCACCACCGGCCTGGTGTTTATCCATGTGGTCTACGGCCTGGCGTTCACCACGCTGTTCTTCCGTAACTACTACGTGAGCATTCCCGATGCACTGGTGAAGGCCGCACGCCTGGATGGCGCAGGATTTTTCACTATCTTTCGTCGAATCATCCTGCCGATGTCCACCCCGATCATCATGGTCTGCCTGATCTGGCAATTTACCCAGATCTGGAACGACTTCCTGTTCGGTGTGGTGTTCTCCAGTGGCGACTCGCAGCCCATCACGGTGGCGCTGAACAACCTGGTCAACACCAGCACCGGGGCCAAGGAATATAACGTGGATATGGCAGCGGCGATGATCGCCGGGTTGCCGACCCTGCTGGTCTATGTGATCGCAGGCAAGTATTTCGTGCGCGGCCTCACGGCCGGCGCGGTCAAGGGGTAATCATGGCTACGCTTGAACTTCGCAATGTAAACAAGACCTATGGCCCCGGCCTGCCCGACACCTTGAAGAATATCGAGCTGTCGATCAAGGAAGGCGAATTCCTGATCCTGGTCGGCCCTTCGGGTTGCGGCAAATCCACGCTGATGAACTGCATCGCTGGCCTGGAGACCATCACCGGCGGCGCGATCATGATCGGCGATCAGGACGTCAGCGGCATGAGCCCCAAGGATCGCGACATCGCCATGGTGTTCCAGTCCTACGCGCTGTACCCGACCATGAGCGTGCGCGAAAACATCGAGTTCGGCCTGAAAATTCGCAAGATGCCCCAGGCTGACATCGACACCGAAGTGGCGCGCGTGGCCAAGCTGTTGCAGATCGAACACCTGCTCAACCGCAAGCCGGGCCAGCTGTCCGGTGGCCAGCAACAACGTGTGGCCATGGGCCGCGCCCTGGCACGCCGGCCGAAGATCTACCTGTTCGACGAACCGCTGTCCAACCTCGACGCCAAGCTGCGCGTCGAGATGCGCACCGAAATGAAACTGATGCACCAGCGTCTGAAAACCACCACCGTCTACGTCACCCACGACCAGATCGAAGCGATGACCCTGGGCGACAAAGTGGCGGTGATGAAGGATGGCATCATCCAGCAGTTCGGCACGCCGAAAGACATCTACAACAACCCGGCCAACCAGTTCGTGGCGAGCTTTATCGGCTCGCCGCCGATGAACTTCGTGCCCCTGCGCCTGCAGCGCAAGGACGGTCGCCTGGTGGCCCTGCTCGACAGCGGCCAGGCCCGCTGCGAGCTGGCGCTGAACGTGACCGATGCCGGCCTGGAAGACCGCGACGTGATCCTCGGCCTGCGCCCGGAGCAAATCATGCTGGCGGCGGGCGAGGGTGACAGTGCGTCGAGCATTCGTGCCGAAGTGCAGGTCACCGAGCCGACCGGCCCGGACACCCTGGTCTTCGTGCAGCTCAATGACACCAAGGTCTGCTGCCGCCTGGCACCCGACGTGGCACCGCAGGTGGGCGAGACCCTGACCCTGCAATTCGATCCATCCAAGGTGTTGCTGTTCGACGCCAATACCGGTGAGCGTCTGGGCACTGTGCAGTCACAGCCTACTCCTGTGGGAGCCGGGCTTGCCCGCGATGGCATCAGCGCGTTGTAACTGAAGGACCGAGTTGCCTGCATCGCGGGCAAGCCCGGCTCCCACAAAAGAAGATAAGTTGTTGTTTTAGATAAAAAAAGTAAACCGCGTTAGATAAAAACAGTTTAATAACAATAAAGACGAGGATGTAGGGATGAAAAAGCAACACAACACTACCCGGCTGATCTGCCAACTGTCAGCGGCAGCAGCCCTGGTTTTGTCCGCCAATGCGATGGCGGACGAAGCATTCAGCGCCGATTCCAAGTGGATGACCGGCGATTGGGGCGGCGAACGAACCAAGCTCATCGAGCAAGGTATCGATATCAAGGCTGACTACGTCGGCGAAATGGGCTACAACGCCCACGGCGGCTACAACACCGACAAGACCGGTCGCTACTCCGACCAGTTCGGCTTGGGCGTGGCGCTGGACCTGCAAAAACTGTGGGGCTGGGACAACACCCAGGCCAAGATCCAGTTGACCAACCGTAATGGCCAGAACATCTCCAACGACCGTATTGGCGACCCGCGTGCCGGCACGCTGAGTTCGTCGATGGAAGTCTACGGTCGTGGCCACATGGTGCGCCTGACCCAGTTCTGGATTCAGCACCAGATGTTCGACAACAAGCTGGACGTGAAACTCGGCTACTTCGGCGAAGGCGAAGATTTCAACACCTTCCCGTGCGACTTCCAGAACCTGTCGTTCTGCGGTTCCCAAGTCGGCAACTACGTGAGCACCTGGTACAACTGGCCGGTCAGCCAGGCGGCAATCCGCGTGAAGTACCACATCACGCCTGAGCTGTACGCACAAATCGGTGCGTACAACCAGAACCCGTCGCAGCTGGAGCACGGCAACGGCTTCAAGCTCAGCGGCAGCGGCACCAAGGGCACCGTGATCCCGGTGGAATTGGTCTGGTCGCCGAAGGTCAATAACCTGCCGGGCGAATACCGTGTGGGTTACTACAAAAGCGCCGCCGAGGCTTCTGACGTACGTGAAGACGTCAATGGCAACGATGCTGCGACCACGCGCGCGGACTACCGCACCCACAGCAGCAAAAAAGGCTACTGGTTCGTTGCACAGCAGCAACTCACCACCCATAACGGCGACGCTTCCCGTGGTCTGAACATCGCGGCCAACGCCACGTTCCACGACAAGGAAACCAACACCGTCGACAATTACCAGTCGCTGATGCTGGTGTACAAAGGTCCATTCGACGCGCGTCCAAAAGATGACGTCGGCATTGGCGCGGCGCGTCTGCACGTCAACAACGACGTGAAGAAAAACGCCGAGCTGCTCAACGCCTCCAACGGCGTGAGCGACTACGACAACCCGCTGTACACGCCGATCCGCGAGACCGAGTACAACTTCGAAATCAACTACGGTTTCCACGTCACCAACTGGCTGACCGTGCGTCCCAACCTGCAATACGTCGTGCAACCTGGCGGCGTGGATAAAGTCGACAACGCGCTGGTGGCTGGCCTGAAAATTCAGTCTACGTTCTAACGCTGTTGCGATAAGCTCCTTCTCTCTGTGCGCATTTTGCGGGTAGCCATGGCTATCCGCTTTTTTTTGGGGAAGGGGAGCACATCCCCTGTGGGAGCTGGCTTGCCTGCGATGCAGGCGACGCGGTGCAGCAGGCAAACCGCGTTGATGCCATCGCAGGCAAGCCAGCTCCCACAAAGACATTCAGGACTGTGGCAAATGCACGAGCAACCGCTGCAACGCTTTTTCAAATCCCTGCGTGAACAGCCAGTGTTCGCCTGGGAGCGCTTCCAGATGCGCGACGTATTGGTGATCGACCACCCGCTGTGCCAGGCAGTGTTCAGTCGCCAGGGCGCGCAACTGTTGCACTTTCAACCCACGGGGCAAAAACCCTGGCTGTGGTGCGCGGCGAAGTGGCCGCAAGTCGGCGCCATCCGCGGCGGCGTGCCGGTGTGCTGGCCGTGGTATGGCCGTCACCCCAGCGAAAACGCGTGGCCGTCCCATGGCTGGGCACGCTTGATCGACTGGAAACTGCTCGACAGCAGCACCGACGACGACGGCGTGCGTCTGCACTGGCAATTGCAGCTGTGCGACTGGCAGGTGGACCTGCACGCGCACCTGGGCGACACCCTGGAACTGCGCCTGAGCACCGAGCATCAGGACGAGCTGCCGTGCCAATTGAGCCATGCTTTGCATGCCTATTGGCGTATTGGTCACGTCGATGAGATAGCGCTGTCTGGGCTCGACGGAGCGCAGGGTTACGACCAACTCAGCCGCCAGGCTTGCCAGCAGGAAGGCGAGTTGCGGGTGGACGGTGGGTGCCAGCGGGTGTTCCAGCATGACGGTGAATTGCAGCTCAAGGACCACGCCTGGCAGCGCGAACTGTGCATCGACACCGGCGACAGCGCCGACACCGTGGTGTGGCATCCGGGCAGCCGACCGTTGTTGGGCGTGAGCTTCAACGAGGCGTCGGGGTTTGTGTGTGTGGAGTCGGCGATGGCCAGTGCAAGCCTGGCGCCGGGGGAGAGGGCGCATTTGAGTTTGCAGGCGCGGGCTGGGGTTTAGCGGTGTGGCTGCTGGCCCCATCGCGGGCAAGCCCGCTCCCACAGGGGAA
>NZ_ANNV01000149.1 GCF_000346755.1 Pseudomonas sp. CBZ-4 | reverse complement strand
ATCGCAGGCAAGCCAGCTCCCACACAAGCCAGCTCCCACAGTTTTGACCGCGTGCTGTCAGTCAACCTTCTCGAATTTCAAGTCCCACACACCATGCCCGAGTCGCTCGCCGCGACGTTCGAACTTGGTGATCGGCCGCTCGGCCGGGCGTGGCACGCATTTGCCGTCTTCGGCCAGGTTGCGATAGCCAGGCGCTACATCCATCACTTCCAGCATGTATTCCGCATACGGTTCCCAGTCGGTGGCCATGTGCAGGATGCCGCCCACTTTCAGCTTGCTGCGCACCAGTTCCGCGAAGGAGGCCTGGACGATGCGGCGCTTGTGGTGACGGGATTTGTGCCAGGGGTCCGGGAAGAACAGCATCAGGCGGTCGAGGCTGTTGTCGGCGATGCAGCGGTTGAGCACTTCAATCGCGTCGCAGTCGTAGACCCGCAGGTTGGTCAGGCCTTGCGTCAGCACGCCATTGAGCAGCGCGCCGACACCGGGACGGTGCACTTCAACGCCGATGAAATCCTGCTCCGGCGAGGCCGCAGCCATTTCCAGCAGGGAGTGGCCCATGCCAAAGCCGATTTCCAGGGAACGCGGGGCCGAACGGCCAAACACCTGGTCGTAGTCCACCGGCGCATCCGCCAGCGGCAACACGAACAGCGGCGTACCTTGCTCCAGGCCCTTTTGCTGGCCTTCGGTCATGCGACCGGCGCGCATCACAAAACTCTTGATGCGGCGGTGCTTGGACTCGTCGCCTTCTTCCACGGTGTTCGGCGTTTCGTTTGATTCAGTCATCATGGCTCTTACTTGATCAGACCATCCAGCGGCGAAGAGGCGCTGGCGTAGAGTTTTTTCGGCATGCGCCCGGCGAGGTAGGCCAGGCGGCCCGCGACGATCGCATGTTGCATGGCTTCAGCCATCATGATCGGTTGCTGGGCATGGGCGATGGCCGAGTTCATCAGCACCGCGTCACAGCCCAGCTCCATGGCGATGGTCGCGTCGGAGGCAGTGCCCACGCCCGCATCCACCAGCACCGGGATCTTGGCTTCTTCCAGGATGATCTGCAGGTTGTACGGGTTGCAGATCCCCAGGCCGGAACCGATCAGGCCGGCCAGCGGCATCACGGCGATGCAGCCGATTTCGGCCAGTTGGCGGGCGATGATCGGGTCGTCGCTGGTGTAGACCATCACGTCGAAGCCTTCCTTGACCAGGGTCTCGGCGGCCTTGAGGGTTTCGATCACGTTGGGGAACAGGGTTTTCTGGTCGGCCAGCACTTCCAGCTTCACCAGGTTGTGGCCGTCAAGCAGCTCACGGGCCAGGCGGCAGGTGCGCACGGCTTCGATGGCGTCGTAGCAGCCAGCGGTGTTCGGCAGGAAGGTGTAGCGATCCGGCGACAGCACTTCGAGCAGGTTCGGCTCGCCTTCGATCTGGCCCAGGTTGGTGCGGCGCACGGCGAAGGTGACGATTTCGGCGCCCGAGGCTTCGATGGCCAGGCGGGTTTCTTCCATGTCGCGGTACTTGCCGGTGCCGACCAGCAGACGGGACTGGTAGGTACGACCGGCCAGGACGAAGGGCTTGTCGCTACGAACGATGCTCATGGGAAATCCTCGGAATGGGGTGAGGTTCTGCAGAATTCAGGAAGCTGCGCGACTAGCCGCCGCCGATGGCGTGGACCACTTCGATCTGGTCACCTTCGCTGAGCGCGGTCTCGGCGTGCAGGCTGCGCGGGACGATATCCAGGTTGAGCTCCACTGCGACGCGACGCCCGGTCAGGTCCAGGCGGGTCAGCAGGGCCGCAACGGTTTCACCGTCGGGCAGTTCAAAGGGTTCGCCGTTCAACTGAATGCGCATGCCGCGGGCCGCCATCGTTTTTAGGGGCCAGCATTCTAGCCCGATCAACGTGGCTGACCCAAGTCCCTTGGTCAGGCGGCTTGCAAGCGGAACGCCGCCAGGCCCAGCAGGAACCAGCCGAGCAGGAACGCCAGGCCGCCAAACGGGGTGATGATGCCGAGTTTGCTGATGCCGGTCATGGTCAGCACATACAGGCTGCCGGAGAACAACAGGATACCGACGGCAAATGAGACGCCCGCCCAGGTGACCAGGCGCCCCGGCAGGTGCGCCGCCAGCAGCGCCACGCCGAACAGGGCCAGGGTGTGCACCAGTTGGTAGGTGACGCCGGTGTGGAAGATCGCCAGGTATTCAGCGCTCAGGCGGTTTTTCAGGCCATGGGCGGCGAAGGCGCCAAGGGCAACACCGGTGAAGCCGAAAAAGGCCGCCAACATCAGAAAGCCACGCAGCATGAGGAACTCCAGTCACAAGGGGCAGGGTCTGTATAATGGCCCGCTCAACGGGTTCGGCCAAGCCATCTCTATGCTGCGTCTCCTCTTCAGTCGTTTTCTCAAAGTCGTGAAATGGTTTGCCATCGGCAGTGTCCTGCTGGTGCTGCTGTTGCGTGTCGTGCCGCCGCCGTTCACGGCATTGATGGTGGAGCGCAAGATCGAATCCTGGTTCGACGGCGAGCCCATTGACCTGCAACGCACCTGGGTGCCGTGGGATGAGATCTCCGACGAGCTGAAAGTGGCGGTGATGGCCGGTGAAGACCAGCGCTTCCCCCAGCACTGGGGCTTTGACTTCGGCGCGATCCAGGCGGCGATCCTGCACAACGAGCGCGGCGGTTCGATTCGCGGCGCCAGCACCTTGAGCCAGCAGGTGTCGAAAAACCTGTTCCTGTGGGCTGGCCGCAGTTATCTGCGCAAGGGCCTGGAAGCCTGGTTTACCGGGTTGACCGAAATCCTGTGGCCCAAGCAGCGGATTCTTGAGGTGTACCTCAACAGCGTGGAATGGGATGAAGGCGTGTTTGGCGCGGAAGCGGCGGCGCGGCATCACTTTGGCGTGAGTGCCAAGGCGTTGTCCCGTCAGCAGGCCAGTTATCTGGCGGCGGTGTTGCCCAACCCAAGGGTGTGGAGTGCCAGCCATCCGACGGCGTATGTGGCCAGGCGGGCGGCGTGGATTCGTCAGCAGATGAGTCAGTTGGGCGGCGATGGCTACCTGCTCGAACTCAACAACACCCGCAAGGCCCCCTGGTCCGACTGACACACTGCAAAACCCCTGTGGGAGCTGGCTTGCCTGCGATGGCGGCCTGTCAGCTACAGATGTGCTGGCTGATAGACCGCTATCGCAGGCAAGCCAGCTCCCACAGGGACCGCGTGAAGCCAAACAAAAATGCCCCAATCTCTCGATCGGGGCATTTTTTTGTCTTTCCGCAGTGTTTTAGGCAGCGATCGACAGTTTCAGCTTGTTCATCGCACTCTTCTCAAGCTGACGAATCCGCTCGGCCGACACGTTGTACTTCTGCGCCAGGTCGTGCAGCGTGGCTTTGTCTTCTGCCAGCCAGCGCTGGTAGAGGATGTCACGGCTGCGGTCGTCCAGCACTTCCAGCGCTTCGTGCAGGTTGTGGTTGGAGTTGTCGCTCCAGTCCGCATCCTCCAGTTGCCGCGCCGGGTCGTAGCGGTGGTCTTCCAGGTAGTTGGCCGGCGATTGGAAGGCGCTGTCGTCATCCGCTTCGGCGGCTGGGTCGAAGGCCATGTCATGGCCGGTCAGGCGGCTTTCCATCTCGCGCACTTCACGGGGCTCCACGCCGAGGCTTTCGGCCACGCGGTGGATTTCCTCGTTGTTCAGCCACGCCAAGCGTTTTTTCTGGCTGCGCAGGTTGAAGAACAGTTTGCGCTGGGCCTTGGTGGTCGCGACTTTCACGATGCGCCAGTTGCGCAGGATGAACTCGTGGATTTCCGCCTTGATCCAGTGCACGGCAAACGACACCAGACGCACGCCCATTTCCGGGTTGAAGCGTTTCACCGCCTTCATCAGGCCAACGTTGCCTTCCTGGATCAGGTCAGCCTGCGCCAGGCCGTAGCCGCTATAGCTACGGGCGATATGTACGACAAAACGCAGGTGGGCGAGCACCATCTGCCGAGCCGCCCCCAAATCCTGCTCATAGTAGAGACTCTCGGCCAGTTCACGCTCCTGCTCGGGCGTCAGCAATGGAATGCTGTTGACCGTGTGCACATACGCCTCCAGGTTTGCACCTGGGACCAGAGCATAAGCAGGTTGCAAAGAAGTGGTCATACGAAACCTCCGACTTACATAACTCGTGCAGTTCAGCACTGCGAAAATTGACCGGGAACCGTAGGACAAGTTCCCTAAACCGCTGATACGGTCAATACAAACGAAACCACATTAATCTGACATTAACTACTTCGGTGCCAGCTCGCGTAAATGACGAGCGACCGCAATCCAAGCACCGATATACCCCAACAGCACCGCGCCAAGCAAGAGACTCAGACCATCGGCTACCGGCACGCCCGCCAGGGCGAAATCACTGCCGTACAAGCCAGCCAGCCCGACAACCGCGTCGTTCAGCCAGTCCAAGCCAAATGCCAGTACGCCCCAGGACAAAATCCCGGCGCCGAAGCCATAAAGCGCGCCCATGTACAGAAAAGGCCGACGCACATAGCTGTCCGTGCCGCCGACCAGTTTAATCACTTCTATCTCGGTGCGACGGTTTTCAATATGAAGACGAATGGTATTACCTATCACCAAAAGTAATGCAGACACCAACAGCACCGTCAGGCCGAACACAAAACGGTCACCCAGCTTGAGGATCGCCGCCAGGCGCTCCACCCAGACTAGATCAAGTTGCGCCTGCTGCACCTTGGGCATCTCTGCGAGTTTTTGTCGCAGGGCTTCCAGTGCGGGCTTGTCGACTTCATTCGGCGTCACCAGCACCACGCCCGGCAGCGGGTTCTGCGGCAGCTCCTTGAGCGCCTCGCCCAGGCCGGATTGTTGCTGGAACTCCTCAAGGGCCTGGTCGCGGCTGATGTACTCGGCATCGGCTACGCCCGGCAGGTTCTTGATGTCGTCACGCAGGCCTTCGCCTTCCTTGGTGCTGGCATCGATGTTGAGGTACAGGGAAATCTGCGCCGCACGCTGCCAGGAACCACCAAGGCGCTCCACATTATTGAGCAGCAGCGACAAGCCCATCGGCAGGCTCAGGGCCACGGCCATCACCAGGCAGGTGAAAAAGCTGCCGATCGGCTGCTTGCCCAGGCGACGCAGGCTGTCCAGCAGGCTGGCGCGGTGGCTTTCGATCCAGGCGCGCAGCAGCGTGCCGAAATCCGGGCCGTCGTCTTCGTCGTGTTTTTTCTTTTTCTGCGGTTGCGGGTCGGCCGGTTTCGGCGCCACGCGTTCGGAGACTTTAGGGCTGCGGGTAGCACTCATACGCCAGCCTCCCCGTCACCGATCAGGCGGCCGCGTTGCAGGGTCAGCATGCGGTGGCGCATGCGGGCGATCAGCGCCAGGTCGTGACTGGCGATCAATACGCTGGTGCCCAGACGGTTGATGTCTTCGAACACGCCCATGATCTCGGCCGCCAAGCGCGGGTCGAGGTTACCGGTGGGTTCGTCCGCCAGCAGCAAGGCCGGGCGGTGGACAATGGCGCGGGCAATGCCGACGCGCTGTTGCTGGCCGGTGGACAGGTCGCCGGGGTAGAGGTCGGTCTTGTCCGACAGCGCCACGCGCTCCAGGGCCGAATCCACGCGCTTGACGATTTCGGCCTTGGACAGCCCGAGAATCTGCAATGGCAGGGCAATGTTGTTGAACACCGTGCGATCGAACAGCAACTGGTGGTTCTGGAACACCACGCCGATCTGGCGGCGCAGGTACGGAATCTGCGCATTGCTGATGGTGGCCAGGTCCTGGCCGGCCAGCAGCAGCTTGCCGGTGGTCGGGCGTTCCATGGCCAGCAGCAGGCGCAACAAGGTGCTTTTACCGGCGCCGGAATGGCCGGTGACAAACAAGAATTCGCCGCGACGCACTCGAAAGCTCAGCTCATGCAAGCCCACATGCCCGTTGGCATAGCGTTTACCGACCTGTTCGAATCGAATCATGGACGCTCCCGCTCGGCGAAAAGTGCCTGGACAAAGGGTTCGGCTTCAAAGGTACGCAGGTCGTCGATACCTTCACCGACGCCGATATAACGAATCGGCAGGCCGAACTGCTTGGCCAAGGCGAAGATCACGCCGCCCTTGGCCGTGCCGTCGAGCTTAGTCAATGCCAGGCCGGTCAGTTGCACCGTCTGGTTGAATTGTTTGGCCTGGCTGATGGCGTTCTGCCCGGTGCCGGCGTCGAGCACCAGCAACACTTCGTGCGGAGCGTCTGCGTCGAGCTTGCCGATCACGCGGCGGACTTTCTTCAGTTCTTCCATCAGGTTGTCTTTGGTGTGCAGGCGACCGGCGGTATCTGCGATCAGCACATCAATGTTGCGCGCCTTGGCGGCTTGCACGGCGTCGAAGATCACCGAGGCGGAATCGGCGCCCGTGTGCTGGGCGATTACCGGGATCTTGTTGCGCTCGCCCCACACTTGCAGCTGTTCTACCGCTGCGGCGCGGAAGGTGTCGCCCGCTGCCAGCATGACTTTCTTGCCTTCGGATTGCAGCTTCTTCGCCAGCTTGCCGATGGTGGTGGTCTTGCCGGCGCCGTTGACGCCAACGACCAGGATCACGAACGGCTTGTTCGGCGTGATCACCAGCGGTGCTTCCACCGGCTTGAGCATCGCGGCCAGCTCGGCCTGCAGGGATTTGTACAGGGCGTCGGCGTCGGTCAACTGCTTGCGCGCGACCTTCTGCGTCAGGCTCTGGATGATCACGGCGGTGGCTTCGACGCCCACGTCGGCGGTGAGCAGACGGGTTTCGATGTCTTCCAGCAGCTCGTCGTCAATGACCTTTTTGCCGAGGAACAGGCTGGCCATGCCTTCGCCGATGCTGGCGCTGGTCTTGCTCAGGCCTTGCTTGAGGCGGGCGAAGAAACCGGTCTTGCTGGTTTCGGCGGCGACGGGTTCGGGCTCGACCACAGCAGGAACGGCTGTTTCGACGACTGGCGCGGCTTCAACCACCACGGCCACCGGTTCAACCACGGCAGGGATCGGCGGTGCGATGTGTTCAGCCTGGACGTCTTCAACCAGCGCCACGGGCTCTTCGGCCACTGGCAGTTCAGGCCACGGCTTATGTTCGGGCTCTGGTTCCGGCTCAACCTCAACCACCGGCTGCAACACCGGCTCAACCAGCGGCAACACCACCGGCGCCGGGGTCTCTGCGACCGGTTCGGCTTCTACGATGGGCTCAGGAATAGGCTCAGGTTGAACCTGTGGCTGTTCGACGACGGTTTCCTGCGGCTTTTTGCGCAGCCATCCGAACAGGCCTTTCTTCTCGCCAGCCGCAGCTGGGGTCTTCTTGTCGTCGTTGGAACCAAACATGGAGGACGGCTATCTCAAGGTAGCGACGCGCCAGAGGGGCACGTCGGTAAATAAAATTCGATGCGTAACAGACTGTTTTTTAGCCAGCTCGTTCATGCGCAACATCTTGTAAGGCCTAAATCGGGCCTTAACAGGACTGCCGCAGTGGCCGTCCGTAAATCCGACCAGTATCCTAGCACCTCCTCGCCCGCCGACGCTAAGACCAAGCGGGCAGCCCAACAGGTTTAAAAACGAATGAATGCTCTAGCCCGCCGCGCCGCAGGCCTGCTGTTCAGCACAGTTTGTCTGCCTCTTTCAGCCTTGGCTGCCGATCCACAACCCACCCATGAATTCACCCTGGATAACGGCCTCAAGGTCGTCGTACGCGAAGACCATCGCGCGCCAGTGGTGGTTTCCCAGGTCTGGTACAAGGTCGGTTCAAGCTACGAAACCCCGGGCCAGACCGGTTTGTCCCACGCCCTGGAGCACATGATGTTCAAGGGCAGCGCCAAGGTCGGCCCCGGCGAAGCCTCGCTGATCCTGCGCGACCTCGGCGCCGAAGAAAACGCCTTCACCAGCGACGACTACACCGCCTACTACCAGGTGCTGGCCCGTGACCGCCTGGGCGTGGCCTTCGAGCTCGAAGCCGACCGCATGGCCAGCCTGCGCCTGCCGGCCGACGAATTCAGCCGCGAAATCGAGGTCATCAAAGAAGAACGCCGCCTGCGCACCGACGACAATCCCATGTCCAAGGCCTACGAGCGCTTCAAGGCCATGGCCTACCCGGCCAGCGGCTACCACACGCCGACCATCGGCTGGATGGCTGACCTGGAGCGCATGAAGGTCGAAGAGCTGCGCCACTGGTACCAAGCCTGGTACGTGCCGAACAACGCCACCCTGGTGGTGGTCGGCGACGTCACCCCGGATGAGGTGAAGACCCTGGCCCAGCGCTACTTCGGCCCGATCCCCAAGCGTGACGTGCCACCGGCCAAGGTCCCGATGGAGCTGGCCGAGCCCGGCGAACGCCTGCTGACCATGAAAGTGCAGACCCAACTGCCCAGCGTGATCCTCGGTTTCAACGTGCCCGGCCTGGTCACCGCCGAAGACAAACGCTCGGTCCAGGCCCTGCGCCTGATCTCCGCCCTGCTGGACGGCGGCTACAGCGCCCGTATCTCCGAGCAGTTGGAGCGCGGTGAAGAACTGGTTTCCGCCGCCTCCACCAACTACGACGCCTACACCCGTGGCGACAGCCTGTTCACCCTCTCGGCCACGCCGAACCAGCAGAAGAAAAAGACCATCGCCCAAGCCGAAGCCGGCCTGTGGCGCCTGCTGGACGAACTCAAGGCCAAGCCACCGACCGCCGCCGAGCTGGAACGCATCCGCGCCCAGGTCATCGCCGGCCTGGTCTACCAGCGTGACTCCATCACCAGCCAGGCCACGGCCATCGGCTCGCTGGAAACCGTCGGCCTGTCCTGGAAGCTGATGGACACCGAGCTTGCCGACCTGCAAAGCGTGACCCCGGAAGATATCCAGAAAGCCGCGCGCACCTACTTCACCCGCGAACGTCTCAGCGTCGCCCATGTCCTGCCTGAGGAGACCGCTCATGAGTGATCGCAAAAGCAGCCGCCTGATCCTACCCGGCCTGATCGCCGTCACCCTGCTCGCCGCCGGCGCCGTGTATTTCCTGCGCCCGAGCGAATCCATCGCCAGCCCGGCGCTGGAAAAGGCCCAATCGGCCAGCACCCTGCAATCCTTGGCGGAACTGGATGGCAAGGCGCCAACCAACCGCAAGCTCGACGTGCAAACCTGGACCACCGCCGAAGGCGCCAAGGTGCTGTTCGTCGAAGCCCATGAACTGCCGATGTTCGACCTGCGCATCCTGTTCGCCGCCGGCAGCAGCCAGGACGGCGCCGTGCCGGGCCTGGCGCTGATGACCAACGCCATGCTCAACGAAGGCGTGCCAGGCAAGGATGTGAGCCAGATCGCCCGCGACTTCGAAGGCCTGGGCGCCGACTTCGGCAATGGTGCCTACCGCGACATGGCGCTGGTGTCCCTGCGCAGCCTGAGCGCCGGCGACAAGCGCGACGCCGCCCTGTCGCTGTTTGACGACGTGATCGGCAAGCCGACCTTCCCGGCCGACTCCCTGGCGCGCATCAAGAACCAGATCCTCGCCGGCTTCGAATACCAGAAGCAGAACCCGGCCAAGCTGGCCAGCCTGGAGCTGTTCAAGCGCCTGTACGGCGACCACCCTTACGCGCACCCAAGCGAAGGCACGCCAGAGAGCGTGCCGAAGATCAGCCTCGCGCAGTTGCAGGGCTTCCACGCCAAGGCCTATGCCGCTGGCAATGCGGTGATTGCGGTGGTCGGCGACCTGACCCGCGCCGAAGCCGAAGCCATGACGGCCAAGGTGTCGGCATCGCTGCCCAAAGGCCCGGCGCTGGCGAAGATCGCCCAGCCCACCGAGCCTAAAGCCGGCCTGAGCCATATCGAGTTTCCGTCCAAGCAGACGCATTTGCTGTTCGCCCAACTCGGCATCGACCGCGCCGACCCGGACTACGCAGCCTTGTCCCTGGGCAACCAGATCCTCGGCGGCGGTGGCTTCGGTACGCGTCTGATGAGCGAAGTGCGCGAGAAACGCGGCCTGACCTACGGCGTGTACTCCGGTTTCTCACCGATGCAGGTGCGCGGCCCGTTCATGATCAACCTGCAGACCCGCGCCGAAATGAGCGGCGGTACCCTGCGCCTGGTTGAGGATGTAGTGGCGGACTACCTGAAGACCGGCCCGACCCAAAAAGAACTGGATGACGCCAAGCGCGAGCTGGCCGGCAGCTTCCCGCTGTCGACCGCGAGCAACGCCGATATCGTCGGGCAACTGGGCGCGATGGGTTTCTACAACCTGCCGCTGACCTATCTGGAAGATTTCATGAAACAATCCCAGGCCCTGACCGTAGAGCAGGTCAAGGCTGCCATGAACAAACACTTGAGCGCCGACAAGATGGTCATCGTGACCGCCGGCCCGACCACTGCGCAAAAGCCACTACCGCCCCCTACTGATAAACCCGCCGAGCAGCCGCTCGGGGTCCCGGAGCATTAATGGCCAGTACATCTCGCCCGAAAAAACCCGTCCACAACGTCCACAACGGCGTGGGCCAACTGCGCATCATTGGCGGTGAATGGGGCAGCCGCAAGCTGAGCTTCCCCGACGTCGTGGGCCTGCGCCCAACGCCAGACCGCGTGCGTGAAACCCTGTTCAACTGGCTCGCACCGTACATCGGCGGCGCCAAGGTGCTGGACCCGTTCGCCGGCAGCGGCGCGCTGTTCCTGGAAGCACTGTCCCGTGGCGCGGCCCAGGCCCAGGCGCTGGATGCAAGCAACGTCGCGGTCTCCAGCCTCAAGGAACACTTGGGCACCCTGCGCTGCACCAACGGCCAGGTGCAAACCGCCGATGCCCTGCGCTACCTGGAAACCCAGCCGGCCAGCGAGTACGACGTGGTGTTCCTCGACCCGCCGTTCAACCAGAACCTGCTGCCGACCGTGTGCGCGCTGCTGGAAAAACGCCAATGGCTGGCGCCGGATGCGTGGATCTACACTGAAAGCGAGACCGCGCCTTCCACCCTGGGCCTGCCGGGTGCCTGGCGCCTGCACCGGGAGCAGAAGTCCGGTCGGGTGTACTACGCGCTATGGCACCGCTTAGTCGAAAGCGCCGCCTGACCCTGTGGCGAGGGAGCTTGCTCCCGCTGGGGTGCGAAGCAGCCCCAAAACCGGCAACAGTGTTCTGACTGAATACATGCGGTGTTCTTGATGGGGCTGCTGCGCAGCCCAGCGGGAGCAAGCTCCCTCGCCACAACACCGGGGAATCCATGGAACCTTCTAACCACCTGTTCACCCCCGCCTTCGGCCTCGGCAACCCCCACCTGCAAACGCTGTGGGGGCCGCTGTGGCGCCCCACGACCCACATCGAACGCCAACGCGAGCGCCTGTGGCTGGACGACGGCGACTTCCTCGACCTCGACTGGCACGGCCCCCACGACGCCCAGGCGCCGTTGGTGCTGGTGCTGCACGGGCTGACCGGCTCATCCAACTCGCCCTACGTCGCCGGCCTGCAAAAAGCCCTCGCCCGCCAAGGCTGGGCCAGCGCAGCGCTGAACTGGCGTGGGTGTTCGGGGGAGCCGAACCTGTTGGCGCGCAGCTATCACTCCGGCGCCAGCGAAGACCTGGCCGCCGCGATTGCTCATCTGCGTGCCAAGCGACCGTTGGCGCCGCTGTATGCGGTGGGTTACTCGCTGGGGGGCAATGTGTTGCTCAAGCACCTGGGTGAGACCGGCGCGGCAGCGGGGTTGCAGGGCGCGGCAGCGGTGTCGGTGCCGTTTCGCCTGGATCAATGCGCGGACCGTATCGGCCTGGGCTTTTCGCGGGTTTATCAGAAGCACTTCATGCGGGAAATGCTGACGTATATCCGCGTCAAGCAGCGCCGGTTCCTGCAGGACGGCCGCGCGGACGGGCTGAAGACCCTGGAAGCCTTGGGTTCGCTGGAGAAGATGCGCACGTTCTGGGATTTCGATGGGCGGGTGACGGCGCCATTGCATGGGTTTCTCAGTGCCGAGGATTACTATCGCCGGGCGTCGAGTCGCTATTATCTGGGTGAGATTCGTACGCCGACGCTGATCATTCATGCGGCGGATGATCCGTTTGTGTTTGCGCACAGCTTGCCGGAGGCTGGTGAGTTATCGGACTGCACCGAATTTGAATTGACGGCCAAAGGCGGGCATGTCGGATTTGTCGACGGAACGCTCAAACGCCCAGGCTACTACCTCGAACGCCGCATCCCCCAATGGCTACTGACACAACACGGTTGAACCTGTGGGAGCTGGCTTGCCTGCGATAGCGGTGTATCAGCAGTAAATGTGCAAGCTGACCCACCGCTATCGCAGGCAAGCCAGCTCCCACAGTTTTTCACTGCATTCCAAGTCAGGCTTTGGCGGGGGCGACCGACAGTTCGACCACTTCCGGGCGCTTGATCACTGCGTACACCAACCCCGTCAGCAAGCTACCGGCCACAATTGCCAGCAAATACAGCAACGCATGGTTCATCGCATTCGGGATCACCAGCACCGCCAGGCCACCGTGGGGCGCCGCCAGTTTGCAACCGAAGTACATCGACAAGGCACCGGCCAACGCGCCGCCGGCGATGCTGGACGGGATCACGCGCAGCGGGTCCTTGGCGGCGAAGGGAATCGCACCTTCGGAGATAAACACCATCCCCAGGATGATCGCGGCCTTGCCCGCCTCGCGCTCCGTCTGCGCAAACTTGCGCCGTGCGAGGAAGGTGGCGATGCCCATGCCAATCGGTGGCACCATGCCGGCCGCCATGGTCGCCGCAATCGGGCCACCGCTGTGCGCCGCCAACATGCCGACGGAGAATGCATACGCCGCCTTGTTGATCGGCCCACCCAGATCGACGCACATCATGCCGCCCAACAGGATGCCCAACAGCACCGCGTTGGTCGTGCCCATGGAGTTGAGGTATTCCGTCAGGCCCGCCAGCATGCGCGCCACCGGCGGCCCGATCAGGTAGATCATTGCCAGCCCCGTGACCAGGCTCGCCAGCAACGGGATGATCAGGATCGGTTTCAGCGCATCCAGGCTTTGTGGCAAGGGGATCGCCCGGGTGATCAACTTGACGCAGTAGCCCGCCAGGAACCCGGCGAACAGCCCGCCGATAAAGCCCGCGCCCAACGTCGTCGCCAGCAGCCCGCCGATCATGCCGGGGGCCAGGGCCGGACGGTCGGCGATCGAGTAGGCGACGTAGCCTGCCAGCAGCGGCACCATCAAGGTGAACGCGTGATCGCCCACGGTTTTCAACGCGGCAGCGAGGGTGCCTTTCTCTTCAAACGCGGTGATGCCGAACATAAATGACAGTGCAATCAACAAACCGCCCGCCACCACCATCGGCAGCATGAACGACACACCCGTAAGCAGGTGTTTGTACACGCCGGTCTTTTCCGCCTTGGCCACCGCCGCGCTGCCGGTGCTTTCTACCGCGCCTTCGGCCAGGGCCTTGTTGAGGGTCGCCTCGGATTGCTTGAGGGCAATGCCGGTGCCGCAACGGTAGATCTTCTTGCCGGCGAAGCGCTCGGTGGCGACTTCGATGTCCGCCGCCAACAACACCACGTCGGCATCGGCGATGGCTTGCGGGCTCAACGGCGTACGCGCGCCGACCGAACCCTGGGTCTCGACCTGCAAGTCGTAGCCCAGGCGCTTGGCGGTCTGCTGCAAGGCTTCGGCGGCCATGAAGGTGTGGGCCACGCCGGTCGGGCAGGCGGTGACGGCGACGATACGCGGCGCGTGCTTGGCGGCGCCTGCAGGGGCGACAAACACCGCCGCCTCTTCGGCGCCACGGCGCAGCACCGCTTCGACATCTGCCAGCGCCTGGGCCGGCGTGCTCTGGAACACGCGCTTGCCGACAAACCGCTGCATGTCCACCGGCGTGCTGCTGACCAGCAACACCCACTCGGCGTCGTCGATGGTCCCTTGGGACAACTGACGCTCCGGGCGCTGCACGTCGACCACTTCGACGCTGGTGCTCCAGCCCTGGCGTTGCGCGGCGGCGTCCAGCAAGCGGGCGCACAGCACACTGGTGACCATACCGTTCGGGCAGGCAGTAACAATGGCTAACTTCATCACAAACCCTCTTATTGTTCTGTCAGCGTGCGTACGTCGACGCCGCTTTCGAGGCGCGCCAACTGCGCGTCATCGCTGATGCCAAAACCGATCTGCGTCACCGCCATCGCGGCAATCGCCGTGGCGCGGCGCAAGGTCTGCTCGGGGGTGTCGCCACTGAGCAAACCGTGGAGCATGCCAGCGAGCAGCGAGTCGCCCGCGCCCACCGTACTGGCCACCGTGACCTCTGGCGGCGTGGCATGCAACGCAGCGCCGGGGCGGTACCAGTTCACGCCGGCAGCGCCGTCGGACACCACCACATGCTCCACGCCCAATTGGTGCAATTGGCTGATGGCATCGGGGGCATTGCCCAGGGCATCGGCCAGCTCTTCGGTGTTGGGTTTGACCAACCACGGGCCCGCCTGCAAACCGGCGCGCAACGCTGCGCCGCTGGTGTCGAGGGCGACTTTCAAGCCGAGGTTTTTCAGGGTTTCCAGCAAGCCTTGAAACCACTGCGAGCTGACACCACGGGGCAAGCTGCCTGCAACGACGACCGCATCAAAACCGGGTGCCATCTGCGCCAGCTTTTCGAGCAAAGCGTGCTGCGCCTGTTCACTCACGTGCGGCCCCGGCGCATTGATGTCGGTGACCCGCCCGTCCTGTTCGGCGATCTTGATATTGCTGCGGGTTTCGCCGGGCACGCGGATGAACGCGTCGGCAAACCCACGGCGGGCGATCAGCGCGTCAAATGCCTGTGGATTGTCTTCGCCCAGGAAGCCACCCACGCTCACTTGATGGCCGAGGTCAGCCAACACCTGCGCCACATTCACGCCTTTGCCGGCGGCATGGGTGAGCATGGTTTCGCTGCGGTTAACCTCACCCGCCTCCAGGCGCGCCAGGCGAATGGTCAGGTCCAACGCCGGGTTCAGCGTCAGGGTCAAAATCCTTGCCATCTACACGGCCTCCACAAGGGCACGCACTTCGGCGGGCGAACCCACCGCAAGGGCTTTTTGCGCCAGGCCCTGGGCCTCGCTCAGACTGAATTCACGCACCCGCGCCTTCACTTCGGGAATGCTGCGGGCCGACACGCTCAACTCGTCCACCCCCAGGCCGATCAGCACCGGCACCGCCAGCGGATCGGCCGCCAGCTCGCCGCACACACCGACCCATTTGCCATGGGCATGGGCCGCGCGCACGGTGATGTCGATCAGTTGCAACACCGCCGGGTGCAGGCCATCGGCCTGGGCGGACAGGGTCGGATGGCCACGGTCGATGGCCAGGGTGTACTGGGTCAGGTCATTGGTGCCGACGCTGAAGAAGTCCACTTCCTTGGCCAGCACCGGGGCGAGCAAGGCGGCGGATGGCACTTCGATCATGATCCCCAGTTGCAGGTCGGCCACCGGGATTTCCAGGCGCAGGCGCTCGGTCATGTCGCGGGCAGCGCGCCATTCATCGACGCTGCCGACCATGGGGAACATGATGCGCAGCGGGCGGCTATCCGCGGAACGTAGTAGCGCGCGCAATTGCGCTTCCATGATCTGCGGGCGTTGCAAGGTCAGGCGAATGCCGCGCACGCCGAGGAAGGGGTTTTCTTCCTGGGCAATCGGCCAATACGGCAGCGGTTTGTCGCCGCCCACATCAAGGGTGCGCACCACCAGCGGACGCCCGCCGAGGCCATCGAGGACGCGGCGGTATTCGGCTTCCTGGGTCGCTTCGTCCGGCGCTTGCGGGTGGGCCATGAAAATCAGTTCGGTGCGCAGCAGACCAATGCCTTCGGCACCCTGCTCTACCGCACTGGCCACACCGGCGCTTTCGCCGATATTGGCGAACACTTCCACGGCGTGACCGTCACGGGTCAACGCCGGTTCGTGGCGCTGGGCCGAGGCGGCTTGCAGGCGTTGTTCGCGGGTGTCGCGCTCGACGGTGGCACGTTGCAGGGTGGCCGCGTCGGCGTCCACATGCAGGCGGCCACGCTGGCCGTCCAGCAGCAAGGGCGTGCCGGAGGCCAGCAGCAACACGGCGGGACCCGCGCCCACCAGCGCCGGAATGCCCAGGGCACGGGCGACGATGGCACTGTGGGCCGTGGCGCCGCCACGGGCGGTGAGGATGCCGGCGACACGGGTCGGATCAAGACGCGCCACGTCGGACGGGCCGACTTCGTCCATCACCAGGATGTACGGCTCGCTGGGTTCGCGGGCGGTTTCGACGCCGCACAGTTGCGCCAGCACGCGACGGCCAATGTCGCGCAGGTCGGCGGCGCGCTCGGCGAGCAAGGCGTCCTGCAACGACTCCTGCTGCTTGGCGGCGGCTTCGATCACGCTCATCCACGCGGCTTCGGCGCTTTCGCCTTGCTTGAGGCGGGTGTCGACTTCGTCGGTGAGTTCCGGGTCGTCGAGCATTTCCTGGTGGGTGATGAAAATTTCGCGGATCGCCTTGGCCTGGCTGCGTTCGATCAGGCCTTGGATATCACGGCGCACATCGGCCAGGGCGGCTTGCAGGCGTTGGCGCTCGATGGCCGAGGACTCGCCGCGCAGCGGGTAGTCGAACACCTGTTGAATCTGGATATGCGCCGGGCCGATGGCGATGCCCGGCGCGGCGGCGATGGCCTGCAGCTGGCTGCCGCTCAACGGTGCGCTGAGCGCCGGTTCGATATCGACAGTGGTCGGTTGCGCGGTGACGGTCGGCAGCGGCTCGATCTCTTCACCCAGGCCCTCTGCGACGGCGGCCAACAGCGCTGGCAGCGCGTCGCCGGCAATCGTCGGTTCGGCGACAAATTCCAGCACCTGGCCACGACGGGCGCCGAGGCTCAGCAGTTTGCTCAAGCTCTTGACCGAGACGGCGCCCACTGGGCCATCGACGATGCGTACGCGCAGATCGCCGTCAAAACTTTTTGCCAATTGCGCGAGGATCTTCGCCGGCCGCGCATGCAGGCCGTGGGCGTTGGCCAGGGTGATGCGCGCGTTGGGCCAGTCGGGCGGCAGTTCGCCGCCGAGCACTTCGAGTACGGCGCGGCTGCTGGTGGCGCGGCCCAATTCCTGGCCACGGCCTTCGATCAGCAAGGCGCACAGGCGCTCCAGCAAGGTTTGGTGGGCTTCGCCGAGGCTGGCCAGGCAGAACAGGCCGTTGAGCGGCTGGCCGAGGTAGCGCATGGGTTTGTCCGGGGTGACAAACGCCAGGCCCGGGCGCTTGACGGTCTGCTCGCTATGCAGCCACCACAGGCCATCGCCCAGGGGCAGTGCATCGACCTGCTGCAACACGGCGGCGAAACCGTTGCTCACACAGTCGGCCTGGCGCAACAGACGCGCACCTCTCCAGACAAGCTCTTCGAAATCATCGGCCGACACGCCCAGGCTGATCATCTGTGCATCCAGCGCCAGTTCTTGCGGCGCGCCTTGCAACAGTTTGAGCAACGCTTCGGCACTACCGGCGCGGCGCAGTGCCTGGCCGAGGTCGGTCTCACCGAGGGCGCGGGTCAGCAGTTGCAGCAGGCGCAGGTGTTCATCGGATTTGGCGGCAATGCCAATCGCCAGGTAGACGATCTGGCCGTCGCCCCAGTCCACCCCTTCGGGGAACTGCAGCAGGCGCACGCCGGTGGCAAACACCTGGTCGCGGGTTTCAGGGGTGCCGTGGGGGATCGCAATACCTTGGCCGAGAAAGGTCGAGCCTTGGGCTTCACGGGCTTGCAAACCGCTGAGGTAACCCTCGGCGACCAGGCCGTCGGCCACCAGTTTTTCAGCGAGCAGGTGCAAGGCAGCAGACTTATCCACAGCCACCTGGCCCATGGAAATCTGCTCGTGGGTGAGCTCAAGCATGCCGTTCTCCTAGTTAGTGCGATGGGCGCACTAGGTATTGTTTTGAATAAACAGTGTAATGGCGTCTCGTAATAGCTGACTGAGTAGTCAATTGGCAGTGGCCACTCAGTAGCGAAGATCGTAAAAATACGCCTGCTGAAACGTTTAATCTAGAATTTATGGCAGATTACGCGTTAATTGAGCATCCTTGAAGGACCGCTCGGCACTTGAGCTTGGACATTGGTCGTGTGCAGTAATCGGTTACGATTGGACAAAATGTCGGGGCAAGCTCTAGAAAACAAGGAAATCCCGGTTTGAAACTCAGTGATATTGCACGCTTGGCCGGTGTGTCCGTAACCACCGCCAGCTACGTCATCAATGGCAAGGCCGAACAACAACGCATCAGCAGCGCTACCGTCGAGCGCGTGCGTGCCGTGGTTGAAGCCCATGGGTTTACACCCAACCCCCAAGCCGCCGGGCTGCGCAGTCGGCACACGCGCACCTTGGGTTTTATCCTGCCTGACCTGGAAAACCCCAGTTACGCACGTATCGCCAAACTGCTGGAGCAAGGCGCACGGGCACGCGGCTATCAGTTGCTGATCGCCAGCTCCGACGACGACGCCAACAGCGAGCGCCAGTTGCTGCAACTGTTTCGCGCGCGGCGCTGTGATGCGCTGTTTGTCGCCAGTTGCCTGCCGGCCAGCGACGACAGCTACCGCGAACTGCAAGCCAAGGGCCTGCCGATCATTGCCATCGACCGGGTGATGGAAACCGCGCAGTTCTGCTCGGTGGTCAGCGACGACCGCCAGGCCTGCCAGCAACTGACCGCCAGCTTGCTGCAACCGCTGCCCAAGCAGATCGTGCTGATCGGTGCACGGCCGGAGCTGAGCATCAGCCAGGAGCGCGCGGCGGGTTTCCGTGACGCGCTGCAGGGGTTCAGCGGCGAGGTGATCGTCGAACAAGGCGACGCCTTCAGCCGCGACTGTGGCCGACAACTGATGGAGCAACTTCTACAGCAACTGGGGCATTTGCCTGACGCACTGGTGACGACGTCCTACGTGCTGCTGCAAGGCGTGTTTGATGCACTGCATGACTTCCCGCTCAAATCGCGGCCCCTGCGCCTGGGCACCTTCGGTGACACCCAGTTGCTGGATTTCCTGCCGCTGCCGGTCAACGCCATGGCCCAGCAACATCAGTTGATCGCCGACACTGCGCTGAAACTGGCCCTGGCGGCCATCGAAGAACAGCATTACCAGCCGGGCGTGCATGCCATCGGCCGGACCTTCAAGCAGCGTATCCGCGAGGCCTGAACGTGGAGCTGATCGACACCCACACCCACCTGGACTTCGCGGACTTCGACAGCGACCGCCGCGAAGTCCTCGCCCACAGCCGCGCACTCGGCGTGCGGCGCATGGTGGTGCTGGGGGTGTATCAGCAGAATTGGCAGCGGTTGTGGGATCTGGTGCAAGGGGATGAAGGTTTGTTCGCAGCCTTTGGCCTGCACCCGGTGTATCTCGATGACCATCGCCCCGCCGACCTGGTGGAACTGGGGGATTGGCTGACCCGCCTAAACGGCCACCGGCAACTGTGTGCGGTGGGCGAGATCGGCCTGGATTACTTTCTCGAACACCTGGACCGCGAGCGCCAGCAAAGCCTGTTCGACGCCCAGCTGAAACTGGCCGTGGACTTCCAACTGCCAGCGCTGCTGCATGTGCGCCGCAGCCACGCGGCGGTGATCGCCACCCTCAAGCGCATCCGCCTGCCACGGGGCGGCATCATCCATGCCTTCGCCGGCAGCACGGAGGAAGCCCGCGAATATATCAAGCTGGGTTTCAAACTCGGCCTGGGCGGAGCGGCCACCTGGCCCCAGGCGTTGCGCATGCACAAGGTGCTGGCGCAGTTGCCGCTGGACAGCGTGGTGCTGGAGACCGACTCACCGGACATGGCTCCCGCCATGTACCCCGGCCAGCGCAACAGCCCCCAGCACCTGCCGGACATTTGCCGCGCCCTGGCCGAGCGCATGGGCATCGAACCGCTATTGCTCGCGCAGGCGAGTACACGCAATGCGTGCGAGCTGTTCGAGTGGTAGCCGGCTGACGCTGTGCAGGTTGAGGGTCATGCGTTGCCGGTAGCGGGCATAACGCAACACCAGGAAATGAATCAGCACCGTCACCAGCGAGATATTGAACTGCCCGATCACGCTGATCAGCCCCACCCACTCGGCCACCAACGCCACCAGCAAGGCCGCGCAAGTCAGGATGATCATGCTCGGGCGCACCAATGCCCACTGGTTCAAGGCGCGAAACTGACACAGCTGTTTATGGCTACCGAGCTTGAGACACGTCTGGCAATACGTGCATTCAAAGGGTTCGTCGATGGCGATGGCATTCAACTGCCAGGGCTTGAGTTCAAACGTCATATCGCATTGGGCGCAATGCCCCCGAATGCCGATTATTGCGGTCATCGCCGAGTCTCCTGGAGACCGTGATTAGGTGAAACAAATTCTCACCTATTCCGTTGGCAATAAAAGATCCGCAGCAAAATCAGGACAAACGCCACACCATTGAATGCTTAGTCCTACTCTCGTCTCCTACACCCGAAAGGCGCCGATCAATTGCTTCAACTCAATCACCTGCATCGACAACTGCCGGCTGGCCGCTTCGGTCTGATGGGCCCCGTGGGCCGCATGCTCGCCAGCGCGATTGATTTCGACGATGTTCTGGTCGATATCGTGGGCGACCGCCGTTTGCTGCTCCACGGCGGCGGCAATCTGCTGGTTCTGATCGACGATCATGCCTACAGCACCGAGGATGTTCTCCAGGGCCTGCTGGACTTTTTCTGACTGCCCCACGGTACCATTCGCCATTTCATGGCTGCTGCCCATGGCCTTCACCGCCGCCGCCACACCGCTGTGCAAGCGGCTGATCATCTGCTCGATTTCTTCGGTGGAGTGTTGCGTGCGCCGGGCCAGGGTGCGCACCTCATCAGCCACCACCGCAAAGCCACGCCCCTGCTCGCCGGCACGTGCGGCCTCGATGGCGGCATTGAGCGCCAGCAGGTTGGTTTGCTCAGCAATGCTTTTGATCACTTCCAACACGCTGCTGATGGACTGGCTGTCGGTGGCCAACTGGTTGATCACCCGCACCGACTGGTCGATCTCCGAGGCCAGCCGCGCAATGCTGCCCTGCTGGGATTGCACCAGGCTGCGCCCACTGACGGTTTCATCGTTGACGCTGTGGGCGCTGCTCACCGCCGCCGCCGCGCTGCGCGCCACTTCCTGGGCGGTGGACGACATCTGGTTCATCGCCGTCGCCACCTGTTCGATCTGGCTGCGCTGGCCGGACACCGCGTGATTGCTCTGGGCCGATACCGTTTCCACCTGGCCGGCCTGGAGTTCGACCTGGCTGACGGTGTGGCCGACGCGTTCGATCAAGTCATGGATTTTCGCCACGGTGCCGTTGAACACCTGGCCCAACTCGCCCAGTTCATCGCGGCTATGGGCGACGAAGGTGACGGTCATATCGCCCGCCGCGACCTTGTCCATCATCGCGCCCAGGCGGCGCAGGGTGGTGCGGGTGGAGGCGTAGAAGCCGGCGTACAGATAGAAAATCAGCAAAAACACCGCCGAGAGGGCGCAGACCAGTCCGACCATGTGCGTGCGGTTTTGCGCCAGCCGCTGCTGCAACTGCTGCCCGAGGAAGGTCAGGGTCGCCTCGTCGAGTTGGTAGGTCTGGGCCATCAGTTGGCTGACGCTGTCGTAGAACCCTTGCCAAGGCGCGTCGAGGGTTTCGGCCATGACCACCTGTTCTTCAAACAGCTCGCTGCCTTGCTTGAGGCTGGCATTGCTGGCCTTGGCCAGGCCATCAAGCGCTGCGTGAGCGGGCTTGCTGGCGCCCAAGGCATCCTGCAGTTTCAGGGCGTATTCGCCGTGGAGTTTTTCCAGCTGCTGCAGGAGTTCGTCAAAGCGTGTGCTGGAGGATGAGTTGAGAAAACCCTGGCCCAGGGAATACGCGCCCATCGCCCGGCCTTCGCCGAGGGTCTGGGTGACTTGCGGAGTGATGCTGGTGATCAGCTCGGTAAGTTGGCGCAAATCGCCCTGGGGGTCGCGGCTCAGGCCGGACTGGCTGGCAATCACCTGGCTGAGCATGTGCGCCTTGTTGAGCAACTTGCCGATCAGCGCGCTTTTGCTCAGCAGCGAGGTTTCCTGCTGCTGGGCCTTGAAGGCGGCGATCAACTCATCGCGCTTGGCGTCAAATGCAGCGATTTGCTCGGGGTCGGTGGCCATCGCAGTGAGGCTTTGCAGGCGGCTCAACACTGCCTGTTCCAAGGCGTTGATCTTGCCCTTCAGGTCACCGGCCTTGCCGGACTGGCCGAGGGTCGCGTTGATCTGCACCTGGTTGTTCAGGGTTTCGAGGTCGCGGCGCAGGGCCAGGCTGCTGCCGAGCAAATCCAGGCTTTGCAATTCGATGCGCGTGCCCTGGAATTCGCGCCAGGAATCGCGCACGAGGTAATAGTTGGTGACCAGCATCGGCAGCAGGAATAACACGCTGATCAGGCTGAATTTCATGCCGAAGCTCAAGCGATTCATCAGCGCGACGGCGGGATAGAGCAAGCTCTTCACAGGTGAACTCCCTTTCTTTTATTTTTATTGAGGCGCAGGGTAGCGGCAGAACGCCACCCTCTATATAGCTCAATTTGAAAGGGAGTTTTGTAACGTAAGGTTAACAACAAACAAATGTGGGAGCGGGCTTGCCCGCTCCCACAAGGGTTTAGGGCAACACGGTCCAGATCGCGAAGCCGGCATACCACAGCACCGCCGCGCGCAGCAGCAGTTCCCACAGCCGGTCGAGGCTGTTGATGCCATCGGCGCCTACCACCGGTGGTGGGATTTCAGCGGCGACCAGGCCGACTTTCTCCACCAACTGAGCGGCGCTGATGTCCCAGCTCAGCAGTTCGTGGAGCATCACGCGGCTGACCGCGACGAAGTTGCCCACCAGGGCAAAGCTGGCCGCCAGCAAGCGCACCGGCAGCCAGTCAAACGCATGGCGCAACTGCCCGGCGCGCTCGGCGACCAGAGGGTTCTGGCTGTGTTCGCTGGCCAAGGCCAACAGGCGATAAGCCAGTGCCGCGACCGGGCCCAGCAGGAAGTACCAGAAAATCACCGCGAAAAAGCTCTGGTACGCCTGCCACAGCAGATGCCCCTGCACGCGTTCGAGCAGTTGCTCGCCACTGTCGGCGCCCAGCTTCAGGTCGCGCTCGGCCACGTGCTCGGCGGCTTGCAGGTCGCCACGCCGCCAGGCGTCCCGAAACGGCCCGAGCCCGGCCAGTAGATCGCCGCGCCCCAGGCTGTAGATCACCACCAACAGGTGCACCGGCAGGGCCAGCAGGCCGTAGGCCACAGGCTCCAGCACCAGCAGCAGAAGCCCCAGCAACGCCACGGGCAGCAACACCAGCAGCACCAGGATCAGCCAGGGCTGCTTGCCCATGCGCGGGCTCGATTCCAGCTTGGCCAGCTCGCGCAGCCATCCACCGTCGCGCTGCAACCGCTGGCGCAAGGCCGAGAATTTCTCGATCCACACCGCCAGCACCAATACCAGGAAACTCATCGTGCGTGTCCTCCATCCTGCAGGGCGCCGCGAAAGCGCGCCCAATCAAAAGCCGGGCCGGGGTCGGTCTTGCGCCCCGGGGCGATATCGCTGTGACCACAAATGCGCTGGTGGGTAATGCCTGGGTAAGCCGCCAGCAATTGCCGGGTCAGGTCGGTCAGCGCCGTGTATTGGGCGTCGGTGAATGGCAAATCATCCGTGCCTTCCAGCTCGATACCCAGGGAAAAGTCATTGCACGTCTCACGCCCCTCGAAACACGAGACCCCGGCATGCCACGCTCGGTCGATGCAGGACACAAACTGCGTTACGGCGCCGTCGCGCTCAATCAGAAAATGCGCGGACACGCGTAGGTCGGCGATCCCTTCAAAGTAAGGGTGTTCCGTGACATCCAGGCGGTTCTGGAAAAATTCCTGCACCTTGCCGGTGGCAAACTGCGCCGGTGGCAGGCTGATGTTATGCACCACCAACAGCGAGATTTCGCCAGCGGGGCGCTCGTTGAAGTTGGGCGAAGGGCAATGACGGATGCCCTTGCACCAACCGCTGAGGGGGTCCAACTGCATACAGGGTCCTTGAGCGTGACAAAGTGTGACCAGTATGCCGCGTTCAGCCCTGTGGTTGCGATGGTTTGCCGCGATTGAGTTGGCGCAAATTGCCCAGCACCGTGGCCAGCGCCCGGTCGAACAGCAGCCCGTCGTCAAGCCTGCGCAGGTCGCCGCGCTTGAATGCCTGGGCCAGTTCGCCGAGGTTTTGCTCCAGCACCTTGAGGCCGGTGTGGTTGATAAAAATGTAACGGTTGGCCGGCGCAACAATCGCCGTCAACTTGCAGCGCAGTGCCGCGTCGTTGCCTTGCTGGAACTCGACCCAGTCACCGATGCGCATCTGCAGGGCACTGATCAGGTCGGGGTCATCTCCCGGCAAGTCCTGGGCCGTGTCGGGCACCTCGGCGCCAAAGGTAAAGGGCTCACGGACGACGCTCAACACTTCGACGCCCGTCAGGGGCTGAACGTGCAATACCTGCAAGCGCACAAAGAATTCACGGGTGCTGAACGGGTCGAACGCGGCGCTGGTCAAGCCGTCGCGCAACGCTTTGAGCAGGCCCGGCAGGCGTTCCAGCAGATGCCGACCAGCCTCGGTGTCGCTTTGCAGGCCGACGCTCCAGATCAACTCGTCCAGGGTGCGCAGCGCCGACTGCCACTGCACCGACTGCTCGCCATGCTTGAGACTGGCCAGCAACAGCACCTGGCTCCACGCCTGTTGTACAAACTGCACCACGGCGGGCGGTAATGCCTTGCCCAGCAGCCGTTGATTCAGCACCTGGGCAACCCGCTCGCGGGCCGCGTCGCTCAACACGCGCGCCTGTTCGGCGTCACGGGTGTGCTGCTCGACCAGTGCGCTGCGGCGCTGCTCATCGGCAATAAACGCCGTGAACTCCACGAGCAACTGGGAAAAAATCGCCGGATCTTCGACAAACTCATTCAGCAGACGCTGCACAACTTGCTCGATACGCAGGTACAAGGCGTCGCGCTGATAATCCTCCCGTGGGCTCCACTGCACAGCGGCACAACCGACGTCATTGAGCAGCCGACGTACCGGGTGGCTGGGGCGACTGAAAAAACTCTTGTCCAGCACCGCAACTTTCAGCAACGGAATCTGCAGCCGGGCGATCAACGCCCTGAGCGCGCCAGGCAAGGTGCGGTCCTTGCGGATGAACTCGAACAGCAGGGCCATCAGGTTGATCACGTCTTCGTCCGCGACCTCCACCACCCGGGATTTGCCGCTCTTGACGCTGACCCGGGTCAGCAACTGGCCAAGCTGGTTGCGCAGATCGACATCGTCTTCGGTGTCTGGCGTGGGCACGTACTGCTGCAAATGGGACAGCAGCCGCAGCAGGTCGCGCGTGGCGATCGGCTGAAGTTCGGCGCTGGCTTCCAGGGTGGGCGCCACGCTGCCACGCACGGCCTTGAGCCGTTCCTGCAAGGCGGCAAACGCTTGCTGGCCGTTTTCGTCCAGCGGTGCATCGGTGGCCGGCACGCTGTCTTTACGCAAGTGTTCACGGGCCGCCCGCCCGCCGGGGCGCCGCGAGGGCGCCGCCTTGAGTTCGGGCAACACGCCGGTGGCGACCAACAGCTGATTGGCTTCGCCATACAGTTGGTCGGCGTCGCTGAGCACGTACTTCTCAAACAGCTTGAGCATGATCAGCTTGACGCGGATTTCCACCCCCAGGCTGCGCCCCGCCCGCAGGAAAAACTCACACAACAGCGCCGGCCCCAACGGGTTCTCGCGCTCGTCCAGGCCCTTGGACCAGCACGGCACTCAAGCGCGCCGTCAATTGCCCCAGGGCCAGGCCGTCGCGATGTCGCACCCGCCCCAGCATGGCCTCCAGCGCCACGGCTTTCTCCAGCTCGTCGCGGGATGTGCCTGGCACCGCGTCGTAGGACACCACCGGCACGAGCTGCCGCTCACCCTGCCCCGCCAGGCCCAGGCTGGCGAAGGCGGCAAACAGTTGCTCCATGAACACGCGCTCGAAATTCTTGCGCTTGAGGCGCAGGTCGCGCATGGCTTCAAAGAAAATATGGTGATCGAGGTTGTTGCGCGCCTTGTCGGCCATTTCGAAGAGGGTGTCGTCGGCGTTATCGAACAGCTCCTGCAGACCTTGCTGCAACTGCTGCGCGGCCTTGTCACGGACCTGCAGCAACACCACCGGCAAGCGCGCGAGCGGCGATGGCATAGCCTGTGCCTTGTTGATCGGCACCACCTTTCCGTCATTGTGCATCCTGGCCTCCTGATACGGCGGTGTCTGTTGGGGAATGATGGCGCGGGCGCTGCGCGATTCCAGTCATCACCAGGACGTCAAAGCTATGACGCCAATTGCAAGGCGCGAGATTATCTTGCAAATGGGGGTAGTTGCGCCAGCAAACTCTGTCATTCGGCTGTAATTGAGCGGTGGGTTATGGGTTCGAACGCACACTGCCCCTATAATCCAGGCACTTTGTTTGTGGAGCCTGTTATGCCGAATCTCCGTCTTGCCGACCTCACCGCCGAAATCGAAGCCAACGTGCGCCGCGCGCTGCTCGAAGACATCGGCAGCGGCGATATCACCGCGCAATTGATCCCGGCCGAGCGGCTGGCCAAGGCCACGATCATTACCCGCGATGCGGCGGTGATTGCCGGCACCGCCTGGGTGGATGCGGTATTCCGCCAGTTGGACCCACGCGTCGCCGTGCATTGGCAGGTGGCCGACGGTGAGCGCGTCAGCCCCAACCAGGCGCTGTTCCACCTCGAAGGCCCGGCCCGCTCGCTGCTCAGTGGCGAGCGCAGCGCCCTGAACTTCCTGCAACTGCTGTCTGGTGTGGCGACGCGCGCCCAATTCCTGGC
This sequence comes from Pseudomonas sp. CBZ-4, assembly GCF_000346755.1. Classification (GTDB taxonomy): domain Bacteria; phylum Pseudomonadota; class Gammaproteobacteria; order Pseudomonadales; family Pseudomonadaceae; genus Aquipseudomonas. Next base: position 34,184 of record NZ_ANNV01000149.1, on the reverse strand, counting down.
GGACTTTGTCGCCAGCACCCAGGTCAAGCTGCTGGACACCCGCAAGACATTGCCGGGCCTGCGCCTGGCGCAGAAGTATGCGGTCACCTGCGGCGGCTGTCACAACCACCGCATCGGTTTGTATGACGCGTTCCTGATCAAGGAAAACCATATTGCCGCCTGCGGTGGCATTGCCCAGGCCATTACGGCCGCCCACAAGATCGCGCCGGGCAAACCGGTGGAAATCGAAGTGGAGAGCCTGGAAGAATTGCGTGAAGCGCTGGCGGCCGGCGCCGACATCATCATGCTCGACGAACTGAGCCTGGACGATATGCGTGAAGCGGTTCGCCTGAATGCCGGCAAAGCCAAGCTGGAAGCCAGCGGCGGGATCAATGAAAGCACGCTGCTGCCGATCGCGGAAACCGGCGTGGACTACATCTCCATCGGCGCGATGACCAAGGATGTGAAGGCGGTGGATTTGTCGATGCGGCTCAGTATCTGAGGCAATGCACCAGCATGCTGGTGTGGCGAGGGAGCTTGCTCCCGCTGGAGTGCGAAGCGCTCCCAAGATTTTGGGGCCGCTACGCAGCCCAGCGGGAGCAAGCTCGCCGTGTCTGGCTTAGACCACCAGGTTATTCATCTCGCAATACTCTTCCCACTCAACACCCAGCACTTCAGCCGCCTCCTTGTGCAAGGCCAGCCGTGCGGTGTCGAATTCGTCCGCTGTCGAGGTGTACTTGAGGGTCAGCTCCCAAGGCTGCAAGCCCTGGCTCTCTGCCTCATCCTCGAATGCCCACTGGATCTGGTCACGCTGATCATCAGCGCTCAAGTCCTTGATCTCTTCTTTAAGCTGCGGCGTGCCCTCGAGGTATTTCTTGAGGGCTTCTGCGTGCCGAACTTCCTGGGTCATTTCAGTCGTGGTCATGTCGTTCTCTTAGATCGAGGAATGGGGATGCATCTGGGTCATCAAGGTTGCGCAGATACAAAAGAGCGGGCGTGAATACCGACTCGTCTGGCCTTCAGAACCATTCTGGGATCATCTGAAAACAGTGCTGCCTTTTTGCCCGAGACAGGAATCGAACCTGCGACCTTCGCGTTACGAGTGCGCTGCTCTACCAACTGAGCTACACGGGCGGTGGGCTAAAGCTAGCACCGCATCGGGTGTCCGGCAACTCACGACCCTGGCAGCGCAATCACCCCCTGGGCCCAGAAGCGCGGCTGGAGGCGCTTGTGGGTGTCGCCGACATAACGTTGCTGGGCCTGTGTGATGTGAGGCACATCACGAACGGCAACAACGATCAGCAGACCAACGGCCAACACACTCAACAGTTTCCACAGGTGACTGACCGGTACCGGCAAGGCCGTTGGCGCCACCGCCCAGATGTGCAGCGCCATCAGCCAACCCACCACCAACGCCAACCACAGCTGCGAAACGGGCATCACGATCACGCCATCGACCATGGACTGCGTCAGTGCGCCGACCAACGCGGCAAACAGGCACAGGCGCAGCAAGTCCGAACGCTGCGCCGACAACGCCCGCTCACGCAACAAGCTGACTGTGGCCCAACCGCCGCGCCAGACCAATGCGACGACGCAAATCGTCGAAGGCACGCCCCACTCACAGGCCCATTGCAGGATCGCCTGATGAGGATGGGTCGCCACGTCGTTGGGGATGTCGGCAAACTGCATCGGCCCGAAACCCAGCCACGGGCGCTCGACGATCATATGCCAGGCCTGCCACCAGATCTCGGCACGCCCCGACAGTGAAGTGGTAAGGCGATCGCTGGCACCGCTTGAGGTTTCGATGCCCAAATAGACCGCCAGTACCGAGAACAACAGCCCGTACAGCAACAGGCCAAGGCTCACCGCGGCCAATTGCCAGGCCAACCAACGTCGCCCGAACGGCCCCAACACCCCAGCAAGACACCCGCCGCGCCCATGCCGAGCCATGTGCCCCGCGTGCCCCCGCTGATGGCGATCAACCACCACACCGACAGCAGGGCAAACACAGCAACGCGCAAGGAACGCGGGAGCTTGGGCATCAGCAGGGGCAGCGCCAGCAATGGCAGGGTGAAGGTCTGGAATTGACCGTAGAAACGCTTGTTGGAGAAGCCCGACAGCAACAGATCGAGGTCCAGCACGCGCTGGCCACTGGTAAATGCCAGCATCACCGCATGCAGGTATTGGCTCGCCTTGATCAGGCACAACAGCATGACAACCAGCAACAGGACGCGATCCAGCGGCTCGCCGCCATGCCGGCGAAGCATGGCGAACGCCAGCGCAATCACGCCACAACTGACCAGCAACGCCACCTCGGTGAATGCCCAGAGCGGCCGGTGGGCCAGGGCCGAAGACAGCAGGCCCAGGGCGATCACCAGCCCCAGGCCGAACGCGGTGGGCCGGTCCACCCACGCCGTGTTGGGGGCCGCCAGCCCATACAGCAGCGCGCCCAGTGCCAGGGCAATCTGTAGCGTGCGTTGCAGGTCGTGCCCACTGAAAGGGGCACAAACCCCCAGCACCAGCAGGCACACCGCCAACACCAGGAACACATTACCGCGCTGCTGGATGGAAAACGCCATCAGCCACCTCTACGTCCGTGTGGATGGTTGGGTCGTTACGCGCCGTTGGCGCCGCAGCCCTTGGCGACGTATTTTTCTTCGGCGCTGGTCACACACTTCCAGCCCTTGGTCGCGTCGCGGGTCAAGGTGATGGTCTTGCCCAGCACCGGCGCCGGCGCGTCGAGGATTTCGCAGCTGATGGAACCGACGCCCGTGGCCACATCCCCTGCCACGTCGATCTTGCAGTTGGCGGTCGGGGTGGTGCCACCGATCAAGGCCACGGTGGGCACTGTGCCTTGGTTGAAAACGTCCTCGTAACCGGCCTTCAACGCCGTGATTTCAGCCAGCCCTGCCGTGAACTTGGCCTTGGCCTGGTGCGTGGTATACATCGGCAAGCCGATGGTGGCCAAGATGCCGATGATTGCCACGACGATCAGCAACTCGATCAAGGTAAAGCCTTTCTGACGTATCACATTCACTCTCCAGAATAGAACCCATGACAAGGCGCGTCCTGCGCCCCGTAGTGTGCAGCGGCGCCAGTGTACTCATCCGCAACGGGGCAAGCGCCTGCAAGACGCACATTCTGACATTTTATCGCGCGCGGCCAATCCGTCCGAATCCGTCACCTGACTAAGCTATAAATCTTCCACTCCCCGCATGCGGAACCGTGACATGGACAACGCTTCAACGATCTACGCCTGGGAAGGCACCAACCGCAAAGGGCGCAGGGTGTGCGGGCAAACCGCAGGCCACAACCCCGCACTGATCAAGGCGCAGCTGCGCCAGCAAGGAATTTGCCCTGGGCGTGTGCGCAAGCGCGCCAGTGTCTTGCCGAGCCTCACAGCACCGATCAAAGCGCTGGATATCGTCCTCTTCACCCGCCAGTTGGCCACACTGTTGAAAGCGGGAATCCCTCTGCTGCAAGCCCTCGATATTGTCAGTGAAGGCTTCGAAAACCCGCCCATGCAAGCACTGGTAAATGGGTTGAAACAAGAGATCGCCGCCGGCACCAACCTGGCAACCGCGCTGCGTAAACAGCCACGCTATTTCGATGAGTTGTACTGCAACCTGATTGCGGCCGGCGAACAAGCCGGCGCCCTGGAAGCACTGCTGGAACGCGTTGCGATACACCTGGAGAAAACCCAGCAACTCAAGGCGCGGGTCAAGAAGGCCATGACCTATCCCGCGGCGGTGCTGGTGGTCGCCAGCGTGGTCTGTACGCTGCTGCTGATGCATGTGGTGCCGCAATTCCAGAGCCTGTTCGCCGGCGTCGATGGCGAATTGCCCGGTTTTACCCTGGGGGTTATTGCCCTGTCCGAATTCCTGCAACGTGCCTGGTGGATTGTCGCAGCTTGCCTGGGTGGGTCGATTGCCGCGTTGCGCCAGGCTTATCGTGTGTCCCCGGGGTTTCGCCACGGGTTGCAAGCCGCTTTATTGAAAGCGCCCCTGGCAGGCACATTGATGAAAAAATCCGCCGTGGCCCGCTACGCTCGCACACTCTCGACTACGTTTAGCGCAGGCGTTCCCCTGGTGCAGGCCCTGGACTCAGTGGCTGGCGCAGTCGGCAACGGGCCATTCAGGCGGGCCATCGAGCGCATGCGCCATGATGTCGCCAGCGGGATTCAGTTGAATCAAGCCATGACCGGCAGCGGCCTGTTTCCCCGCATGGCGATCCAGATGACGATCATCGGCGAAGAGTCCGGTACGCTGGACCGCATGCTGGAAAAGGTCGCCAGCCACTATGAGGCTGACGTAGACAGCCTGGTGGATAGACTCACAAGTTTGATGGAGCCGCTGATCATGGTCGTGCTGGGGAGCATTGTCGGGGGACTGGTGATTGCGATGTATTTGCCGGTGTTTCAATTGGGGAGCGCATTTTGAGCCTGCTGCTGAGTGAACAACCCTGGCTTTTTGTCGGCATGGCACTGGTGCTGGGCCTGATCGTCGGCAGCTTTCTCAACGTGCTGGTGTGGCGCCTGCCGAAAATGCTCGAACGTGAATGGCGCGCCCAGGCCCAGGAAGTCCTCGGCCTGCCGAGCGACCCCGCCGGGCCGACCTACAACCTGATGTTTCCCAACTCCTGCTGCCCCCATTGCAGCCAGCCGATTCGCCCCTGGGAAAATATCCCCGTGCTCAGCTACCTGATGCTCCGGGGGCGCTGCGCCCACTGCCGTGGGCCGATCAGTGCGCGCTACCCCTTCACCGAACTGGCCTGTGCGCTGATTTCAGCGGTGGTCGTCTGGCATTTCGGTGTTGGCTGGCAAGCGGCAGCGATCCTGCTGCTGAGTTGGGGACTGCTGGCGATGAGCCTGATCGATGCCGATCACCAACTGTTGCCGGATGTACTGGTGCTGCCGCTGTTGTGGCTGGGGCTGATCCTCAACAGCTTCGACGTGCAGGTGACGCTGGCCGATGCGGTATGGGGCGCAGTGGTCGGCTACATGAGCCTGTGGTCGGTGTTCTGGCTGTTCAAGCTGGCCACCGGCAAGGACGGCATGGGCCATGGCGACTTCAAGTTGCTGGCCCTGCTCGGCGCCTGGGGCGGCTGGCAAATCCTGCCGATGACCTTGCTGATGTCATCGCTGCTCGGGGTGATGGGCGGGCTGATCCTGATGCGCCTGCGCAAGACCCAGGCGTCGGCGCCCATGCCGTTCGGCCCCTATCTGGCAATTGCCGGCTGGATTGCATTGCTCTGGGGTGGTCAAATAACCGACTTCTATTTGCAGTCTGTCGGTTTCAGATGACCACTTCTGTTGCAACACCCTGGATTCTTGGCCTCACCGGCGGCATCGGCAGCGGCAAAAGCGCGGCGGCCCAGCACTTTATCGACCTGGGTATCGACCTGGTGGACGCCGATCACGCCGCCCGCTGGGTCGTCGAACCCGGCCGGCCGGCACTGGCGCGTATCGCCGAGCACTTTGGCGCGGGCGTGCTGCAACCTGACGGCCAACTGGACCGCGCCGCGTTGCGCAAGCTGATCTTTGAAGTCCCCGAACAGCGGCGCTGGCTGGAAGCCTTGCTGCACCCGTTGATCGGCGAAGAGATTCGCAGCCACCTGGCGCGCGCGCAGTCGCCCTACGCGATCCTGGTGTCGCCGTTGCTGATCGAGTCCGGCCAGCACAGCATGACCCAGCGCATCCTGGTGATCGACGTGCCGCAATCCGTGCAGATTCAGCGTACCCTGCAGCGCGATGGCATCAGCGAACAGCAGGTGCAGGCGATCCTCAAGGCGCAGTCCAGCCGCGAAGAGCGCCTGAAACATGCCGATGATGTGCTGGTCAATGACAAGGACCTCACCTGGCTGCACAGCGAGGTCGAGCGACTGCACCACTTTTACCTTACTTTGCGTGGAGGCCGATCATGAGCCAACCCTTGACCGTCGATTGCCCAACCTGCGGCGCCCCCGTGGAATGGACAGCGACCAACCTCAACCGGCCGTTCTGCTCGGACCGTTGCAAACTCATCGACCTGGGTGCCTGGGCCGCTGAAGAACACAAGATCCCCGTGGCCCCGGATGCCGAGGATGAGCTGTTTTCCGAAGACCTGACGCCGCGCCACTAAGGCCGCATAAAGGCGTATTCCTGCTGGTCGTCGAGGTTCTCTGCAAGGTATTGCAGCTCGTCGGCCAGGTCTTCGAAACTGCGCACGCCCTTGCTCTGCTGCACCACCGCGCTGAGCATGGCGCGCAGGGTCAAGCCTGGGTCAAAGCCGATTTCCTGTGCCGCGTCCTGACTTCTGCGCAACTCCTGCCGTGCCCACTCGTACACACTCATGATCCGTGCTCCTGGAAAATTTGGCAGAGCATGGGCCTGCGCGTGGGCGCGGGATTTGATCTGGATCAACGCGGCGAATCGTCGTCGTTCCAGGGTGCCGAGAGGTAGCGGGTGCGGTTGAAGGTCTCCAGCCATTCCGGGCAGAACACCACCAACGCGCTGATGACCATGCCGTTGATAAAGGCTTCGGGAAAGATGATCAGCCACAGGTAGCCGACGAAGTCTTCCAGCCATTCCGGCATGGCGAAGCGCCCGTCGAACCACAGCAGGCCCAGCCCCAGCAACAGGCAGAGCAAGGCCGACAGCGCGGCGGCGAAAAAGCCCGAGCAGAAGATATACACAAAGGGATTGCGTGGTTGCGCGCGCTCCACCAACAGCGCGCAGGTTTCGGTGACCAGCACCGGCAGCACGATCAGCAGCAGGCCGTTAACGCCGAGCGCCGCCAGGTCCTGACGCCCCAACACCATCAAACCAAGCTGGGCGGCAAAACCGCCGACGATTGCCAGAGGCCAATCCAGCAACAGGGTCACGGCGGTCATGCCGATAAAATGGTAGGAGACCCCGGTATCAAAATCCCGCCGCCCCAGCCACAACATAAACAGCGCGAACACGGTGCCGAACAGCAAATGCTGGCGCCGTCGGTCGGCAAACACCTCGACCCAGGGTGAGCGCAGAATCGCCCACAGCACCACGGGCACAAACAGCAACCAGCCGAGACCCAGGGTTTGTGGTGCGAGCACTGCAGCACTGATCACGACGGCCCCCAACTTGAATAACAATCGAGTGAGCAGTCTACACCGACCTTTTGCAGCGGGACTTCCTGCGGTCATCATTTGGACGCTAAGCTGCAAGCATGGATGACTCAGATTACTTGCGCCTGCTCACCGTAGCGGCCGAACAAGCCAATGCGTTCTTGTCCAATGCCCGCAAATGGGAGCGTGAGCGTTGGGTCTGCCAGCGCCTGCTGCAAGGCTTGAACGTGCCCTACCGGGCCGAAGAGTTTCACGCCGCCGGGCAAGAACCGCCGGACGTACTGTTTCGCGATGCCAGTTTCGAGGTGTTTTTTGTCCTGGACGAGGGCCGGCGACTGAACGACGAATGGCGCGACGAGTTGCTGCGCCGACGCAGCGCCTTCTCCCTCAGCCAGTTAGTGCGGCGCGAAGCCAAGCCGCGACGCATCCCCGCCCATGAGTTTTTGCTGCGCCTGGCGCCGACGCTGCGCAAGAAGGCGCACAACTATAAAGAACGCGGGATAGAACTGGGTGAGCTGGACCTCATCGCCTTCACCAGTCTCAAGCGTGAAGTACTCGACCTCAACAGCCACTTCCCGCCGCCGACGGAATACCTGCGCCAGGGCTGGCGCTCGCTGTCACTGGTGGGGCCGACCTTTGCCCGCGTGCTGTTTGCCCACCCCGACGCACCGGATTTCTTGCGCAACAACCTGGGCCGCAGCATAGTGTTCGACGTGGGTATCAGCCTGTGAGCCCCCGGACTGTAACGTGGCGCCCTTTTGCAACGTCTACCTGACGAGGCCTTTATGACCAGCCGCCTGAACCCCGATGACCAACAGCATGTCGATGAGTACCTGCAACTTTCCCAAAACCGAGTCGAGCGCAAGCCTTTCCGGCCTTGGCTGCTCCTCGGTGTGGTGCTGGTTGTGGTGATCGGCCTCGGTCTGCTGAGCCGCCTTTTGAGTTACCTGACGCTATGAGCTGCCTGGCGCTCGCGGGGGTAACTGCTCCGATTTCTTTTAGCCTTGCGAGATATCCCCATGACCCATCGTATTATTATCGTCGGCGGCGGCGCCGGCGGCCTGGAGTTGGCTACCCGCCTGGGTAAGACTCTGGGCAAGCGCGGCACCGCCAGCATCACGCTGGTGGACGCCAACCTGACCCATATCTGGAAGCCCTTGCTGCACGAAGTCGCTGCCGGCTCGCTGAACTCTTCGGAAGACGAACTCAATTATGTTGCCCAAGCCAAATGGAACCACTTCGAGTTCCAGCTGGGACGCATGAGCGGGTTGGATCGTGAACAGAAGAAAATCCAGCTGGCCGCCACCCTCGACGAAGAAGGCCGCGAGCTGGTACCTGCGCGCGTGCTGGGTTATGACAGCCTGGTGATCGCCGTCGGCAGCACCACCAACGACTTCGGCACCGAGGGCGCGGCGCAGCACTGCCTGTTCCTCGACACCCGCAAGCAGGCCGAGCGCTTCCACCAGCAGTTGCTCAACCACTATCTGCGCGCCCATGCCGGGCAAACCGATGCGGTCGAGCAGATCAGCGTCGCCATCGTCGGCGCCGGTGCCACGGGCGTCGAATTGGCCGCCGAGCTGCATAACGCCGCCCATGAACTGGCGGCCTATGGCCTGGACCGCATCAAGCCGGAAAACATGCACATCACCCTGATCGAAGCCGGCCCACGGGTATTGCCTGCCCTGCCGGAGCGGATTGGCGGGCCTGTGCATAAAACCCTGGAGAAGCTCGGTGTGACCGTGCTGACAAACTCGGCGGTCAGCGAAGTGACGGCCGACGCGCTGATCACCAGCAGCGGCCAGGTGATTCCCGCCAGCTTGAAGGTGTGGGCGGCGGGGATTCGCGCACCGGGTTTCCTCAAGGACATCGATGGCCTGGAAACCAACCGCATCAACCAATTGCAGGTGTTGCCGACGCTGCAAACCACCCGTGACGAGAACATCTTCGCCTTCGGCGACTGCGCCGCCTGCCCGCAACCGGGCACCGACCGCAACGTGCCGCCACGCGCCCAGGCCGCTCACCAGCAGGCTTCGCTGTTGGCCAAGTCGCTCAAGCTGCGCATCGAAGGCAAGGACCTGCCGAGCTACAAATACACCGACTACGGCTCGTTGATCTCGCTGTCGCGGTTCTCGGCGGTGGGTAACCTGATGGGCAACCTGACCGGCAGCGTGATGCTGGAAGGCTGGCTGGCGCGGATGTTCTATGTGTCGCTGTACCGCATGCACCAGATGGCCCTGTACGGCTTTTTCCGCACGGCGATGCTGATGCTCGGCAGCAAGATCGGGCGCGGGACTGAGCCAAGGCTCAAGCTGCACTGATCGACGCCGCAGCCACAAAAAAATCCCCCTATCAAACGATAGGGGGATTTTTTATTGGGCCGAATAAAACTCCGCCATATGGTCGACAAACGCCCGCACCTTCGGCGCCAGGTGCCGGGACTGCGGATAGAGGGCGTAGTAATGGCGCTCGCCCAATGAATAGTTGGGCAGGATCGGCACAAGCAGGCCCTGCGCCAACTCATTACGCACCGTGGCCTGGGTGAAACACGCAATGCCCGCCCCCGCCAATGTCGCCGCGTGCAGCGCACTGATGGTATTGCTCCTGAACCGCCCGGCCGGGGTGACGTTGACCGAGCCCCCGCGCGCCGCACTCAGCTGCCAATCCGACGAAGCCCCGATAAACGTCAGCAAGCGATGTTTTTCGAGTTCCTGAGCCGAACGGGGCAAGCCATGCCGACCGATATAGCCCGGCGACGCTACCAGCACCTGCCTGGAGACTGTCAATGTGCGCGCCATCAAGGTGGTGTCCACCAACGCGCTGGCGATGCGTATCGCCACGTCGAACCCAGCGGCGACCAGGTCGACAAATTGATCGTCGCAATGCAGCTCAAGCTCGATATCGGGGTAACGCCGCTGAAAGCCCGGCAGCCAGTGCGGCAAGTCCAGCGTGCCCACCACCAGCGGCACACTGACCCTGAGCAAGCCTTCCGGGCGCTGGTGGCCCTGGGCGATGGCCTGGGAAGCCGCCTCGATGCGATCGAGGATATCGACGCAGGCGGCGTAGTATTGCTCCCCGGCCGAGGTCAGGCTGAAACGCCGGGTATTGCGGTTGATCAGTTGGGCGCCCAGTTCAATTTCCAGCTGTTGCAACTGCCGGGAAATCGTCGAATGCGTGGTGCCCAGGCGTTCTGCGGCGGCAGAAAAGCCCTTGGCCTCAACGATGCACCGAAAGGCGCGCATGGCGGATAGCTGGTTCATGAAGCAGGCGATCCCTGGCTGGTCGGGAGAGTCAGTTCACCGGCAAGGCAATGATCTGCGACGCGCTCAGCACCGAGCCGAACGTGTCTTCGATCTCAGCCAGCGCCGAGTTGTGCAGCTCGTCCTTGCTCACCGAACGGCCATCGACACGGGTAATCGCCCGAGTGGCGGTGGCATCGGATGCTACCACAACGTCATAACCCAACGGCGCGGCGTCACGGGCGGCGCCGGCGACACAGGCGTGGGTCATCAGGCCGCTGATGATCAGGGTCTTGACGCCAGCTTTCTTCAACTGCGCATCCAGGTCGGTGCTGGCAAACACGCTGACGGAGGTTTTCTGCACGAGCTTGTCTTGAGAGCGCGGCTTCATCAGCGGGTGGAAGTCGACGGTCTTGCCATCGGTGGCAAATACGGCGGCGCCGGCTGGGGCGATGTGCTGCACGTGGATGACCTGGATATGTTCCTTGTCGGCAAACTTGATCAGGCGCTGGGTGTTTTCCAGGGCTTTCATGCCATCGGGGATCGGCATGCGCCCGGTGAAGTATTCATTCTGGAAGTCGATCACCAGCAAGGCGGTGGTTTTCGGGTCCAGACGACCGATGGCTTCGGCGCCCGACATGGCGCGAATGGTCGGGTGGGGGTTTGCAGCGGTTTCGGCGGCGGTGGCAAATTGACCAAGGCCCATCAGCATGCCCAAGCCCACAAGCGTGGACTTGACCAGCGCAGGCAATGAGCGGGTTGGCTGAACAGCAAGGAAAGGAACGGTAAGGGTCATGGTGCGAATTCCTGTTGGGTTGATTGACTGACGTGGCCCAGTCTAGGAGGACAAGCTCGCCGCACCAACGCACCAATCAGCACAATATCTGTTTGGAATTTGCACAAGTGTCGCTGAAAAAAATGCAAAAAAAATCCCCGTATCTTTCGATACGAGGATTTTTAATATGGTCGGGGTAAGGGGATTCGAACTCCTGACATCCTGCTCCCAAAGCAGGCGCGCTACCGGACTGCGCTATACCCCGGTAAAAAAAAGGCGACCTTTCAGTCGCCTTCTTCGATCAGTGCTTTTGGCCTCTGATCTTAAGATCTGATCCCAGCGTTAACTGGTTTCAAAAATGGTGGGTCGTGTGGGATTCGAACCTACGACCAATTGGTTAAAAGCCAACTGCTCTACCAACTGAGCTAACGACCCAAAAATGGTCGGGGTAGGGGGATTCGAACTCCCGACATCCTGCTCCCAAAGCAGGCGCGCTACCGGACTGCGCTATACCCCGGTTTGAAATTGGCTCCGTGACCAGGACTCGAACCTGGGACCCAATGATTAACAGTCATTTGCTCTACCGACTGAGCTATCACGGAACTACATATTTCAAAGTACAACTTCTACTGCGGTGTAACCTTCTCTTCGAGTCTTCCGTATCGCTACGTTGTCATGTCTGAGGCGCGCTATTCTACAATCTTAAAAACCCCTGTCAACCCTTTAAATTGCTTTTAAGACAATGATTTGCGCTTGTTTCTGATTTCTTCTTGGGGAGAAGAAACCCGTGGGCTGACGCTGTTGCGGGGCGCACTTTACTAGCCTTTTCCTTACAGTTCAACGCCCTATCGAAAAAAAAGGCCCCGCGATGCGGGGCCTCCTTTTATTGCGCCAGTGACTGGGCTCAATGGAAGACGATTTCGTCGTTCTCCACCGTCGCCGCGACGCTGGTGCCAGGCATAAAGCTGCCCGACAGGATCAGCTGCGCCAGCGGGTTTTCGATCCAGCGCTGGATCGCACGTTTCAGAGGCCGTGCGCCATACACCGGGTCGTAGCCAACCGCGATCAGCTTGTCCAACGCCTCGCTGCTCAGCTCCAGGGCCAGCTCGCGCTCGGCCAGGCGGCTGCGCAGGCGACCCAGTTGGATCTCGGTGATGCCTGCGATCTGATCCCGTGCCAAAGGCTCGAAAATCACCACTTCATCGACCCGGTTGATAAATTCCGGGCGGAAGTGGCTGGTCAGCGCATCCATCACCGCAGCACGCTGGCCTTCACGATCACCGACCAACTCCTGGATCTGCGCCGAGCCCAGGTTGGAGGTCATCACGATCACCGTGTTGCGGAAGTCCACGGTACGTCCGTGGCTGTCCGTCAGCCGGCCATCTTCCAACACTTGCAGCAACACGTTGAACACATCCGGGTGAGCCTTCTCGACCTCATCCAGCAGGATCACCGAGTAAGGCTTACGCCGCACGGCTTCGGTCAGGTAGCCACCTTCCTCGTAGCCCACATAGCCTGGTGGTGCGCCGATCAAGCGAGCCACCGAGTGTTTCTCCATGAATTCGGACATATCGATCCGCACCATGGCCTCTTCAGTATCAAAGAGGAACTCGGCCAAGGCCTTGCACAGCTCGGTCTTGCCCACGCCGGTCGGGCCGAGGAACATAAACGAGCCGCTCGGACGGTTCGGGTCGGACAACCCGGCCCGCGAACGCCGCACCGCGTTGGACACGGCCACCACGGCTTCTTCCTGGCCAATCACACGCTGGTGCAACAGGCTTTCCATCTTCAGCAGCTTGTCGCGCTCGCCTTCGAGCATTTTCGACACCGGAATGCCGGTCCACTTCGAGACGACTTCGGCAATTTCTTCCTCGGTCACCTTGCTGCGCAGCAACTGGTTCTCGGCCTTGCCGTGCTGGTCGACCATTTGCAGGCTGCGTTCCAGGTCGGGGATCACCCCGTACTGCAACTCGGCCATGCGGTTCAGGTCGCCTTTACGGCGTGCGGCTTCCAGTTCCTGGCGGGACTGCTCGATCTTTTGCTGGATCTGCGCAGAGCCCTGCACTTCGGCTTTTTCCGAGGTCCAGATTTCTTCCAGGTCCGAATACTCGCGTTCCAGACGGACGATTTCTTCCTGGAGTTTTTCCAGGCGTTTCTTCGCCGCGTCGTCTTCTTCTTTCTTCAGGGCCTGGGATTCAACTTTCAGCTGAATCAGGCGCCGATCCAGGCGGTCGAGCACTTCCGGCTTGGAGTCGATCTCCATGCGAATGCGGCTGGCCGCTTCGTCGATCAAGTCGATGGCCTTGTCAGGCAACTGACGATCGGTGATATAGCGATGGCTCAATTTCGCCGCCGCAATGATCGCGCCGTCAGTGATCGCCACCTTATGGTGGACCTCATACCGTTCTTTCAGGCCACGCAGGATCGCAATGGTGTCCTCTTCGCTCGGCTCTTCCACCAGCACTTTCTGGAAGCGACGTTCAAGGGCCGCATCCTTTTCAATGTACTGGCGATACTCGTTGAGCGTCGTGGCACCGACGCAGTGCAACTCACCCCGCGCCAATGCTGGCTTGAGCATGTTGCCCGCATCCATGGAGCCTTCGCCTTTACCGGCGCCGACCATGGTGTGCAGTTCGTCGATAAACAGAATGATCTGCCCTTCCTGCTTCGACAGTTCATTGAGCAGGGATTTCAGGCGCTCTTCGAACTCGCCACGGAACTTGGCACCGGCAATCAACGCCCCCATGTCCAGGGACAGCAGGCGCTTGCCTTTCAGGCCGTCCGGCACTTCACCGTTGATGATGCGCTGGGCCAGACCTTCGGCAATCGCGGTTTTACCCACGCCAGGCTCACCGATCAGCACCGGGTTGTTCTTGGTGCGACGTTGCAACACCTGGATGGTGCGACGGATTTCATCGTCACGCCCGATCACCGGGTCAAGCTTGCCGTCTTCGGCGCGCTTGGTCAGGTCGACGGTGTATTTATCCAGGGCCTGGCGCGACTCCTCATGGTTGGGGTCGTTCACCGCGTCGCCGCCACGCAGGTTGTTGATGGCATTTTCCAGGGCTTTCTTGCTCACGCCCTGGCCCAGCAACAACTTGCCGAGCTTGCTGTTTTCGTCCATGGCGGCGAGCAACACCAGTTCGCTGGAGATGAACTGGTCGCCCTTTTGCTGGGCCAGGCGGTCCGCTTGGTTAAGCAGGCGCGCCAAGTCCTGGGACATGTTCACGTCGCCGGTCGGATTTTGGATTTTCGGCAGTTGGTCGAGCTCTTTGCTCAACTCCTTGCGCAGGCTGTTGACGTCGAAGCCCACCTGCATCAGCAAGGGTTTGATAGAACCACCTTGCTGCTCCAAGAGCGCCTGCATCAGGTGCGCAGGCTCAATGGCCGGGTGGTCGAGGCCCACCGCCAGGGATTGAGAGTCAGATAATGCCAACTGCAATTTGCTGGTTAAACGATCAATACGCATTAGTCACCTTCCTTTTGAGCAGGCCGGAGATATAAAACATCCTGAATGAAGAAACCTGCCAGATACCCTTATAGATGGGGTGGATTCTGGGAGTTTCAAGCGTCGGGCAGTTGACCTAAGTCAGAAGAGTCTAGCGCTCAAGCCAGACAAGGGAGGCAAACCGACCGGTACGAGGACTGCGGCGGTAAGAAAAGAAGCGCGGATCGGTCACGGTACAGAAACCGCCACCATAAACAGCGGTGACGCCGCGTGCAGCAAGGCGCAGGTGCGCGAGCTGATAGATGTCGGCCATGAACTTGCCTGGATTGCGGCTGGGCACGAAGGCTTCGGCGGTGATCGGCAATTGCTGCATGAAGGCTTCCCGCACTTCCGGGCCGACTTCAAAGGCTTGCGGGCCAATGGCCGGGCCGAGCCACACCAGAACCTCGCCGGGCTCCGTATCCAGGCTTTCAACAGCCGCTTCCAGCACACCCGCCGCCAGGCCACGCCAACCGGCATGGGCGGCGGCGACGCGAGTGCCCGCACGGTTGCAGAACAACGCGGGCAGGCAATCGGCAGTCATTGAAGTGCAAGCGATGCCTGGGGTGCTGGTCCAACTGCCATCGGCTTCAGCGGTGCGATCTGGATCAGCTTCGACCACGGTCACACCATGAACCTGACGCAGCCAGGCCGGCTGGATAGCAAAGGCATCACTCAGACGACGGCGATTCTCAAGGACGGCCTCCAGGCTGTCCTCGACGTGATCGCCCAGGTTGAGGCTGTCGAACGGCGCCAGACTGACGCCGCCCGCACGGGTAGTAACACAGGCTTTAACCCGAGCCGGCGCGGGCCAGTCAGGAATCAGCCAGTCACTCATCCGATAAACGCCTCGCGATCCTGCTTGAGCAGCGACAGCAACCAGACCAGGTCGTCTGGCAAAGGCGATTCCCAGCTCATGCGCTTACCGCTCGTCGGATGATCCAGTTCCAGGAAACGTGCGTGCAGTGCCTGGCGCGGGAACGACTTCAGCGATTCGACCATGGTCTGACTCGCCGCCGGCGGAATACGGAAGCGGCCGCCGTAGGCCGGATCTCCGACCAACGGGAAGTTGATGTGGGCCATGTGCACGCGAATCTGGTGGGTACGACCGGTTTCCAGCTTGACCCGCACGTGGGTGTGGGAACGGAAACGCTCCAGCACACGGTAGTGGCTGACGGCCTGCTTGCCGCCTTCCATCACCGCCATACGCTGGCGCTGCTGGCCGTGACGACCGATCGGCGCGTTGATCTTGCCACCGGCCACCACGACACCGATCACGATGCACTCGTAGATCCGGCTGACGCTGCGGCTCTGCAATTGTGTGACCAACTGCGTCTGCGCCTGAATGGTCTTGGCCACCACCATCAAGCCGGTGGTGTCCTTGTCCAGACGGTGCACGATGCCGCAGCGCGGGACATTGACGATGTCCGGCACGTGGTGCAGCAGGGCATTGAGCAAGGTGCCATCAGCGTGCCCGGCTGCCGGGTGAACCACCAGGCCTGCGGGTTTGTTGATGACCAGGATGTCGTCGTCTTCATAGACGATGTCCAGCTCAATGTCCTGGGCGATCCATTCTCCCTGGGCTTCCTGCTCGGCAGTCAGCTCAAGAATCGCACCACCATGAACTATGTCTCGCGGGCGGATAACCGCTCCATCCACAGTCAGGCGGCCGTCTTTGATCCAGGCGGAAAGGCGCGAGCGCGAGTGCTCAGCGAATAATTGTGCGGCGACTTGATCGAGGCGTTGGCCGCCCAATTCGGACGGCACCTCTGCGCGAAGTTCAATTTTATCGGACATGCTCAGACTAGGCGTGGCGTAGCCTTTGGTTTCGGCTGCGCGCTTGTGGTTAAATACGGCGTCTTTTGCCCCGAGGCTTTCAACGGGGCGCTCATCATAACAGGACGGCCCCGCCCAAGACAGCGGCCGTCATAGGGACGCAAGCCGCCATGCAAGTGAAACACCTGCTGCTGATCGCCATCCTCGCCATGACTGCTGCTTGCTCGTCAACAAAGGACGTCGTCGACGAAAACCTGAGCGAAGTCGAGTTGTACCAGCTGGCTCAGAAAGACTTGGACAATAATAGCTACACCAGCGCCACAGCCAAGCTGAAGGCACTGGAGTCGCGTTATCCGTTCGGCCGCTACGCCGACCAGGCGCAGCTTGAGCTGATCTACGCCAACTACAAGAACGCCGAGCCGGAAGCTGCCAAGTCTGCTGCCGAGCGTTTTATCCGCCTGCACCCGCAACACCCGAACGTGGACTACGCCTACTACCTCAAGGGCCTGACCTCGTTTGACCAGGACGTTGGCCTGCTGGCGCGCTTCCTGCCGCTGGACATGACCAAGCGTGACCCGGGCGCTGCCCGCGACTCCTACAACGAGTTCGCCCAGCTGACCAGCCGCTACCCGAACAGCCGCTACGCGCCGGACGCCAAGCAGCGCATGATCTACCTGCGCAACCTGCTGGCCTCCTACGAGATCCACGTCGCCCACTACTACCTGACCCGTCAGGCCTATGTCGCTGCCGCCAACCGTGGCCGCTACGTAGTGGAAAACTTCCAGGAAACCCCATCCGTGGGTGACGGCCTGGCCGTGATGACCGAGGCCTACCAGCGCCTGCACCTGGACGACCTGGCCAATACCAGCCTGGAAACCCTGAAGCTCAACTACCCTGATCACCCAAGCCTGAAAGACGGTCAATTCGTGCCTCAGGTCGCCGAAGCGGACAACCGCTCGTGGCTGAGCAAGTACACCTTGGGCCTGATCGAGTCCCGTCCACCGCTGCCGCCGGGCGAAACCCGCGCCAACCAGGACGTGATGAAGCAGTTCCAGGACGCCAAGGAAGCCATTCCTTCGGAGCTCAAGCCTCATGACGAGAACGGCGACGTGATCGAAGAAGAAGCCCCGCAAGCCCTGGGCAACAACCAGGACCGCTCGTGGTTCAGCTACATGACCTTCGGTGTGTTCGACTGATCCGTTGACGCAACGCAAAAAGGGAGCCCCTCGGGGCTCCCTTTTTTATGGGCAAGCATTATTGCGCTGTGCGCCTGCCATGTCCTTGGCTAAACTGGCGCATTCCTCGTCGAGAAGCTGCCCACCATGGTTCGTCTACTGTTCTGGATTGCCATTATTGCCGCCGCAGTATGGTTCTGGCGTAAATTCAAAAGCCCGGCTGCCAAACAGCAGCGCTCCGCCGAACCCGACGCCGCCTTGATGGTGCGCTGCGCCCACTGCGGTGTGCATTTGCCGCAGAATCACGCCCTGAGCTCAGGCCAGGCGTGGTATTGCAGCCAACCCCACCTGGAACAAGGGCCGAAGTCTATCCAGCGTTGATTCGACCTTGCGGGGCATACGGCGCCGGATCGATGATCGGCGCACGCCCCAGCAACAAGTCGACAAACAACTGGCAGGACGCCGGCGCAAGCACCAGGCCATTGCGGTAATGCCCGCAGTTGAGCCACAAGCCACTGAACCCCGGCACCTGGCCGATATACGGAATGCCTTCCGGCGACCCCGGACGCAAGCCCGCCCAATGCCCGACCACCTCGGCCTCGGCCAAGGCCGGAATCAGCTCGATCGCCGACGCCTTCAAGCTTTCCAGCGCAATGTCGGTCGGCGTCTTGTCGAAGCCCTCATGTTCCAGGGTGCTGCCAATCAAGATATGTCCATCACGTCGCGGGATCGCATAACGCCCCTTGGCCAGGACCATGCTCGACAGGAAATCCGCGGCACACTTGTACAAGATCATCTGGCCTTTGACCGGTTCCACCGGCAGCGACAAGCCCAGCGTGCCAAGCAACTCACCGCTCCACGCCCCCGCCGCCAACACCACCTGATCGCCAAGGATCGGGCCACCCGTGGTGTTCACCCCCACGACATTGCCGGCGTCCTGTACGAACCCGGTCACCTCGCATTGTTCATGCAAGGTCACACCCGGCAACGCCAACAGCGCCGCCTTGAGAGACTTGACCAGCCGGGGGTTGCGCACATTGGCGACATTGGCCATGAAGATCGCCTGGGAATAACCGCCGCCCAGCACTGGCACCGCATCATGGGCGGCCGAAACATCCACCTTGCTCAACGGGCGGCCTTCCCGTGCCGCCCAGGCCAGCGCTTCGGCCTCGTCTTCCAGGTCGAGCCAGTACAAGCCAGTGGTGTGAACCTCAGGGTCAACGCCCGTGGCGGCAAACAGACGCTCGGCCAGCTGTGGATAGAAATCCTGCGACCAATGGGCCAGCGCCGTAACCGCCGGGCTGTAGCGCCACGGGTACAACGGCGAAACAATCCCGCCGCCAGCCCAGGAAGACTCCTGACCCACGCCGGCACGCTCCAGCAGCACCACCGCCTGCCCCTGGGTTGCCAGGTTGAACGCCGTCAACAAGCCGATTACGCCACCGCCGACCACCACCACTCGCTGTTGCTTAGTCATTATTCGATCCAGCCGATAAATAGGGACAAGCGCACCCGGCGCCCAATCATCCAGCACTGTCATCATTGCCCCCAGCACAGCGTGCGTGACATGTCCGGTGCTGCGCCAGGGTTGGCCCGCGCGCCGGTGCTGGTCAGGCTAAAGCCGCCGCAAGGGTCACCGGCCATCACCGAGTCAGCAATGGGCGTGGCCAGCAGGCGGAAATCCTGAGGGTTCAATACAGCGGTGATTCTATAGCGATCATTGCCCGTACTGACGCCGCTGGCGTCAATAAAACTGCCATTGCGCGCATAAAAGCGCTCCAGGTACTGCGCCTGCTCGGTCAACAGCGCGACAATTTGCCCGCGATAGACCTTTTTTACCTGGCCGGTATAGCTGGGGTAGGCGACCCCGGCCAGCACTCCAATGATTGCCACGGCCACCAGTAACTCGATCAGGGTAAAACCCCGGCTGTCCTTGTCCATCCCACCACCCCTTATTGAAGTTCCCGCCAGCCCACCCGCCGAAACCGCGAGCCGCCCTCCCCGTCTACCCGCACATACACGCTCTCCAAGACCGTGCGGGATTGGCCGCCTAACCCGACCGCCGTCACCCGGTACACAGCAGCCGTTACTTGCGGCGGCAATTGAGCCAGCCCCACGGCAGGCCCGAGGGACTGTATGCCGTAGAAACCGCCCTTGAGCGCGATCCAGGTGACGCCGGAAACCGGGTTCACTCCGGCGCCGCTCAGTGAAAATGCCTCGCCCGGCGGCGCGCAGGTGACGACAGACCGACACACTGGCAAGGTCGCAGGCACCCGCTGTACGACCGACTCCCCCATCCTCAGGCCACTTTCGGCACTCTGCAGCGATTGGTTGCGATGCCACAGACTGGCGGCGGCCTTCTGCTGGGACACCGCGCCCCGCATCGACGCCAAGCCAATCAGCGACAGCAACAGCAGAAACACCAGGCTGATCGGCAGCACCATGCCCGCCTGCCGTACATTTTCGTGTTGAGACATTCCCATACCCGCCCTACCCCAGACGGTTTCGCAGCGCGGCCACGACGCTGTAGGCTTGATCCTTGACGCGCCCCGCGGGGTCTTGCAGCATCATCAGGATACGCACGCTGCGGATCAGGGATTCATCACCGGGGCGGGCGTCATAACGCACCACTTCCGCCGAGCCAGGCTTGGCGGCCACGCCGAAGCTGATATCAAACGCCCGC
This sequence comes from Pseudomonas sp. CBZ-4, assembly GCF_000346755.1. Taxonomy (GTDB): domain Bacteria; phylum Pseudomonadota; class Gammaproteobacteria; order Pseudomonadales; family Pseudomonadaceae; genus Aquipseudomonas. The sequence continues at coordinate 13,990 of NZ_ANNV01000149.1, read as the reverse complement.
ACGTTATCCACCAGCACCGCCTTGGCCGGTGCCGCAGGCGTACTGACCTTCAACTGGCCCGCCTCGAAGGTGTAGGTGATCTGCCGCAATCCAAAGCGAATCTGCCCAGGCAAAGGCACGGGCGCGCTGCCCGTGAACGCCTCGGCGGTTCCCGTACAATCGGACAGCACCGTCCAGTCGGGCTTGCCGCCACCATCGCCGATATCCGCCGTCACCAGCGTCAGTGACGCTGATCCGTTCCCGGCACTCCAGCGCACAGGCTGATCAAAGGCCGCCGGTGCATTCTCGATAAACGCCGTGCCCAGGCAGCCAAACATGCCCGCCTGGCGGATGTCCTGAATCATCTTGCCCAGGACAAACCGCGCATCATCCTGCAGCCACATCGCCGCCTGCTGGCTCGCCTGTGTCGCGCGGGAACTGATCACCACCTGGCTGCCCCCGGCCACCAACACCAGCCCGATGGCCAGCGCGAGCAGCAACTCAACCAGGCTGAAACCGCGAAGACGCGAGCTCATGGCAGCACTCCCGGCTCATGACCGATTCGGCTGGTCAGGGTAAAGGTCTCGCGTGCGTCACTGGTGTCTGTGGCCCGTCGATCATCCCAACTGATGGTGACGGTCACTTCATTGGCGCTCACCGCCACCGAGCCTTTGGCGCTCGGCCCGGCAAACCCGAGGATATTGGCTTCGAAATCATGCAGGTCCAGGTCACGCACGCTGGCACTGGCACTGCTGGCCGGCGCACGTTCTGCACGGCCCCACGCGTAGTCGGCAGCGGCGTTGGCGCGGATGCGGTCGAGCATGTCGTAGGCGATGAAACTGGCCTGGCTGATCATCCTGGCGCTGTCGGTGTACTTGAGCGCATTGAGCTGGATGGCGGCCGCGCCCAACAGGCCAACGGCGAGAATCAATAGGGCGACCAGCACTTCGATCAGGGTCATGCCGGTTTGGCGCCGAGGCAAGGTGCAGGTGCAAACGGTGTTCGGGGAGGCAAGCATTACCATCGTCGTCCGTGTCGAAGGCCAAAAAAGAAGCAGGAAATCCTGCTGTGCAGCCCAAGACTAGCGCCGGTTTTTCAACCGTGGCGCTGCCGGAACAAAGGGAAATACTTTGGACAAAAAGGCCATCATCCGAGGTCGAGGCGCAGGCGCTATACCTAGGTCTGCACCCACATCCACGGAGGGATGACCTATGCAACAGCGCGGTTTCACCCTGATTGAACTGCTGCTCGGGCTGATCATGAGCGGCATCCTGGCCAACCTGGCCGTGCCCGGTTTCAAGAACCTGCTCGAATCACAACAACGACATAGCGCCGCACAATCCCTGGCCGGAGGGCTGCGCTTCGCGCGCACCGAAGCCATCGCGCGCAACCGGGCCGTCATCATCCACGCACAGGACGAAGACTGGAGCCGAGGTTGGCGGGTGATCGTGGACGTGAGCGGACGCGGCCACCTGGACGAGGACAATCCGGTGTTGCTGGAGCACCAGGACAGCGGGCGCGTGGCGATTGTCGGCAATGGCCCGGTCAAGAGCCAGGTACGCTTCAGCGGGCTGGGCGAACCGGTATTTTCAGGCGGAGGGTTTCGAGCGGGCACTGTGCATGTGTGCGCCACGGGCCAGGCGCAAAGCCAGTACCAGGTGGTACTGGCGCCCAGCGGACGCATCAGCCTGCGCAGCGACAGGACCGAGCAGGCGTTGTGCCGGAGCTACTCCGGCACCCTGGCACTCAGAGCAACGAGCGAACCCGCAGCTCCTTGGGCATGGAGAAAGTGATGTTTTCTTCACGACCGGCCAACTCATCGGCGCCGGTGGCACCCCAGGCGTGCAACTGCTGGATCACGCCGCGCACCAGGACTTCCGGGGCCGAGGCACCGGCGGTGATGCCGATACGCTGGACGCCATCGAACCAGCTGCGTTGCATGTCTTCCGCGCCGTCGATCAGGTACGCCGGTGTTGCCATGCGTTCGGCCAGCTCGCGCAGGCGGTTGGAGTTGGAGCTGTTAGGGCTGCCGACCACCAGGACCACATCGCACTCGTTGGCCAGTTGCTTGACCGCGTCCTGGCGGTTTTGCGTGGCGTAGCAGATGTCGTCCTTGCGCGGGCCACCGATGGCCGGGAAGCGAGTGCGCAGGGCGTCGATGACGCGGCTGGTGTCGTCCATGGACAAGGTGGTCTGGGTCACGAATGCCAGGCGCTCGGGGTTGCGCACCTGCAGGTTGGCGACGTCTTTTTCGTCTTCCACCAGGTAGATGGCGCCACCATTGCTGGCGTCGTACTGGCCCATGGTGCCTTCGACTTCCGGGTGCCCGGCGTGGCCGATCAGGATGCACTCACGGCCGTCACGGCTGTAGCGTGCGACTTCGATGTGCACCTTGGTCACCAGTGGGCAGGTGGCGTCGAAGACTTTCAGGCCACGGCCTGCCGCCTCGGTGCGCACCGCCTGGGAAACACCGTGGGCGCTGAAGATCACGATCACGTCGTCCGGCACCTGGTCCAACTCTTCGACGAAGATGGCGCCGCGGGCGCGCAGGTCTTCGACCACGAATTTGTTGTGGACGACTTCATGGCGCACGTAGATCGGCGGCCCGAAGACTTCCAGGGCGCGGTTGACGATTTCGATCGCACGGTCCACGCCGGCGCAGAAGCCACGGGGGTTGGCGAGTTTGATGTGCATGCTGTGCCTCGTGTCTTGCAGGGCAAGAAATTGGATCAACTCAGCTCTATAAGCTTGAGCCTCTGTGGGAGCCGGGCTTGCCCGCGATGCAGACGACTCGGTGTATCAAGTACACCGAGGTGATGCAATCGCAGGCAAGCCAGCTCCTACACAAGCCGCCACCCGCAGGAACCGGTTTCGTCAGTCAGAGCGCTTTAACGTCGATGATTTCAACGTCAAAGGTCAAGGTTTTACCGGCCAACGGGTGGTTGAAGTCGATGGTTACTTGCGTGTCATCGAAGGTCTTCACCACGCCAGGCAATTCGGTATTCGCCGCATCATTGAAGATCACCAGCAAGCCTTCCGACAGGTCCATGCCTTCGAACTGCGAACGCGGGATGATCTGCACGTTTTGCGGATTGGGCTGGCCAAAGGCGTTTTCCGGCAGGATCTGCAGGTTGCGCTTGTCGCCAGCCTTGAAGCCGAACAGGGCCGCTTCGAAACCCGGCAGCAGGTTGCCGTCGCCGACCTTGAAGGTCGCCGGGGCTTTGTCGAACGTGCTGTCGACCGTGTCGCCATTCTCCAGGCGCAGTGCGAAATGCAAGGTGACTTCCGTGTTCTGGCCGATGCGTTGCTCAGCCAATACCTGATCAGTCATTGACGGTCTCTCCGGTTTTCTTACTTTTGAACATGTCCAACGCCAGCATGATTGCACCGACGGTGATGGCGCTGTCGGCAAAGTTGAACGCCGGGAAGTACCAGCGGTTCTGCCAATGCACGAGGATAAAGTCGATCACATGGCCCAGGGCAATGCGGTCGTACAGGTTGCCCAACGCGCCGCCCAGCACCAGGGCCAGGGCGATGGCCAGCCAGGTGTCGTCGCGGCCGAGGCGCTTGAGCCAGACCACCAGCACCGCACTGACCACCACGGCGATCAGGGCGAACAGCCAGCGCTGCCAGCCGCCACCGTCGGCGAGGAAGCTGAACGCCGCGCCGGTGTTGTAGGCCAAGGTCCAGCTGAAGTAGTCAGGAATGACCACAATCTGCTGGTACATCTGCAAGGCGCCTTCGAAGTGAGCCTTGCTGACCTGGTCAATGACCAGGACCAGCACGCTCAGTACGAGCCAGCCCAGGCGTCCAAAACGACTGGCTGCATTAGGCATAGTGACGAACCTCGCCTGCACCGCTGATGTTGTCGACGCAACGACCACAGATTTCCGGATGCTCTGGGTTCACGCCGACGTCTTCACGGCAGTGCCAGCAACGGGCGCACTTGGCGAAGGCCGACTTGACCACTTTGAGCTTGAGGCCCGGTACTTCGGTGGCGACCGCGTCCGCCGGGGCCTGGGCGAATGGCGCCAGGCTCGCGGTGGAGGTGATCAGCACGAAACGCAGTTCGTTGCTCAGCTTGGCCAGGTCGGCGGTAAGGCCTTCCTCGGCAAACAGGGTGACTTCGGCTTGCAGGTTGCCACCGACGGCCTTGGCCGCACGCTGCACTTCCAGCTCCTTGTTCACCGCAACCTTGACGGCCATCACGCCTTCCCAGTACTCGCGGCCCAGTTCGAAGTCGGCCGGCAGTTCGGTCAGGCCTTCGTACCAGGTGTTGAGCATCACGGACTCGTTGCGCTCGCCCGGCAGGTATTCCCACAGTTCGTCGGCGGTGAAGGCCAGGATCGGGGCGATCCAGCGCACCAACGCTTCGGAGATGTGATACAGCGCGGTCTGCGCCGAACGGCGTGCCTTGCTGTTGGCGCCGGTGGTGTACTGGCGGTCCTTGATGATGTCGAGGTAGAAACCACCCAGCTCCTGCACGCAGAAGTTGTGGATCTTCGAGTAGACGTTCCAGAAGCGGTATTCGCCGTAGTTTTCCTGCAACTCGCGTTGCAGCAACAGGGTACGGTCCACGGCCCAACGGTCCAGGGCGAGCATGTCCTCGGCCGGCAGGATGTCGGTGGCCGGGTTGAAACCGGTCAGGTTCGACAACAGGAAGCGTGCGGTATTACGGATGCGACGGTAGGCATCGGCGCTGCGGGCCAGGATCTGGTCCGACACGGCGATCTCGCCGGAGTAGTCGGTCGACGCCACCCACAGACGCATGATGTCGGCGCCCAGGGTGTCGTTGATCTTCTTCGGCTCGATCACGTTTTTCAGCGACTTGGACATCTTGCGGCCCGTCTCGTCGACGGTGAAGCCGTGGGTCAGCAGTTCGCGGTACGGCGCGTGGTTGTCGATGGCGCAACCAGTCAGCAGGGACGAATGGAACCAGCCACGGTGCTGGTCCGAACCTTCCAGGTACAGGTCGGCACGCGGGCCGCTCTCGTGACCCATCGGGTGCGAGCCACGCAGGACGTGCCAGTGGGTGGTGCCCGAGTCGAACCACACGTCGAGGGTGTCGCTGATCTTGTCGTACTGCGGCGCTTCGTCGCCCAGCAGTTCGGCGGCGTCCATCTTGAACCAGGCTTCGATGCCTTCCTGTTCAACGCGCTGGGCAACCGTTTCCATCAGCTCGACGGTGCGCGGGTGCAGCTCGCCGCTTTCCTTGTTCAGGAAGAACGGGATCGGCACGCCCCAGTTACGCTGGCGCGAGATGCACCAGTCCGGGCGGTTGGCGATCATCGAGTGCAGGCGCGCCTGGCCCCAGGCCGGGACGAACTTGGTCTCTTCGATCGCCTTGATCGCGCGGTTGCGCAGGGTGTCGCCGCTGGTGGGCTCTTTGTCCATGCCGATGAACCACTGCGCGGTGGCGCGGTAGATCAGCGGGGTCTTGTGACGCCAGCAGTGCATGTAGCTGTGCTGGATGGTGGCGGTTTGCATCAGCGCACCGACTTCACGCAGCTTTTCGATGATCGGCTGGTCGGCCTTGAAGATGAACTGGCCACCGAAGAACTCCAGCGACGGCACATACACGCCGTTGCTTTGCACCGGGTTGATGATGTCGTCGTTGACCAAGCCGTACTTCTTGCAGATCACAAAGTCGTCTACGCCGTAGGCAGGCGAGCAGTGGACGATACCGGTACCCGAACCCAGCTCGACGTAGTCAGCCAGGTACACCGGCGACAGACGGTCGTAGAACGGGTGGCGGAAGTTGATCAGTTCCAGCGCGGTGCCGGTGGTGGTGGCGATCACCGAACCTTGCAGCTCGTAGCGCGCCAGGCAGGCTTCGACCATTTCCTCGGCCAGGACCAGCAGGCGATCACCGACGTCCACCAGGGCGTAGGTGAATTCCGGGTGCACGTTCAGCGCCTGGTTGGCCGGGATGGTCCACGGGGTGGTGGTCCAGATCACGATGGCGGCAGGCTTGGCCAGCGATGCCAGGCCAAAGGCCTCGGCCAGCTTGGCCTCGTCGGCAATCGGGAAGGCCACGTCGATGGTCGAGGACTTCTTGTCTTCGTACTCGACTTCCGCTTCAGCCAGGGCCGAACCGCAGTCAAAGCACCAGTTGACGGGCTTGAGGCCCTTGAACACGAAACCGCCCTTGACGATTTCGGCCAAGGCGCGGATTTCACCGGCCTCGTTCTTGAAGTTCATGGTCTTGTACGGGTTGTCCCACTCGCCGAGCACGCCCAGGCGGATGAATTCGGACTTCTGCCCTTCGATCTGCTCGGTGGCGTAGGCACGGCACAGTTCGCGGGTTTTATCCGCGCCCAGGTTCTTGCCGTGGGTCACTTCGACTTTATGTTCGATCGGCAGGCCATGGCAGTCCCAGCCCGGGACGTACGGCGCGTCGAAGCCCGACAGGGTTTTCGAGCGCAGGATCATGTCCTTGAGAATCTTGTTCAGCGCATGACCGATGTGAATCGTGCCGTTGGCATAAGGAGGGCCGTCGTGCAGGACGAATTTCGGACGATCCTTGCCAATCTCGCGCAACTTTCCGTACAGGCCAATACTGTCCCAGCGCTGCAGGATCTGCGGTTCGCGCTGTGGCAGGCCGGCCTTCATTGGGAAGGCGGTGTCCGGAAGGTTTAGCGTGGCTTTATAGTCGGTCATTTAAGGCTCTTCGGTTAGCGATGGGCGCTAGGTGCGGCTAGTGCACGGGCGGCGGCGACATCCGCATTGATCGCCGTTTTCAACGCCTCAAGGGAGGCGAATCGCTGCTCTTCACGCAGCTTTTGGTGGAAAACCACCGTCAAACGCCGGTCATACAGATCACCGGCAAAATCCAAAAGGTGAACTTCCAGGTGGGCCTTGCCATCACCTGCAACCGTGGGCCTGACGCCTATGTTGGCGACTCCCGGCCACGGTTGACCGTCGATATCCACACTCACCAGGTAGACCCCGGTGAGTGGCACACGACGGCGCTTGAGCTGCACGTTGGCGGTTGGCGTGCCCAGTTGGCGCGCCAGCTTCTGGCCGTGCAGGACCCGTCCGGCAATGCGGAACGGGCGACCGAGCAAACGCTCGGCCAGCGCGAAGTCGGCAGCGGCCAGGGCGTTACGCACCTGGGTACTGCTCACGCGCAGGCCGTCCAGTTCGACGGTTTGCGCGGCTTCGACGGTAAAACCTTGATGAGCGCCAGCCTTCTGCAGGAAATCGAAATCGCCGACGCGGTCGCAGCCAAAACGGAAGTCGTCGCCGACCTCCAGGTGCTGCACGCCCAGGCCGTCCACCAGGATCCGGTCAACGAACTCGGCGGCGCTGAGGCTTTGCAAACGCTGGTTGAAGGCCAGGCAGAGGACACGGTCCACGCCTTCTTCGGCCAGCAGTTGCAGCTTGTCCCGCAAGCGGGCCAGACGTGCCGGCGCCGTCTCGGGGCTGAAATATTCCCGCGGCTGTGGCTCAAATATCACCACGCAGCTGGGCACGCCCAACTCGACCGCACGCTCGCGCAGCCTGGCCAGGATAGCCTGGTGGCCACGGTGAACACCGTCAAAGTTGCCAATAGTGGCGACGCAGCCCCGATGCTGGGGGCGCAGGTTGTGGAGACCTCGAACCAGCTGCATAACGCGCTTCTTGCTCATAAAGTGGTCGATTATAACCACACCCAGCCCCGGACGACAGGCAACAGAACAGGCCAAATGGGTCGAATCGATAAAACAGCCGTTTTATCGCGGCAAACGCTCTAGCCAATCGACTTGCGATTGAAATCCCGCAGGCGGAAACCCTGCAGCAGCAACATCCCGAAGTACACCACCACACCGGCCACGACCAGCACGCCAAGGCGCAGGAAACGCTCCAGCATATGGCCTTCGTCCCAGGCGGGCATGAAGTGCATCAGGCCGAGCAATACCGCCGACATCGCCGTCACTGCAACCACCAGCTTAAGAGCGAACAGACCCCAGCCTGGCTGCGGCTGGAACATCTGCTGCTTGCGCAGTTGGTAGAACAGCAGGCCGGCGTTGATACACGCACCGGCGCTGATGGCCAGGGCCAGGCCGGCATGGGCCAACGGGCCGATAAACACCAGGTTGAGCAGTTGCGTGACGATCAGCGTGAATATCGCGATTTTTACCGGCGTACGGATGTTTTGCTGGGCATAGAAGCCCGGCGCCAGCACCTTGATCACGATGATGCCGAGCAGGCCCACCGAGTAGGCGACCAGCGCGTGCTGCGTCATCAGGGCGTCATGGGCGTCGAACTGACCGTACTGGAACAACGACACGGTCAGCGGCTCGGCCAGGATCCCCAGGGCCAGGGCGCACGGCAGCACCAGCACAAAGCACAGGCGCAGGCCCCAATCGAGGATGCGCGAGTATTCCTGGCGGTCCTTGCTGGCGTAGGTGCGCGCCAGGGTTGGCAGCAAAATCGTGCCCAAGGCCACGCCGAGCACGCCGGACGGCAGTTCCATCAAGCGATCCGCGTAGTACATCCACGATACCGAACCCGAGACCAACAGCGACGCGAACGCGGTGTTGATGATCAGGGAAATCTGACTGACGGACACACCAAGAATCGCCGGCAGCATGTTGCGCATTACGCGCCAGACGCCGGTGTCCTTCAGATTGAGGCGCGGCAGCACGAGCATGCCGATCTTTTTCAGGTGCGGCAGTTGGTAAAGCAGCTGCGCCAGGCCACCGGCCAGTACGGCCCAGCCGAGGGCCATGACCGGCGGATCGAAATACGGCGTGAGGAACAGCGCGAAGATAATCATGCTGACGTTCAGCAGGGTCGGCACAAAGGCCGGCACCGAGAAGCGGTTCCAGGTGTTGAGGATCGCGCCGGCCAGGGATGACAGGGAAATCAGCAATATATAAGGAAAGGTCACCCGCAGCAGGTCAGTGGTCAGCGCGAATTTTTCCGGGGTGTTGGCAAAACCGGGGGCCGTGGCCCAGATCACCCAGGGTGCGGCGAGCATGCCGAGCACGGTCACCAGCATCAGCACCAGGGTCAGCAGGCCCGACACGTAGGCAATAAAGGTGCGCGTCGCCTCCTCGCCCTGCTGGGTCTTGTATTCGGCCAGGATCGGCACGAAGGCCTGGGAAAATGCGCCTTCGGCGAAGATCCGCCGCAGCAGGTTGGGCAGTTTAAACGCAATAAAGAAGGCGTCCGTGGCCATGCTCGCGCCAAAAATTCGTGCCAGCAGGGTATCGCGCACGAAGCCCAAAACCCGCGAGATCATCGTGATAGAGCTGACGGCGGCCAACGATTTGAGGAGGTTCATTGAAAGAGTTTGCGCCTATTAGATAAACAGCAGGCGAACAACGCGCCTACTTATGCGATACTGCGCGCCTGCAACAGCACAGAGCCAAAGCTCGCGAGTTTACAGGTCAAGCGCCGGAAATAAATCACCCGCCTCTTCAGATCGACCACTCAGCAGTTCGCATCAGCCGCCCTTGACAACACTTCAAGTCATCGGCATGATTCGCGGCCTATTTTGTTTGCTATTTCCTAAAAAGTCTTTCGAGGAGCTCGACGGTGGCCAACACACCTTCCGCCAAAAAACGTGCAAAACAGGCTGAGAAGCGTCGCAGCCACAACGCCAGCCTGCGTTCCATGGTTCGTACCTACATCAAGAATGTAGTTAAAGCCATCGACACCAAAGACGCTGAAAAAGCTCAAGCAGCTTACGTTCTGGCTGTGCCTGTTATCGACCGTATGGCCGATAAAGGCATCATCCACAAGAACAAGGCCGCTCGTCATAAGAGCCGTCTGAATGGCCACATCAAGGCTCTGAACGTCGCTGCAGCAGCCTAAGTGGTAACAACTGGCGCGTAACCCAGGTTACGCAACAGTTAAGAAATGCCCCGTACCGAAAGGTCCGGGGCATTTTTGTTTGTGCCCGAATAAAGATTGCACCGCTCAAACATTTGGGAGCTGGCTTGTGTGGGAGCTGGCTTGCCTGCGATGGCGGTGGGTCAGCTTGCATAGGTGTTGCTGACCCACCGCCATCGCGGGCAAGCCCGCTCCCACATTTGGATTGCATACATTTTTTGAGCACAAAAAAAACGCCCCGAACAGGTCGGGGCGTTTTTGCTAGCAACTGATCAATGCATCAATCAGTGCTGGTGACCGCCTTCACCGTGAACGTGGCCGTGGGCCACTTCTTCCTGGGAAGCGTCGCGGATGGCAACGATCTTCACTTGGAAGTTCAGGCGCTGGCCAGCCAGCGGGTGGTTGCCGTCAACGGTGACGTCGTCGCCGTCCAGGTCACGGATGGTGACGATCTGCATTTGGCCGTCCGGCGCGGAAGCGTGGAACTGCATGCCCACTTCCAGCTCGTCAACGCCTTCGAACATGCTGCGGCTCAGGGTGCTGACCAGTTCGGCCGAGTACTCGCCGTAGGCATCTTCAGGTTCTACGGCAACGGTCAGTTCATCACCGACGCTCTTGCCTTCCAGAGCCTTTTCCAGGCCTGGGATGATGTTACCTGCGCCTTGCAGGTAGACCAGCGGCGCGCCGCCGGCGGAGCTGTCGATGACCTCACCAGCGTCGTTGGTCAGGGTATAGTCGATGGAGACAGCCTTGTTAGCGGCGATCGTCATGGGGCGAGACCTTTTGCATAAGAATGAAGAACGGACAAGTCTAAACAAGGATTTGCCCGAAAGCGAACACAACCCGGACAGACGGGGTCGCACACGCGACTCGACGGTCATCGGTTTTCACCAGGACGACGACCAACACTGGGTTGCCGAGCTGTCTTGCGGCCACACCCAGCACCTGCGCCACCAGCCGCCCTGGCAGTCCCGCGCCTGGGTGCTCGACCCCGCACAGCGCCAGGAAAAAATAGGCCAGCCCTTTGCCTGCGGCTGGTGTACGCAAGCGCACGAATAACGATAACCTTGGCACCTGATTCGCGGTAGACGCTCAGCCATAGAGCGTCACCCAAGCCATGCACCTCCAGAGAATTCGCATGCAGACTTTTTTTATCGCGCCCACCGATTTTGGTGTGGGTCTGACCTCCATCAGCCTTGGGCTGGTGCGCACCCTTGAGCGGGCCGGACTGAAAGTCGGGTTCTTCAAGCCCATAGCCCAGCCGCACCCCGGCGACACCGGCCCCGAACGCTCCACCGAGCTGGTGGCGCGCACTCATGGTTTGAAGCCGCCACAGCCCCTGGGCCTGGCCCATGTGGAGCGCATGCTCGGCGACGGGCAGCTCGATGAGCTGCTTGAAGAAATCATCACCCTGTATCAACAGGCCGCCGTGGGCAAGGACGTGCTGATCGTCGAAGGCATGGTGCCGACCCGCAGCGCCAGTTACGCCGCCCGGGTCAACCTGCACCTGGCCAAGAGCCTCGACGCGGAAGTGATCCTGGTCTCCGCCCCGGAAAACGAAGTGCTCACCGAACTCTCCGGCCGCGTGGAATTGCAGGCCCAACTGTTTGGCGGCCCGAAAGACCCGAAAGTCCTCGGCGTGATCCTCAACAAGGTGCGCACCGACGAAAGCATGGAAGCCTTCTCCGCGCGCCTGAAAGAACATTCGCCCCTGCTGCGCAGCGGTGATTTCCGCCTGCTCGGCTGCATTCCCTATCAGCCGGAACTCAACGCCCCACGCACCCGTGACGTGGCCGACCTGATGGGCGCACAGATCCTCAACGCCGGCGACTACGAAACCCGGCGCATGACCAAGATCATCATTTGCGCACGCACCATGCGCAACACCGTGGAGCTGCTCAAGCCCGGCGTGCTCGTGGTCACCCCCGGCGACCGCGACGACATCATCCTCGCCGTCAGCCTGGCCGCGATCAACGGCGTGCCCCTGGCCGGCCTGCTGCTGACCAGCGACACCCTGCCCGACCCACGCATCATGGACCTGTGCCGTGGCGCGTTCCAGGCCGGGCTGCCGGTGTTGTCGGTGAGCACCGGCTCCTACGACACCGCCAACCAGCTCAATAGCCTCAACAAGGAAATCCCCATCGATGACCGCGAGCGCGCGGAGATCATCACCGACTTCGTCGCCAGCCACCTCGATGCGCGCTGGCTGCACCAACGCTGCGGCACGCCACGGGAGATGCGCCTGTCGCCGGCGGTGTTCCGCTACCAGCTGATCCAGCGCGCCCAGGCCGCCAACAAGCGCATCGTCCTGCCCGAAGGCAGCGAGCCGCTGACCGTGCAAGCCGCCGCGATCTGCCAGGCGCGCGGAATCGCCCGTTGCGTGTTGCTGGCCAAACCGGCGGACGTGGAAGCGGTCGCCCGCGCCCAGGGCATCGAATTGCCCGAAGGCCTGGAGATTCTCGACCCGGACCTGATCCGCCAGCGCTACGTCGAACCGATGGTGGCCCTGCGCAAGAGCAAAAGCCTCAACGCGCCGATGGCCGAGCAGCAACTGGAAGACACCGTGGTGATCGCCACCATGATGCTGGCGCTGGATGAAGTGGACGGCCTGGTCTCCGGCGTCATCCACTCCACCGCCAACACCATCCGCCCCGCCCTGCAACTGATCAAGACCGCGCCGGGCTGCACCTTGGTGTCGTCGGTGTTCTTCATGCTGTTCCCGGAGCAGGTGCTGGTGTACGGCGACTGCGTGATGAACCCGCACCCAAGTGCCGCCGAGTTGGCGGAGATTGCCCTGCAAAGCGCCGACTCGGCCGCCGCGTTCGGCATCACGCCGCGTGTGGCGATGATCAGCTATTCCAGCGGCGACTCGGCCAGCGGCGAAGAAGTGGAGAAAGTCCGCGAAGCCACCCTGCTCGCCCACGAACAGCAAAGCTCGCTGCTGATCGACGGCCCGCTGCAATACGACGCCGCCGCCAACGAAAACGTGGCCCGCCAATTGGCACCGAACAGCCTGGTTGCCGGTAAAGCCACCGTGTTCGTGTTTCCCGACCTGAACACCGGCAACACCACCCACAAGGCCGTGCAACGCAGCGCCGATTGCGTGAGCCTGGGGCCGATGCTCCAGGGCCTGCGCAAACCGGTCAACGACCTGCCACGCGGCGCCCAGGTGGATGACATCGTGTACACCATCGCACTGACTGCGATCCAAGCCGCCAACCGACCTATGGATATCTAAATGCTGGATTTTCTACCTGCCGCCGTGCGCGGGGTGATCGCGTCGTTGTTGCTGGCGCTGAACACGATCCTGTTGTGTTCGTTCCTGTTTATCGTCGCGCTGTTCAAGGCATTGCCGTTCGCCAAGCGCTTCAGTGAATGGCTGATGAACCACACCCACGAAGCCTGGGTGACCAACAACAAAGGCTGGATGAACCTGGTGCGCCGCACGCGCTGGCACATCAAGGGCCTGGAAGGCCTGGATTACCAGCACTCGTACCTGGTGACCAGCAACCACCAGAGCTGGGTCGACATCATGGTGTTGCAGTACGTGCTCAACCGGCGCATTCGCCCGCTGAAGTTCTTCCTCAAGCAGGAGCTGATCTGGGTGCCGGTGATTGGCTTGGCGTGGTGGGCTTTAGGCTTCCCGTTCATGAAGCGCTACACCAAGGCGTATCTGGAGAAGCACCCGGAGAAGAAGGGCAAGGACCTGGAAACCACGCGCAAGACCTGTGCGAAGTTTCGCGACAACCCGGTGGGCATTTTCAACTTTGCCGAAGGCACGCGGTTCACCCCGGGCAAGCATGCGCAGCAGAAATCGCCGTTCCGCTACCTGCTCAAGCCTAAAGCCGGTGGCATTGCGTTTGTGCTGGATGCGATGGGTGAGCAGTTGAAGTCATTGGTCAATGTGACCATTCACTATCCGGCTGGGCGCCCGGGGTATTGGGATTTGTTGTGCGGGAATGTGCAGGACGTTGTGGTGCAGTTTGAAGAGGTGCAGATCCCGGCCGAGTTCATTGGCAAGAATTATGAGCAGGATGGGGAGTATCGGACGGCGTTCCAGGGTTGGATCAACCAGCTGTGGGAAGCAAAAGACCAACTGCTCGATAGGCTGCACACCGAATTCCCAGACAAAAAGTGATCAAAAATGTGGGAGCTGGCTTGCCTGCGATGCAGGCACCTCGGTACATCA
>NZ_ANNV01000148.1 GCF_000346755.1 Pseudomonas sp. CBZ-4 | reverse complement strand
ACATTTTGATCTTCGTTGTTCAGATACCTTGTGCAAGGGCAGCCGGGCCCTAAGTGACAACACCGCGCGATTCCGGCTGGCGTGATTCCCTGTGGGAGCTGGCTTGCCTGCGATGGCGGCAGCACTGCTGACAAAGATGTCGCCTGATACGGCGCTATCGCAGGCAAGCCAGCTCCCACACAAGCCAGCTCCCACATTTAGATCTTCAATGGCCGGTAGATAGCGTAGTCTCCTGCTGCACTCCCTTTCATTCGCCCTGCGGAGCCCTGCCATGATCACCGTCCACCACCTCAACAATTCCCGCTCGCAACGTATCCTCTGGCTGCTCGAAGAACTCGGCCTGCCGTACCAGATCAAGCGCTACCAGCGCGACCCGAAAACCAACCTCGCCCCGCCTGAGCTCAAAGCCATCCACCCGCTGGGCAAGTCCCCGGTGATTGAAGACGGCGGCCAGGTGCTGATCGAGTCCGCGGCGATCATCGATTACCTGATCCGCCGCCATGGCGCAGGTCGCCTGCAACCCGATCCGGCCACCGCCACTTACGACAAGTACGTGCAATGGCTGCACTTCGCCGAAGGCTCGGCCATGCTGCCGTTGATGCTCAATCTTTACGTCGGCCGCCTGGGCGAGGCGGGTGCGCCGTTGCATCCGCGGATCGAATCGGAAGTGGCCAATTACCTGGGCTACTTGAACGACGTCCTAGGCGAGTCGCCCTACCTGATGGGGGATGAGTTGAGCGGTGCGGATATCCAGATGAGCTTTATCGGCGAAGTCGCCGGGGCCCAGGGCAAGTTGCCGGCGTATCCGAACCTGGCCGCCTGGGTGCAGAAATTCCAGGCGCGGCCGGCTTATCGCAAAGCGGTGGAGCAGGGCGGCGAGTACGCGTTCGCCAAGTAAGGCGGTTCAGGGGGCAAATGTGCCCCCATTCCCCGCACTTATTGATCGTCGAAACGCTGCAACGAAAACGACGATAAATCCAGCTCACTCTCCCCGCGCATGCACCACTGCGCAAACGCCTCGCCCAGCGCCGCCGAATGCTTGAAGCCATGCCCCGAGCAGGGCGACACCACCAGTGTGTGCTGCAATGTCGGGTGCGCGTCGATGATGAAGTGATGATCTGGCGTCACCGTGTAGGCGCACACCGCCGCCTTGACCACCTCGGCCGTGAGCCCGGCAATGCGCCCTTGCACCTGTTGCTCATACATCTCGCGCGCTTGCGCAGGCGAGACGCTGCGGTCCAGGGTCTCGGGCGTCGAAGCGGTGTGATACTGCGCCGTAGCCACCTTCAAGCTGCCCTCGCCAGGCAAGGCCGGGAAACCATAGTTGGTCTGGTCCTGGCCATGGGTGAGGATAAATGTCGGCGACGCCCCCACCAGCTGCGCGTCGGGCTCGGTTGCGAACCAGAACAACTGCTGGCGATACACGCTGAGCAGCCGGTCAAACGGCGCACCGAGCAAACCGCCGGCCCAGTTGCCCGCACTCACCACCAGCTTGTCGGCCTGCAAGGTGCGCTGGTCGGTGGTCACCGTGACGCCGTGCGCATCCGAGCGGATATCGGTCACGGTCTCGCCCTTGTACAGCGTTGCCCCGTGTTGCTCGGCCAGCCGCAGTTGCACGTCGATGCAGCGCTCAGGCCTTACAAAACCGCCTTCGGGCTCGTAGTAGCCGATGGCGTTGTCCGTGACCTGGGCAAATTGCGGGAAGCGCTGGCGGATCTGCGTGGCGTCCAGCACCTCGTGGGCGATCCCGTAGGTTTGCGCCAGGCCAAGGGTGCGCAGGGTGAAGTCGTTGGCATCGCTGGGGTCGAAATCCGCGTGGGACGTCAGCACCAACAGCCCCGACTGCTCGAACAAGGCCTCCCCGGACAACGTCTCCAGCTCGCGCCAGATGCGATGTGAGCGACGCACGATCGGCACGTACTGCGCGCCTTCGCCCACCGACAGGCGGGTGATGCGCGTGTCGCCATGGCTTGAGCCCAGCGTGTGGGGCGGGTGGTGACGGTCGATGCCGGCGACCTTTGCCCCGGCTTTGGCCAGTTGGTACACCGTGGCGGCACCCATGGCGCCAAGGCCGATGACCAGCGCTTCATATCGTTCCAAGGTTGATACTCGCTTCAGAGGCTGGGTTGAGAAAACGGCCGGTTAACGCACCACGTCAAACGCCGTGTATTGGTTCACATAATGCGTCTGGCTCGACGTCGATTCCAATGTCAGGGCAATGCCCAGGTCTTCGATAAATACGCGTGAGGTCTTGTAGTCGCCCTGGTCGCAGGCCAGTTTGATCGCGTCGCCCGTCAACGCGGCAAACACCTGGCGTGCCGGAATGCGTGCGCCAATCGTGCAGGTCAACGACGTTTCGATGGGCTTGTCGGTGGGCCGGGCGGGCAGGTTGACCATGCGCAATTGCGCCGTCAGCGTCTGGCCCGGCGTCCAGCTGGCCGGCACGTGCAGCTCGGCTTCCCGGGTTTGCAGCACGCGGCCATCGCCGACGCCGTTCATTTTTGATTTCAGCTGGATCAGGTCTGCTTGGGTCAGGCGATCAACGTTGAAGGTCTGGCCATAGACCTCGTTCTTCACCAGCAAACCACCCTCGGCCTTGAACGTGACCGACGTCGGCAGGTCCTTGCTGCCGTCGCCTTTCTTCGACAGGTAGGTGTAGCTCAGCGTCTTGAATTTCGGTTGCAGCAGCGGTGCGCCAAGCTGCTGGAGCACGCTGGCCGGCACCTCGACATCGCCGATATTCGTTTCGGCTTGCGTGCGCGGGTAATCCACCGGCGCGATGTCCGGCCGCAACCGCGCCAGCAGCCCGGCGTTGACGCCACCCTGTACCGAACAACTCACCCGCGACTGCGTGCCTTGCTTGCCCTCCGGCTCGACGATCAGAACCCGTTCCACCTGGCGTATCCCCGGTGCCTTGCCCGGCTGCGGTTTGATCAACTGCCAGCCTTCGCCCACCTTGAGTTCGCTGCGGGTGTATTCCCCGTCGCCTTTTTGCAGCGCGCCGGGTTGCTCCAGCAGCGGCGCGAGGCGCTGGGCGACCTCGTTCACACCGCCGTCGACAATAAAGCCCCAGTAATAAAACAGTCCCAGCGGTCCGAGGTCGGTGACTTCGTCGTAATAAGACAACAGCTTCAAGCCGGCGATGGGCGGCGCGCTGATCGGCACCAAGCTGGCCTTGTGATCGGTACGGTTTCTGACCGCGATCCAGGTGAAGGTTTTTTCCTGCTTGAGCGGCGCGTAGGCCTGCCAGGCGTCACGGTGAGTGTTCAGGCTGCTGAAGAAACTCGCATCGCAGCGGGTGAAGGCCTTGAGCGTGTCGGTCAACGCGGCATCGGCGGCGTGGCTGAGGGTGGGCAGCAGCAGGGTGGCGGCTAGGGCAGCGGCGGAAAACGGCAACTTCATGGGGCGGGATTTCCTTGGCGAATGGCGAGGTATTGCCCAGGCGTTGGGCGACGGGCTCTAGTTGGCTGAGCGGGTCAAGCGCAAGCGCCAGTTGCCGCCGTGCTGGGATTGGCACGCCTCTTCCGAGTCGAGTTGTACGCAACGCTTCAGCGGCACAGGCGGAATATCGGCGGCCAGCAGGGCGATGGCGGTGAGTTCGCGGATGCGTGCATCCACACCGGTGGCCAGGGCGTGATCCTTGTTGGCGCGGGTGTCGAAGACCCAGGTGATGATCAGGCTTTGGGGGAAGTCGGCGTAGTTGACGGTGTGGGTCAGCCAGTCGAACCCGGGGATTTCGGCTTTGGCGGTTTCGCAAGCTTCGGTGAGCGCGGCGACCAGGCCGCGTTCGATACGGGCGCTGTCGCGTTTTGAGAGGGCCACGGAAAGCTCCAGTTGAAGGCAAGGGCCGCAGGTTAGCAGGGTCTGGGGGCAGTTTCAGCCGCGACGAATTTCCAATTAGTTGTAGAGCGCCTTGCTGGGGTCATGAATACCCTGACCAGGAAGACATCGTTGCTACTTAGCCGGGTGGATAAATATGAAGCGCGTAAAAATCTTGCTGACAGTAGGTGCAACCCCCTTGGTTCTGATGGCCTCGCAAGCGTTCGGGTTTGGGGAGACCCACGATAAGGCGTGTCAAGACGCATGGTACAAAAGCCAGGCTTACGCAACATGCGCTGGCTGGGGGTGGACGGAACGGCAAGGCGATATGTGCACGCTTCGGCAAAGCTGTGCCGAGGGTGGAGGCCCAAAATCGCCGAAAACCAATGCACTTCCCAGCGTTTTTGAATACAGCCGGGCCACCGATGGCAGCTATAACGTGCCCATTGATAAGGTGCGTGACCTGAATAATTGCGGCGGCGTACTTGTTGTCGGAAGCTGCCCGAAATAGCGGGCAGGCGTTCGGGCATCACCCATGCTGCCTCAGCGCGCTGATGATGAATGCATGCAGGCTATTGACCGCCTTGGCCCCCCGCGAGGCTCGGCTGCGTAGAATCGACACCTCCATGGGGTCGATGTTTCCAAGGCCGTGCTCACTGCCCAAGACCTGAAGCGATGCCTGTACGGTGCACTGCGTGATTGCGGCAATCGCCAGCCCGCCTTCAACGGCCGCCACTTGGCCAGCCAGGCTGGAGCTGTTGTACACCACCTTGAACTGGCGACCCTGCTGGGCCAGTGAGTTCACCGCATAACGCCGCGCCAGGCTGGCGCTTTCGTACACGGCAATCGGCACCGGGTCGCGCCGCCACAGTTCAAACTGCGGGGAACCCACCCAGACCATCGGCTCATGGAACAGAAACGTGCCACTTTGCGGCGAGTCCCTGGACACCAGCGCCAGATCAAGATCGCCGCTGCGCAGCCGTGGGATGAGTGCGGTCGATTGTTCGCAGGTCAGTTCGATGTCTACGCCCGCGTGGCGCGGCGCAAAGCGTTTGAGCAGCGGCGTGAGGTATTTGGCGGCGTAGTCCTCGGCCACGCCCAGGCGGATGCGCCCCGTCAACGCCTCCCCGTGAAACGCCGCCTGGGTCTCGGCGTGCAGCGCCAGCATGCGCCGCGCGTAGCCCAGCAGCGTCTGGCCATCATCGGTCAGTTGCAAGTGGCGTGGGCCTCGGTTCAACAGGGGCCGGCCCAGCGCGGTTTCGAGTTTTTTCATCTGCATGCTCACGGCCGACTGCGAACGGTTGACCTCATGGGCCGCGCCCGACAGCGAACCGGCGTCCACCACGGCGACAAAACACTTGAGCCAATCAATCTGCAAATCGCTGGAAGGCATCGCGCGGACCTCTATTCGTTAATCGAATGACTGAAGTGTGAATTATGCGCTTTTCAGGGTAGTTGTTCGCTTGCAAGATGCGGGCATAAATCGACCTCTATCGGACCTGATCATGCCCTTCGACACCTGGTTGCTGTACCTGATTACCTGCTGCGGCATCGCGGTCGTGCCGGGGCCCAATGCCTTGCTGGCGCTGACCCACGGCGCGATTCACGGGCGACGCCGGACGCTGTTCACCATCAGCGGCGGCGTGCTCGGCTTTGCCTTTGTGCTGTCGCTGTGCGCGTTGGGCCTTGGCGCGTTGATCCAGGCTTCGGCCGGCTGGTTCACGGCCTTGAAGATTGGGGGCGGGCTGTATCTGGTGTGGCTGGGCTTCGGGCTGTGGCGATCCGCGCCCGTCAGCCTGGAGATGGCCGGCATGCCTCATTTGCGGCGTTGGTCGCTGTTCCGCCAAGGATTGGTGTCGGCCCTTTCGAATCCCAAGGCGTTGCTGCTGTTTACGGCGTTTATTCCGCCTTTTCTCGACCCCCACAGAAACCTTATCGCACAGACGGCGGCCATTGCCCTGACCTACGCCGTGGTGGAATTCTGCGTTGAATACCTGGTGGCCAGCGCTGCCCACCGCGTGCGGCCTTGGTTGGCACGAACCGGACGGCGGTTCAATAAGGTGTGTGGTGGGTTCTTCGTGGTGTTTGGGTTGGCGTTGCCGATCCACAGTTGAGCCAGGGCAAAAGAAAGGGTGCACCGCCGAACGTCTCCCTGTTTCGCGCGGTCACAGCTTTGCTGATAACCTGCTGATAGCTCAACGCCAGCTCCCCGGAGCCCACCCATGAAAACCCTACGCACCGCCTTCCCGGCCGCTTTCCCCCGTGGATCTTCCCGCGACTCGGAAACCGCGCTGTCGGACATCGAGTTCCTGCACCGCATCAGCCTGGACCTGATCGGCGAGCAAGACCTCGAGGCCCTCTATGGCAAGATCGTCGATGCCGCCGTGTCCATCACCGGCTCGCAATTCGGCACCATGCAGCTGCTCTGCCCCCAAGGCCATCCCTCCGGCCATGGCGGCGAACTGCAACTGCTGTGCTCACGGGGCTTGCCGCCCGAGGCCGTAGGATTCTGGCAATGGGTGAGCCCAATGGCCTACAGCAGCTGCACCATGGCCCTGCAACTGGGCCAGCGCGCCATCATCCCCGACTTCGAAGAATGGGCCGACATTGCCGGCACCGAAGACCTGATCGCCTTCCGTCGCGCGGGCATCCGCTCGGCCCAGACCACCCCCTTGCGCTCGCGCGACGGGCGCCTGCTCGGCATGATCTCCACCCACTGGAGCGCGCCGCACCAACCGTCCGAACGCGACCTGCGCCTGCTCGACATCCTCGCCCGCCAAGCCGCCGACCTGC
This sequence comes from Pseudomonas sp. CBZ-4, assembly GCF_000346755.1. Lineage (GTDB taxonomy): Bacteria > Pseudomonadota > Gammaproteobacteria > Pseudomonadales > Pseudomonadaceae > Aquipseudomonas. The sequence goes on along the minus strand of NZ_ANNV01000148.1, from coordinate 143,293 downwards.
TGGAACGCACCATCGCCGACGAAGCCCTGCGCGACGCCGAAGCCCAACTGCGCGCCCTCAACGAAACCCTTGAACAACGCGTGGCCGAACGCACCGCCATGCTCATGCAGGCCGAAGAAAAGCTGCGCCAGTCACAGAAAATGGAAGCCGTCGGCCAACTCACCGGTGGCCTCGCCCACGACTTCAACAACCTGCTCGCCGGCATCTCCGGCGCGCTCGAACTGATGAACCGGCGCATCAGCCAAGGCCGCCTCAGCGATGTCGACAAATACATGGTCGCCGCCCAAGGCTCGGCCAAACGCGCCGCCGTCCTCACCCAACGCCTGCTGGCCTTCTCCCGCCGCCAGACCCTGGAACCGCGCGCCACCAACGTCAACACCCTGATGTACGGCATGGCCGAACTCATCCAACGCACCGCCGGCCCCGGCATCCAGATCGAAACCCTCGGCGCCGTTGACGCCTGGACCGCCTTCGTCGACGTCAGCCAACTGGAAAATGCCCTGCTCAACCTGTGCATCAACGCCCGCGACGCCATGCCCGAAGGCGGGCGCATCCAACTGCAAACCAGCAACCACTGGCTCGACGCCAACACCGCCCGCGCCCACGACCTAACCGAAGGCCCCTACCTGCGCCTGAGCGTCAGCGACACCGGCACCGGCATGTCGCCAGACATCATGGCCCACGTGTTCGAGCCCTTCTTCACCACCAAACCCATCGGCCAAGGCACCGGCTTGGGCCTGTCCATGATCTACGGTTTTGCCCAACAGTCGGGCGGGCAGGTGCATATCCAGTCCGCCGTGGGCGAGGGCACCTGCGTGTCCCTCTACCTCCCACGCCACCACGGCGCGGCGCCGGGGGATGAACTGACGCCGGGGCAGACCACGATTGAAGTCGCCCAACATGGCGAAACCGTGCTGCTGGTGGACGACGAATCCACCGTGCGCATGCTGCTCGCGGATGTGCTCGGGGAATTGGGCTACACCGTGATTGAAGCGGCGGACAGCGCGGCGGGACTGAAACTGCTGCGCTCGGATGTGCATATTGACCTGCTGGTGACGGACGTGGGCTTGCCGGGCGGGATGAATGGGCGGCAGATGGCCGAGGCGGGGATGGAGCTAAGGCCGGGGTTGAAGACGTTGTTTATTACCGGGTATGCGGAGAATGCGGTGATGGGGTATGGGCAGTTGGGGGCGGGGATGGGGGTGTTGACGAAGCCGTTTGCGGTGGAGGTGTTGGGGGGGAGGGTTAGGGAGTTGTTGGGGAGGTAGTCAAGGTTTCTCTGCCTCTGCAGACATAAAACAGCTCACCTATATAATGGTGAGCTGTTTTATGTCTGGTAGTAATACTTTAATAAACGATGTTTGCGATATCTGCTGCGGCGTTTAGGCCTCCACGATAGTCGCTGCCGGACTTGGGTAGTATATAAGTGTATCTCTCGTCGTCTTGATACGTGACTTTCCAATGTTTGCCATCGGCGCTAATCGAGAAGCCAAGGCCTTCAAAGGTTGTTTTGACTTTTTTATTCATGTCGCGGTAGTCGCGCAGAACTTCTTTGAGTGATTTTGTTCTTTGTTCGTGCGCGTTACTTGCGGTGTTGCTATTTATTATCGCTTTTAGAACATGTTCTCGCCGGGAATTTGGATGTACCCCTTTCTGAGCGTAGTCCTTAAAAGCATGTAGCGCTATAGCTAGAATTTCGTCATTGAAATAGTCATCCTCGTCTCCGGTGTCAATAAGTATTCCACCTTGTACGGGGGTTTTAGCCTCTCGTGTTCGTAGTAGTGCGCTGAGACGATCTATTTCTCGATTTAGTGCTTGAATGTTTTCAGTTTTTTCTGTTAGTTCTAGTTCGTATAGTGAAACAATGTCGTTGGCTTCAGTTGCATTTATCCCTTCTCTTTTTAAGTTTTCGATAGCAATTCTGTTTTTGACAAGGATAACTTCCTCCCAGCTGCATTTTTTTGGAGAAATTAGGACAGATAGGGCTTCGCAAATAGTGGAGAAAATATCTTTTTCAAATGTCTTTATGTCTGTAGTTCCTCTTCGAAACAGAGTCACCTCACTCCCTTTTGGCCAGTAAATCCCAACTACTCCACCGTACACATTTCTTGAAGCGACATCTTTTCTGAGGTTGTGTGAAAAAGCTCTGCTAGGCTCCACCACAATATGAGCCATACCGCTCAAAGCTCTAGCGAGTCTGTCGGGGATAATAGTATGCCTGTCGTTGTTCGTGGAGCTTACGTAGGCAATAGGTAGAGTGCAGGTGTTGTTGGCTGTGATGATTGCAGTCGCGATTTCGTTGCCGTTTTTTGTTTCGTCCAGAAGAATTGGATTTATGCTTATTGGGACTCCTCCATCATCGCCACCTCCGAAACGATTTATCAGTCGGATAACGATCAATGGCTTTTTGATTTCGGGCTGCTCCTTTGAAGCCGTATTTGTGACTATACTCGCAATTACATTTATCCAATGTTGGTCTTTTTCAACTCGGGAGGATATCTCGGTTGTCCACTGAGCTACATCAGTAGATTTTATGTAGCGCAGCGATGAGACGAAAAGGTCTGAGGTTTCGGATCTGGAGTACTCAATATGTTCTTGGTTTTTGATATGAGTAAAGTCTTCGGAGCTTACTAGTTTTGAAAGTTCTTCTTGTGCGAAGTTTGTATATGGTGAGTCGAGTATCCAGTTAATGCACTCTTGAAATACATCTTCGCTAGTAGTGGAACTGTTCAGTGGAAAACAAACTTTTATGCTCACAGGCCAATCTCCATATTAGGTTTTTGGACGCTATCATTTTGACATCATCGGTGTCTATACGATGTAAGAATGAGCAGCCCATTTCCTGACGAGAGGCTTGGAGCTGGGCCGAACGGATCGCTACTTTTGGGGGGGCAAATGAATAGGCGCGACCGGTTAGGAAATTTTAACTATGCCGCTGTGAACATCGATTTAGGACCCTTAGGGGCGTTCACCCAATAAAAAATCGCCGAGTCACCGCGATGCATGCGATGACTCGGCGACCTGTGGGGCGAATTTGGAGGCTGGTAACTAGTCTGTGGAGGGTGAATTGTGGTCAAGGAGTCGAGCAGTGAGCAATACCCCCAGTTCACTCAGTTGGTGAATCGCTAGCGCAATGTCACGGTGTTTACCACTCAGGTCTTCGGAAAGGTCGAGCAAAAGGGTGCTGACCGAACTAAAGATCTCATAACTATTGGTAATGAGGGCTTCATTGCGTGCGTCTGGAGCAACGCAGAAGAGAGCAGTTGGATCCGGTGCGACATTAGTCATAAAAGATATCCTGGCTTATGCCACCACCTCCCCGCTACTAAACGAGTGGGTGGCAGCTGTACGCAGGTTAGTAGACCGGTGGATATCTAAAGCCGGCGCGTCCGAGGACGCCCTGCGTACAGCCGCCATCAAGCACAGACGCAATGTCTGACTGATGAAGCTTGTGCACATGTAGATAACCGATCCGGGCTACTAAACCCGATCACCGAGAAATTCAGCGACCGCGCAACCTTAGATTCGACCACCCCAGCGCACAAGCCGGCGGATTCTGACGCAGGCGTAGGCAACGGAGCAAGGTGCCGGATGGCTTTGGGACTTATCCTTGCTTCAACTGCGCAAATGCTGGGCTCAGTGGCTGAGTTTTTGCGCCATTGCTGTAGGTATTGGTCGGGCTCCCTGTAGCCCCTTTCTGAAATTCAACCCCGCCCCCCAATCCCCGCCCAATCAGAAAACGCCGCTTTTATATTCCGACCTCTCCGTTATTTCGAGGTTGGAATTGCGCCATGTTAAAGACCCATATCAACCCGCGACTCAGCGACCACGCGAGCCTCAAGGCCAGGTACCTCAGCGGGGCATCGCCGATGGCCGTGCGCAAGTTCGATGCGCTGAACGCGCACCTGCCCAGGCTTTTTGTCGACGCCGGCCACATGATCATCGTGCCGAGCAACACGACCCTGGAAAGCACGGCCGAAGAGGCCTGGCACATGAAGGAAGCGCAGAGGATCAGCCGCTCGCTGGAGCTTGACCCGTACGTGACGGAGATCACCGCCGGTGAATACGATTTGCTGCAAAGCGTATTGGGTTACACGTCGTTGGGCGTCGGCAGTGCGGCGTCGGCCTGGAGTACGCATCTCAAAGACGTGCGCCACACCATGGAGCAGATTCAGCAGGCTTACGCGCGGTACAAAAGTGGCGGGGTGGACCGGGAGACGTTTTTTCGGCAGCGCGAAGTGTTGTTGAAACAGTTGAATAACCAGCTCCAGGGCGCGGCGCGGTTGGGCACGGGGTTGCGCGGTGGGAGTTCGTTGAAGTGGATTCTGGGGATCTCTACCAAGCGTTTTTTGGATAAAGGGGAGATTAGGGGTTATGCGGAGCGTCTTGAACGTATGGCGGGCGTGGCGCGGCATTTGCGCAAGGGAACTTATATCGGGTTGGCGTTGGATATGACGGTGGCGGGGTTGGAGGTGAAGGAGGCGTGTACGTTGGGGCGGGAGGCGCAGTGTCGCAAGGCACAGTTTGTTGAAGGAGGCCGACTAGTGGGTGGAGTTGCTGGGGCAGCTGCCGGTGGCGCGATCGGCGGTCGGGTTGGGCCAGCGTTGTGCCGCATCTTTTTGGGCATTGCTACCCGAGGGGCTGGGGCACTGACTTGCGGAGTAATAGGTGGTGCAGCGGGCGGGTATTCGGGAGGGAAGACATTCGGCGGCTTTGGCGCTGAGTTCGGCGACGCGTTGTATGTAGGTGATGACTTATGGATATAGCCGGCTACCGATTCATCACCATCCTCGCCTTTATCGAGATCATCATCGGTTGTGCGCTGCTGCTGTATTCGCATTACTTCAAGCTTGAAAAGCTGCAAAAGTATTTCGAGAACAATGAAGTGGTTCAATACAACAATCGTATTTGGTCGGGCAATCGGCCCATGGATAGGGCGATGCGGATGGGGCCAATTTCGCTGTTCCTGACTTTTCCAAAAAGCTATATCCGGTTAGGCGATGTCAGCGCAGAAGAGATCGCCTCCGTTCCGTTATCCCTAAAGCGTTGGGCGACTTGGCCGGATTACTTTGTGATACAGGCATTTGCGTGGGTGGGGATTCGTTACGTTCTTTACGAGCTGTAATAACAACGTTCGCAACCGTGCCACTCACAGTGGCACGGCTGGCAACAGTGCTGTACATGGGTGTCGACTTATGGATCTGACAGGCGAAAAGCTCATCACATTGCTCATTGGTGTTGAGTTTCTGATTGCGATCCCGTTGGTGCTGTACGCGGATTACGTGAAGCTTCCAGAGCTGGAAAAGTACTTTGAAGACAACGAAATCGTCCAGCTCAACAAAACACGTTGGCCCAGCAAACTGCCGATGCATAGAGCATTCCGTATGGGGCAGATTTCTAACTTTCTGTCGCTTTCCAAGCGCTATATCCGCTTAGGGGATGTGACTGAAGAGGAGGTTGCCTCCGTTCCACTCTCCCTCAAGCGTTGGGCGACGTGGCCGTATTACTTTTTGTACCAAATGTTTATGTGCATGGGGCTTCATTACGTCTTGTACAAGCTGTGAAGACCGGTGGAGCCTAAAGCCGGTGCGCCCAAGGGCGCCCCGGCGCGCAGCCGCCATCGAACTGTATTTAGGTGTTGATCTATGGATATAGCCGGCTACAGGTTCATCACCTGGCTCGTGGGCGTTGAGTCACTCATTGGTGTGGCGTTGCTGCTGTACACGCACTATTTCAAGCTTGAAATGCTGGAGAAGTATTTTGAGAACAATGAAATTGTTCAACTGAACAAGCAACGTTGGCCGGGCAATCGGCCGATGGATAAAGCACTGCGCATGGGGCAGATTTCCTGCTTTTTGACGTTTCCAAAAAGTTATATCCGGCTAGGCGATGTGAGCGAAAAGGAGATCGCTTCAGTTCCTCTTTCTCTCAAGCGCTGGGTGATATGGCCGGAGCTTTTTTGGCTTCAAATATTTATGTGGATGGGGATTCGTTACGTTCTATACGCGTTGTGAAAGCAGCCGTACCGCTCACAGTGGCACGGCTGGCAGCCCAGCTAACCGCAGAAGCCTAAACCGTCACCACAATCTCGCCGCTTTGCTGATTTGCCTCCAAATACCGATGGGCCTCCTGCACCTCTTCTAGCTCAAACGTCTGCGCAATCACCGGGTTCATGAAAACACCCCCTTGAGGCCTATATCGGTCTACCATGCGACCCCCGGCAGCGGTTCCACGTGCTACCGATCCTTCTTTATAAAGGCACCGCCCATGTCCATCGACCAAATCAGCCTGCCCAAAGGCGTAGGCCCACACGCCAGCAAGCTGCTGGACGCCATCACCGGCGCTTCCACCCATGAAGAACTCAACCGCGCGGGCGGCAAGGCCGAAGGGTTTGTGCTCGGTCTGGAATCGACCAAGGCCATCAAAAGCCAGATCGCCGAGGCGTTGTACGTGGCGTATGACGATGCGGCGGCGCATCGGGCCAGTGAGTTGAAGGGCTAAATCACCCACCTCAGTGGCCGATGGGGGCGCTTCGCACCCCAGCGGGAGCAAGCTCCCTCGCCACAGGGGAAGCTGCGGCGTCTTACCGTAACGAAAACTTCCACGCGGTGGTGTAGCGTCGCAGGCTCCAACACATAAAGTGTCCAAGGAGTACACATGACATTGACCGTCAAAACCCTGCTCGACCTGGCCATGGCCAACCCGATCAACGCCGAGATCACTGCACGCCTGCCGGCCCTTGGCCTGGACCAGTGTTTTCTCACCGCAGGCTGCCTGTTTCAGGCGGTGTGGAATCACCAGTCGAACCTGCCTGCTGCCCAGGGCGTAAAGGACTACGACGTTTTCTACTTCGACACAGACCTGTCCTACGAAGCCGAGGACGTGGTGATTCGCGCGGCTGAGGGGTTATTCAAGGATCTGGGCGTCAACGTTGAAGTGAAGAACCAAGCGCGGGTGCATCTTTGGTATGACCAGCGGTTTGGCCGGCCGTATCCGCAATTGCTCACGGCCCGGCAGGGGATTGATCGCTACCTGGTGGCGGGCACCTGTATCGGGCTGGAAGTGGCGACGGGCGAGGTGTATGCGCCGTATGGGTTGGCGGATGTGGAGCAGGGTGTGCTGCGGATCAACCCGTTGCACCCGGAGCCGGAATTGTTTGCGCGCAAGGCCAGGAGTTATCAGGAGCGGTGGCCTTGGCTCAGGATTGTGGGGGCCACTTAGCACCGAGGGCGATGCGGGTAGGGGGGGGCGGCAGATAGTGCGCGGTGATCCCTTCGTAGCCTCGCTAAAGCTCGACAACTCCCACATTTTGATCTGTGAACACCGCTAAATGTGGGAGCTGGCTTGCCTGCGATGGCGCCAGCCCAGGCAACATCACAACCCGCCCCAGCCCCAATCGGCAATGAACTTTTACCCGCCCCCCACACGTCCAAGTTGAAACGCCCAGCCAAGGACCGACCATGACCTTCTTCATCTTCCTGCTCGCCTGCGCCGCTGCCGCCAGCACCGGTATGCTGTTCAAACCCGGCGCCTGGTACGCATCCCTCGTCAAACCCAGCTTCACCCCGCCCAACTGGTTGTTCCCGGTGGCGTGGACGCTGATCTACCTGCTGCTGGCCTGGGCCGGCTACCGCCTCAGCCTGATCCCGGACAGCCAAGTGGTGCTGGCGCTGTGGGCGGCGCAGATTGCCTTGAACACGTTGTGGACGCCGGTGTTCTTCGGCGCGCACCGCATCCTCGCGGGGATGGTGATTCTGGCGGTGCTGTGGCTGACCGTGGCGGCGATGGTGGTGTTGGCGGTGCGCCTGGATCTGATCACCGGGTTGATCCTGTTCCCGTATCTGGCGTGGCTGTGTGTGGCGGCGGCGTTGAATTTCTCCATTTTGAGAAATAACCGCTGATGACTCACAACTTCTGGCCCGCCAGCGAAACCGAACTGGCCGAGATGCGCCGCTTCAACAAGAAGCTCGCCTGGTTGCCGCGCTTCAAGATCCGCAATCGCGTGACGCCGCGTGTGATCCAGGCGTTGCTGCGTGCCGGTCAACGGTTGAAGCGCGCCCCTGCGGCTGAAACCCGGCACGCCGGCTCGGTGCCCGTGCGCATCCTGCGCCCCAGCGGCAAACCCAGGGGCGTGGTGCTGGATATTCACGGCGGCGGCTGGGTGATCGGCAATGCGCAGATGGATGACGACCTCAACCTGGGCATGGTCAACGCCTGCGACGTGGCAGTGGTGTCGGTGGATTATCGGCTGGCGGTGGATACGCCGGTGCAAGGCGTGATGGACGATTGCCTCACGGCCGCGCGTTGGTTGCTGAGCGCCGATGAGTTTGCGGGGCTGCCGGTGATCATCGTCGGCGAATCGGCCGGCGGGCACCTGGCGGTGGCGACGTTGCTGGCGTTGAAGCAATGGCCGGAGTTGCTCAAGCGCGTCCGCGGCGCACTGCTGTATTACGGCGTCTACGACCTCACGGGCACGCCCAGCGTGCGCGCCGCAGGACCCGACACGTTGCTGCTGGACGGCCCCGGCATGGTCGACGCGCTGCGCCTGCTCACACCGGGGCTGAGTGACGATGAGCGTCGGCAGCCGCCGTTGTCACCGCTGTATGGCGAATTCACCGGCTTGCCGCCGGCGTTGATGTTTGTGGGGGAATTGGACCCGCTCAAGGACGACACGCTGCTGATCGCTGAGCGATGGCCGGGCGCGCAGGTACACCTGGTGCCGGAGGCGGCCCATGGGTTTATTCATTTTCCGGTGGGTATGGCGAGTAAGGTGTTGGCTCATGGGCGCCAGTGGATAGTGGGCAAGACCTCCATTGAAGACCCTTTCAGCATCCGCCCGGTTGCAGCGGATGATGTTTCAGAGGTGCTGGCCTTTGTACAACAGGCCCGCGCCGAGATGTTTCCCAAGCTCAGCGATTCCAGTACGCCGAATGATCTGGCGCAATTTGAGGCGACCTACCTTCAAGGTGACGGGCGCTTTCTGATCGCCTGTCATGACGGTCAAATCGTCGCGGCTGTCGGCTACCTGCCGTATGACAACCGGTTTCCCCAGCTCAATTACCTGGGCCGCAAGACGGTGGAAGTGGTGCGCTTGTTTGTGCTGCCGGCGTTTCGGCGCTTTGGCTTGGCGGGGGCGTTATATCGCGCATTGGAGGCAACGGCGCAGGCGGAGGGGGTGGAGGTGATGTATTTGCATACCCACCCGTTTTTGCCGGGGGCGATTGATTTTTGGCTTCGGCAGGGGTTTGAAGTAATCGACATCGAGGTCGATCCGGTTTGGCAGACAACGCATATGCAACGAACACCGCAGATCTAATGTGGGAGCTGGCTTGCCTGCGATGGCGGCGGGTCAGCTTGCATCTCTTTAACTGATAGACCGCTATCGCAGGCAAGCCAGCTCCCACATTTTGAATGGTGTGAAGCCTTTAGTTCGAACGCAACCGCAAGATCTGCGCCCCATCAAACGGGTCCGTCAGGTAATGCGCCTGCACCCCAAACGTCTCCTGCAACCGCTGCGGCGTCAGCACGTCCAGAGGCTTGCCCAACGCCACCAACCGCCCGCGATCCAGCACGGCCAGGCGATCACACGTCAGCGCCTGGTTCAGATCATGCAGCGCAATCAACGTCGTCACCGGCAGCGCCTGCACACCTTTCAAAATCGCCAGCTGATGCTGGATATCCAGGTGGTTGGTCGGCTCATCCAGCAACAGAATCTGCGGCCGCTGCGCCAGGGCGCGGGCGATGTGTACGCGCTGGCGCTCGCCGCCGGAGAGGCTGCGCCACGCACGTTGGCTCAGGTGGGTGGCGTCCACGTCGTGCAGGGCCTGGCGCACGATGCTGTCGTCGTCAGCGGACCACGGGCTCAGCGCCGACAGCCAGGGCGTGCGGCCCAGGGCCACGGCGTCGAATACGCGGATGGCGTCGTCGGTGTCGGCTTGTTGCTCCACCACCGCCAGTTGTTGCGCGATGGCGCGGCGGGACAGCTCACCCAGGCGTTGGCCGCCCAGGCGCACTTCGCCGCATGCTGGCGTGCGCAACCCGGCGAGCAGCTTGAGCAAGGTGGATTTGCCGGAACCGTTCGGCCCGACAATGCCGAGGGTTTCCCCTCGCGCCACGTCCAGATGAATATCGCTCAGCAACTCGGCGTCACGCACCTTGAAGCCCAGGCCGCGGCAACTGAGCATGCTCATCGTGCGTTCCTCCGCCCGATCAGAATCAGCGCAAACACCGGCGCGCCGACCAGCGCGGTGACCACGCCGACCGGAATCACCTGGCCCTTGATCAAGGTGCGCGACAGCACATCCGCCGCAATCAAGAACAGCGCACCGCCCAGCGCACTGGCCGGCAGCAAGCGCGAATGCCCGGTGCCCAGCAACAGGCGCACCGCGTGGGGAATCACCAGCCCGACAAAACCGATGGAGCCGACAATCGACACCATCACCGCCGTCACCAGCGCCGCGCAGCCCACCAGCACAAACTGCACGCGCCGCACCGGGATGCCGAGGGACGCCGCCGAGTCGCTGCCAAAGGTGAACGCATCCAGCGCACGACGGTGCCACAGGCACACCGCCAAGCCCACGAGCGCCACCGGCCCCGCCAGCCATACCGACGGCCAGCGCACGCCGCTGAGGTTACCCAGCAGCCAGAACATGATGCCGCGCGCCTGTTCGGAGCTGGCGGATTTGGTGATGAGGAACGCGGTCAGCGCATTGAACAGCTGTGAACCGGCAATACCGGCGAGGATGATCTGCCCGGTGCCGCTGGACGAACCGCTGGCCCGCGCGAGCAATATCACCAGGGCGAACGCGGCCATGGCGCCGACAAATGCACCCGCCGACAACGAAATCAAGCCACCGCCCACGCCGATCAACGCCACCAAGACCGCACCGGTCGAGGCCCCGGCGCTGATGCCCAGCAGGTAGGGGTCGGCCAATGGGTTGCGCAGCAGCGACTGCAAGATCACCCCGCAGGTCGCCAGCCCGGCGCCGCACGCGGCGGCGACGAGGGCGCGGGTCAGGCGGTAGTTCCACACCACGCCTTCGTCGATGGGGTCCAGCACGTAGCCGGCGCCCCACAGTTTATTGGCCAGCACCTGCAGCACGACCTGCGGCGAGATGGCGGTTTCGCCGATGGCCACGCCGGCGAGTACGGCGAGCAACAGCAGGGCCAGGGCGATCAGGGGACGGATCATTGCGGCAGGTCGTAGCCGTCGATGGCCGTGGCCAGTTGTTCCAGGCCATCGAACATGCGGATGCTGGCCTGCAACGCCAGGGCGTCGAGGATGATGATGCGGTTGTTTTTCACCGCGTCCATATTGCGCGTGACCGGGTCGCTGCGCAGGAAGGCGAGTTTCTTTTCATGGTCGTCGGCGGGGTAGCGGCGGCGGTCCATGCGGGCGATGACGAGGAAGGTCGGGTTGGCCTTGGCGATGGTTTCCCAGCCAACGGCGGGCCATTCTTCATCGGACTGCACCACGTTATGCAAGCCGAGGGTTTGCAGCATGAATTCGGGGATGCCCTTGTGCCCAGCCACGTACGGATCGCTGGCCATCTCGGCGCTGGAGAACCACACCAGCGCGCTGGCCTGCTTGAGGCCCTTGCTCTGCACGGTGGCCACGGACTTGGCCAGGCGCGCCTTGAGCTCGTCGTTCAGCTGTTGGCCACGATCCTGTACGTCGAAAATCGCCGCCAGCTGGCTGATGCTCTTGTAGATAGTGTCGATGCGAAACGGTTCCAGCCGCGTGCCGTCGGCGCCCACCAGGTTGTCTTTGCCTTCGCAGTCGGAGGGCAGCAGGTAGGTGGGGATTTTCAGCTCATGGAATTGCTCGCGGGTACCCACCACGCCTTGCGCGCCGACCACCCATTCCAGCTCGGCGGCCACCAGTTGCGGGCGCTTGGCGATCACCGCTTCGAAGCTCGGCTCGTTATTGGCCAGGCGCTCGATGCCGTCGTTCAGGGTCTTGAACTGCGGCAGTACGTTGTTGAACCACAGCGACGTGCCGACCACTTTCTCGCCCACGCCCAAGGCGTAGAGCATCTCGGTGGCGGCCTGGCCGATGGTCACGCTGCGCGCGGGGGCGTGTTGGAAGGTGAGGGTGCTGCCGCAGTTTTCCAGCGTCAGCGGGTAGTGGGTCGGCGCGGCGTGGGCCAGGGCACAGAAACCCAGGCCGGTGAGCAGGGCGGTAACGCGTGGCAGCATGGGGCAATCTCCGTTGGGACCGTACAGTGGACTGGGGAGGTACGGTAGTGGAAATACACCCACGGATACGGCCGCCGGGGCCGCGCAAGGATGTCCTTCCCGGACACCCCGCCGGTTGGTGATAACGCTGGGCCGGCAGGTCTCCTGACTGGTGCGTCGTCGCCTCGCTCCGGCCTTCCCGGACAGTGTCCAGTGGCAGTGGGGAGCAGGCTCGGCACCTACAGTTGCGGGGGCAGTTCCGATTGGCGCGATGGGGCGCGCTTCGGATTCCCTGTTAGTCCCCTTCGGGAACCGGCGCGCCATGGTAGTCGATCAGGCTGCGAAGGGGGAGTTGCAACGGGGAAATCGCAGAACAAATGCGATCTCTGAGGGAACTGGCTTGTGTGGGAGCTGGGTTGCCTGCGATGGCGGCGGGTCAGCTTGCATCTCTTTAACTGACAGACCGCTATCGCAGGCAAGCCAGCTCCCACAGTTGGACTGTGTTGGTAGGGCTGACAGTGTTCGGACCCAGGTCTCACGGACACAGCCAATCCCTGTGGGAGCTGTCGAGCGCCAGCGAGGCTGCGAAGGCGGCGGCACTGGTTGCCTGGTTTATTTACGATCCAGCCACACAGTCTGCGCATTGCAGAACTCGCGCACGCCAAAGTGCGACAGCTCCCGGCCAAAGCCACTCTTCTTGATCCCGCCAAACGCGACCCGAGGGTCGGAGACACTGAACGAATTGACGAAGATCCCACCGGTTTCCAGGCGGTTGGCGATATCGCGCGCTTTCGCCGCATCGGTGGTGAAGATGCTCGCGGTCAGGCCGAACTCGCTGTCATTCGCCAGTGCCACGGCGTGGTCGGCATCGCGGGCGGTGATGATCGAGGCGACGGGGCCGAACAGTTCCTGTTTGAACGAGGTCATCTGGTCGGTGACGTTGGCCAGTACGGTGGGCTCATAGTAGTTGCCTGCGCCTGGGACTTTGTTGCCGCCCAGCAGCAGGGTCGCGCCTTCTTCCAGGGTGGCCTGGACCTGGCCGTGCAGCTCGTCGCGCAGGTCGAAGCGGGCCATCGGGCCGATGTAGGTGCTGGCGTCTGTCGGGTCGCCCATCACCAGCGCGCGGCTGGCTTCGAGGAACTTGGCGGTGAAGGCTTCTGCCACGCCGGCTTCGATGATCAGGCGCTTGGCGGCAGCGCAGACTTGGCCGCTGTTCTGGAAGCGGCCGATCAACGCAGCTTGTACGGCGGCGTCGAGGTCGGCGTCGTTGAGCACGATGAACGGGTCGGAGCCGCCCAGTTCCAGCACGCACTTTTTCAGCGCGGCACCGGCCTGGGAGCCGATGGCGATACCGGCGCGCACGCTGCCGGTGAGGGTGACGGCAGCGATGCGTGGGTCGGCGATGGCTTTGGACACACCGTCCGGAGTCACGTTGAGCACTTCGAACAAACCGTCAGCGAAGCCGGCCTTTTTGAAGGCTTGCAGGATCAGGTAGGCGCTGCCCATCACGTTGGGTGCGTGCTTGAGCACGTAGGTGTTGCCGGCGAGCATGGTCGGCACGGCGCCGCGCAGCACTTGCCAGACCGGGAAGTTCCACGGCATCACGGCGAGGATCGGGCCCAGCGGGCGGTATTCGATCTGGGCGCTGCCGTTGTCCACCAGGGTCGGCTCCGGCGTGAGCATGGCCGGGCCTTGGGCGGCGTACCACTCGCTGAGCTGGGCGCATTTTTCGATTTCGGCACGGGCCTGGGCGATGGGTTTGCCCATTTCCAGGGTGATCATCTGCGCCATGTCTTCGGCTTGTTCGCGCAGGGCGGTGGCCAGGGCCAGCAACAGCTCGGCGCGCTGGCTGACCGACTGGCGGCGCCAGGTGCGGAAGGCGGCGGTGGAACGGTCGAGGACGGCGTCCAGTTGTGACTCGGACTCGTACGGGTAGCTGCCGACTGTTTCGCCGTTGGCCGGGTTGATCGAGAGGGCGTGGGTGGTCGCGTTCATGGCACCGTCCTGCTGAATGAGTAAGTGGGGTTCAGCCTACGGGGCTAGATCTTTTCTGGAAACTGAATAATATTAAGCAATACGTTCACGATTGGAGAATGACTTGGACCTGGTGCAGCTGGAGATCTTCAAGGCCGTTGCCGAGCAAGGCAGCATCAGCGCTGCCGCGCAATTGATTCATCGGGTGCCGTCGAACCTGACTACCCGCATCAAGCAACTGGAGCAGGACCTGGGCGTGGAGTTGTTTATCCGCGAGAAGAGCCGCCTGCGTTTGTCGCCGGCGGGTTGGAACTTCCTTGGCTACGCGCGGCGTATCCTCGACCTGGTGCAGGAAGCCCGCGCGACGGTGGCGGGGGAGGAGCCCCAGGGCGCGTTTGCCCTCGGCTCACTGGAAAGCACCGCGGCGGTGCGCATCCCGGCCTTGCTCGCGGCCTACAACCAGAAACACACCAAGGTCGAACTGGACCTCAGCACCGGGCCGTCGGGCACGATGATCGAAGGCGTACTGTCGGGGCGCCTGGCGGCGGCGTTTGTCGATGGGCCGGTGTTGCATGCAACGCTGGAAGGCGTGGCGGTGTTTGAAGAAGAGATGGTGGTGATCGCGCCGCTGCATCACGCGCCGATCACCCGGGGCCAGGATGTGAATGGCGAGAACATCTACACCTTTCGCTCGAACTGCTCGTACCGGCACCACTTTGAGCGCTGGTTCTCCCAGGACAGCGCGGTACCGGGCAAGATCTTCGAGATCGAGTCGTACCACGGCATGCTCGCCTGCGTCAGCGCCGGCGCGGGCTTGGCCCTGATGCCGCGCAGCATGCTGGAAAGCATGCCGGGGTTTGCGGCGGTGAGTGTGTGGCCGCTGATGGACAGCTTTCGGGTGTTGCACACGTGGCTGATCTGGCGGCGGGGGACGGTGTCGCAGAGCCTGAACAGCTTTGTGAGGCTGTTGGAAGAACGCAATCTGGTCGCAACCTGAATCTAATGTGGGAGCTGGCTTGCCTGCGATGGCATCGACTCGGTGTGCCTGATGTACCGAGGTGCCTGCATCGCAGGCAAGCCAGCTCCCACACAAGCCAGTTCCCACAGTTTGATCGGTGCTAGCCGCCGAATTGCAGGGTGCCCATGGCGAGCTTGGTCATCAGTGCTGTCGCACCCAATTGCACCAGCCACAATGCCAGGCCACCGAGGAACACACCCAGCGCCACCTGCAACACCAAACTCTTCTGCCGCTTAACCTGCGGCGCACGCGGCGTGTAGTCATCCAGCTCATCGCGGTCGGCACGCAGGTCCAGGTCGTCGTTTCTCATAAGGCTCTCACAGCAAAGGGGCGGGCAAGGTTCAGTCTAGGGGCTGGCGACAAAAAAGGGGAAGCCATCGGCTTCCCCTTCTGTGCAACGGTGACCGGCTTACAACACCTGAACGATTGCCTTTGTGACCGCATCGATGTTCGACTGGTTCAACGCCGCCACACAGATACGGCCCGTGTCGAGGGCGTAGATGCCGAACTCGTTGCGCAGGCGGGTGACTTGCTCAACGCTCAGGCCGGAGTAGGAGAACATCCCACGCTGGCGGCCGACAAAGCTGAAGTCATGGCCCGGAGCGGCCTTGGCCAATTCCGACACCATTTGCTCACGCATGCCACGGATGCGCAGGCGCATTTCAGCCAGTTCGGCTTCCCACTGGGCGCGCAGCTCAGGGCTGTTCAGCACGGCAGCGACAATCGCCGCGCCGTGGGTTGGCGGGTTGGAGTAGTTGGTGCGGATCACGCGTTTGACCTGGGACAGGATGCGCGCGCTTTCTTCCTTGGACTCGCCGACGATGGACAGCGCGCCGACGCGTTCGCCGTACAGCGAGAACGACTTGGAGAACGAGCTGGACACAAAGAAGGTCAGGCCTGATTCAGCAAACAGGCGCACCGCGGCGGCGTCTTCGTGGATGCCGTCGCCAAAGCCCTGGTAGGCCATGTCGAGGAACGGCACGAGGTTCTTGGCCTTGACCACGTCCAGCACGTTCTGCCAGTCGGCCGGGCTCAGGTCGACGCCGGTCGGGTTGTGGCAGCAGGCGTGCAGTACCACGATGGATTGTGGCGGCAGGGCGTTGAGGTCTTCGAGCAGGCCGGCACGGTTGACGTCGTGGGTCGCGGCGTCGTAGTAGCGGTAGTTCTGCACCGGGAAGCCGGCGGTTTCGAACAGCGCGCGGTGGTTTTCCCAGCTTGGGTCGCTGATCGCTACGACGGCGTCCGGCAGCAGTTGCTTGAGGAAGTCAGCGCCGATTTTCAGTGCGCCGGTGCCGCCAACCGCTTGCACGGTGGTGACGCGGCCAGCGGTCAGCAGCGGCGATTCAGCGCCAAACAGCAGGGTTTGCACGGCCTTGTCGTAGGCCGCGATGCCGTCGATTGGCAAGTAGCCACGGGCGGCGTGTTGCGCCACGCGAATGGCTTCCGCTTCGGCAACGGCACGCAAGAGTGGAATCTTCCCCTCCTCGTTGCAGTAAACGCCTACGCCAAGGTTGACCTTGGTGGTTCGTGTATCGGCGTTGAATGCTTCGTTGAGGCCCAGGATAGGATCGCGTGGTGCCATTTCGACAGCGGAGAACAGGCTCATTTTTGCGGCAGCTCTATGGGGGAAAGGAGGGACGTGCCGCGCTCCAGCCGAATGCACTAGAGCGGTGCACAAACGGGGAGCTAGTATAGAGGCCATCACCGCCTGAGGCGACAACCGAAACGGCTTTTCGGCCAAGTTTTTCGGTTTATTTGCTGACCGTTAGTCTTATTGCAACATTGACCGTTCAGGGCGTGTAGGACGATTGCCTTGAAACCCGTCACATTCGCCACCACTTCTACGGCTATCATGGTTTTTTCCTGCTGCCGGCTCTGATTTTTCGCGGGCAGCGGTCTTTTTCGTTCCCGACGGGTTTACAGTCTGGGGTGATTTCAAGAGGTACGTTATGTCGGATTTCCAACTCGTCACCCGCTTTGAACCCGCCGGCGACCAACCCGAGGCGATTCGCCTGATGGTCGAGGGCATCGAGGCCGGCCTGGCCCACCAGACGCTGCTCGGGGTGACCGGTTCGGGCAAGACCTTCAGCATTGCCAACGTGATCGCCCAGGTCAACCGGCCCACCTTGGTGCTGGCGCCGAACAAGACCCTGGCCGCGCAGTTGTATGGCGAGTTCAAGTCGTTCTTCCCGAACAACGCCGTCGAGTACTTCGTTTCCTACTACGACTACTACCAGCCCGAAGCCTATGTGCCGTCCTCCGATACCTTTATCGAGAAGGATGCGTCGATCAACGACCACATCGAGCAGATGCGGCTGTCGGCGACCAAGGCGCTGCTGGAGCGCAAGGACGCGATCATCGTCACCACGGTGTCATGCATCTACGGCCTGGGCAGCCCGGAAAGCTATCTGAAGATGGTGCTGCACGTGGATCGCGGCGACAAACTCGACCAGCGCGAAGTGCTGCGCCGCCTGGCGGATTTGCAGTACACCCGCAATGACATGGATTTTGCCCGCGCCACCTTCCGCGTGCGCGGCGATGTGATCGACGTGTACCCGGCCGAATCCGACCTGGAAGCGATCCGCATCGAACTGTTCGACGATGAAGTCGAGAGCCTGTCGGCCTTCGACCCGTTGACCGGCGAGGTGATCCGCAAGCTGCCGCGCTTCACCTTCTATCCGAAAAGCCACTACGTCACCCCGCGTGAAACCTTGATGGACGCCGTCGAGCACATCAAGGTGGAACTGGCCGAGCGCCTCGAATACCTGCGCTCCAACAACAAGCTGGTGGAAGCCCAGCGCCTGGAGCAGCGCACCCGCTTCGACCTGGAGATGATCCTGGAGCTGGGTTACTGCAACGGCATCGAAAACTACTCGCGCTACCTCTCGGGCCGCGAGTCGGGTGCGCCGCCGCCGACTTTGTATGACTACCTGCCGGCCGACGCGTTGCTGGTGATCGACGAATCCCACGTCAGCGTGCCGCAGGTCGGCGCGATGTATAAGGGCGACCGCTCGCGCAAAGAGACGCTGGTGGAATACGGTTTCCGCCTGCCGTCGGCGCTGGATAACCGGCCGATGCGCTTCGACGAATGGGAAAGCATCAGCCCGCAGACCATCTTTGTTTCCGCCACACCGGGCAACTACGAGGCCGAGCATGCCGGCCGGGTGATCGAGCAGTTGGTGCGCCCGACCGGCCTGGTGGACCCGCAGATCGAAATCCGTCCGGCGCTGACCCAGGTCGACGATCTGCTCTCCGAAATCAACAAGCGCGTGGCCCTGGAGGAGCGGGTGCTGGTCACCACGCTGACCAAGCGCATGTCCGAAGACTTGACCGACTACCTGGCCGATCACGGCGTGCGCGTGCGCTACCTGCACTCGGACATCGACACCGTGGAGCGCGTGGAAATCATCCGCGACCTGCGCCTGGGCACCTTTGATGTGCTGGTGGGGATCAACCTGCTGCGGGAAGGTTTGGATATGCCGGAAGTGTCGCTGGTGGCGATCCTCGATGCCGACAAGGAAGGTTTCTTGCGCTCCGAGCGCTCGCTGATCCAGACCATCGGCCGCGCGGCGCGTAACCTCAATGGCCGGGCGATTCTCTACGCCGACCGCATCACCGGCTCCATGGAGCGCGCGATTGGCGAGACCGAGCGCCGTCGCGACAAGCAGATTGCCTTTAACCTGGCCAACGGCATTACGCCCAAGGGCGTGTTCAAGGATGTCGCCGACATCATGGAAGGCGCCGTCGTACCGGGCTCGCGCAGCAAGAAGCGCAAGGGCATGGCCAAGGCCGCCGAGGAAAGCGCCAAGTACGAGAACGAACTGCGCTCGCCGAGTGAGATCACCAAGCGGATTCGCCAGTTGGAAGAGAAGATGTACCAGTTGGCGCGGGATCTGGAGTTTGAGGCGGCGGCGCAGACGCGGGATGAGATTGGCAAGTTGCGGGAGCGGCTGCTGGCTGTTTGATTTGTAGTGACTGGGCTGGCCTCATCGCGGGCAAGCCCGCTCCCACAGTTGACCGTGTTCTAACTTTGAAATGCAGTCAAATGTGGGAGCTGGCTTGCCTGCGATGGAGGCAACTCGGTCTCAATGACTCTCCCCAGCCTTCAACCCCGCCGGCAACGCCTTGGTCAACAACACCGCAACCATGCTGATCCCCAACGCCAACCCGACAAAGTGAAACGCATCGTTGTAGGCCATGATCTGCGCCTGCTGGTGCGCTATCTCACTGAGCTTGCCCAGCGCCGCCGTGTCGCTGCCGAACGTCTGCGCCAACGTCGCCAAGCGCTCCGCCACCTGCGGGTTGGTCGGCACCAGTGCCTCGCGTAAATAATCGAAGTAGGTCTTGGTCCGCGCATCCAGCAAGGTCGCCAGCAGCGCAATGCCGATGGCGCCGCCAAGGTTACGCAGGATATTGAACAGGCTCGACGCCGAACCCGCGTCCTGGGGCAGGATGTAGGCGGTGGCGATCAACGAGATGGTGACCATGATCAGCGGCTGCCCAAGGGCGCGGATGATCTGGATCTGGTTGAACTGGCTGCCGGCGAAGTCTGGGTTGAGCACCCCCGAGGAAAAACTCGCCAGGCCGAACAGGCCGAATCCCACGGTGCATAGCCATTTCGGCGACACGTATTTCATCAGCTTGGGCACCAGCGGGATCAGAAAAAGCTGGGGCACGCCCATCCACATGATCACTTCGCCGATCTGTAGCGCGTTGTAGTTCTGGATCTGCGCCAGGTACAGCGGCAACAGGTAGATCGAGCCGTACAGGCCCACGCCCATGCCCAGGCTGGCGATGCTCGACAGGCCGAAATTGCGGTTGGCGAGGATGCCCAGGTTGATCAGCGGGTTGGGCTTGGAGAGCTGCACGATGACAAAGGTGATCAGGCTGAGCAGGGCGATGCTGCCGAGGCTGACGATCAGGCTGGATTCGAGCCAGTCCTTGCGGTGGCCTTCTTCGAGGAACACCTGCAAGCAGCCAAGGCCCACCGCGAGGGTGACGATGCCCAGGTAGTCGGTGCTTTTCAGCAGGTCCCAGTTCGACGCCTTTTTCTCCAGGCCGTAGAGCAGCCCGGCGATCATCAGCAGGCCGGGCGGCACGTTGATGTAGAAGATGTACTCCCAGCCCCAGTTCTCGGTGAGCCAGCCGCCGATGGTCGGGCCGATGGAGGGGGCGAAGGTGGCCGTCATGGCGAACATCGCCATGCCTTTGGCGCGGTGGTGTTCGGGCAGCTTGATCAGGGTGAGGGTGAACGCCAGCGGGATCAGCGCGCCGCCGGTGAAGCCTTGCAGGGCGCGGAACACGATCATGCTTTCCAGGCTCCAGGCCATGGAGCACATCAGCGAGGCGATCAGGAACCCCACCGACACCCACACCGCCAGCCGCCGCGCCGAGAGCAGCTGCACCAGCCAGGCGGTGAGGGGGATCATGATGATTTCGGCGACAAGGTAGGAGGTGGAAATCCACGAGCCTTCTTCCAGGGTGGCTGACAGCGCGCCCTGGATGTCCTTGAGCGACGAGTTGGTGATCTGGATGTCGAGCACCGCCATGAACGCGCCGAGCATCACGCTCATCACCGCGATCCAGTCGCGCCGGGTCGGTTCGCCGACCGGGCGCAGCAGTTGATCACCGGCCATCGGGCTGGTCTTGGATGTTCACTTTGACGGTCACGGACATGCCGGGACGGATCTTGCCGTGCAGCGGGTTATCCGCGGCGAACGTGAGTTTTACCGGAATCCGTTGTACGACTTTGGTGAAGTTGCCCGTGGCGTTGTCCGGTGGCAGCAGGCTGAACTGCGCGCCGGAGGCGGCGAACAGGCTGTCCACTCGGGCGTCGATGGGCGTGTCGGCGTAGGCGTCGAAAATCAGTTGGGCCTTTTGCCCGGGTTGCATGTGGCCGATCTGGGTCTCCTTGAAGTTGGCCTGGATCCAGATGTCCTGGTCGGGAACGATGGACAGCAGGTAGGCGCCGGCCTGCACGTACTGGCCGTTGCGCGCGGCGCGCTGGCCGACGAGGCCGCTGATCGGCGCGTGGATCTCGCTGCGGGTGAGGTTGAGTTCGGCCTGGGCCAGGTCGGTCCTGGCGTTGGCGATCAGCGCGTCGAGGCGTTTGATTTCGGCGTTGAGGGCGTTGACCTGCTGGCGCTGGCCCTGCAAATCGGCCTCGGCCATGGTCACCTGGGAGCGGGCGATGTGGTTGTCGGCGGAGAGGGTGGTCACGCGTTCTTCCGAGACATAGCCCGGTTTGCGCAGGGTTTGCGCGCGGGACAAGTCGATCTGCGAGCGGCCCAGGCTGGCCTGGCTCGACGCCACTTTGGCCGCGCCGGCGGCGATCAGGCTGGCTTGTTGGGTGAGTTTGCTCTGCGCCTGGGTGCGTTCGGCCTCGCGCATGGCCAGGGCGGCGTTGGCGCGGTCGACGGCGAGGTGGAAGTCGTCGCCTTCGAGTTGCACCAGGAGCTGGCCTTTTTCCACGTGTTCGTTGTCACCCACCTTGACCTCGACGATGCGCGCGCCGAGCTGGCTGGAGACGCGGGTGATTTCGCCCTGCACGTAGGCGTTGTCGGTGCTTTCATAGAAGCGGCCCTTGAAGAACCAGTGGGCGAAGAAGCCCAGGCCGATGAGGATCACGATAAACACGAAGATAAACAGGCGGCGCTTCAATGGGGCTGGCATGGGGGCAGTGTCTGTAACAAGAGGTAATGGAATATAGCCACCCAAGCATCTGTCCAATAGCCATGACTGGCGTTGAGACCGAAGCTTGGCCTAAATGCCCTGCTCGATAGGGTGGGTGCTGGAGCCCAAGTGCCGAGGGCTGTTACCATTCGCCCCTTGTTTCAATTCCAGTTTTATCGCCCATTCGAGACCCGCCATGACCACCGTCCGCACGCGCATCGCGCCATCGCCTACTGGGGATCCCCACGTCGGCACTGCCTACATCGCCTTGTTCAACTACTGCTTTGCCAAGCAGCACGGTGGTGAATTCATCCTGCGGATCGAAGACACCGACCAGGTGCGCTCGACCCGCGAGTCGGAACAGCAGATTTTCGATGCCCTGCGCTGGTTGGGCATTACCTGGGCCGAAGGCCCGGATGTCGGCGGCCCCCACGGCCCGTATCGCCAGAGCGAGCGCAGCGACATCTACAAGCAGTACACCCAGCAACTGGTGGACATGGGCCATGCGTTCCCATGCTTCTGCACCGCTGAAGAACTCGACCAGATGCGCGCCGAACAACAGGCCCGCGGCGAAACCCCGCGCTACGATGGCCGCGCACTGCTGCTGTCCAAGGAAGAAGTGGCGCAGCGCCTGGCGGCCGGCGAGCCCCACGTAATCCGCATGAAAGTGCCGAGCGAAGGCGTGTGCGTGGTGCCGGACATGCTGCGCGGTGACGTCGAGATCCCGTGGGACCGCATGGACATGCAAGTGCTGATGAAGACCGACGGCCTGCCGACGTACTTCCTGGCCAACGTGGTCGATGACCACCTGATGGGCATCACCCACGTGCTGCGCGGCGAAGAATGGCTGCCGTCGGCGCCGAAGCTGATCCTGCTCTACGAATACTTCGGCTGGGAACAGCCGCAGCTGTGCTACATGCCGCTGCTGCGTAACCCGGACAAGAGCAAGCTGTCCAAGCGCAAGAACCCGACCTCGGTGACGTTCTACGAGCGCATGGGCTTTATGCCGGAAGCGATGCTCAACTACCTGGGCCGCATGGGTTGGTCGATGCCGGACGAGCGCGAGAAGTTCTCGTTGCAGGAAATGGTCGATAACTTCGACCTGTCCCGTGTCTCGCTGGGCGGGCCGATCTTTGACATCGAGAAGTTGTCGTGGCTCAACGGCCAGTGGCTGCGTGACCTGCCGGTGGAAGAATTCGCCAGCCGTGTGCAGCAGTGGGCGCTGAACCCTGAGTACATGATGAAGATCGCGCCGCTGGTGCAGGGCAGGGTGGAGACGTTCAGCCAGGTCGCGCCGTTGGCCAGCTTCTTCTTTGCCGGGGGTGTGAACCCGGATGCCAAGTTGTTCGAATCCAAGAAGCTCTCGGGCGACCAGGTGCGCCAGTTGATGCAGTTGATCCTGTGGAAGCTGGAAAGCCTGCGTCAGTGGGAGAAGGATGCGATCACCGCGACGATCCAGGCGGTGGTGGAATCCCTCGAATTGAAATTGCGCGACGCCATGCCGCTGATGTTTGCCGCGATCACCGGGCAGGCGAGTTCGGTGTCGGTGCTGGATGCGATGGAAATTCTCGGCCCGGACCTCACCCGTTTCCGTCTGCGCCAAGCCCTTGATTTGCTTGGTGGTGTCTCGAAGAAAGAAAACAAAGAGTGGGAAAAGCTGCTGGGCGCTATCGCTTAATCAGCCCGTTGCAACGGCGAAACCCCGGTTTTCCGGGGTTTCGCCGGTAAGTGATTGTTATCCCGGCAAAAAACTTTGGAAAATGTTGAAAATAAATTTGACACACTTCCAAAGCGCCATTAAGATTCGCCCCGTCCTCACCGATGAGGGGCTATAGCTCAGCTGGGAGAGCGCTTGCATGGCATGCAAGAGGTCAACGGTTCGATCCCGTTTAGCTCCACCAATTTACAGGTTCAAGGTCTGGCCACACCGTCCTTGAATCGATCAGCTCTCAGCGCTGATCACGTTGTACAGAAGGTTTTGTCCCCTTCGTCTAGTGGCCTAGGACACCGCCCTTTCACGGCGGTAACAGGGGTTCGAGTCCCCTAGGGGACGCCAGTTTCAACAAGCAGCTCGAAAGGTCTGCTGCGCCGCGAGGCGAAAAATCCGGGGCTATAGCTCAGCTGGGAGAGCGCTTGCATGGCATGCAAGAGGTCAACGGTTCGATCCCGTTTAGCTCCACCAATTTACAGGTTCAAGGTCTGGCCACACCGTCCTTGAATCGATCAGCTCTCAGCGCTGATCACGTTGTACAGAAGGTTTTGTCCCCTTCGTCTAGTGGCCTAGGACACCGCCCTTTCACGGCGGTAACAGGGGTTCGAGTCCCCTAGGGGACGCCACGATTACCCGCTCTGCGGGATTTTTAAGGGTCATTCAATTATTGAATGGCCCTTTTGTTTGTCTGGCGTTTGGCCAATTCTTTCTTCCCTTCCTGCTTTCTCTTCAGACCAATGGTCGTGCCTGTCGCTTGCCAAATATTATTATGGTAATAATATTCAACCCATGAGAACCGGAGGCTTTGATGAGCGATAAAAAAGCGCAAACCCGCGAACGCATTTTGCAGGCTGCCAGCGCGGCATTGATCCAGCGTGGCCCGGCCGAGCCGAGTGTCGGCGAAGTCATGGGCGCGGCGGGGCTGACCGTCGGTGGTTTCTACGCACATTTTGAAAGCAAGGACGCGCTGATGCTGGAGGCGTTCACCGAACTGCTGGCCAAGCGCCGTGCGGCCATTGACGATATGGATGCGCTGTTGACGGGTGAAGAGCGCCGAGGCCTTGTGGCGGCGTTCTACTTGTCGCGCAAACATCGCGACTCCAGCGTTCAGGCCTGTCCGATCCCGGCGACCGTCGGCGAAATGAGCCGCCTGCCGGACGAGTTCCGCCAAGCGCTGAACGAACACTGCGAGCTGATGGCCGCCCAACTGGCCGCCAGCCCCGAAGACACCGACAAAGCCCTGGCCGACATGGCGCTGATGATCGGTGGCCTGGCCCTGGCGCGTGCATTGGGCCCAGGTGAATTGTCTGACCGCGTATTGCGCGCCGCCAAGTCGGCCGTGCGCTAGAAGAGGGCTCTAAGGATGGGCACGTTAACCTGGATTCGTCGCTTCAACGGCACCCTGGGGCATCTGGCGCCGCACACCGTGGCCAACAAGATGCGGCGTGCCTTCATGACGCCGCGCGACCTGCCACCCCGCGACTGGGAGTTGCCGCTGCTGGCGCAGTCGGAACGCATCACCTTGCGTTTCGGCCTGTCGGCCCTGCGCTGGGGCCAAGGCCCGGCAGTCTTGCTGATGCACGGCTGGGAAGGGCGCCCCACCCAGTTCGCCAGCCTGATCACCGCCCTGGTCAATGACGGTTACTCGGTGATTGCCCTGGAGGGTCCGGCCCATGGCCGTTCGCCGGGGCGTGAGGCGCATGTGCTGCTGTTCGCGCGGGCGATGCTGGAAGCGGCCGCCGAACTGCCGCCGCTGCATGCGGTGGTCGGGCACTCGATGGGCGGTGCCAGTGCGATGCTGGCCGTGCAACTGGGGCTGCGCACCGAAGCGCTGGTGAGCATCGCTGCGCCGTCGCGTTTCCTCGATGTGCTGCGTGGGTTCACCAAGATGGTCGGGTTGCCTGCACGGGCCCGCTCGGCGTTTATCCACGAGGTCGAACAGACCTTCGGCATGCCACTGAAGCATCTGGACGTTGCCCACTATCAGATGAATATGCCCGGCCTGATCGTGCACGCCGAAGACGACACCTTCGTCCCGGTCAAAGCCGCCCAAGCCATCCACGAAGCCTGGTTCGACAGCCGCCTGCTGCGCCTGGAACAGGGCGGCCACCAGAAAGTGCTGGCCGATCCCCGGGTGATCGAGGGCGTGCTGGCGCTGCTGGCCGGCCGTCGTCTACAGGCGCGACAAAGCGCCTGATACACTGCCCGGCCGAGATCAATCGACTGGAGCAAGGCATGGGCTGGGATCTGGCAACGCCGTTTATCATCGACCTGCAGGTCGGCGCCGAGGACATCGACGGCCTGGGCCACGCCAACAACGCCGTCTACGTGTCCTGGCTGGAACGCTGCGCCTGGCGCCATTCCCAGCGCCTGGGCCTGGACCTCACCGAGTACCGCCGCCTGGACCGCGCCATGGCGGTGGTGCGTCACGAGATCGACTACCTCGCTGCTGGCTACGAAGGTGACGAGTTGCAACTGGCCACCTGGATCGTCGACTGGGACCAGCGCCTGAAAATGACCCGACGCTTCCAGCTGGTCCGCCCCCACGACGGCGCCACCTTGCTGCGCGCGCAAACCACCTTTGTCTGCATCGAACTGTCCAGCGGCAAGCCCAAGCGCATGCCCGCCGAGTTTCTTGACGGTTACGGCCCCGCCCTGACAGGGGGTTAACGGTTGCCGCAGGAAACCCAGTAAACTGCGCGACGATTTTTGTTGAGTGTTTCCCATGCAAATTGCTTTGGCGCCCATGGAGGGGTTGGTCGACAACATCCTGCGGGACGTGTTGACCCGCGTGGGCGGGATCGATTGGTGCGTGACCGAGTTCATCCGCGTCAACGACCGCCTGCTCACCCCGGCGTATTTCCACAAGCTCGCCCCGGAACTGCTGCACGGTGCCCACACCGCTGCGGGCGTGCCGTTGCGCGTGCAGTTGCTGGGCTCCGACCCGGTGTGCCTGGCGGAAAACGCCGCGCTGGCCGCCGAGCTGGGTTCCGAGGTGATCGACCTGAACTTCGGCTGCCCGGCCAAGACGGTGAATAAATCCCGGGGCGGCGCGGTGCTGCTCAAGGAGCCGGAGTTGCTCAACCAGATCGTCGAGCATGTGCGCCGTGCGGTGCCGGCGCATATCCCGGTCACCGCCAAGATGCGCCTGGGTTTCGACAGCCCGGACGGCGCGCTGGTCTGCGCCACGGCGCTGGCGGAAGGCGGCGCGGCGCATATCGTGGTGCATGCGCGGACCAAGACTGACGGTTACAAGCCGCCGGCCCATTGGGAGTGGATTCCGCGGGTGCAGGACGTGGTCAAGGTGCCGGTGTTTGCCAATGGCGATATCTGGAGCGTCGAAGACTGGAAGCGCTGCCGCGAAGTCAGCGGCGCCGAAGACATCATGCTCGGTCGCGGTCTGGTGGCGCGTCCTGACCTGGCGCGGCAGATCGCAGCTGCAAGGGCAGGCGAAGAGGTCGTGGAAATGACCTGGGCGCAGATGCAACCGATGCTCCAAGAGTTCTGGACCCAGTCGGTGGCCCAGCTCACTGAGCGCCAGGCGCCGGGCCGCTTGAAACAATGGCTGGCCATGTTGACCCGCAATTACCCGGAAGCGGTCGAGTTGTTTACGGCCATGCGCCGCGAGACGGACCTGGAGCAGGTCAGTCGTCTGTTGGGTATGGCCCATCCGGGGCAATGCAGCGTGCCGTGAGATCCGTCCTGAGGTGCAAAAAAATGCCCCGTATCGAAAGATTCGGGGCATTTTGCGTTTTTGCGCTTGAACTCGGGGCTGCACCCGGTGGTGGTATTTATGTGCGCGGGAATACCACACCAGGTCGGCGCGTTGGCTCTTGAAGTATGTCGGTGAGTTGCTTTCTCAGCGGTTTATTAGCGAGTGTGTCTGTGAAAGGGCCGTCAGCACAGTCTGAATTGCGGTTTTCAAAAAAAGCGATGGGGCAAAATCCGAAAAGCTGGTTTGGTTTCTTTATATGAGTTGCGATTATCGGAACTCAATCACGGCGTCCTCCACGAAGGTAGGGACTGCGAAGCAATGAGTGTTGTTTCCGTCAACTTGAAACTCTCGACACTTCGACCGCTTTTTTAAGCAGGTACATTGAATAAAGGACCATGCTAATGTCTCTATCGGTTAACAATCCGCCTTCTGTAAAAGTTGATACATCTACCTTGGATCAATCCGCTGTTACCCCCCACCGAGGTAGATTTTCATCCACTGCGCATTTGGGGCGTGCGCCATTTCGTCATGACAGTTCTCAGGTGGCGCATGGCGATGTGATGCTGAATGCCAATGCATTCGCCAAGTTGTTTGACATGTTCGAAGCTGTTTTCAAGGCAGTGCGCGATATGTTCGCGGGAAAAAATATAGCCGCCGACGCGACGCATTTGCCGAAGGTTGCACCTGGCGCAGACACTGCGCTCAAGGTAAAGCCCGAGGCACAGAGCCAGCCGAAGGTGATGCCTGAGGCGGGCAAATTGCCTTCTATTTCCATTACGCCTGCCCCTGTCGTTCCGGTTGCGCCAAACGTGCACAAGCCAGAAGTCAATATGGCCCATGACGCTGCTTCGCAGGTCAAGGTTGAGGTCAATGTCAACAATTGTCATTGCCCAGGCACTCACGTTCGACGTGGCAGCGATCTCAATGTTTTACGGCCCATGCCTGGTACGGATCCAAGAGCCGAGATCGTGCCGCTGGTGCCCAGGGTCGTGCCGCATCCCGAGACCACACCTGGCGTTGTACCCAAGCTTGATATCGCGCCCAAGCTCGAAGTGGTTTCGCCGCCCGTGGCTACGGTTGTACCGAAAACCGATCTCAAGCCCGACTGGGTCGCCAAGTCTGACAGGCCGCCTTTACCCGCAGTGGCACCGATGCCAACCCCGGCTGTTAAACCGGAAACGGAAACCCGTCCCAAAGTTGATCCTGATGCCCCGTTGCCCAGGCCTGAGCCTGACTTGACGAGCCCGGGACCTGCGCAGGACATATTTGATCGCAGGGACTGGTATTCAGGTACACGTAAGAAGTACCCGTTTTAAATCATTTCGTTTCATCTGGTTAGATAAAATATTCAGCGGGTACTTCTCTAGTTAGTCCGGGTTGGGGGGTATTTGCTCATGGAGCTTTTATGTCTATTCGTTCAATTAATAATATTTCAACAGTGATGGATGTGCGTCAGGTAGTACCGGTTGAATCTTTAGTTGCAAGCAACTCCGTACTCGAGCCGCACAAGGAGTCTCGGCCTGGTGCGATCAGAGTGGAGGCAGCAGTTGTTGAAAACAACACCGATATGCTCAATAAAATGGCGATGCTGTTTACGGCGTTCTTTAATCAGCTGATGGGTTTGATGGGCGAACAGAAAGATCCACGCACCGTTGATATTGCGCCCAAGCCTAAGCCTGAGGTTGCCCCTCAGGTCACCCCAGTGCCAGTGCCGCCACGGCCCAAGCCCGAGGCGAATATTCCAGGCCTGTCGAACGCGCGCAATGGAACAAAACCCAGGGATATCTGGGGCGGCTTCCGCCAGGGCCCCGACGGCAACTGTGTGACGGTGTCTGCCATCAAGGCGGCCATGCACCGATTTGGGCAAAGCCCTACGGATATTTACAAGGAGGTCACAAAAATTGCCGGGGGCTACCGGGTGGTCATGCGGGACAACTACCCACTCACCCTGACTGACCTCGAGTTGAAGCAAGGGGCACGTGGTGCACAATTTATCGGCCCCGATAAAGAGATGCTCAAGGATGCGCAGTTTTTATTCGCCGTCAGTGCCAAGCGCGCCCAGATGGAGAACAACGACCGCACTGCGGGCCGCAACTACAACGCAGCGATCAGCAGCCTCAACAATGGTGAGGATGAGACGGGGCCGGGCGAGGGGTTCAAGCGTCTTGGGCTGACCAAGCATATGAAGCGGGTATCGGTAGGTGAACTCGCCAGAGGCCAAGTGGGTATGTGCAACCGGACGGGGCACTCGGTGGCGGTGATTGATGGTCGTGAAGAGCTGTGGGGGCGCAAGGGCGGAGCACCGAGGCGAGGCGATGCGGTCGCTTTGATCTGACAGTCGTTTGCCTTAGGTGGAACGTATCAAGCAGCCGGTGTTAGTGCTGGCTGCACGTTTTACAGGGGACGTTATTGTTTGTGGTAGGAACCCATTGTATGAATACCTCTATGTATAGCCCTTCTGTTTACGCGCCACCGCTAAAGCCTGGGACCACGCCTGTGGTTGATCAGGCCGGTGCGGGGGAAAAAAACGATGACATCCTTCGCGCGTTCAACGCAAGCGAGCGGCGGTTCGGTGAGAGTTTTGACTGCAGCACCCATGCCGCGGTGATCAAAATGATGATGATGACCTTTGGTAAAACGCCGCAGGATATGTTTGACCAGGTCAGGCCTGTTGCCGGTGGTTTTGCCATTACCATGAAGGACGAGTTCCAGGTACAGCTCTCCCATGACGAATTGCGGCAAGCATCCTTCGCATCGCGCTTCAGTGGTGCAGACCCCGAGGCTGTCAGCAATGCCAATTTCGTGTTTGCCGCGTTCGTAAAGCGCAAGCAAGTGTCGGGGGGGCATCCCAGTTTCGAGGCGGCCCTGGCAAAAACCCTGGAGGGTGAGACAAGCCTTAGATGTCTGCAGGGGATGGGGGTGTACGGGCTGTCGCAATATGTATCCGCACAAGAGATGGTAGGTGAGGGTGTGGCGGGTGTGTTGGAGACCCATAGCCGGGGGAGTGCGTTTGTGCTCGATGGTGTAAAGCACAGCTACGGTGATAGGCGTCATGCCGACCAAGGGTACGGGTATCGGCTGTTCAATTATAACGCTGTGCCTGATGCGACTCGGCAAGGTAGAGACAATGCGGCCGAGTCCAGCCAGCGAGTAGGAGCAAAACCCGAGGATATCTGGTCGGGTTTCTATCAAGGCGCGCAGGGCAATTGCGTCACGGTATCGGCGATCAAGGCAGCCATGATGCGGTTCGGGCAGAGCCCCGCAGACATCTACAAAGAGGTTGCCGCCACGCCCTCGGGCTATGACGTAGTCATGCGCGATGGCGTCAGGGTGTCCGTGAATCACGACGAACTGAGCAGGGCCAGGCGCGGGGCCCTGTTGCGCGGCAGTGATCAGACACTTCTGGACGACGCCAACTTCCTGTATGCCGTGAGCGCCAAGCGTGCGCAACTAGAGAACAACGACTTCCGAGGCAACCAGGGATTCGACGTGGCCATGGACACGCTCAACGATGGCGAATGGCCAGGTGAGGCGTTACGCCGGCTGGGGCTTTTTGGGTATGTTCGCGAAAGTGATGCCCGCGAACTGGCTGCCGGCGCGATTGGCACCCTGGCCAACAGCTGGCACTCGGTCGTGGTGGTTAACGGGGTGCTCGACTTCTATGGGGAAAAGCATGACCTGGGATCCTCACGCTGGATGACCAGCGGGTTGCGCGCGTTGAAGTTGGTGTGACAGCTAGCTGAACAGTTGCCTGAATTGCTCGATCGGCAACGGCCGGCTATGCAGGTACCCCTGGTACACATGGCACCCCAGCATTTGCAGGAACGCCAGTTGCTCCGGGGTTTCCACACCCTCGGCAATCACCTCCAGGTTCAAGCTGCGGGCCATGGCCACAATGGCGCGGATGATTTCTGCGTCGTTGGGGTCGTGGGTCGCATCGCGCACAAACGACTGGTCGATCTTCAGCGCGTCCACCGGCAGGCGCTTGAGGTAGGTCAGCGATGAATAGCCGGTGCCGAAATCATCCATCGCGAAACTGACGCCGAGCTTTTTCAGGCGGCGCATCTTGGCCACGGTGTCGTCCAGGTTCTGGATCACGATGCCTTCGGTAATTTCCAGTTTCAGCAGGCTGCAGGGCAGGTCGTGCTGATTGAGGCTGCGTTCCACCCGCTCGACGAAGTCGTTCTGGCGAAACTGCCGGGGGCTGATGTTCACGCACAGGCTGAACTTGAGCGGGTCGATCAGGCCGTCCGCAATCAATTGCTGGAACGCCGCGCAAGCCTCGTCGAGGATCCAGGTGCCCACCTCCAGGATCAGTCCGCTGTCCTCCAGGACCTTGATAAATTCCGTGGGCGACTGCGCACCCAGTTGCGGGTGCTGCCAGCGCACCAGGGCTTCGGCGCCGATGATCTGGTTGCCACGCGCATCCACCTGGGGTTGGTAATGCACGCTGAACTCACCGCGCGAGAGGGCGAGGCGCAGGTCGGTTTCCATGCGCAGGCGTTCGCTGGCGGTTTTCTGCATGCTGTTGTGGAACATCTGCGTGGTGTTGCGCCCGGAGTCCTTGGCGCGGTACAGGGCGATGTCGGCGCGCTTGAGCAGGTCGGCCGGGGTGGAGCCGTGGTCGGGGATCAGCGCGACGCCGATGCTCGGCGTGACCTGCAAGCGATGGCCGTCGAGAAACATCGGCTCCGACAGTAACTCGCGCAGGGTATCGGCCAACTCCTGCACCTGGTTGCTGACTTCGTTGCGCGAGCCATCCAGGCCGCTGAGCAGCACCACAAATTCATCGCCGCCCAGGCGCGCCACGGTGTCTTCCATGCGCACGCTGGCTTCCAGGCGGGCGGTGACGATTTTCAGCACGGTGTCGCCCACCGGGTGGCCGAGGGAATCGTTGATGTGCTTGAAGTGGTCGAGGTCGAGGAACAGCAGTGCACCGCGCAGGTTGTGGCGCTTGAGCAGGGCGATCTGCTGGCTCAGGCGGTCCATCAGCAGGGCGCGGTTGGGCAGGTTGGTCAGGGGGTCGTGGTACGCCAGGTGGCGGATCTGCGCCTGGGCGTTTTTCAGCAGGCTGACATCGCGGGCCGTCAGCAGCAGGCAGGGCATTTCATTGAGGGTGATCGGTTCGACCGAGACTTCCACCGCCAGCACGTCGCCGCGTTTGTTGTGCCAGAGCATTTCCAGGTGATGGATGCGCCCCTTGATCTGCAACTCGGCCAACAGTGCGGCACGCTGGTTCTCGTCGGCCCAGATGCCGATCTGGTACAGCGTGAGCCCGATGGCCTCTTCGGCGCGATAACCGGTCAAGCGGCAAAAGCCATCGTTGACCTCCACATAACGGCCGGTGTCGCGCTCAGTGATGGAGATCGCGTCGGGGCTGGAATGGAACGCCTTGGCGAATTTCTCTTCGCTAGCCTTGAGCGCCGCTTCCGAGCGTTGCTGCTGGGTAATGTCGCGCAGGGTGGTGACGATGCACGGTTGGTCGCTGACCGTGATCAAGCGGCTGGAGATCACGCAGGTCAGGCTCTGGCCGTCCTTGTGGTGGACGACAATGGCCACATTGCTCAATGACTGTTCGCGAATCACCCGCTCGATACGTTGCAGGCGTTTGCTGGAGTCATCCCACAGGCCGATCTGTTCGGCGCTTTTGTCGATGACCTCGGCGGCGGCCCAGCCAAAGGTCTGGGTAAAGGCCGGGTTGATCTCGATAAACATCCCGCTGTCCAGGGCGGTGACACAGATGGGGTCGGGGCTGGCCTGGAACAGGCTGGCGAATTTCTCTTCGGAGGCGCTCAGGCGTTGTTCGCGTTCGACCTGGTCGGTGATGTCCAGCAAGGTGCCGGCCATGCGCAACGGCTTGCCGGCTTCATCGCGATAGAGGCGCGCACGGCTTTCCAGGTAGCGCGGGCTGCCGTCTTCGACCTGCACGCGGTAGGTCAATTGGTAATTACCGTCTGGGCCTTCGCGCAGGCTGCGGTAGGCGTTGCGCATGCCTTCGCGGTCTGCATCGGACATGCCCTCGAAAAATGCATCGAAGGATTCGTGGAATGGCTCGGGCGGCAGGCCGTGGAGTTGGGCGGCGCGGGCCGAGCCGTAGAGCATGCCGGTGGGAATGTGCCAGTCCCAGGTGCCCAGTTGCGCGGAGTCCAGGGCCAGGTCGAGGCGCTCCTGGCTGTCCTTGAGGGCTTGTTCGGCGTTCTTGCGTTCGGTGGTGTCGAGAAAGGTGCTGATCAGGTACGCCTCGCCATCCAGCTCGACCTTCTGCGCACTGAGGGTGCCATCGTGGATCTGGCCGTTGCTGGCGCAGAACTGCACCTCCATGGTGATGGGTTCGCCCTTGCGCTGGGTGGCCTTGACCAGTTGCGCACGTTGCTCGGGGTGGCGCCACAGGCCGAGGTCCAGGGTGGTGCGGCCGATGGCGTCGGCGACCGGCCAGCCGAAGTGAATCTCGAAATACTGGTTGGCTTCGCTGATCAGACCGTCGGCCTGGCGGGTCAGCAGCACCATGTTCGGGCACAGGTGAAACAGCGTGGCGAAGCGCTTTTCGGAGTGGCCGAGGGCGTTTTCCCGTTCACGCTGGTGGGTGATCTCACGGATCACCCCGATCATTCGGCGGCGTCCGCTCTTGTCCGGCGCCAGGCTGCCGTTGATTTCCAGCCAGTGGAAGGTGCCATCGGGCCACTGGATGCGATGGCGCATCGCCTGTTCGAGCGGCTCGCCGGCCAGCACCGCATGGAAGGCGCGCACGACTTTGGCGCGGTCAGCCGGGGCGAGCAGGTCGAGGTAATCCAGGTCCTTGGGCAACGGCGTACGCGGATCGAAGCCGAACAGCGCCTGGGTGCCCCGTGACCAGCTGATCTTTCCCGTGTCGATTTCCCAGCACCATGCGCCCAGCCGGGCCGCATTCAGGGCGGCCAGCAATTGCGGCGCACTGTCCCAACTCTGTTCCGCCTCTTGGGGGTCAAGGGCGTAAATGCGGGGCAACGGTGGCACGGAATCGACGGGGTTGCGCATTATCAAAGGGCCTTGGCTCGATGGGCGTAAGGCGCGGTTTTGGCTAAACCTTGAGGCCGCACAGCATCATGCCGGTATCCCTGGCAGATCGACCTGTGCATCCAATAGGCTCATGAAAGCCCGCGCAGCGTTCGACAGCGTCCTTTCGGTGTGCACGATATAGCCTAGCTGGCGACTGAGTTGTATGCCTGGCAAAGCGATACTTGCCACCTGATCATCCAGCATGGTGCGCGGCAAAACGCTCCAGGCCAGGCCGATGGACACCATCATCTTGATAGTTTCCAGGTAGTTAGTGCTCATCGCGATATTCGGCGTCAGGCCCTGGGCCTCGAACAATCGGCTGACAATATGGTGTGTAAAGGTATTGCCGCCGGGGAAAACCGCCGGGTGGCCGGCAATATCCGCCAGGCTGACGTGGCCGTTGTTGATCAGGCTGTGCTCGGGGGCCACGACAAAATCCAGCGGGTCATCCCACACCGGGGTGGCGCGCACCAGGTGATGGGGGTCGGGCGCCAAGGTGATCACCGCCACTTCGGCGCGGCCGTGGAGGATTTCTTCGTAGGCCACTTCCGAGTCGAGGAACTGAATATCCAACGCCACGTTCGGGTATTCCCGGGTGAAGGTGCGCAGGATCGGCGGCAGGCGGTGCAGGCCGATATGGTGACTGGTGGCCAGGGTCAGGCGCCCGCTGACTTCGCCGGTGAGGTTGGTCAGCGCGCGGCGCGTGTCGTCGAGCACATTGAGGATCTGATAAGCCCGCGGCAGCAGGGCCCGTCCGGCTTCGGTCAAACCCACTTCGCGACCCAGGCGGTCAAACAGGCGTACCTTCAATTGTTGCTCCAGCCCGGCGATGCGTTTGCTGATGGCCGGTTGTGTCAGGTGCAGGCGCTCACCGGCGCCGGAGAAGCTGCCGGTCTCGGCGATGGCAATAAAGGCGTTGAGGTTGGCCAGGTCCATTGTGGTATTCCAGTTGGTAATCCAAAGCATAAAAAATATGAATTTGAGTTATTTAATGTAGCGCCATACCATCAGCCTCACAAGCCAAAGGGTTATTGAAATGCCCAGGGCATAGAAAGACCGATGATGAGGACCGACTGATGGCCGGCAAAACGCTTTACGACAAGCTTTGGGATTCCCATGAAGTGAAACGGCGCGACGATGGCTCGTCGCTGATCTATATCGACCGTCACATCATCCATGAAGTGACCTCGCCCCAAGCGTTCGAAGGCCTGCGACTGGCCGGGCGCAAGCCTTGGCGCGTCGATTCCATCATCGCCACCCCGGACCACAACGTCCCCACCACCCCTGAGCGCAAGGGCGGCATCGACGCCATCGTTGATACCGTGTCGCGCTTGCAAGTGCAGACCCTCGACGACTACTGCGACGAATATGGCATCACCGAATTCAAGATGAATGACGTGCGTCAAGGGATCGTCCACGTGATCGGCCCGGAGCAGGGCGCGACCTTGCCGGGCATGACCGTGGTCTGCGGCGACTCCCACACCTCGACCCACGGTGCCTTCGGCGCCTTGGCCCACGGCATCGGCACGTCCGAGGTGGAGCATGTGTTCGCCACCCAGTGCCTGGTCGCGAAAAAGATGAAGAACATGTTGGTCAAGGTCGAA
Organism: Pseudomonas sp. CBZ-4; assembly: GCF_000346755.1. Taxonomy (GTDB): domain Bacteria; phylum Pseudomonadota; class Gammaproteobacteria; order Pseudomonadales; family Pseudomonadaceae; genus Aquipseudomonas. The sequence continues at coordinate 107,387 of NZ_ANNV01000148.1, read as the reverse complement.
GGCCAGTTGCCGTTCGGCGTGACCGCCAAGGACATCGTCCTGGCCGTGATCGGCAAGATCGGCACCGCCGGCGGTAACGGCCATGCCATCGAGTTCGCCGGCACCGCCATTCGCGACCTGTCCATCGAAGGCCGCATGACCATCTGCAACATGTCCATCGAAGCCGGTGCCCGCGTCGGCATGGTGGCGGCGGACGAAAAGACCGTCGAATACGTCAAGGGCCGTCCATTTGCACCGGCCGGTGCCGATTGGGATGCCGCGGTCGAAGCCTGGAAAGACCTGGTCTCCGACACCGATGCGGTGTTCGACACCGTGGTCGAGCTCGACGCTGCTCAGATCAAGCCGCAAGTCAGCTGGGGCACCTCGCCGGAAATGGTCCTGGCCGTTGACCAGAACGTGCCGGACCCGGCCAAGGAAACCGACCTGGTCAAGCGCGGCTCCATCGAGCGCGCCTTGAAGTACATGGGCTTGCAGGCCAACCAGGCGATCACCGACATCCAGTTGGATCGCGTGTTCATCGGTTCCTGCACCAACTCGCGGATCGAAGACTTGCGTGCTGCGGCGGTGATCGCCAAGGGCCGCAAGGTGGCTTCGACCATCAAGCAGGCCATCGTGGTGCCGGGTTCGGGCCTGGTCAAGGCGCAAGCCGAAGCCGAAGGCCTGGACAAGATCTTCCTCGAAGCCGGTTTTGAATGGCGTGAGCCGGGTTGCTCGATGTGCCTGGCGATGAACCCGGACCGTTTGGAGTCGGGCGAGCATTGCGCGTCCACCTCCAACCGTAACTTCGAAGGGCGCCAGGGCGCCGGTGGGCGTACCCATCTGGTCAGCCCGGCCATGGCTGCTGCGGCTGCCGTCAACGGTCGTTTCATCGACGTTCGCGAATTGATCTGAGGAATACCCGATGCGTGCTTTTACCCAACACACCGGCCTTGTCGCTCCTTTGGATCGTGCCAACGTCGACACCGACCAGATCATCCCCAAGCAGTTCTTGAAGTCGATCAAGCGCACCGGTTTCGGCCCGAATCTGTTCGACGAGTGGCGCTACCTGGACGTGGGCTACGCCTACCAGGACAACTCCAAGCGCCCGCTGAACCAGGACTTCGTGCTCAACGCCGAGCGCTACCAGGGCGCCAGCGTGTTGCTCGCCCGCGAGAACTTCGGTTGCGGCTCCAGCCGTGAACACGCGCCGTGGGCCCTGGAAGAATATGGCTTTCGCAGCATCATCGCGCCGAGCTATGCCGACATCTTCTTCAACAACAGCTTCAAGAACGGCTTGTTGCCGATCATCTTGACCGACGAAGAAGTCGATGAGTTGTTCAAGCAGGTGGAAGCCGACGTGGGCTACCAGTTGACCGTCGATCTGGCGGCGCAAACCGTGACCCGCCCGGATGGCAAGGTGTATCACTTTGAGGTGGATGCGTTCCGTAAGCACTGCCTGATCAATGGTTTGGACGATATCGGCCTGACCTTGCAGGACGGCGATGCGATTGCAGCGTTTGAGGCCAAGCACCGGGCGAGCCAGCCTTGGTTGTTTCGCGATGCCTGATTGGCGGTAACCGTGCGGGCCCCATCGCGGGCAAGCCCGCTCCCACAGTTGACCGAGTTGTTCAGGAGAACACCGATCAATGTGGGAGCTGGCTTGCCTGCGATAGCGCCAGTACAGCCAACCCAAAACCCAAGGAAAACCACCATGACCCGCACCGCCCACACCCAAGTCGTGCAAAAACAATTCGGCGAGCAAGCCTCGGCCTACCTGAGCAGTGCCGTGCACGCCCAAGGCACCGAATTCGCGCTGCTCCAGGCCGAACTGGCCGGGCAGGGCAGTGCACGACTGCTGGACTTGGGTTGCGGCGCCGGTCATGTCAGTTTCCACGTCGCGCCACTGGTGAAAGAAGTGGTCGCCTACGATCTGTCCCAGCAGATGCTTGACGTGGTGGCGACCGCTGCCAGCGACCGTGGCCTCGATAACATCCGCACCGTCCACGGCGCCGCCGAACGCCTGCCGTTCGCCGACGGCGAGTTCGACTTTGTGTTCAGCCGTTACTCGGCCCACCACTGGAGCGACCTCGGCCTGGCCTTGCGCGAAGTGCGCCGTGTGCTCAAGCCGGGCGGCGTGGCGGCCTTTGTCGACGTCTTGTCACCGGGCAGCCCGTTGTTGGACACTTACCTGCAAACCGTCGAAGTGCTGCGCGACACCAGCCATGTGCGCGATTACGCCGCCGCCGAGTGGATGCAGCAGCTCAGCGAGTCCGGTTTGCACGTACGCAACAGCAGCCGCCAGCGCCTGCGCCTGGAATACACCTCCTGGGTCGAACGCATGCGCACGCCAGAAGTCTTGCGCGCTGCGATCCTGGCGCTGCAACAGGCGATGGGCCAGGAAGTGCGCGACTACTACGAAATTCAAGCCGACGGCACCTTCAGCACCGACGTGCTGGTGGTCTTCGCCGAACGCTGATTGATTTTTCCCGACCTGCCCACGGGCGGGTCGCTTGATGAAATGAGGAACGCATGAGCAAGCAGATTCTGATTCTCCCTGGCGACGGTATTGGTCCGGAAATCATGGCCGAAGCGGTCAAGGTCCTGGAACTGGCCAACAGCAAGTACAGCCTGGGCTTCGAACTGAGCCACGACGTGATCGGCGGCGCGGCCATCGACAAGCACGGCGTGCCCCTGGCCGACGAAACCCTGGACCGCGCCCGTGCGGCCGACGCCGTACTGCTCGGCGCCGTGGGTGGCCCGAAGTGGGACAAGATCGAACGTGACATCCGCCCTGAGCGCGGCCTGCTGAAAATCCGTGCGCAACTGGGCCTGTTCGGCAACCTGCGCCCGGCGATCCTCTACCCGCAACTGGCCGACGCATCCAGCCTCAAGCCGGAAGTGGTCGCGGGCCTCGACATCCTCATCGTGCGTGAGCTGACCGGCGGTATCTACTTCGGCTCGCCACGCGGCGTGCGCGAGCTGGAAAACGGCGAGCGCCAGGCCTACGACACCCTGCCGTACAGCGAAAGTGAAATCCGCCGTATCGCCCGTGTCGGTTTCGACATGGCCCGCGTGCGTGGCAAGAAGGTCTGCTCGGTGGATAAGGCCAACGTGCTGGCCTCCAGCCAACTGTGGCGGGAAATCGTCGAAGAAGTGGCCAAGGACTACCCGGACGTTGAACTGAGCCACATGTACGTCGATAACGCCGCCATGCAGTTGGTGCGTGCGCCGAAGCAGTTCGACGTGATCGTCACCGACAACCTGTTCGGCGACATCCTCTCTGACCAGGCCTCGATGCTCACCGGTTCCATCGGCATGCTGCCGTCGGCGTCCCTCGATACCAACAACAAGGGCATGTACGAGCCTTGCCACGGCTCGGCGCCGGACATCGCCGGCCAGGGCATTGCCAACCCGCTGGCGACGATTCTGTCGGTGTCGATGATGCTGCGTTACAGCTTCAACCTGAGCGACGCGGCCGATGCCATCGAGCAAGCCGTAAGCCTGGTGCTGGACCAGGGTTTGCGCACTGGCGACATCTGGTCGCAGGGTTGCACCAAAGTCGGTACGCAAGAAATGGGCGACGCAGTAGTCGCCGCGCTGCGGAATCTGTAATCTCTCGGGCCCGCTTGCAGTTGTTGCTGCAAGGCGGCCCACTTTTTAACAAGGTGTAGTTGCGATGAAACGTGTAGGTCTGATCGGTTGGCGCGGTATGGTCGGTTCCGTGCTCATGCAGCGGATGCTGGAAGAGCAGGATTTCGATCTTATTGAGCCGGTGTTTTTCACCACTTCGAACGTTGGTGGCCAAGGGCCGTCCGTGGGCAAGGATATTGCTCCGCTCAAGGACGCCTACAGCATTGAAGAGTTGAAGACCCTCGACGTGATCGTGACCTGTCAGGGTGGCGACTACACCAGCGAAGTCTTCCCCAAGCTGCGTGAAGCCGGCTGGCAGGGTTACTGGATCGACGCCGCATCGAGCCTGCGCATGCAGGATGACGCCGTGATCATCCTCGACCCGGTTAACCGCAAGGTCATCGACCAGCAACTGGACGCCGGCACCAAGAACTACGTCGGCGGCAACTGCACCGTCAGCCTGATGCTGATGGGCCTGGGCGGCCTGTTCGAGGCTGGCCTGGTGGAGTGGATGAGCGCCATGACGTATCAGGCGGCGTCCGGTGCCGGCGCGCAGAACATGCGTGAACTGATCAAGCAGATGGGCGCGACCCACGCCGCTGTTGCCGATCAACTGGCCGACCCGGCCAGCGCGATCCTCGACATCGACCGTCGTGTGGCCGAAGCCATGCGCAGCGATGCGTACCCGACCGAAAACTTCGGCGTGCCATTGGCCGGTAGCCTGATCCCATGGATCGACAAAGAGCTGCCGAACGGCCAGAGCCGCGAAGAGTGGAAGGCCCAGGCCGAGACCAACAAGATCCTCGGTCGCTTCAAGAGCCCGATCCCGGTGGACGGCATCTGCGTGCGCATCGGCGCCATGCGCTGCCACAGCCAGGCGCTGACCATCAAGCTGAACAAGGACGTGCCGATCGCCGATATCGAATCGCTGATCAGCTCGCACAACCCGTGGGTCAAGCTGGTGCCGAACAACCGCGAGATCAGCATGCAGGAGCTGAGCCCGACGAAGGTTACCGGCACCCTGAATGTACCGGTGGGCCGTCTGCGCAAGCTGAACATGGGCAGCCAGTTCCTCGGCGCGTTCACGGTGGGCGACCAGCTGTTGTGGGGCGCGGCTGAACCGCTGCGTCGCATGCTGCGGATCTTGCTGGAGCGTTGATCGCTTGAGGCAATCAAGAAACCCGCGTTCTGGTGACAGGCGCGGGTTTTTTGTTGTTCTTGAGAGGGGCATCGCAGGCAAGCCAGCTCCCACATTTTGATGTGTGAATACATTCAAGTGTGGGAGCTGGCTTGCCTGCGATGAGGCCCTCAGCTTCACCACAAACACTGGCCCAATTACCCCACCACCCGGTAAAGTGCCGCTCCCCCCGCAATGCCCGAGGCAGCCCCCATGACCCAGACCTTTGAAATCGCCGTGATCGGCGCCACCGGCACCGTCGGTGAAACCCTGGTGCAGATCCTCGAAGAGCTGGATTTTCCGGTGGGCACCCTGTACCTGCTGGCCGGCAATAACTCGGCCGGTGCCTCGGTGCCGTTTCGCGGCAAGAACCTGCGGGTCAAGGAAGTCGACGAGTTCGATTTCAAAAAGGTGCAACTGGCATTTTTTGCCGCGGGGCCGGCAGTGACCTTGAGCTTCGCCCCGCGCGCCACGACGGCCGGTTGTGCGGTGATCGACCTGTCCGGCGCCTTGTCGGCTGAGCAAGCGCCACCGGTGGTGCCGGAAGCGAACGCGCACGTATTGGGCGGCCTGAAAAAACCGTTCCAGCTCGCCAGCCCAAGCCCGTCCGCCACCAACCTGGCGGTGGTCCTGGCGCCCTTGCGCGGCCTGCTGGATATCCAGCGGGTGAGCGTTACCGCCAACCTGGCAGTGTCAGCCCAGGGGCGCGAAGCCGTGAGCGAGCTGGCGCGACAAACCGCCGAGCTGCTGAATGTGCGTCCGCTGGAACCGAAGTTTTTTGATCGGCAGATGGCCTTCAACCTGCTGGCACAAGTCGGTACGCCAGATGCCCAAGGTCATACAGCCTTGGAGAAACGTCTCGTACACGAACTGCGCGCCGTGCTGGAAACTCCTTTGCTAAAGATTTCCGCAACCTGCGTTCAAGCCCCGGTGTTTTTTGGCGATAGCCTGACTGTGTCGTTGCAGCTGGCTGCGCCGGTGGATCTCGCCCTCGTTAACCGGGCACTCGACGCAGCGCCGGGTATAGAGCTGGTGGAGGAGGGTGACTACCCAACAGCGGTTGGCGATGCAGTAGGACAAGACGTTGTGTATGTAGGACGGGTTCGCGCCGGGGTGGACGATCCGGCGGAACTAAATCTGTGGCTGACGTCAGATAACGTACGCAAAGGCGCCGCACTGAATGCCGTACAGCTGGCGCAGTTGTTGATAAAAGACCTTGTGTAAAAGATACTTGGCGGCAATTTGTAGATTGATTCTAACCAGGCGCTATGCTTGGCCCCAAGCAGGAACAGAAGCGTGTCGGTGACCTATCGGCTCGCCATGCCTTATGGCAGCGGTTACCAACCTTCTCGCAGGCCGGGGAGTGTTCAAACAAAGGATGAGGCTATGGTTCAAGTTCGCAAACTGGTGTTAGCAATAGCGGCCGCCTCGGCGCTGTCCTCCGGTATGGCGCAGGCGCTGCAACTGGGGGAAATGACCCTCAAGTCGCAGTTGAACCAGCCGTTGTCGGTGGAAATCGAATTGCTCGATGTCGGCGGCCTCACGGCTTCCGAGATCACGCCGAGCCTGGCTTCGTCCCAGGCGTTTGTGGATGCGGGCGTCGATCGCCAAGCGTTTCTGAATGACCTGGTGTTTACGCCGGTGATCAATCCCAGCGGTCGCAGTGTGGTGCGCGTCACCTCCAGCAAGCCGTTGCCGGAATCCTACGTTCGTTTCCTGTTGCAGGTGCAGTGGCCCAACGGCCGCCTGATGCGCGACTACAGTGTGCTGCTGGACCCGGCCAAGTTTGACCAGCCGGCCGCAACAGCGCCTGCACCGCGTGTGTTGGCGCCGGCCAGCCCCGCGCCTGCCGCGCCTGCCGCGAGCAAAGCGGCGCAGCACACCACCACTTCCCGCGACACCTTGTGGGAAATTGCCGCGAAGAACCGCAATGGCGGCTCGATCCAGCAGACCATGCTGGCGATCCAGGCACTGAACCCCGATGCCTTTATCGACGGCAATATCAACCGCCTGAAAACCGGCCAGGTCCTGCGTCTGCCGGACACCGTACAAAGCACCGCACTGCCACAGCCCCAGGCGATTGCCGAAGTGACGGCGCAAAACGCCGCCTGGCGCCAGGGACGTCGCGGGGCGACCAACCAGGTCGCTGGCAAGCAGCAACTGGATGCCACCAAGCGCACCCAGGCGGGCAATGCACCGTCGAGCACCAATGCCAAGGACAACTTGAGCCTGGTCTCGGCCGAGTCCGCCAAGCAGGGCGCGAAAGGCAAGGCCGCTGACGGCCGTGCCCTGAGCGACAAGCTGGCGATGACCCAGGAAGAGCTGGACACCACCCGTCGTGATAACGCCGAGCTGAAAAGCCGTGCGGCGGACCTGCAAAGCCAGTTGGACAAGCTGCAAAAACTGATTCAACTGAAGAACGATCAACTGGCGCGCCTGCAAGCGGAAAAGGGCGACCCAGCGGCTGTGCCTGCGGTGATTCCGGCCCAGTTGGCCGGTGATCCGGCGGCGGCAACTCCGGCGGCTCCCTCTGCACCGGCAGCCACGCCTGCGCCGACGGCTCCGGCCCCGGAACCCGTCAAGCCTGAAGCGGGTCCTGCCAGTAACGATGGCAAATTCAATGAGCTGCTGACCAACCCGGTGGTCCTCGGCGTAGTGGGTGGCGCCGCAGCCTTGGTGGCTTTGTTGCTGCTGCTGCTGGTGCTGCGTCATCGCAACGCCCGTCGTGAAGAAGAAAAGCACCTGCGCATGGCCCGTGCCCTGGCTGAAGAGCCGGAGTTCACCTCGAACCTCGACCAGGACCTGCCACCGGACAGCTTCGAAGGCCTGGAAGTGCCGGCGCCGAGCGTCAAGCTGGCGGCGGCTCCAGTACCGGCGCCAGTGGTTGAACCGGCCGTCGTGGTGCCGACTGTTGCTTCGGTGCTCGCGCCCCTGGCAGTGGCCGTGGCCCCGATGAATTCCAATGATGCGCTGGCGCAAGCCCAATCCCTTGTCGATCGCGGTCACCTGAACCAGGCCGCCGACGTGTTGGAGCAGGCGATCAAGCAAGAGCCCAAGCGCAGCGACCTGCGGTTGAAGCTGATGGAAGTCTACGGCCTGCAGAATGACAAGGACGGCTTCGTCACCCAGGAGCGCCAACTGGTGGCCAATGGTGACAACCATGCCCAGGTCGAGCTGCTCAAGTCACGCTTCCCGGCGATGGCGGTGCTGGCGGCGGGCGTGAGTGCCGCGGTGGCCGCGGCGGCCCTGGATGCGCAATACGTCAAGGACCTGCTGGAGGACAAACCGGCCGCCCCGGCGCCAGAACCGGAAGCCTTCGACACTGATTTCGACCTGAGCCTGGATGATCTTGAGGCGGCATCGCCTGCCGAGGTCAATCCTGAAGATGTGCTGACCTTCGAGTCCGTACTGCAGCAGCAGGCTGAAGCGAAAGCCAGCCCGGACGATCTGTCGGACTTCGACCTTGACCTGCAATTGGATGCGCCGGCGTCCACGCAGGCCGATGATGATTTCCTTTCCGGTCTTGAAGAACAGATGCAGGATGTGCCTGCAGTCGAGCCGCCAACCCTGACGCCTGCTGCGCTGGATGAGTTCGAACTGCCGGAAGACTTCGACCTGTCCCTGGCCGATGAGCCAGAAGCGGCCACCAAGCCGGACGCCTTCGCGTCCGAACTGGACGACGTCAATGCCGAGTTGGATCGTCTGTCCCAGAGCCTGGAGCATCCGTCCATCGAGCCGTCGTTTACCGCAGAAGACGCTGCGCTGGGTGGTGATGAGCCGGAATTCGACTTCCTCTCCGGCACCGACGAGGTGGCAACCAAGCTGGACTTGGCCCAGGCCTATATCGACATGGGGGATGCGGATGGCGCGCGGGACATCCTTTCTGAAGTGCTGACCGAAGGTGACGAGTCGCAGCGCGGCGAAGCCAAGGAAATGCTCGGCCGTATTTAAAGCACAACGAAAATCCACTGTGGGGGCGGGCTTGCTCTGGTGAGGGAGCAAGCTCCCTCGCCACAGCAAGCCCGCTCCCACATTTGGGCGTCCCTCTTTATAATGGCCGCCTTTGCGCAACTCATCAGGCTCTCAGTTCTTGGCAAATATAGATAACGCGGCCGCCGAAATGGCGGCCGCAGGCTTTTACCGCATCGCCCTGGGCGTGGAATACAAAGGTTCGCGCTATCGCGGCTGGCAGCGCCAGGCGTCGGGCGTGCTGACGGTGCAGGAAACCCTGGAAAAGGCTCTGTCGAAAGTCGCGGATTCACCGGTGTCGCTGATGTGCGCCGGGCGTACTGACGCCGGTGTGCATGCTTGCGGCCAGGTGGTGCACTTCGATACCCAGGCCGAGCGCACGATGAAGGCGTGGGTGATGGGCGCCAATATCAACCTGCCCCATGACGTCAGTGTCAGTTGGGCCAAGGTCATGCCGGCGCACTTTCATGCGCGCTTCAAGGCTATCGCCCGACGTTATCGTTATGTGATCTACAACGATCAGATCCGCCCGGCGCACCTCAACGAAGAAATCACCTGGAACCACCGCCCGCTGGACGCCGAGCGCATGGCCGAGGCCGCGCAGCATCTGGTCGGCGTGCACGACTTCAGCGCGTTCCGCGCCGGCCAGTGCCAGGCCAAGTCGCCGATCAAGGAAGTCCACCACCTGCGGGTGACGCGCCACGGCAAGATGATCGTGCTGGATATCCGCGCCGGTGCGTTCCTGCACCATATGGTGCGCAACATTGCGGGCGTGCTGATGACCATTGGCACGGGCGAGCGCCCGGTGGAGTGGGCCAAGGAAGTGCTGGAAAGCCGTGTTCGCCGTACGGGCGGTGTCACCGCCCATCCCTTTGGCCTGTACCTGGTGGATGTGGAGTACCGCGACGAGTTCGAGCTGCCGGAACGTTTCATCGGGCCACACTTCCTCACAGGTTTCAGCGAACTTGGCGGCTGACGCCCGGAAAAGCTTTTGTTACCATCCGGGACTTTCTCGGCCCAACCCTGAGGTTTCCACGACATGTCAGCCGTTCGCAGCAAGATTTGCGGGATTACCCGCATAGAAGACGCGCTGGCGGCAGTCGAGGCGGGGGCGGATGCCATTGGTTTTGTGTTTTATGCCAAGAGCCCACGGGCGGTGAACGTGCTGCAGGCGCGGGCGATCATCGCCGCACTGCCGCCGTTCGTCACTACTGTGGGGCTGTTCGTCAACGCCAGCCGCTGCGAACTCAACGAAACCCTGGATGCCGTACCGTTGGACATGCTGCAGTTCCATGGTGACGAAAGCCCTGACGAATGCGAAAGCTACCAGCGCCCGTATATCAAGGCGTTGCGGGTCAAGGCAGGGGACGATATCGCCGCCGCCTGCGCTGCCTATGTGGGCGCTCGCGGGATCTTGCTGGACACCTACGTCGAAGGCGTACCGGGTGGTACGGGCGAGGCGTTCGACTGGACGCTGATTCCCGAAGGGCTGAGCAAGCCGATCATCCTGGCGGGTGGGCTCAACCCCGCGAATGTCGCGGCAGCCATCGAGCAAGTGCGCCCCTATGCGGTGGACGTCAGTGGTGGCGTGGAGCAGGGCAAGGGCATCAAGGATCACAGCAAGATTCGCGCATTCATGCAGGCTGTGCGCGGGATGTGACGGCTGGCAGTCTGCCGCCGTCCATAACTACCACTGTGTAAAACAGCCCGGTGCCGCCTGTGGGTGGCCCGGAAATGAAGTGGCAACCCTGCACTGGCAGGTTGTCTGGAAGGCTGAGGATGCATGCGGGAAATGGCTGGTCGAACGCCTGACCCCGTCCAGCATGTGTCATCGCCACATATGAATTTAGCTCAAGGGCATACGCGGGGCTGTGTTCAAGCCACCGGTACTGGAGAAAGAAAGCATGAGCAACTGGTTAGTAGACAAACTGATCCCTTCGATCATGCGTTCCGAGGTGAAGAAAAGCTCGGTTCCTGAAGGTCTGTGGCACAAGTGCCCATCCTGCGACGCGGTGCTGTACCGCCCGGAGCTGGAAAAGACCCTGGACGTTTGCCCCAAGTGCAACCACCACATGCGTATCGGCGCCCGCGCCCGTATCGACATCTTTCTGGATGCCGACGGCCGTGCCGAACTGGGCGCTGACCTGGAGCCGGTTGACCGTCTCAAGTTCCGCGACAGCAAGAAGTACAAGGACCGCCTGACCGGCGCGCAAAAGCAGACCGGCGAGAAAGACGCGCTGATCTCCGTCAGCGGCAAGCTGCTGGGCATGCCCGTTGTGGTCTCGGCGTTCGAGTTCTCCTTCATGGGCGGCTCCATGGGCGCCATCGTTGGCGAGCGTTTTGTACGCGCTGCCAACTATGCCCTGGAAAACCGTTGCCCGATGATCTGCTTCGCCGCCTCTGGTGGTGCGCGCATGCAGGAAGCGCTGATCTCCCTGATGCAAATGGCCAAGACCTCCGCGGTGCTGGCGCGTCTGCGTGAAGAAGGCATCCCGTTCATCTCCGTACTGACCGACCCGGTCTACGGCGGCGTTTCCGCCAGCCTGGCGATGTTGGGTGACGTGATCGTCGGCGAACCCAAGGCCCTGATCGGCTTTGCCGGCCCGCGCGTGATCGAGCAGACCGTGCGCGAAAAACTGCCGGAAGGCTTCCAGCGCAGTGAGTTCCTGCTGGAGCACGGTGCAATCGACCTGATCATCCCGCGCGGTGAACTGCGTCCACGCCTGGGCAACCTGCTGGCACAAATGATGGGCCTGCCGACACCCGTGTACGTCGCGCCTAAAGTTGAACCGATTGTCGTGCCGCCGGTGCCAGCAAACCTATGACCCAACGTACCCTGGGCGAATGGCTCGCCTACCTTGAGCAGTTGCATCCGTCCGCCATCGACATGGGCCTGGAGCGCTCGCAACAGGTAGCGGCCCGCCTCGGGTTGGGCCGGCCGGCACCGCGCGTGATCACGGTGACCGGCACCAACGGCAAAGGCTCTACCTGTGCCTTTGTCGCCGCGCTGCTGCAAGCCCAAGGGCTGAAGGTCGGCGTGTACAATTCCCCGCACCTGCTGCGCTACAACGAGCGGGTGCAGCTCAATGGCGTCGAAGCCACGGATGAGCAACTCTGCGAAGCCTTCGCCGCGCTCGACGCCGGGCGTGGCGAGATTTCCCTGACTTACTTCGAGATGGGCACCCTGGCGGCGTTCTGGCTGTTCGAGCGTGCGCAGCTGGACGTGGTCGTGCTGGAAGTGGGTTTGGGCGGGCGCCTGGATACGGTCAACGTGGTGGATGCCGACCTGGCGCTGGTGACCAGTATTGGCGTGGACCATGCGGATTATCTTGGCGATACCCGTGAGTCCGTGGCCTATGAAAAGGCCGGGATCTTCCGTCAGGGCAGGCCTGCGCTGTGTGGTGACATTGACCCGCCGCATACCTTGCTGGACAAGGTGCGCGAGCTGGGCTGCCCGTTCTACTTGCGGGGCCGCGAATTCAATCTTGAAGTCGGTGAGCAGCACTGGCAATGGCGCGGGCGTGATGCGCGTGGTCAGGTGGTGGAGTTGCACGACCTGCCGCTGCTGAACCTGCCGATGGAAAACGCCGCACTGGCGTTGCAGGCTTACCTGTTGCTGGATCTGCCGTGGGATGCCGGGCAGATTGCGGCGACCCTGCAGGCCACTCGGGTGGTGGGGCGCCTGGATCGCCGTGCGTTCGAGTGGGAAGGCAAGCGCCTGAACCTGCTGCTGGATGTGGGGCATAACCCGCATGCGGCGCAATACCTGGCGCGGCGCCTGTCGCGTACGCCGCCGGTCGGTCGTCGTCTTGCGGTATTCGGCTTGCTGGCCGATAAGGATCTGGACGGCGTGGTGGCGCCATTGCTGGATGATGTCCAGGCCTGGGCGGTCGCGCCGCTGGATTCGCCGCGCAGCCGTCCGGCTGTTGAGCTGGCGGCGGCGTTGCAGAACCTTGGTGCGTCCGTGGCGTCGTATGCAAGTGTCACTGCAGCCCTTGAGGCGCAGTGCGCGGTTGCCACGCCTGACGACGAAATTCTGTTGTTCGGATCATTTTATTGTGTTGCCGAGGCGCTTGAGTGGTTGGCCCGGCGCTCCACGGAGGAAGCTGCACATGGCATTACTGGATAGCGCATACAAGCAGCGAATGGTCGGAGCTCTGGTTCTGGTGGCGTTGGCGGTGATTTTCCTGCCGATGCTGTTTTCCCGCCAGGATGAGCAACGCCAGGTCGTGGTTGAAGCGCCCGCTGCGCCGCAGATGCCTGTGGTGCCTCAGGTGCAGGTAGAGCCGGTGGTGGTGCCAGAGCCGCAGGCCTTGCCTGAGGAAGAGCCGGTGCCGAGCGATGCTGAAATCGCCGCGCAAACCGCACCGTCGATGCCTGTGCAGCCAAGTGTGCCGGTGGTCAAGCCAGCGCCGGCGCCCGTTGTGGCGGCCAAACCTGCTGCGCCGGCTCCTGCGCCCAAGCCTGTAGCGCCGCAACCGGCCGCGCCGGGCAAGCCGGATGTGGGACAGAGCCGTATCGATCCGAATGGCCTGCCGATCAGTTGGTCGATCCAGCTGGCCAGCCTGGCCAATCGCGAGAGCGCCGACGCCTTGCAGAAAAAGCTGCGTGCTCAGGGCTATAACGCCTACATCCGCAGTGCCGACGGCAAGAACCGGGTGTTTATCGGGCCGCTGATCGAGCGTGCCGAGGCGGATCGCCTGCGCGATTTGCTGGGGCGCCAGCAGAACCTCAATGGTTTTGTGGTGCGTTTCCAGCCTGAACGCGGCTGATTACCGCCAGTTTCCGAGTGAAATGCAGGCCAAGTGTGGGAGCTGGCTTGCCTGCGATAGCGGTGGGCAGTCAACAGTGATGTTGAATGTGCCGGCCTCATCGCAGGCAAGCCAGCTCCCACATTGTTTTTGGGGTGGGGTTGAAATGGCATCAATCCATCACAAACTACTGATTTGCAAAGCACGCACAATCACCGCTTACCGATAGCCCAGCGCTCTGCTAAAATGCGCCGCCTTATCTGTCTGTAGGCTGCACTGTGCCATTTACCTGGGTTGATTGGGCGATCGTTGCAATCGTCGCCATCTCCGCTTTGATCAGTCTAAGCCGCGGCTTCGTAAAAGAAGCTCTGTCGTTGCTGACCTGGATCATCGCAGGAGTCGTAGCCTGGATGTTCGGTGGTTCACTGTCGGTCTACCTGGCCGGATACATCGAGACACCTTCGGCTCGCGTCATCGCGGGCTGCGCCATCATGTTCATCGCCACGCTGCTGGTGGGGGCAATGGTCAATTATCTTATTGGCGAGTTGATACGTGTCACCGGCCTCTCCGGTACCGATCGATTTCTCGGCATGGCCTTTGGTGCCGCGCGTGGCGCGTTGCTGGTGGTTGTGGCGGTCGGGCTGTTGAGCCTGGGGCCAGTACAGCAGGATTCGTGGTGGCAGGAGTCGGTACTCGTGCCAAAATTTCTATTGGTTGCCGATTGGTCCAAGAACCTCATTCTGGGGTGGAGCAGTCAGTGGCTGGCCAGCGGAATCAGCGTACCCGCTGATCTTCCGTTCAAGGAACACCTCTTGCCGGCCAAAACGCCGCAGTAAGCTGTGTTCAGTCAAGATTCATTAAGTAGGGGTTGCGTCGCATGTGTGGCATCGTCGGTATCGTCGGTAAGTCGAACGTCAATCAGGCGCTGTATGACGCGCTAACCGTCCTCCAGCACCGCGGCCAGGACGCTGCCGGTATTGTGACCAGCCACGACGGCCGGTTATTCCTGCGCAAGGACAATGGCCTGGTACGTGACGTGTTTCATCAGCGTCACATGCAGCGCCTCGTCGGGCACATGGGCATTGGCCATGTGCGTTACCCGACTGCCGGTAGCTCGACTTCGGCCGAAGCTCAACCGTTTTACGTCAACTCGCCTTACGGCATCACCCTGGCGCATAACGGCAACCTGACCAACGTTGAACAGCTGGCCAAGGAGATTTACGAATCTGACCTGCGCCACGTCAACACCAGCTCCGATTCGGAAGTGCTGCTGAACGTGTTCGCTCACGAGCTGGCCCAGCGCGGCAAGCTGCAGCCGACCGAAGAAGACGTGTTCGCTGCCGTCACTGACGTGCACAACCGTTGTGTCGGTGGCTACGCGGTCGTAGCGATGGTGACCGGTTACGGCATCGTTGGCTTCCGTGACCCCCATGGCATCCGTCCGATCGTGTTCGGCCAGCGTCACACCGACGAAGGCGTCGAGTACATGATCGCGTCCGAAAGCGTGTCCCTGGACGTGCTGGGCTTCACCCTGATCCGCGACCTCGCGCCGGGCGAAGCGGTGTACATCACCGAAGATGGCAAGCTGCACACCCGCCAGTGCGCCGTGGCACCGAAACTGACCCCATGCATTTTCGAGCACGTCTACCTGGCGCGCCCGGATTCGATCATCGATGGCGTTTCGGTGTACAAGGCGCGCCTGCGCATGGGCGAGAAGCTGGCCGAGAAGATCCTGCGCGAGCGTCCTGAGCACGACATCGACGTAGTGATTCCGATCCCGGACACCAGTCGTACCGCTGCACTGGAGCTGGCCAACCACCTGGGCGTGAAGTTCCGCGAAGGCTTCGTGAAGAACCGCTACATCGGCCGTACCTTCATCATGCCGGGTCAGGCAGCACGCAAGAAGTCGGTGCGCCAGAAGCTCAACGCCATCGAGCTGGAGTTCCGTGGCAAGAACGTGATGCTGGTGGATGACTCCATCGTGCGTGGCACCACCTGCAAGCAGATCATCCAGATGGCCCGCGAAGCCGGTGCGAAGAACGTGTACTTCTGCTCCGCAGCCCCAGCTGTGCGTTACCCGAACGTGTACGGCATCGACATGCCGAGCGCCCACGAGCTGATCGCCCACAACCGCACGACCCAGGACGTTGCCGACCTGATCGGCGCCGATTGGCTGATCTATCAGGACCTGCCGGACCTGATCGAAGCCGTGGGTGGTGGCAAGATCAAGATCGAGCAGTTCGACTGCGCCGTGTTCGACGGCAAGTACGTGACCGGTGATGTCGATGAGGCCTACCTGAACAAGATCGAGCAGGCGCGCAACGACTCGTCGAAGATCAAGACCCAGGCGGTCAGCGCGATCATCGATCTGTACAACAACTGAGTAGACACCGGCCCTGAGGGGCCGGTTTTGTATCTTAAATAAAGAATCGAGTAAGGAGTGGCAGCATGAGTCAGGAATGGGATGCCGGTCGGTTGGACAGCGACCTCGATGGCGTAGCTTTCGATACCCTGGCTGTGCGCGCCGGTCAGCACCGCACGCCGGAAGGTGAGCACGGTGATCCGATGTTCTTCACGTCCAGCTATGTATTCCGTACTGCCGGTGATGCGGCTGCGCGCTTTGCTGGCGAAGTGCCGGGCAACGTCTATTCGCGCTACACCAACCCGACCGTGCGTGCGTTCGAAGAGCGTATCGCGGCCCTGGAAGGCGCTGAGCAGGCGGTAGCCACGGCGACCGGCATGGCGGCGATCCTGGCGGTGGTGATGAGCCTGTGCAGCGCCGGCGACCACGTGTTGGTGTCGCGCAGTGTGTTCGGCTCGACCATCAGTCTGTTCGAGAAGTATTTCAAACGCTTCGGTATCGAAGTGGACTACGTGCCGCTGGCGGATCTTTCCGGTTGGGACGCAGCGATCAAGGCCAATACCAAGCTGTTGTTCGTCGAGTCGCCGTCCAACCCGCTCGCCGAGTTGGTGGATATCGCCGCGTTGTCCGAAGTGGCTCACGCCAAGGGCGCGATGCTGGTGGTGGATAACTGCTTCTGCACGCCGGCATTGCAGCAGCCGCTGAAGTTGGGCGCGGACATCGTTGTGCACTCGGCCACCAAGTTCATCGACGGCCAGGGTCGTTGCATGGGCGGCGTGGTTGCTGGTCGCGGCGAGCAGATGAAGGAAATCGTCGGCTTCCTGCGCACCGCTGGCCCGACCTTGAGCCCGTTCAACGCCTGGATCTTCCTCAAAGGCCTGGAAACCCTCAGCCTGCGCATGAAAGCCCATTGCGCCAACGCGCAGGCACTGGCCGAGTGGCTGGAGCAGCAGGATGGTATCGAGAAGGTGCACTACGCCGGCCTCAAGAGCCACCCGCAACACGAGTTGGCCCAGCGCCAGCAGCGTGGTTTCGGTGCAGTGGTGAGCTTTGAAGTGAAGGGCGGCAAAGACGGCGCCTGGCGCTTTATCGATGCCACGCGCCTGATTTCCATCACCGCCAACCTGGGCGACAGCAAGACCACCATCACCCATCCGAGCACCACATCTCACGGGCGCCTGGCGCCGCAAGAGCGTGAGGCGGCGGGCATCCGTGACAGCCTGATCCGTATCGCGGTGGGCCTGGAAGATGTGGCCGACTTGCAGGCTGACCTGGCTCGCGGGCTGGCGGCCTTGTGATCGAATGGTCCCAGGAGGGCGCGGCGGCCACTAACGGCCGCGTCGCGTTGGTGACGGGTGCTGCCCGTGGTATCGGCCTCGGGATTGCCGCATGGCTGATCAGTGAAGGCTGGCAGGTGGTGTTGACCGACCTGGACCGCGAGCGGGGTTCCAAGGTGTCCAAGGTGCTGGGGGAAAACGCCTGGTTTATCACCATGGATGTGGCCGATGAGAAGCAGGTCGCCCAGGGCGTTGCCGAGGTGCTTGGGCAATTTGGGCGCCTGGATGCCTTAGTGTGCAATGCGGCGGTGGCTGATCCGCGCAATATCACCCTGGAAAGCCTCGACCTGGCCTACTGGAACCGTGTGCTCGCGGTGAATCTCAGTGGGCCGATGTTGTTGGCCAAGCACTGTGCGCCGTACCTGCGTGCCCATGGCGGTGCCATCGTCAACCTGGCTTCAACCCGCGCTCGTCAGTCCGAGCCGGACACCGAAGCCTATGCGGCGAGCAAGGGTGGTTTGCTGGCGCTCACCCACGCGCTGGCCATGAGCCTTGGCCCGGAAGTGCGGGTCAACGCTGTAAGCCCTGGCTGGATCGATGCGCGTGATCCGGCTGCGCGGCGTGCCGAGCCTTTGACGGATGTCGACCATGCCCAGCATCCTGCGGGCAGGGTCGGTACGGTGGAGGATGTGGCGGCAATGGTGGCGTGGTTGTTGTCGCGCCAGGCTGGGTTTGTCACCGGGCAAGAGTTTGTCGTGGACGGTGGCATGAGCAAGAAGATGATTTACAGCGAGTAGGGCGGGTAGCTGTCTTGAAGCATTTTTGTCTTTTTCAGAAAAACTTCAAGCAGGCTATTGACTTAGGTCCGTTACCTGCGTAAATTTCGCGGCCTCAACGAAGCAAAGGGTGATTAGCTCAGCTGGGAGAGCATCTGCCTTACAAGCAGAGGGTCGGCGGTTCGATCCCGTCATCACCCACCACTTCTTGAGAGTTTTGCCTTAGGGCAAGACGCAACGTTAAAGGTTGCACCGACGCGCAGCGGTAGTTCAGTCGGTTAGAATACCGGCCTGTCACGCCGGGGGTCGCGGGTTCGAGTCCCGTCCGCTGCGCCATATTTTCCAGGTCTGATCTGTCAGGCTTGAGATCGAACAGCCAAGGCTGGTTGATCAGATGTTTAAAGACGGTTGGGGGTTTATACCCAGCCAGTCAAGCGATACGCAGCGGTAGTTCAGTCGGTTAGAATACCGGCCTGTCACGCCGGGGGTCGCGGGTTCGAGTCCCGTCCGCTGCGCCATATCTGCTCCAGGGCCCACTGAACGCCTTGAAGCACAAAGAAAGCCTCTGGCTACTTTGATCCGATAGCAAAGACCCTGGTCGAAAGACCGGGGTTTTTTGTGCCTGCGATTTGGTCCAGTGACACCAACAGGTCAAAAGTGTGGGAGCGGGCTTGCCCGCGATAGCGGTATATCAGTTGGTGAGTTTGTTGACTGATCCGGCGCCATCGCGGGCAAGCCCGCTCCCACAGTTGGATTGTGGTCAGAACCCTAGCTTGTCTCGCAGCCCGTAATACCAAGCCCCCAGCGCCGCAAACGGTGTACGCAACAATTGCCCGCCCGGGAACGGGTAGTGCGGCAGGTCGGCAAACGCGTCAAAACGCTCTGCCTGTCCTCGCAATGCCTCCGCCAGTACGTTGCCCGCCAGGTGCGTGTACGTCACGCCATGGCCGCTGCAGCCCTGTGAGTAATAGATATTGTCGCCCAGGCGGCCTACCTGCGGCAGGCGCGACAGGGTCAGCAGGAAGTTGCCGGTCCAGGCGTAGTCGATCTTCACGTCCTTGAGCTGCGGGAAGGCCTTGAGCATCTTCGGGCGGATGATTGCTTCGATGTTCGCCGGGTCGCGCGCGCCGTACACCACGCCACCGCCGAAGATCAGGCGTTTGTCGCTGGTGAGGCGGTAGTAGTCGAGCAGGTAGTTGCAGTCTTCGACGCAGTAATCCTGTGGTAGCAATGTCTTCGCCAGCTCGTCGCCCAGCGGTGCGGTGGTGATGACCTGGGTACCGCATGGCATCGACTTGGCCGCCAGTTCCGGCACCAGGTTCCCCAGGTAGGCGTTGCCCGCGACGATGATGAACTTGGCCCTGACCTTGCCCTCGGCGGTGTACACCACCGGATTGGCGCCACGCTCGATACGTAGCGCCGGCGACTGTTCGTAGATCGTGCCGCCCAGGGACTCCACTGCCGCCGCTTCACCCAGGGCCAGGTTGAGTGGGTGGATGTGACCGCCGCTCATGTCCAGCAGGCCGCCCACATAGTTGTCACACGCCACGACTTCGCGGATGCGGCGCTCGTCCAGCAGTTCCAGCTGTGTATGGCCGTAGCGCTCCCACAGGCGCTTCTGCGACTCCAGGTGGCCCATGTGCTTGCTGTTGAGTGCGGCGAACACACCGCCGTCCTTCAGGTCGCACTGGATCTGATATTTGGCAACCCGCTCGCGGACGATCCGGCCGCCCTCAAACGCCATCTGCCCGAGCAATTGCGCCTGCTGGGGGCCGACGCTGCGCTCGATGACATCAATATCTCGGCTATAGCTGTTGACGATCTGCCCACCGTTACGGCCTGACGCGCCAAACCCTACCTTGGCGGCTTCCAGCACCGTCACGCGAAAACCGTTCTCCAGCAGGAACAGCGCGCTGGAGAGGCCGGTGTAGCCGGCGCCAATCACGCACACATCGGTTTCGACATCACCTTGCAGCACCGGGCGGGGCGGAACCGCATTCGCGGACGCGGCGTAATACGACTGGGGGTAGGGGGTGTTCGCCATCCTGGAACCTCTGTTTTATATTTTTTACGAGTGCCCCGATCCTACCTGAGTTGAAAATTGCCTGCCAGCCACCCGAAAACCACGGGTATCCCCAGCTCAAATAAATAATTCGCATATTCATAGGGTTAGCTGCAAAAAAGATGTTGACACCCCTCCGGAATTCCGTAGAATGCCGTCTCACAGCAGGCACGTAGCTCAGTTGGTTAGAGCACCACCTTGACATGGTGGGGGTCGTTGGTTCGAGTCCAATCGCGCCTACCAAACAAAATCCGCTCTGCTGGGCGGTCTAGAAAGGCTCACCGAAAGGTGGGCCTTTTTTTGTTGTCTGGATTTACACGTGGCCGCAGCCTGGCACCAGGCGTTGTGCGTGCGAATCCACTGGTCAGGCTGGATCTCGCGCAATAGTGCTTCTCGCAAGGCCAACCGCCGCGGTAATGGCGGCCCGGGCTTGTGGGCTGTTTTTCCAACAGGTCGAACCTACTGCGGCTGAGGCTTGCGCCAGAATGTCACTGACGTTCGATTCTCCGAGCTCGGCCAGGGATTCGATGCCCATCTGTTCAAGTCGAGCAATCACGGTCGGCCCTACGCCCTTGAGCGCAAGCAGCAGAAATCTTTCTTCCGGTGAAAACGGCATCCACAAAATCCTTTTTGGGTGTTGGGGAAATCCTGGGCAAACGAAAGTGGAGTCAAAACGACTCCAGCGGTGAATCCATATAGCCTGGGCGTATTGATCAATCAGCAAAAAAGCTGAGCCACCGATAGCAGGCAGATGATCTGTACAACCATCTGGCAGCGAATCTCACCATTTGTTGTCGCCATACCCATTTGTCCGGCGTACATAGTGGACTACCTCTTTGTCAGCTAAGCGATGCACAGAAATGCGCTACCGCACGAATGAGTATAGGTGCTGTGTGAGATTCTTCATCGTTACGCCGACCAGGCGCGACGAGCAGTATTGGGGTCAACCCGGCGGTTGGCCCTTTTTTCATCGTTGGCGCCATACTGAGCGACGTTTTCGTCTCATGCAGGAGGTTGCAATGGAATTGGCAATGGAAGTGTCGTTCAACGTATCTGAACAGGAGCGCGAGGCAATCCTCAAGCCGCTGCGCGCTTACAACCTCAGTGTTACCGGAGAAATGCCTTTCGAAACCGTCGGGATTTTACTGCGTGACCCCGACAGCCAAGAAGTTGTTGGGGGCTCTACGGGAAGATTTCCTACGGTTGGCTGTTCGTTGAATTGTTGAGTATCCCGGACCGGATGCGCACCCAAGGCACGGGCACGCGGTTGATGCGTACCGCTGAGGACTTGGCGCGCCAAAGAGGTTGTGTCGGGATCTGGCTGGATACGTTCAGCTTTCAGGCGCCCGGGTTTTATCGAAAACTGGGTTTCAGTGAGTTTGGTCACGTTGCCGACTACCCGCCGGGTCATCAGCGCTTCTTTTTTCAGAAGCGTTTCGCGTAGAACCCTGGGCGCTGATGACCGCCAGCGGGCTTCAGCGCAGCCTCCAATCACTCACAAAATTTATTGGTTTGCAGCAACAATTTTTCTTGTTGGACACCTCCCGCCCCAGGCAGCAAAGTTGCCGCCACTGACGCTCGACCTTCCGGGTCAACAATAAAAAACCGAGCCGACTGCACGCCACTTCTTGCTGTGAACCCTTTGTTCACATCCTGCTGTAATGGCGCCGCAGCGCGCATTTAAGGACTTCACCGTCATGCAAACTGTTGTGAACCTATGGCCGTTGATCGGCGTACTTGTCATCGTGGTTGGCTTTGTCTTGCGCTTCAATCCACTGTTGGTGGTCACCGCCGCCGCCATCGCCACCGGGCTTGCTGCCCATTTCCCCTTGGAAAAAATCCTCGCCACCATGGGGGATGGTTTCCTTCAGACCCGCGCCCTGCAATTGATCCTTTTGTTGCCCCTGGCTGTCATCGGCTTGCTGGAGCGCCATGGTTTGCGCCTGCATGCGCAGAACTGGATTGCACGGTTTGAGCGAGCGACGGTTGGGCGCTTGTTGATCATCTATCTGTTTGTGCGTGAATCCACGGCGGCCATGGGCTTGACCAGCCTGGGCGGGCATCCGCAGATGGTGCGTCCGCTGTTGGCGCCGATGGCCGAAGGGGCGGCGGAAAAGCGCTACGGCAAGTTGCCGGACAAGGTACGACACAAGGTGCTGGCGATGTGTGCGGCGACTGACAACGTGGGGTTGTTTTTTGGTGAGGACATCTTTGTCGCCTTTGGCGCGATTGCACTGATGCACACTTTCCTGCTCGGCTCGGGCATTGATGTGGAGCCACTGCACATTGCGGTGTGGGGCATTCCCACGGCGATCTGCGCCTTTATCGTCCACGCGATCCGTTTGCATCGGTTTGACCGCAGGCTCACCCGCGAGCTGACGCCGGCCGCTACGTCTGTGGAGGCCGTGCAATGATTATCTCTATTCAATATCTGTACTGGTTGGCCGGTGTGCTGCTGCTGATCACCGCAGGCATGATCGTGCTGGATCGCAGCCACCCCAAGCGCTGGTCCAGCGCGTTGTTCTGGCTGCTGTTTGCCATCCCCTTTCTGGTTGGTGAGCGCTTGCCGTCGGTAGTTATCGGTGCCGGGGTCGTGGTGATGGCATTGATCGCCGGGATGGGCGGTGTTGGCCGTGGCCAACACGCTGAACTCCATGACAAGGCCTCTCGCGCCAGCGCCGGTCGCTTGGGGCACAAGCTGTTTATTCCTGCACTGGCCATTCCGCTGACCACGGTGATTGGCTCGGTATTGCTCAAGCACACCGAGATCGGCGGCGTACCGCTGCTGGACCCGAAAAACACCACCTTTGTGTCCCTTGGCATCGGCTGCCTGATCGCCCTCGGCCTGGCCTGCTGGCTGACTCGCGATACGCCGGTGCAAGCCCTGCGCGAATCCCGGCGCCTCACAGAAGCCTTGGGCTGGGCCATGGTGCTCCCGCAAATGCTGGCGATGCTTGGGTTGTTGTTCAATGAGGCGGGTGTCGGTACGGCCGTCGCCCACGTCACCACTACCTATATCAACCTGGATTACAAGTTGGTGGCGGTGATGGTCTATGTGTTGGGCATGGCGTTGTTCACAGTGATCATGGGCAACGGTTTTGCGGCCTTCCCGGTGATGACCGGTGGTGTCGGCGTGCCGGTACTGGTGGGGATCTACGGTGGCAACCCGGCGGTGATGGCGGCCATTGGCATGTTCTCCGGCTACTGCGGTACGTTGATGACGCCGATGGCGGCAAACTTCAATATCGTACCGGCAGCGCTGCTGGAGCTGCCGGACAAGAACGCGGTGATCAAGGCACAACTGCCTACGGCGTTGATGATGTTGGTGGTCAATATCGTCCTGCTTTACCTGCTGATGTGAGATCAAGATGGAAACGATACTACTGACAGGATTTGAACCTTTTGATCGAGACCTGGTGAATCCATCCTGGGAGGCGGTGCGCCAGCTGGACGGCATGCAACTGGACGACGATGTGCGGATTGTTGCGCGACGGTTGCCTTGCGCGTTTGCCACGGCGGGCGACTACCTGGCCCAATTGATCGCGGAGCTGTCCCCGGTGATGGTCATTGCCACTGGCCTCGGTCCGGGGCGCAGCGATATTTCCATCGAGCGGGTGGCGATCAACGTCAACGATGCGCGCATCCCCGATAACTTGGGCGCGCAACCTATCGACACAGCGGTGGTTGTGGGTGGTCCCGCAGCCTACTTCACCACGCTGCCGATCAAGGCGATGGTCAAGGCCGTGCGCGAGGCAGGGCTCGCGGCCTCGGTTTCGCAGACCGCAGGTACGTTTGTATGCAACCAGGTGTTTTATCGGTTGCAGCACCTGCTGGCCGGGACAGCTGTGCGCAGTGGGTTTATTCATGTGCCCGCCATGCCGGAGCAGGTGGTTGGATCGGGTCAGCCTTCGATGGCTTTGGCGATGCTGGTTGAAGGCTTGCAGGTTGCGGTACGGGCGGCGTGGCGTACACCCATGGATGTGGTGGAGGCCGGCGGACAGGTCAGTTGACCTGTCCGCTTGGCCTTAGCTGGAATGCAATCGGATCAATCCGAAGGCGATAGCGCATGCAAGTCCAGCCATTGCGAGCGTGGTAGCGACGAAGCATTTGATGATGTTCATCTCCGTCGTCGCCAGGTCTGCCCGGGTGGCGAAGTGTTTTTCAATGGAGTCAGCCTTGTTCGAAACAGTTAATAGCTTCTCTTTCATTTCTGTTAACCCCTTTTCCAGTAAGCCCAAGCGTTTTTCCAGGCCGGAACCTCCGTCGTTACCTCCAGCGATTCTGCCTTGAGCCAGAGCATTCAGGGTGTTCGCGTCACCGAGCTGATGTTGTCTTTTTTCCACTGCGTGACATCCGTTTCAAACAATGTGAGTGAGTGCTTCGGAACCAAGAATAGTAGGAGTGCGAGCCAGCAGGGGCAGGCAAATTTTTGCAAAATAACACCGTGGCTCTGGGTTGTGGTTTTCAGTCCCCCGGCTCGGTGAGCAGCCAGCGTTTACAAGCATCGATGGCATCCGTAGATTGCTTCGGGCCGATCATTTGTTACCGCCCATGAGGAAGCCACGCAGTGTCCATCCCAGCAGCTCAACATTACCGCGCCTTTCTGTTCGATATGGACGGGACCCTGCTCAACTCCATCGCCGCTGCCGAGCGGGTGTGGAGCATTTGGGCGCAACGTCATGGTCTGGACGTAGCGGCGTTCCTGACCACCATTCACGGCGCCCGTGCGATTGACACGATCACGCGCCAGGCATTGCCCGGCGTCGATCCAGAGGTCGAGGCGCAGTGGATTACCGAAGCCGAGATCAACGACGTCGAAGGTGTTGTCGCGATACCTGGCGCCGTTGCTTTCCTGAACGACTTGCCGGGCGATCAATGGGCGCTGGTCACGTCTGCCCCTCGGACGTTGGCGTTGCGTCGTCTGCAGGCTGCGGGAATTACTCCACCAGCTGTGTTGGTGACCGCCGAAGATGTCGTCACCGGCAAGCCTGATCCCGCCTGCTACGTTTTGGGTGCGCGGCGACTGGGTGTGCCGGTTCAGGAGTGCCTGGTGTTCGAGGATGCAACAGTGGGCATTCGGGCGGGCGAGGCTGCGGGTGCAGATGTGATGGTCGTGACCTCGACACACCTCAAGCCCATGGTGACAAAGCATCCGTCGATAAGCGGATATGAAAAACTACAAGTCCGGCGCAGCGCCGACGGCTTGCTGTGCGTGCAGGGCAGGGACGAATGATACGAAGGTCATCAGCGTGCCGTTTTGCGTTGCAGCTGTTGGGTCGCGCTGCGGTATAGCCTGCGCTGGACGGTGGCCTGGATGGGCTTGAGGCAGAACGCGAACAGATAGGCACACAGGAATAAGCCAAGTTCCAGCCATGAGCGGGTTTCAGGGCTGGCGGCTTGTTCGGCTTCCAGACTCAGGCCATATTCCAGACCTGCGAAGGCAAGCCCAATCAACAGGGCGATTATCCAGGCACGGGTGGCAAAGGGTTGCGTTGCAGTGCGCCTCATCGACGTGCTCCTGACTGCACTCTGATGGCGGGGAAAGGGTCAGGAGATTCGGCTGTGTATTGGCCGACAAGTTCCAGGCGCCTGCACAGTTTCATCTTTGCAGGGATGACCAGGCGCGGCATGTGAACTTACGGAAAACCCAAGCAGGACTCGGGGTTTTCGCCAGCCGTTACAGTGAACGAAAAGGCTGGCTACTGAGTGCGCTTCAAGGCGTCTGGTTTTTGTCTGGCGCGGTCAGCCCAGCCTGGATGCGTTGGTAAATCTCCTCGCGATGCACGGCAACGTCCTTTGGTGCGTTGATGCCGATTCGTACTTGCTGGCCGCTAACGCCCAGGATGGTGATCGTGATGTCATCACCGATGTTTATGCTTTCACCGACTTTGCGGGTGAGTATAAGCATGGACTTCTCCTTGATTACTTTTAAGGACACATGTTTCAGACAGGGCAGGTGTCGGATGTGTGTAGCTTACTGCTAAGCGCTTCCCTGTGACTGCCTCTTTTAGGACGCATAGAGGCGACATTAATTCCCATGGCGGCATCATACAGGTCTGCGATACATGATTCGCATTGTTTAAGCCAACGTTTATGACGGCCAGAATAGACAGTGAATGATAAAGTTGCCTCTTTATCCTTTAAAGGAGCAGGGCAGTGCGTAAAGTAGCGATGGCAATTGCGGTGTTGGCATTGGCCGGTTGCGGTGAAGGCAAACGTGTCGATGCCCCCAAGGCCAAGCCTGCCGTGACCGAAAGCCAGCCTCAAGCCGGTACGATTGCCGCCCAGGAGTGGGATGTACGCGTAGGCCCGCCGGACCACAAGTTGCAGGCGATTACCGACCTGACCGCGTGGTTGCTGGAACATGGTTTCAATTTTTATATCGTGAAGGTCGACGGCAAGGACGAAGTGTTTCTGGGGCCTTTCGCAAGCAAGGCCGAGGCTGAGGCCAAGCAGGCCTTGCTCAACGAGAAGATGGCCCGCGCCAAGAAAACCGATACCGAATCACAGGTTGTCGAGCACCAGGCTGCGCAATAAGGGCTGGTTGGGCGGGAGTCCCGCCCACGTTCAACTACAGGCCTTGAGGTTTACCGGGCCGACAAATTCATTTCCGCGCCCCATCACGCAGGCCACCGTCTGGTTACGCTGACGCTCCCAGGTTTGCACCGGGTAGGTCTTGTTCCAGGCTTCGTACAGTTGGCGATCCTGTTTCGACAGGCGCAAACCGTATTGCTTGCTCATGTAGAAATAAGTGCGCGCAATCATCCCGCGAACTGATGGGCGCGGCATGACCTTCTTGGCCTTGAAGTCCACCTGGGTCAGGCATGATCCGTACTGCCCGCGTTGCACGGGCAGCCAACCAAAACTGAAGTTGTTACGGTCCCCGTTGACCTCGCCGATGCTTGGCACCAGGTTGTGCAGGTCGGCCTCGGCGCGCTTGAATACATCGTCATGGCGCGTGCAGTTTTTGCGCCCGCCGTTTTGCCAGCATTGGCGCTGATGCCCGATCTGCCAGGCTGGGACAATATGCTCCCACTCGATACGGGCAGCGCGGCTGGCGTTTTTGCGGGGGATGTAGCCACAGGCTTTCAGGTCCACACGGTTGCCAGTGTATTTGCAGCCACAGTAAAACTCGGTGGATTGCGGCGCGTAGAGTGTCCAGGCGACTTTCTTGGCTTCGCTGAACGTGCGAGGCGCTTGCGCGTGGGCGGTGATGGAAAGAAACAGGCAACACACAGCAATAAAGCGGGCACTCATTGAATCAATCTTCCTTCGGCACAACCCAGAAAATCTGCACGCCGCCATCATCCCGGTAGGCGAGGGTGACGTTGTCGTTCTCTGCGATTTCCTCCAGCAGGCGCTGCCACTCATCCTCGGGCTCATCCGGCAGGCGGAAGATCAAGGCTGCCTTGGCTTTCTGGGCATTGGTCGAATTGATGATCTTTTGCACACGAATGGCCAGGCGTTCGTAAGCACCAGGTGGGGTTTGTGCTGCGGAAGAGGACTTTGCCACGGGGGACTCCTTAGATAAGCTGTACGTGCATACAGTATTTAACTGCGAGCAATTTCGCAACTGCTTAAAATTCAGGAAGTTCTTCTGATACCGACTTGCGCGGTTTGAGGTAGGAAGGGGCGGTTCTAATGGTGGGCATTTGCGAGGGGAGGCAGGGGCGGGTAGGTCGCCCCTGCCGGGGTGTCACCAGGAATCAGTATTCCCAGAACATCCGTTGCAGCTCTTTGCTGTCCTGGGTCTTGGTCAGGGCGACCATCGCGAGGATGCGGGCTTTTTGCGGGTTCAGGTCATGGGCAACCACCCAGTCGTACTTGTCGTCAGGTTGTTCGGCGTTGCGCAGAACAAAACCGCCAGCATTCACGTGGGACGAGCGAATGATCTGCACGCCTTGTTTGCGCAGTTCCTGCAGGGCAGGGACAACCTTGGAAGACACCGAGCCATTACCGGTGCCGGCATGGATGATGGCTTTGGCGCCAGCCTGGGCCAGGGCCTTGTAGGCCGTGTCGCTCACGTTGCCGTAGCCGTAGGCGATTTCAACGTCAGGCAGGCTCTTGATGTTCTTGATATCGAACTCCGAGTCCATGGTGTGGCGCTTGGCTGGCAGGCGGAACCAGTAGGATTTGCCTTCAACCACCATACCCAGTGGACCCCATGGGCTCTTGAATGCTTCGGTCTTGATGTTGACCATCTTGCTCACGTCGCGACCCGATTGGATTTCGTCGTTCATGGTTACCAGCACGCCCTTGCCGCGTGCATCTTTGCTGCCGGCCACGGCCACGGCGTTGTACAGGTTGAGCATGCCGTCTGCCGACATGGCAGTGCCTGGGCGCATGGAGCCGACCACGATGATTGGCTTGTCGGTTTTTTCCACCAGGTTCAGGAAGTAGGCGGTCTCTTCCAGGGTGTCGGTGCCGTGGGTGATCACGATGCCGTCCACGTCCTTGCTGTCGGCCAGTTCGGCGACGCGGCGGCCCAGTTGCAGCAGGTTGTCGTTGTTGATGCTCTCGGATGCAATTTGCATCACTTGTTCGCCGCGCACGTTGGCGATCTGGCTAAGCTCAGGAATACCAGCAATCAGTTGTTCGATACCGACCTTGGCTGCCTGGTAGGTGGCACTGTTGGCCGAGCTGGCGCCAGCGCCGGCGATGGTGCCGCCGGTGGCGAGGATCACCACGTTGGAGAGTTTGGTCTTGGTTTCAACTTCCTTTGCCTGGGCGGCAACGGGGAACAGCAGCAGGAGGGCCAGCGCGCCCGGAACAATGTTCTTCAATGCAGATTTCATTATTTTTCTCTCTGGTTTTTGATGAGTGCTGGTGCAGGTTCATCTAGAGCGCCCGGGCGGTTCTGAACGCCGCGAGGTGCAGGGAATGAGCAGGATCTGTACCAGCCGGAGCAATTTTTTAACCATAAAATAAGATGTTGATTTATAAGGAATAAACCCGTCTTTTTGAGTTTCGTCAGCGATACGTTGTCCGACTTTCCGAACAATTGGGCGGTAGCGCGTTCGGTTGTCCGAAAAAATTATCGAATCTCTCCTCCGGGTGTGTGCGACACAGCCTCGCGGCCTGTCGTTTTAGAGAACGACCAGGCATTGGCGATGTTTAAGGGCGCACGTGAAGACAGAGGTCAGAGGGCGCGCATGAAAGCGTGCTGGAGACCGTTGACAAATCCCGACAAGGTTCTCATAGTTTGAATAACGCAAACGTTTGCGAGATGTTTCGTTGCAGGCGTTGCTTACAATAATCATAAGATCGGAGTGAACCCATGAAGCTGCCATTCGCTGGACGTCTTCTTGCTGTCGCTGTGCTTGCTGCCGCATCCGCTGCTTTACCTCTCTCCTCTGCATTTGCCGATGACGCCGCCAAACCGAAGGTTGGCCTGGTGATGAAGTCCCTCGCCAACGAATTTTTCGTCACCATGCAGGACGGTGCAAAGGACTATCAGAAGTCCCACGCCGCCGATTTCGACATGATCACCAACGGTATCAAGAACGAAACCGATACCGCCGCGCAGATCGACATCGTCAATCAGATGATCCTCGCCAAAGTTAACGCCATCGTCATCGCCCCCGCCGACTCCAAGGCGCTGGTCACTGTGCTGAAGAAAGCCTCCGACGCCGGTATCAAGGTCGTGAACATCGACAACCGCCTCGATCCGGATGTGTTGAAAAGCAAAAACCTCGATATTCCCTTCGTCGGCCCCGACAACCGCAAAGGCTCCAAATTGGTGGGTGACTACCTGGCCAAGCAACTGGCAGCGGGCGACAAGGTCGGCATCATTGAAGGTGTACCGACTACCACCAACGCCCAGCAGCGCACCGCAGGCTTCAAGGATGCGATGGACGCGGCCGGCATGAAGATCGTTTCCACCCAATCCGGTAACTGGGAAATCGACCAGGGCAACAAGATCGCTGCGGCGATGCTGAGCGAGACACCGGACATCAAGGCCCTGCTGGCCGGTAACGACAATATGGCCCTGGGTGCAGTCTCGGCTGTCCGCGCCGCAGGCAAGGCCGGCAAAGTGTTGGTCGTTGGCTATGACAACATCGAAGCCATCAAGCCGATGCTGCAAGACGGCCGTGTCCTGGCGACCGCCGACCAGGCTGCGGCCCAGCAAGCTGTGTTCGGTATCCAGAACGCGCTGAAGCTGGTCAAGGGTGAGAAAGTCGATGCCAAAGATGGCGTGATCGAAACCCCGGTCGAACTCGTCCTCAAGAAGTAATCCTGGCAGCACCCAACAGCGCCCGCTCATCGTGAGCGGGCGCCTGGAGATTTTCCTATGTCATCTTCCGCCCCGAACGCTGTCCTCTCGGTCAGCGGTATCGGCAAGACCTATGCCCAACCGGTTCTGTCCGACATCACCCTGACGCTCAATCGCGGTGAAGTGTTGGCGCTGACCGGTGAGAACGGTGCAGGTAAAAGTACCTTGTCGAAGATCATCGGCGGCCTGGTCACGCCGACCACCGGGCACATGCAATTCAACGGGCACGACTATCGCCCGGGCAGTCGCACCCAGGCTGAAGAGCTGGGTGTGCGCATGGTCATGCAGGAGCTCAACCTGCTGCCAACGCTCACCGTGGCCGAAAACCTGTTCCTGGATAACCTGCCCAGCCACTGTGGCTGGATCAGCCGTAAGCAACTGCGCAAGGCGGCTATCGAAGCCATGGCCCAAGTCGGCCTGGACGCCATCGACCCGGACACACTGGTTGGCAGCCTGGGCATTGGCCATCAGCAAATGGTCGAGATCGCGCGCAACCTGATCGGCGATTGCCATGTACTGATCCTCGACGAACCGACGGCGATGTTGACCGCCCGTGAAGTCGAGATGCTCTTTGAACAGATCACCCGCCTGCAGGCTCGGGGCGTGGCGATCATTTACATTTCGCACCGGTTGGAAGAACTGGCCCGGGTTGCCCAGCGCATTGCGGTACTGCGTGACGGCAAGCTGGTGTGCGTCGAGCCGATGGCCAACTACAACAGCGAGCAACTGGTGACCTTGATGGTCGGCCGCGAGCTGGGTGAGCAGATCGACCTGGGCCCACGGACCCTTGGCGCGCCTGCGCTGACGGTAAAAGGCCTGACGCGCTCGGACAAGGTGCGCGATGTGTCCTTTGAAGTGCGGGCCGGCGAGATCTACGGCATCTCCGGCCTGATTGGCGCCGGCCGTACCGAACTGCTGCGCCTGATCTTCGGCGCTGATCTCGCCGACAGTGGCACCGTGGCACTCGGCTCGCCGGCCCAGGTGGTGAGCATCCGCTCGCCGGTTGACGCGGTTGGCCACGGCATTGCCTTGATCACTGAGGACCGCAAGGGTGAGGGCCTGCTGCTGACGCAATCCATCAGCGCCAATATCGCCCTGGGCAACATGCCAGAAATTTCCGGCGGTGGCGTAGTCAACGGTCGTGATGAAACCGCTTTGGCCAAGCGTCAGATCGACGCCATGCGCATCCGCAGTTCCAGCCCCGCGCAGTTGGTGTCCGAATTGTCTGGCGGCAACCAGCAGAAAGTGGTGATTGGCCGCTGGCTGGAGCGCGACTGCGCGGTGATGCTGTTCGATGAGCCAACGCGCGGCATCGATGTAGGGGCCAAGTTCGACATTTATGCCTTGCTGGGCGACTTGACCCGCCAGGGCAAGGCGCTGGTTGTAGTGTCCAGCGACCTGCGTGAGCTGATGCTGATCTGCGACCGCATCGGTGTGTTGTCTGCCGGGCGCCTGATCGAGACCTTCGAACGCGATAGCTGGACCCAGGACGAATTGCTTGCCGCCGCCTTTGCTGGCTATCAGAAACGTGATGCGCTGCTCAATGACGCAGTGCTTAGGGATACCCCATGAAAACCACAACTACCCCCGGTAAAGCGGGCGGCAACTTCTACGGGCTTGGCACCTACCTGGGCCTGGCGGGCGCCTTGTTGGCGATGATCGCGCTGTTCTCCGTACTCAGCGATCACTTTCTGTCCTACGACACCTTCAGCACCCTGGCCAACCAGATCCCGGACCTGATGGTGCTCGCGGTCGGCATGACCTTTATCCTGATCATCGGCGGTATCGATTTGTCGGTGGGTTCGGTGCTGGCATTGGCCGCGTCGGCGGTCAGCGTGGCGATCCTGGGGTGGGGCTGGAGCGTTGTGCCAGCCGCCATACTCGGCATGGCCTGTGCCGCGCTCGCGGGCACGATCACCGGATCGATCACCGTGGCTTGGCGGATCCCGTCGTTCATCGTGTCCCTCGGCGTGCTCGAAATGGCCCGTGGCGTGGCGTACCAGATGACCGGTTCGCGCACGGCCTACATCGGTGATTCTTTTGCCTGGCTGTCCAACCCGGTGGCCTTTGGTATTTCGCCGTCGTTCATCATTGCGTTGCTGGTCATCATCGCGGCGCAATTGGTGTTGACCCGCACGGTGTTCGGTCGCTACCTGATCGGTATCGGTACCAACGAAGAAGCGGTGCGTCTGGCAGGTATCAATCCAAAACCCTACAAGATCCTGGTGTTCAGCCTGATGGGGCTGCTGGCGGGTGTGGCGGCGCTGTTCCAGATCTCGCGATTGGAAGCGGCTGACCCGAACGCGGGTTCCGGCCTGGAGCTGCAAGTGATCGCGGCGGTGGTTATCGGCGGGACTAGCTTGATGGGTGGGCGCGGTTCGGTGATCAGCACGTTTTTTGGTGTGTTGATTATTTCGGTATTGGCCGCTGGCTTGGCGCAGATCGGTGCTACGGAACCGACCAAGCGCATCATCACCGGTGCGGTGATTGTGATTGCGGTGGTCCTCGATACCTACCGCAGCCAGCGCGCCAGTCGGCGGGGCTGAACCATGGCAACGATCAAGGATGTGGCAGCGCTTGCAGGCATTTCCTATACCACGGTGTCACATGTGGTGAACAAGACGCGCCCCGTGAGTGAGCCAGTAAGGATCAAGGTCGAAGCGGCGATCAAGCAGCTCGACTACGTGCCCAGTGCTGTCGCGCGCTCGCTCAAGGCCAAGACCACGGCCACGATTGGCCTGCTGGTGCCCAACAGCCTCAACCCGTATTTTGCGGAGCTGGCCAGGGGCATCGAGGATTATTGCGAGCGTAACGGCTACTGCGTGATCCTGTGCAACTCCGACGATAATGCGGAAAAACAGCGGAACTATTTGCGGGTACTGCTGGAAAAGCGCATCGACGGCTTGATCGTCACCTCGGTAGGTGGCGATGACAGTGGCCTTGCGGCTGGCTTGAGCGCCGTGCGCACGCCGATGGTCATTGTCGACCGGGCGCTGGACGGCATCGATGTCGATCTGGTGCGCATCGATCACGAGGAGGGCGGTTACCTGGCGACCCGGCACTTGCTTGAACTGGGTCACCGTGACATCGCCTGCATCGGCGGCCCGGCTCACACCCGCGTCGCGCAGATGCGCCTGGCGGGCTATCACCGTGCGCTGCGTGAGGCGGGCGTGGAGGTGGCCGCCGATCGCACCGAGGAAAGCGATTTCACCAGTACCGGCGGTTATGCTGCCGCTGTGCAATTACTGGCGCACAATCCGCCCAGCGCAATTTTCGCCAGCAACGACATGATTGGCTTCGGCGTGTTGCGTGCAGCCGCCGAGCGCAATATCCGTGTGCCTGGCGAGCTGTCGGTGATTGGTTTCGATGATATTCAGATGGGCCGCTACGTGTACCCGGCGCTGACCACGGTCGGGCAGTCGATCGTGCAGCTGGGCGAGACGGCGGCGGAGCTTTTATTGCGACGAATTGCGACACCCCAACTGCCGATCGATCAACGCATCGTGACGCCGAGCATTGTGTTGCGCGAGTCCACGGCCCCCGTCGCCGGTGTGTTTGCCCAATACCGCTGAACCGAATTGATGAGTATTGATGTATGTGCGCAAACGTAGTGGTAGTAGGCAGCTTGAACATGGACCTGGTCACCCGCGCCAGCCGGTTGCCCCGCGCTGGAGAAACCCTGGTTGGCCAGGCGTTCTCCACAGTGCCTGGCGGCAAGGGCGCCAACCAGGCGGTGGCGTCCGCGCGGCTGGGCGCCGAGGTGGCGATGGTTGGCTGCGTCGGCAGCGATGCCTATGGCGTCCAGTTGCGTGATGCGCTGCTGGTGGAGGGCATTGACTGCCAGGCCGTCAGCCGTGTGGACGGCTCCAGCGGCGTGGCGTTGATCGTGGTGGATGACAGCAGCCAGAATGCGATTGTGATCGTTGCTGGCAGCAACGGCGAATTGACACCCGCCTCGTTGCAGGCGGCTGACACGGTGTTGCAGGCGGCCGACGTGATCATCTGCCAGCTCGAAGTACCGATGGAGACCGTGGGCTACACACTCAAGCGGGGTCGTGAGCTGGGCAAGACCGTGATCCTCAATCCCGCGCCAGCCAGTGGCCCATTGCCCGCCGAGTGGTATGCCTTGATCGATTACCTGATCCCCAATGAAAGTGAGGCCACGGCGCTGAGCGGTGTGACTGTCGACTCCCTCGACAGCGCCAAGCTGGCCGCGACGCATCTGATCAAGGCGGGTGCCGGCAAAGTCATCATCACCTTGGGTTCCGAGGGCGCGCTGTTTGCCGACGGCCAGGCGTTTGAGCATCTTCTGGCGCCCAAGGTCAAGGCGGTGGATACCACGGCGGCGGGCGACACCTTCGTCGGTGGTTTTGCCGCCGCCCTGGCCAACGGCAAAAGTGAAGCCGAGGCCATCCGTTTCGGCCAGGTCGCAGCCGCGCTGTCGGTGACCCGCGCCGGTGCACAACCCTCCATTCCTACGCTGCACGACGTGCAAGGTTTTGTGCCCTCATGAAAAAGACGCCATTGCTCAACATCGCCCTGTCGCGCGTGATCGCCTCCCTGGGCCACGGCGACATCCTGGTCATCGGCGATGCCGGTTTGCCCGTGCCGCCGGGTGTCGAGCTGATCGACCTGGCGCTGACCCAGGGCATTCCTGATTTCATCAGCACCTTGCGCATTGTGCTCAGTGAAATGCAGGTGGAAAGCCACGTGTTGGCGCAAGAAATCCTGCACAAGCAACCGCCGGCGCTGGCTGAGCTGAACGCGCTTGCCGAGCAGGCGGCGCTTGGTGAGCGGCGTCTGCTCAGCCACGAAGAGTTCAAGCATCTCAGCCGAAAGGCGCGTGCCGTGGTGCGTACGGGTGAGTGCCAGCCCTATTGCAATATCGCGCTGGTGTCCGGCGTAACCTTCTAGAGTGTCCCAACAACAAGGAGTGTTTTATGCAACGTGGTCTTCCAACCCTGAGAAATCTGTTTCGGAGTGTCCTGCTCTTGTCCGCACTCACTGCAGCAAGCGCCCACGCGGCGGAAAAAATCGACCTGATCATTGATACCGATCCTGGTGCCGACGATGTGGTGGCGTTGCTGTTCGCCATGGCCTCCCCGGACGAGTTGAATATTCGTGCGCTGACCACCGTTGCGGGCAACGTACGTCTGGACAAGACTTCGCGCAACGCGCGCCTGGCCCGCGAGTGGGCAGGGCGCGAGGATATTCCGGTTTACGCCGGCGCGCCCAAGCCGCTGCTGCGCACGCCGATCTATGCCGAGAACATCCATGGCAAGGAGGGTATCTCCGGCGTTACCGTGCATGAGCCGAAAAAAGGCCTGGCTGCCGGCAATGCCGTTGACTATCTGATCAAGACCTTGAGCACCGCCAAACCCCACAGCATCACGATCGCCATGCTGGGCCCGCAGACCAACCTGGCGCTGGCATTGACCCAGGCCCCGGAAATCACCCAGGGCATCAAGGAAGTGGTGGTGATGGGCGGTGCACACTTCAACGGCGGCAATATCACGCCGGTGGCGGAGTTCAACCTGTTTGCCGACCCGGCGGCGGCAGAGATCGTGCTCAAGAGCGGCGTGAAGTTGACCTACTTGCCGCTGGACGTGACCCACAAGGTACTGACCAGTGACGCGCGCCTGAAACAGATTGCCGACCTGAACAGCAACGCCAGCAAGGTTGTGAGCAATATCCTCAACGAATACGTCAAGGGCGACATGGAGCACTACGGCATCCCAGGCGGCCCGGTGCATGACGCCACCGTCATCGCCTACTTGCTCAAGCCTTCGCTGTTCAGCGGTCGTCAGGCCAATATGGTGGTGGACAGCCGCGAAGGCCCGACCTTCGGCCAGACCATCGTCGATTGGTACGATGGCCTCAAGCAGGAAAAGAATGTGTTCTGGGTTGAGAACGGCGACGCCCAGGGCTTCTTCGATCTGCTGACTGAGCGCCTCGCGCGTCTGAAGTAAAACCCTTGCCGGTCGGCGTTCGCCGGCCGGTTCTTATTCGCGCTCGGGGTTGTGCGCGCCCATGTGATCGGCCGGGTATTTTGCAAATACCTGGGCGATGAACGCTTGCGCTGCCTGGGTGCCCAGCTCCTTGACCAGCAGGTCGATACCGATGATCGCCAACTCCTCCGTGCTACCGGGGCTGTAGGAACTTTGCCCTTGGGGCCACTTGGCTTTGATGTCGGCTTGCAGCGTTACGGTGGTCATGAAGGTCTCACGGGGCTGAAATGCTGGGCAGTGCGCCGGAGCGCGTTTCTTACGCCGGCAGTTAACCATTTTGTATCGACTTTGGCACTGATACTTAGGCATAAGGCGCTTCGGGATGAGGCGAGCGCTGTGCGACACTGTCCGCCTGTCTAATTGCCGGGGAACACCGCGTGCAGATCGATTTGAACAACCCCGAGAACCTGACCTTGGCCGCCGTGCGCCAACTGATTGCCAGCGCCAGCGACGACGAACACACCCAATTGCGGGTCACCAAGGCCGGTATAGCCTATATCTCTTGCGGGAAAGCAGTGGGGGGCGTGGACATAGACGGCTTGTTGTTTCGCCTTGAGACCTGGGCCAAGGGGGCGGGCTATGTCGGCAATGTGGCCGCCAGTGACGAAGTCTGGGTCATGCAGATCTTCAATGCGCTGAAGCAGAACTGGCCGAAGCCGCCGTTTGACTACATCGACGTCTACTGAGTACGTTCATATCTGGTGACGATTGATCGGGCGAATGCCGGTCGAGAGTCAGGCAGACTTGCCCTCCGGCGGTTTACGTCTTGAAACCAATCCGCCTCACCGCTGTCGCACGATCTCTGTCCATTTTTATCATAGGAGGCTTCATGCCTTGGAAGCTCGCATCATTCGGTACTTTGTTGGCAGCACTCGCGTTGGCGGGTTGCAGCACCCCGGGTGCCTCTGAGCCAGCCAAAGACGCCGCCATGGCCGATGCTGGTCATACCCGCTGCGAATCGAAGGCCGCAGAGTTCACGATCGGCCAGAAAGCCTCGCCTCAGTTGCTGGAGCAGGCCCGCACCCGCGCCGGCGCGCAGAACGCGCGGATTCTCAAGTCCAACGACATGATCACCCTGGAGTACCGCTCCGACCGCCTGAACCTGAACACCGATGACAACCTGGTGATCACGCGCGTCAACTGCGGCTGATCGTATCGAGCTTTTGCAGTGCCCATAAAAAACCCCGTCACATGGACGGGGTTTTTTTAGCTCAGCGGAGAATTACTCGCCGCGAACCTGTGCAGCTTGCATACCCTTTTGGCCTTTCTCAGCCACGAAGGAAACGGTTTGGCCTTCTTTCAGGCTTTTGAAACCGTCGCTTTCGATAGCTTTGAAGTGTACGAACAGGTCGTCACCGCCACCTTGAGGAGTGATGAAGCCGAAGCCTTTTTCATCGTTGAACCATTTAACGGTGCCGGTTTGGCGATTAGACATGGTGTATCTCCAAGAAACATATATTTTCAGTAGTGCTGTGCTGCTCAGGCCAACTGGGCACACCGGGCTATCATAGTCGAAATGTTCGGCTTGGGAGCCCCCCCAAGGCATTGTTTGCTAATCAATAGCGTTGCGTTTAGTGCCTGTCTTCGCTGAAAGCCCCGATTTACGGGGCTTTGGTGCGAAATATCAGCTGGTAAAAAAAGCCGTAAAAGCTGCGTAATTTGTGCGAAATGGCAGTTTTTGGACTGTTTTTCTAGCGAAACGCTCGCCTGATCTATGGTCGTTCTTACTTTTTCTTCACGACTTTGCACGACGAAATAGCCGCGACCGCTTTGTTTTTAAGCTCAGGCTTGGCGTTCGGGTTTTTCATCAGCTCGGTGATTTCTGCAGTGGTCAATTCGGCGTTGATCTTGTCAGCGCCGCATTCGCAGTGGTCTTTGGCGGTTTTGGCATCTACGTTCTGGCTGGCGGCGGCGCTGCAGTCGTTGACGAAGCTGTCGCGGGCGCCGGCCGGCCAGTTCGACGGGGCCGCTGCCTGTGCACCGAGGGACAGGAGGGTCAGGGAGGCAGCGAGAGCGAGGGTCGAGGTGAAACGCATCATGGGATGCTCCTTTGGGTCGGGGACGAACGGCGATTCTCAGTGGGTTTGAGGCATTGCGTACAGCTCAAGTTCCGTTTTGCAGCGACAAAGCCTGGAATTTGTCATTACCTGGCATGGCGTCGGCGCGATGACCGTTCATCTGTGCTAGCATCGCAGCCCTGGCTATTTCCAGGTGCGCCATTTGCCGCCTTGCCATGTTCTTTTTAGCTCACTCCAGTCACTCTGGTTCGATTATCGGTTGGCCGAAAGGCTCCTGCCGCTGTAAGGCAGGCGTTCATCACTGAACGGCCTGGTGTTGGATCTTGTACTGGCTCATCCCAACCCACGTGACCTTTGGTAGGGGTCACCACTAGGAGAGGAGGCGCCATGCCAACTATTACTCTTCCCGACGGCAGTCAACGTTCATTCGATCATCCGGTTTCCGTAGCCGAGGTCGCCGCATCCATTGGTGCAGGCCTGGCCAAGGCCACCGTGGCCGGCAAGGTCGACGGCAAACTGGTTGATGCCAGTGACCTGATCACCGCCGATGCCAGCCTGCAAATCATCACCCCCAAGGATCAAGAAGGGCTGGAGATCATTCGCCACTCTTGTGCTCACCTGATTGGCCACGCGGTCAAGCAGCTGTACCCGACGGCGAAAATGGTGATCGGCCCGGTCATCGACGAAGGCTTCTATTACGACATCGCCTATGAGCGTCCTTTCACTCCGGACGACCTGGCTGCGATCGAGCAGCGTATGCACGCGCTGATCGAAAAAGATTACGACGTGATCAAGAAGGTCACGCCGCGCGCCGAAGTGATCGACGTGTTCACCGCCCGTGGCGAAGACTACAAGCTGCGTCTGGTGGAAGACATGCCGGAAGAGCAGGCCATGGGCCTGTACTACCACGAAGAATATGTCGACATGTGCCGTGGCCCGCACGTGCCGAACACGCGCTTCCTGAAGTCGTTCAAGCTGACCAAGCTGTCCGGTGCCTACTGGCGCGGCGACGCAAAGAACGAGCAACTGCAGCGGATCTACGGCACTGCCTGGGCTGACAAGAAGCAGCTGGCCGCCTACATCCAGCGCATCGAAGAAGCCGAAAAACGCGACCACCGCAAGATCGGCAAGCGCCTGAACCTCTTCCACCTCCAGGAAGAAGCGCCGGGCATGGTGTTCTGGCACCCGAATGGCTGGACCCTGTACCAAGTGCTTGAGCAGTACATGCGCAAAGTACAACGCGACAACGGCTACCTGGAGATCAAGACTCCGCAGGTCGTTGACCGCAGCCTGTGGGAAAAATCCGGGCACTGGGCCAACTACGCCGACAACATGTTCACCACCCAGTCGGAAAACCGCGACTACGCCATCAAGCCAATGAACTGCCCGTGCCACGTGCAGGTGTTCAACCAGGGCCTGAAGAGCTACCGCGAGTTGCCGATGCGCCTGGCCGAGTTCGGTGCCTGCCACCGTAACGAGCCATCGGGTGCGTTGCACGGCATCATGCGTGTACGCGGCTTTACCCAGGACGACGCCCATATCTTCTGCACCGAAGAGCAGATGCAGGCTGAATCCGCCGCGTTCATCAAGCTGACCATGGATGTCTATCGCGATTTCGGTTTCACCGACGTCGAGATGAAACTGTCCACTCGTCCAGAAAAACGCGTCGGTTCCGACGAGTTGTGGGATCGCGCCGAAGCTGCACTGGCCGCAGCGCTAGACAGTGCGGGCCTTGCGTACGATCTGCAGCCGGGCGAGGGTGCCTTCTACGGCCCGAAGATCGAGTTCTCGCTGAAAGATTGCCTTGGCCGCGTCTGGCAGTGTGGTACCCTGCAGCTCGATTTTAACCTGCCGATCCGTCTGGGAGCCGAATACGTCTCCGAAGACAACAGCCGTAAACACCCGGTTATGCTGCACCGGGCGATCCTCGGCTCGTTCGAACGGTTCGTCGGGATCCTGATCGAGCACTACGAGGGTGCATTCCCTGCGTGGCTGGCGCCGACCCAGGCAGTGATCATGAATATCACTGATAAACAGGCAGATTTTGCGGCTGAAGTTGAAAAAACTCTCAACGAAAGCGGATTTCGTGCCAAGTCCGACTTGAGAAATGAAAAGATCGGCTTTAAAATCCGCGAGCATACTTTGCTCAAGGTTCCCTATCTTTTGGTTATCGGAGATCGGGAAGTCGAGATGCAGACTGTCGCTGTGCGTACTCGTGAAGGTGCTGACCTGGGCTCGATGCCCGTCGCCCAGTTCGCTGAGTTCCTCGCGCAAGCGGTTTCCCGGCGTGGTCGCCCAGATTCGGAGTAATTATTATTAAGCGTGAAATGAGACAAGATAAACGAGCTGCACCGAAAGCCCCGATCAACGAGAATATCTCGGCACGCGAGGTTCGGTTAATTGGCGCTGACGGCGAGCAGATTGGCATCGTCTCGATTGATGAAGCGCTTCGTATCGCTGAAGAGTCCAAATTGGACCTGGTGGAAATCTCCGCCGACGCAGTCCCGCCTGTTTGCCGGGTGATGGACTACGGCAAATCGATCTTCGAAAAGAAGAAGCAGATTGCTGCGGCGAAGAAGAACCAAAAGCAGATTCAAGTAAAAGAAATCAAGTTTCGTCCAGGGACGGAGGAAGGGGATTACCAGGTAAAACTGCGCAACCTGGTACGTTTCCTGAGTGATGGGGACAGGGCCAAGGTATCCTTGCGATTCCGCGGCCGTGAGATGGCCCACCAGGAGCTGGGGATGGAACTCCTCAAGCGGGTTGAAGCTGACCTGCTCGAGTACGGTTCGGTCGAACAGCATCCTAAGATGGAAGGACGCCAACTGATCATGGTCATCGCCCCGAAAAAGAAGAAGTAATCAACAGGGCACGGCAGGCCTTCTGATTATGTTTATCAACTGAATGCGGAGTATCCGAACATGCCAAAGATGAAGACTAAAAGTGGTGCTGCTAAGCGGTTTCTGAAAACTGCTAACGGTATCAAGCACAAGCACGCTTTCAAGAGCCACATCCTGACCAAAATGTCGACCAAGCGTAAGCGTCAACTGCGCGGTAGCAGCTTGCTGCATCCGTCTGACGTGGCAAAAGTCGAGCGCATGCTGCGCCTTCGTTAATTTTTGGATCAAGACTAGAGGAAGTAACTCATGGCTCGTGTAAAGCGTGGCGTCATTGCCCGTAAACGTCACAAAAAAATTCTGAAACTTGCTAAAGGCTACTACGGCGCGCGTTCACGCGTATTCCGTGTTGCCAAGCAAGCGGTAATCAAGGCAGGCCAATACGCCTACCGCGACCGTCGTCAGAAAAAACGTCAGTTCCGCGCTCTGTGGATCGCTCGTATCAACGCTGGTGCACGTGTTAACGGTCTGTCCTACAGCCGTTTCATCGCTGGCCTGAAAAAAGCTTCCATCGAGATCGACCGTAAGGTTCTGGCCGAACTGGCAGTGAACGAAAAAGCGGTGTTTGCTGCGATTGTCGAGAAAGCTAAAGCCACTCTGGCTTAAGTACCCCCGACAATCACCCTGGGTTGCTCCTGCAGCCCAAGGTGGTAAACGTCTTAAATAGGGGAAGAGCCTTCAAGCTCTTCCCCTATTTTGTATCTGGAGTCTGTACATGGAAAACCTGGACGCGCTCGTCGCTCAAGCTCTTGAGGCTGTGCAAAGCGCTGAAGATATCAATGCCCTGGAGCAAATCCGGGTTCACTACCTTGGCAAAAAGGGTGAATTGACTCAGGTGATGAAGACCCTGGGGAATTTGCCGGCTGAAGAGCGTCCGCAAGTCGGTGCGCTGATCAACGTCGCCAAGGAGCGTGTTACAGAGGTGCTCAATGCGCGCAAGGCGACGATGGAGGAGGCCGATCTTGCGGCCAAACTCGCCGCCGAATCCATTGACGTAACCTTGCCTGGCCGTGGCCAGGCCTCGGGCGGCCTGCATCCGATCACCCGGACTCTGGAACGTATCGAGCAGTTCTTCACCCATATCGGCTACGGCATTGCCGAAGGCCCTGAGGTCGAAGACGACTATCACAACTTCGAGGCGCTCAACATCCCAGGCCACCACCCGGCCCGGTCGATGCACGACACCTTCTATTTCAACGCGAACATGCTGTTGCGCACCCATACCTCGCCGGTACAGGTCCGCACCATGGAAGCGAACAAGCCGCCGATCCGCATCGTCTGCCCAGGCCGTGTGTACCGTAGCGACTCCGATATCACCCACTCGCCGATGTTCCACCAGGTCGAAGGCCTGCTGGTTGATCGCGATATCAACTTCGCCGACCTCAAGGGCACCATCGAAGAGTTCCTTCGTGTGTTCTTCGAGAAAGAACTGGCGGTGCGTTTCCGTCCATCGTTCTTCCCGTTCACCGAGCCGTCCGCTGAAGTCGACATGGAATGCGTGATGTGCAGCGGCAAAGGCTGCCGCGTGTGCAAGCAGACCGGCTGGCTGGAAGTGATGGGCTGCGGCATGGTTCACCCCAACGTGCTGCGCATGTCCGGGATCGACCCGGAAGAATTCTCGGGCTTTGCCTTCGGCATGGGCGTTGAGCGTCTGGCCATGCTGCGTTACGGCGTGAACGACTTGCGTCTGTTCTTCGACAACGACTTGCGGTTCCTCGCGCAATTTCGCTAGTCGTAACGAATCTTTAGGAGAGCAGGATGAAATTCAGTGAACAATGGCTGCGTGGCTGGGTAAGCCCGCAGGTAGGTCGCGACGAGCTGGTTGCCCGTCTGTCGATGGCCGGTCTTGAGGTCGATAGCGTTACGCCGGCCGCCGGTGTTTTCAGCGGCGTGGTCGTGGGCGAGGTGCTGAGCACCGAGCAGCACCCGGATGCCGACAAATTGCGTGTGTGCCAGGTCAGCAATGGCGCGGAAACCTTCCAGGTCGTGTGCGGAGCGCCCAATGTGCGCCCGGGCCTGAAGATCCCGTTCGCGATGATCGGCGCTGAGCTGCCGGGCGACTTCAAGATCAAGAAGGCCAAGCTGCGTGGCGTCGAGTCCAACGGCATGCTGTGCTCCCAAGCCGAACTGCAAGTAGGCGAGGGCAACGATGGCCTGATGGAACTGCCGGCCGACGCGCCAGTGGGCCAGGACATCCGCGTTTACCTGGAACTGGAAGACGCGAGCATCGAGGTCGACCTGACCCCGAACCGCGGCGACTGCCTGTCCCTGGCCGGTCTGGCCCGTGAAGTGGGTGCGCTGTACAACGCGTCGGTCACCCGTCCAGTGGTTGCCACGGTGCCAGCTGTGCACGACGAAGTGCGCCCGATTGAAGTGCTGGCGCCACATGCCTGCCCGCGTTACCTGGGTCGTGTGATCCGTAACGTTGACCTGTCCAAGCCAACGCCGCTGTGGATGGTTGAGCGTCTGCGTCGCGCCGACGTACGCAGCATCGACGCTGCCGTCGATATCACCAACTACGTGATGCTGGAGCTGGGTCAACCGCTGCACGCCTTCGATCTCGCCGAGATCAACGGTGGCATCCGCGTACGCATGGCTGAAGAAGGCGAGAAGCTTGTGCTGCTCGACGGCCAGGAAGTCAGCCTGCGTGCCGACACCCTGGTCATCGCCGACCACTCCCGCGCCCTGGCAATCGCCGGTGTGATGGGTGGCGAGCACAGCGGTGTGTCCGCGACCACTCGCGACGTTTTCCTTGAAAGCGCGTTCTTCGACCAGATCGCTATCGCTGGCAAGGCCCGTTCCTATGGCCTGCACACCGATGCTTCGCACCGCTACGAGCGTGGCGTGGACTGGCAGCTGGCCCGTGAAGCCATGGAGCGCGCCACCGGCCTGCTGCTGGAAATCACCGGCGGCGAAGCCGGCCCGATCACCGAAACCGTCAGCGAGCAGTACTTGCCGTCCGTTGCGCCGATCACCCTGCGTGCCAAAAGCGTCGAGCAGATGCTGGGCCTGGTGATCGAGCCGGCGGAAATCGAGCAACTGTTGTCGGCCCTGGGCCTGGCTATCTCCGTCAGTGGGGAAGGGCAGTGGCACGTTGAAGTGCCAAGCCATCGTTTCGACATCAGTCTCGAAGTTGACCTGATCGAAGAGCTGGCGCGCCTGTACGGCTACAACCGCCTGCCGGTTCGTTACCCGCAAGCGCGCCTGGCGCCACAACCGAAGGCCGAGGCGCGTGCGCATCTGCCTGAGCTGCGTCGCCTGCTGGTAGCCCGTGGTTACCAGGAAGCGGTGACCTACAGCTTCATCGATCCGAAGCAGTTCGAACTGTTCAACCCGGGCGTCGAGCCGCTGTTGTTGGCCAACCCGATTTCCAACGACATGGCGGCCATGCGTTCGTCTCTGTGGCCAGGCCTGGTGAAAGCACTTTCCCACAACCTGAACCGTCAGCAAGACCGCGTGCGCATGTTCGAAAGCGGCCTGCGTTTTGTCGGTCAGCTGGATGGTCTGAAGCAAGAGCCGATGTTGGCTGGGGTGGTGTGCGGTAGCCGTCTGCCGGAAGGCTGGGCGCAGGGCCGTGAT
Source organism: Pseudomonas sp. CBZ-4 (assembly GCF_000346755.1). GTDB lineage: Bacteria > Pseudomonadota > Gammaproteobacteria > Pseudomonadales > Pseudomonadaceae > Aquipseudomonas. The sequence continues at coordinate 62,629 of NZ_ANNV01000148.1, read as the reverse complement.
GCCGTGGACTTCTTCGACGTCAAGGCTGACGTGGAAGCGGTACTGGGTTTCGCCGGTGCACTGGATGCCTTCACCTTCCTGCCAGGCAGCCACCCGGCGTTGCACCCGGGCCAGACTGCGCGCATCGAGCGTGAGGGGCGTCTGGTTGGTTTCGTGGGTGCCATCCACCCGGAACTGTCGAAAACCCTCGGTCTTGACCGTCCGGTGTTCGTGTTCGAGCTGGTCCTGGCGGAAGTGGCCTCGGGCAAGATGCCGAAGTTCAGCGAGCTGTCGCGCTTCCCGGAAGTGCGCCGCGACCTGGCCTTGATCGCCGACCGTGAAGTGGCCGCTACTGCGGTTCTGGATGTAATCCGTGAAAATGCAGGGGAATGGCTGACGGACCTCAGGCTATTTGACGTCTATCAGGGTAAAGGTATTGATCCGCATAGAAAAAGCCTCGCAGTTGGCTTGACCTGGCAGCATCCATCGCGCACTCTTAATGACGATGAGGTGAATACCACGACACAAAATATCCTCACCTCGCTCGAACAAAGGTTGAACGCCACGTTAAGGAAGTGACGTATGGGGGCTTTGACGAAAGCTGAGATGGCGGAACGTCTGTACGAAGAGCTGGGTCTGAACAAGCGCGAGGCCAAGGAATTGGTCGAGCTGTTTTTTGAAGAAATCAGACACGCTCTGGAAGACAACGAGCAGGTCAAATTGTCCGGTTTCGGCAATTTTGACCTGCGGGACAAACGCCAGCGGCCTGGCCGCAATCCAAAAACGGGAGAAGAAATCCCGATCACGGCTCGCCGTGTGGTCACCTTTCGTCCAGGGCAGAAGTTGAAGGCCCGAGTTGAGGCTTATGCTGGAACCAAGTCATAACGACGAGCTACCCGTCATCCCAGGCAAACGCTACTTCACCATTGGTGAAGTCAGCGAGCTCTGTGCGGTAAAACCGCACGTGCTGCGCTATTGGGAGCAGGAGTTTCCTCAACTCAACCCCGTCAAACGCACCGGGAACCGTCGGTATTATCAGCGCCAGGACGTGCTGATGATCCGACAGATCCGCGCGTTGCTGTATGACCAGGGGTTCACCATCAGCGGTGCGCGCCAGCGTATGTCCGGTGATGAAGCCAAAGACGACACCACCCAATACAAGCAAATGATCCGCCAGATGATCGCTGAGCTTGAAGATGTGCTGGTGGTTTTGAAGAAGTGATTCAAGCTTTTAAAATACTTCCACATTTCAAAAGCTTGCGGTATATTTCGGGTCGCTTCGTTATGAAGCAAACCCAGTAACACGCCTAGTCGGGGCGTAGCGCAGTCCGGTAGCGCACTAGCATGGGGTGCTAGGGGTCGAGTGTTCGAATCACTCCGTCCCGACCATATTTTTCAAGGGGTTGCGAGATTTTATCTCGCGACCCCTTTTTATTTGTCATCGTTTTTACCCCTACAAAACCACTGGCTCTAGGTGGAATCCTCAGCTGATACAAAGGCCAGAGTTTGTCCCGGAAGGCACAAGCAGCACGTCAATGCGTCCAGTCAGACCTTCAGGCCGAACGCACGTTTACGCAGAGCTGTCCGTTCTCGAACAGTTAATCGTTGCTCTGAAAGTCGCGAACAAGACTCTCGCTTGGACTTAATAGGGCTGAGTGCGCAGACAGAAGTGTTCGATAGATGTTGAATGGGGTGTGAGTTCGACTTCGGGTGGTCGCGTGATTCGCGCTCGGGCACGGGGACCCTTAGAGTTGGATTTCGTTTTCATGTGCTTATAGGCGACACGCTTGGTCGGCTGACGTTCGCATATGGCTTTACCGTATGGAGGAATGAAGCGTATCGTGCTGGCAAAAGGACATGGATAGATATTTGCCTCGCCAGGATGACGTTTCTTCTCTAAGCGCCCATCTCTTCGCTGCATATCCTTAGCATTCTGCTGAAGGGTCAGGCATCCAGACATCCAAAAAAATATCGTTGGAACAAGCGTGCCGTCAAGTCACGCGTTTCTTCCTGCGTAAGCGCTTGTTAGCGCGTAAAAGATAAATTTTAAGGCCAAAGTGTGGACTTTTCGACATTATTGAAATTGTGGGGCGACGCCAGCACTGCTCAGCTAATAGCTCCGCGTGTAGTCATGGTGGCCGTGGCGGTCTTGTGTCTTTGGTACATCGGAAGATATTTCATCCCATCGTTCGTATTGAGCAGAAGGCTCAAGTCGCTTACGAGTAGCATTACTACTATCAAGGCAAAGTCGCCTGATCAGCTTCAAGCAGAGCTGTCGAAAGTATTCAATGCGACAAAACTTAAGCATCTTTGGAAAGAGTATTCAGAGACCCTTCACAATCAGTTCGAATATCACGAAGGCGAGGAGCGCCTGGTGCGCTCCCGTGCGACCACTGTCGCGGCAAATTTTTTTACCGGTCAGAGTATTGTCGATACACCGCTGGCTACTGAGTTCTTCAAGCACCTGCCGGGCATCCTGACGGGTGTCGGCATTGTGGGAACCTTCTTTGGCCTGATGCTAGGGTTGCAACACTTTGATCCAAGCACTCCGGAGCTGGTTAACTCAAGCGTCGACAAACTCCTGAAGGACGTACTCTTTGCCTTTATCGGCTCATTCCTTTCCATCATGGCGTCGATCATCGTCACTGTCTCGGAAAAGTGGCGATTGGGGCGCTGTTACAAGCACCTTGAATCGCTGAATGAGGCGATCGATAGCCTATTCGACAGTGGAGTTGGTGAGGAATATCTTGCTGCGCTCGTAAGGTCCAGTGCTGAAAATTCGGTCCAGACTCGCCAGCTGAAAGACAGTCTGGTTACGGATCTTCGGGAAATGCTGCAAAATCTGGTCGATACGCAGGTCCGCGAAAGCCTCAAGTTGGCAGACACGTTATCTACGACCTATCGTGACTCCGGGCAGATGTTAGCGGATCAGGTCAGCAGTGCCATTGAAAACAGCTTGAAGTCGCCATTGGAGGCGATTGCTGGGGCGGTACAGGCTGCGAGCGGCGATCAATCCGGCCAAGTGCAGAACCTGCTTCAGGATGTTCTGGTTGCTTTCATGAACAAGCTGGAAGGCACCTTCGGCCAGCAATTCAACGGCCTGAACGAAATGATGGGCCAGTCCGTCGCTGCCATGCATTCAATGCAGCAAGGATTCTCCAGCCTCATTCAAGACATGCGCTCGGCTAGCGAAAACTCGAATCAGAGCAGCTCAGCAATGATTGCACAGCTGCTTACCGACATGCAGACCGGCCAAAGTGCCATGCAGGCTGGTATGAACGAGATGCTGACAAATCTGCAGTCGTCCATCGCCCGCATCGGCAGTGAGGGCGAAGACGCTGGCGCTCGTATGGCACAGCAGTTGGAAAAAATGTTCGCCGACAGCGAGGCGCGCCAGCTGGCGATGGCCGAGAGTCTTCAGTTGTTTGTCGAGTCAATCCAAAAAAACATGGGCCAAGGTCAGCAAGAAACCATGGCCAAGATTGCAGGCTCTGTAGAAGTGCTCGGCGAGCAGTTATCTACTGTTTTCAAAAAACTGGAAAGTGGGCGCGAGCAAATGGATCAGTCCACTCGCGTTGCACAAGCTGAGCTTCATCACGGCACTCGCGAGTTGGTGGGTGGGTTGGACGAGCAGGTCAAAACGCTGCTGCAGTCTGTCGCTGAACAAAATAAAGCCTCTCAAGACAACGTCAAGGCATTAAGCGCGCAAACCGAACAGCATCTGCAAAGCATGCAACTAGGTGCAGACAAAATGAGAGCCGCAGCTGAGCGCTTTGAAAATGCTGGACTGAGTGTATCGAAGGCCAGTGAATCGACGGCTAGTTTGTTGGGCACTGTTCAAGGGGCTGGTACCGAGCTTGCTCAGGCCTCACGAGAGTTGAACAGCGTCGTCGCGGACTATCGCAACAACCGTGAATCGTTGAGCAAAACACTAACCGTCATCGAAGGTGTGGTGGCTAGCGCGCAAGTTGAGGCCAGCGGACGTGCTCAATACCTCCAGGATCTGAAGCAACAATCGGAACGCATGCAGTCGCTCAATCGCGAGGTTCATGAGTACCTGGAAAACATCAGTGGTGTTTTGGGTGATGGTTTCAAAGAGTTTGGTGACGGCATGGACAGGGTACTCCGGCAGACGTTGGGTAGTCTGGATACGGAGCTGGATAAAGCTGTTAAAAGTCTGGCTGGCGGCGTCGACGGTGTGAAGGAAAGCATTGAAGACTTCGGCGACATCATGGAACGAATTAGGCAGTAACGGAGGCTGACATATGTTTGGTAAGCAAATGCCTTCGGTGGCCCGAGCCAAGGATGAAGCGGAGAAACCGTTCTGGATTTCTTTTGCCGACCTGATGACGGCCATGATGATCCTGTTTCTCGTAGTGATGGTCGCGGCCCTGAGTTCGGTCACCCAGAGAATCAATCAGGCGGAGCAAGGCGAGAAACAGCGCAGTCGCGACATTAGCCAGCTTTGCGAGCATTTGCAGCTCAAGGCTAAGGGCTCGAATGCAACCATCGTTGTCGACTGCAAGGACAACCGCATCAGTTTCGGTGAGGCGGGACGTTTTGGGCACAACCAGTACTCACTGAGCGACGAGGGTCAAAGTGCCCTTCAGGGCGTAGTGCCGCTCATCCTTGATGCGGCAGATAGCGAAGAGGGTCGCAAGTGGTTCAAACAGGTCGTTATTGAGGGGTTTACCGATACCGTTGGCTCATACTTGTACAACCTGCACCTATCATTGCAGCGATCCGAGTGGGTCATGTGCAGCTTGCTTGATAGTCGCAGTCCTCTGCAAATTGGCCTTTCCGCTGAGAGGCAACAGCAGATCAGATCGATGTTCCTGGCGGGTGGTGTTTCTTTCAACAACGCAAAAGACACCAACGAGGCAAGCCGCCGAGTCGAATTGAGAATGCAATTCTACGGTTTGAAGGAGAAAGAGGAAAACCTCAAACCAGATGTTCCGGTATTCGCCAGCACCGTGTCCGAGAAATGCCAATTGGCGATGGCGCGATGACAAGTGCATTAGCCAAGCTGTCGTCAGCTATAGCGCTCAGGCTCAATGCCCGTAGAATTGCGATCAGTTCTGAACCGTTGGCTCGCTTTCCTCGAATGGAAGCTGCCAGTGCCGATTTATACGACCGGTTTGAACGGGCAGAGAAAGCATTGCCACCGCCTCAGGAAAAACGTAGAGCCGCCATCAATAAATTCAGGAATGTCCTGCCTCTGTCGTCCTCCGAATGGCGCATGGTCTTCGCCGGTCTCGCCGATAAAGTCGAGAGTGTGGGACCCATTCTTGAAGACGAGCAACTTTATGGTCGAGTCCATATCGAGGTCAGTCAGCGGATAGAAAAACGGCGGCTGAGCCGCCGCGATTGGCTGGCGCTTTGTTTCAGCTACTTCGGTTACGAGTCCGATAAGCCCGACACGAATCCGGTCTGGTGCTTGTTGCAAGGCGACATCCGCAAGGGTTTCGCTTGTGTAAAGGCGCAACAGACTCGTGAAAAAGAATGGATCCGTATCGTCCAGTATCATAAGCAGCTGTTTTCCGAACAGGCTGGGGAGACGCTTGGCGAGCAGATGTTCAACGGCGAGATCGGTGATCTCTCGATGCTGCAAACAATCGCGCAGATACCTGACAGCAGTTGGTTATGGCACCGGATATTTAACGTATTGCTGTCTCGAATCTTCAATTTGGAAGACGACGAGTTCTCGAAAAGATTCCCCGACTTCATTGAGATCGGGCGTCAGCATCCGACATACATGAATGCGCTCCTCAGCGCCTGCCTGACGCGTTATCACGCAGCGTCGTATCGGGAAAAACCGTCGTCCCTTCTCAAACAGAGTGCTTTGGATAACTGGGGCAGCCCACAAATTCGCTCCAGGCAAAATAGCTGGCTTCAGTACGTGGAGAAAGACGTTTGTGCGATGGTGGTCGCGTGGTTTGCGAAAGAAGACCTTGAGCACTTCTTCAATCTCCTCAAAGGCGATAGGGATGTAGATCAGGCACGCCTGTTCTATTGGCTACGTTTCGCGAATCAGATGAGCTATACGCGGATTGTGTTGGGTGCAGACGCCAAAACGGATGCCGGGTCTGACTTTGTTGATTTTCGGCGAAAAAACAATGGCCGTTTGAGCTATCTGGCGGGCAGTAAATCAAGCAACAACGCAGTCATTATGCAAATTGCAAATTATCTGTTCGTCGAATTTTCGGAGAAAGGCAACGCTTGTTACGTCTACAAAGCCGACAGCGCACCGTTCAACCCGGACCAGATTTATCTGGATCTTAACTCGGAGTTGAAACAGAAAAATAAATCAGCCGTAAAACCCATGGGGCATATGGCTGTGCCATCAAGGCCAAACCATGTTAGCGGATGGCTGGCTAAATTTGACGAGACTCTTGCAGAACTCGGCATCCGGGCTGATGGGCACATTGATAGTCGAGGTGATCACCCATTCAGGTCGCCACCCAAAACTATTGCTTTCGAAGCGCAGTTGGCGGAAGCGTTGAAGGGGATTTCTCATAGGGTGTATGACTCCCGCGCCAAAGGCGGAGCCTTACAAGTGCAACTTGAAAGTCATGAGCCAGCGGCCATGGCTTCTCTGCAGCGCCTCGGCTTCAAGCCCGTCAACAATCAGCCACTGAAATTCTGGAGGCAGTAATGCTCAAGCGTTTTCTATCTGGAAAAGGCCCGCTGCCGAAGTCCGGTGAGTTCAATAATTTGCCAATGTACTCGATAGAGGAGCAGGGATTGTGCTTCCCGCTGAGCCTTGCCGGCAGTACTGAGTTTTGGTCACTGGCAAGTTACCTCGATCAGCTCGAAGAGGAAGAGTTCGTATCCCAACTCAGCGATCGCTGGCTACTGCCGTGGGACGAGCTTTATCGACTTTTGAATGAGGAAGGGCACGTCAGCAGCGTACCGTTACTCGGATTGCCAAAGCAGTCGAATTTGACGCCGCAGCTTACTAGCCAAGGCAGTCTTGCTTCGAACGATTTCAAGGTATCGATAGGTGCTTGGCGCGATAGCGAATCCGCGGCGACAGTGCAAACCAAACGTACGGGCGCTGTCCTCACGCATGGCGATAAAATCGAGCTGCTGCCTGAGGCAACTTACCAATTGGTGAGTGCTGTTCGGCAACTCCATTTATCGCAACAAGAAAGCCCTGGCGAACTTACCAACCAGATCGGCTGGGCCAGCGTCCGCAAGCTGGCCCGCAAGGCTGGCGCAGGCATGGACGGTTTTCTCGACAAAACCGTTGTGGTCAGGCCCGAAAACCTTCGTCTCCATCCACGTAAATCGAGCGTAGGCAATACGCCTGTCATCGAGCTGGAACCTACATTCGACGGGCAGCCTGAAAATTGGTTGGAAAATTTCGATGCCCACAAACTAGTGCAGGATCGTTACCGGGTCATCGGGGCTGACGGATCTCTGACCCATGTGCTGATCGAGCCGGAAGTAAAATCGGTACTAGATTATGTGCGTTCACTGCACGGACGTCGGGTGGCGGGCGACGATGCGCTTTCATTCATTCGCAATCCCTATAGCGCTTTGGGTGATAGTGCCAGTCAGGTGTTGGACGCTGACACCTACGAGAGCGACTTGGCGGACGCTGGTATCTTCTTCCACCGTTTTCATCTTGAGCCCGAGCTAAACGATACCGGTCTACGCATTCAGCGCATTAACCTGACCCTTGAGCCCATTTCACCAACACCGCAAGCATCGATAGAACTGCCGTTCAACGAAGCCCATGAGTTTGCTCCCTTCGTGCATGAGCTTCAGTTGAAGCTGGCTGCAGGCATGCCGGCGGGCTTCTGGCAGGGTTACGAGCTTGAATTAAGCGACTTCGATTTGCGCCAATTGGCAGGCATTAGTGAGTTGCTTAGACGCTGGCAGAACGAAGCGGCTGGCGCGGAGTTTGATGCAGTGTTGGATTTGTCGCTGTATGGCGATCGTGTCACTGGCATCGGCGAAGCAGAGCGCATCACGTCACCTTTCCTGGTCAAGGAGGCGACAGAAAACTGGTTGCCTAAAGACCTCGCGGATTTGGGCATCGACGCCGAAATCCTCGGGCGCTGGGATCCGTCGGATCGGGCTCAGTTTGATGAGTTCGAGCAACGGCTGGACGAGGCTCGCGCGGCAGGTGATGATACGGTGCTGATGCCACTCTCCGACACGCCGCTTTCCATCGCGGCGGCAGAGCAGCTGTTTGATGCCTGGTCCAAAAAGATATCCACACCCGAGACCAAGATTTCGAGTCTTGAAGAAAAAGTAGGTCGAGCGGTACTCCAAATTGGTCATAACATCGACGAGCCAACGTACGTTCAAGTACGTCAGGAAGCCCTACGAGCAGCCCTCGATGCCCAGCCTGAGCTGCCGAGCCTGTTAAGACCCGAAGTCATCTTGAGAGAACATCAGTTACAGGGCATTGCATGGCTTCAACATCTCTTCCGGCTTTCGCCGACAGACGTCTCAGGTTGCTTGCTCGCCGATGACATGGGCCTGGGCAAAACCATTCAACTGCTGACGTTTCTGGTTTGGTACCTGGAGCAATATCCTCAAGACAAGCCGACCTTGATCGTTGCGCCGGTTTCATTGCTCGATAACTGGGAGCGAGAGCTGCACCGGTTCTTCTTTGCTGACGCACTCCCAGTCCTGAAGCTTTACGGTTCGGCTTTGAGCGCGGTGAAGTTCAAGAAAGATGAGATTCCTGCCGACTTGAAGGCTAAGGGTATCAAGAATCTACTTCGTCCGGGCTGGGTTGGCGGTGCACGCATCGTACTGACCACCTATGAAACGCTTCGTGACCAAGAGTTCTCCCTCGCTCGCCAGCAATGGTCGATCGTCGTGTGCGACGAAGCTCAGAAACTGAAGAACCCTGCCGCTCTGGTTACTCAGGCAATTAAGGCTGTTCCGGCTCGATTCCGGGTCGCTTGCACCGGGACGCCAGTGGAAAACTCCCTGATTGATCTTTGGTGCCTGTTCGACTTCATCCAGCCAGGCTTCCTTGGCGGGTTGAACCAGTTTGGTCGCGAGTACCAGCGACCCATCGAAGCTGCACTTGAGCGAGACACCGTTGCCCTGGAACGCTTGCGTGGGCTGATTGAGCCACAAACCTTGCGCCGCACAAAACAGGATATCGCCAAAGATCTGCCCGCGAAAATCGAAGACAAGGGTTGCCGTTCATTGTCGATGCACGCCCTACAGCGAAATCTTTACCTCTCGGAAATTTCGGCCTATAGCCAGAAGCAACAGATCGAAGAACAGCTTGATCAGAAAACCTCCGGCATGCTCGGCCTGCTGCACAAGCTCAAACTCATCTGTGCTCACCCCTATAGTGTTCAGCCGGACAAACGCCTGCGTGACAACTCGCCGAAGCTGCGCTGGCTGCTCGATACCCTTGAGTCCATCAAAAAGGCAGGGAAGGGTGACAAAGTCATTCTCTTTACCGAACTGCGTGATATCCAGCGTGAACTCCAACACGCCATTCAGGAGTATTTCGGATTCCGCGCAACCGTGATCAACGGCGACACAAGCACCAGCAGCCAGAGCGCGAACAGCCGACAAAAACTGATCGACCAGTTCCAGGATCAGCCGGGCTTCTCTGTGATCATCCTCTCGACTATTGCAGTTGGCTTTGGCGTCAACGTTCAGGCTGCCAACCACGTCATCCACTTCACCCGCTGCTGGAACCCGGCCAAGGAAGATCAAGCCACTGATCGTGCGTATCGTATTGGACAGGAGAAGGATGTTTACGTGTATTACCCAACAGTGCGGGATGCGGCGATGCCAACGTTTGAAGCGACGCTGGATGAGTTGTTGAGCAAGAGACGGGCGTTGGCGAGGGATATGTTGAGCGGCTCGGGGGAAATTCAAGCCAGTGATTTCGAACGAGTGCTCGGGGTCTGTTGAGGCAAAATGAGCGGCAAGGGTTACCGCTCACTGTTTAGGTTAGGTATTGGCCGCACTTTCCACCGGAAGTGTTGCCAACTCGCTTTCCATCTCTTCATCGTCTCCCACAGCTGATGCTGGTAGACGCTTGGAGACCGTGACGCCCAAAGCGACGAACTTGTCCACGGTCTTGGTCAGGCTTCCGTGATCCCCTTTCAGCGTATTGACGCTGTCTGAGTAGCTTTTCTGCACCGTAGCGATCTGATTACCGAGCTTGTCCATTTTATCCACGAAGATTCGCAACTTGTCGTAGACCTTGCTCGCCATCGTTGCGAGTTGCAGCGTGCTGCTGTTTTGACGTTGGATGCTCCACAGATTCGATACGACCCTCAGAACTGGCAGCAGTGTGGTGGCGGTAATTATCGCAATACGTTTTTCATATGCAGCCTGGAATACCCCCGGACTGTGCTCAGCCGCGACCAAATACGCGGGCTCAACCGGCATGAATAAAAACACAAAGTCAGGAGAGTTGATGCCGTTAAGGTCGGTGTATTTCTTATCGGACAATCCGTTGATGTGGTTCTTCAACGCCAGAACGTGTGCGGACAGGGCTTTGGTGCGATCTTCGTCGGTTTCGGCGGAAACGTACTCCGTGTAGGCCACCAGCGACATCTTGCTGTCAATGATGATGTGTTTACCTTCGGGTAAATTGACCACGAAGTCTGGTCGATTGTTTCCTGCATCGTCGTCCTTGAAGTTCGCCTCGCGGTGGTACTCGAACCCTTTACGCAGCCCTGCCTGCTCGAGCAGCATCTCTACCTTTTGCTCGCCCCAGGTGCCTTGAAGTTTTTTGTCACCTTTAAGCGCTTTGGTAAGATTTGACGCCTCGGTTGTGATCTGGACGTTCAATTCCATCAGCTTGACCAGCTCGCTTTTCATCGAGCTTTGGCCTTGCACGGTATCGGAGTGAACCTGATCCACTCGCTGACGGAATGATTCGAGCTGGTCCTTGAACGGTTTTAGCAGAGTGTCCAGCCCTTGGCGGCTTTGCTCAGAGAAGCTCTGCTGTTTGCTGTCGAAAATCTGATTTGCAAGATTCTGAAACTCCTGCTTGAGTTGAACCTTGTTATCTTCCAACAGCTGCAGTTTCTCTGTAGCTGAGTGCTGGTCGCGCTGGTGGCGCATATTTATTTCGGCAAGACTCTGCTTCGCAAGGCTGAGTTCATCTCGCGTATCGCCTAGTTCTTTGTCTCGTTGGGCCAATGTGTTGCGCAGCGTGTCCAATTGGTCCTTTTGTTCTGCCGCCTGCCCCAATTGTTCGCGCTGCTTTTTGAATTCTTCCTGGGTATTGTCGAGACGACTTTGGAGGTCCTTATTGGCGGTTTTTACCTCCAGGAGCTGATGCGCTTGTTCCGCGCTTTGACCTAGATGCTCACCTTGTTTTTGCAGTTGTAGTTGAGCTGCTTCAAAACGCGCTTGCTGCTGCGTCAGCGCCTGCTTCAACTCATCCAACTGCCGAGTCTGCTCCTGGCCTTGCCCAAGCTCTTGTTTTAATTCGCCGAGCTGTAGCCGGAGTTGGTTCGTTTCCACGCTGTGTTTTTCAGTGAGGGCGGCGGCCTCTGCGAGTTGCTGCACTTTATCGAGCGTGCGTTGCTTCTCGGCCTCCAGCGAAGTCTTGAACTCGCTGAGCTGAATGCTGAGCTGCTTCTCGATCTCTCGATGGTTCGCCAATGCTTCACTGGCCAGTTTCAGCTCATTTTGATGTTCCGATTGCTCATGGAGCATTTGCTGCTCACGTTGCCGAGAAAGCGCAACATCGTTCAGCAATTGCTGGTGTTCAGCTTGATGACTGGATTGTATTTCGGAGAATTGTTGAGCCAGCTTGCCTGCCGCGATACGGCTATTGATCCAGAAACCGATCCCCAGAAACAGCAAGCTGAAGAGTCCGATCAGGGCCGGAATGAGATATTGTTGTGCCATCGGTACGTCCTTTTATCGCTGGGGTGGATTGCAAAATGATGGCACGGAGCTGGTCGACTGAGAACTGTTAAATATCGACCTGGTTTTAATCGAAGGTCAGCTTCTCGGAGATTTCGATGTTTAAGTGTTAGCCGGTGGGCCACGATACTCGATTAAAAACAAATCATTCCGTGCTGGCCGGTAAATAGGCCCAGATTAAGCAAAGCGGAGCCGGCGGTGATCACTCATCATCAGCCCAGCGGGGAAGCATCGCAGTGTTTTCTGCGTCTAGCATCGGATCAATGCGGCGCAGTTTCTTCCGCTTTTTTTTCCAGAGAATGACTCTGTGCAAAAAGAATTGCGGTCGAGATATCGAGCGATATGGAAGCAAACGACTTCATCAGCAAGGATTGCGGCAGTGCCCAATCCCACTTTTCGCGCAGCATGTTTTCCACCTCCGAAAGTATCGAGTCTAGATCAGCAGCATCCAGGCTTCCGACTTCCTTCAGTGCCATTTGGGTTCGACCGATGTCGGCGTCAATCTCAATGGTAAGGCCTGCGTTATCACAAGAAAGGCCGACATGATTGAGTAACAAGCGCAGTGCATCGTTGGCATGATCACCTAGCCAGCTCATCAGATAACACTTACCGCCCGACTCAACTATGTAGCGCTTACCAAGGCCCAGCGAAACAAATGTCTTTCGAGCCTCGTCGAGAAGCTCTTGAGCCCCTTGATCAATAAAGGGGCAGGGGATTGTGTCTGCCAAGACGGCTCGCATTTCTTGGCGTACGTTGTCATGCACCATCGCACCCAGACCGTCGAACTGAGGAGGGGCACCACCGCGTGCTGCTGAAACGATGATGACTTTGGCCTGGAGATCAACATCACGAACCTGCCACCTCCGGCCTCCGAAAATAATGCGCTGATCCTTGGTCAGTGGACGGCTTACCGGCACAGATCCCAGTGCCCTACCATCGCATACAAGGCGAAATTCTTCGTCGCTGGTGAATGCGCTGTAGAACTCATAGTGGTTGATCAATCGCTCTCCAACCGTCCCAGGAAGAAGCAACCCTGAGCTGTCCTGAACAATGAGCTCGTGCTCGCCGAGCGCCTTGAGCAACTTCACAAAGTCTGGTTTCTCAACTTTTGTAAATGCTCCCTCAGCAATCAAACTTTTCCAGAGATCTGCAGCAGATGCACCGCCGCACTGGGCAATCACTGAAAGACATTGTTGAACGAGGGTGGACGCGTGAATGCCTTGAGCCCTGGGAGGTTCAAACCACCCCTTGGCCAGCAGTCGAACCATGGCAATGGTTTGAACCAAGCCTTGGCGCAGTTGATCCGAGAGGCTCGATCCATCTTTGAGTGGCGATTCCTTGCAGTAAACGCGCAGCGTTGCTTTTTCTCCTGGGCGCCTTCCCGATCGCCCTAGACGTTGTCGCAGACTCGCCACCGATGGTGGGGCACCAATCTGCACGACTGTTTTGATGCTGCCGATGTCTATGCCGAGCTCAAGCGTCGTGGTGCAAATCGCGGATGCTGCATGAGTCCCTGCCTTGAGAGCATGCTCTGCTTGCTCACGTAAGTCCTTCGAAAGGCTACCGTGATGAGGCCAGAATTCGTTAGGCACGCCGCCTTTCTCGCAGCGCCGTCGCAGTTGATCTGCGTACCATTCAACCTGAGACCGGCTGTTTGGGAAAATCAGGTTGTTACTGCCGCGTAACACCTTGTAAAGATGATCGGCGATCGCGAAGTCTGGGCTTGCCTCGTTCTCTGTCTCGTCTTCATTTTCCGCCTGGTCAGAGAGCTTTACGGGCTTCTTCTTGAGCTCGCTCATGGGTGGCTGAACGTAACCACGAACTTGCACCTGGAGAGTCTGGTTGGAGCTTTTTGATTCAATGACGGTAACGCCATCGGCATTTCCCGGACGCAAAAACTCCGACGCCATCTTCATATCGCCGAGGGTGGCTGAGAGCCCGACTCTAGGGAGACGGTGGCCGGCAACAAGTTCTACCCGATGCATTAGCGACTGAAGTTGCTTGCCTCGTTCGCTACCGATGAACGCATGCAGCTCATCCACGACGATATAACGCAGGTGCTGGAACACCCCGCCAAGACTTGAACCGCGGTTGACGAACAGGGCTTCAAGGGATTCAGGAGTGATCAGAAGCACCCCCTCAGGGGACTTCAAAAAGCGATGTTTTTTGCTTGAGGAGATGTCCCCGTGCCAAGCCACTACGGGAATCTCAAGCTGCTGACAAAGACGGCTTAACCTGTCCCACTGGTCGTTGATCAGGGCCTTGAGCGGGCTGATATACAGCACCGAACCGGGTGGATCATCACGATTCAGCAAATTGGTGAGTATGGGAAGAAAAGCAGCCTCGGTTTTGCCTGCCGCTGTTGCTGCGGCGATGATGACATCCTGATCGGCATCCACCAGAACAGGTACCGCCCATTCCTGGGCGTCGCGCAAGGAAGTCCAGCCTTCCGCCCAAACCCATCGCTGGATTCGGGACTCAAGTTGATCGAAACCCGATGACTCAGAGTGTGAAGGTGGCAAGTTCATCGTCCGCATCGACTTTGGTATCGTCTTCGCCGCCTGAGTCCCTGGCGACCTCGACGGCTCCAAGCAGCATTCGCCAATCGGCGCCCGGGTTTTGCTCCAAGATGGCGAGCAGGTTGATGAACGCTGTGATCGTGGTACGTGGCGTGCGGAAGTAAGCTTCTCCCAGGCGCTGATTACAATGCGCCATGAACAAGGGGAGCGCTTCGTCAGGTAGTAAGTATTTTTCGACATCCCCGCCAGCGTATACGTGACGAAGCTTCTGAAGCAGCACGTAGAAGTCTTCCGGGGTCAGGCTGGTCAGGCGAATGACCGGCCCCGACAGATCCACCAATCCTGATTTTGCAAACGAGTTCTCGGCCAATCGAGATTGCAGGGCAGGGTAGCTGAATAGCCCCCGACGAGTGTCCATCAAAAACTCAGGAGTGCCACCTAAAACGAAACCAAGCCCTTCGGACGATCCCTGCAGAGAGTCGTTGAGAATACGGAGGATCTGTTCGTAATTGGCATTACGAGCTTGGGTATTGGCCAGTTTGTAGAGGTTGACCAGTTCGTCGAGGCAGATCATCAGACCGCCAAAACCTGCAAGTCTGACGAATCTCGACAGGAGCTTGAGCTGATCGTAGACGGAGGCATCATCAATGATGGTTCGTACACCCAAGGCTGCTCGAGCATCAGTCTTAGTGGTGAACTCTCCACGCAACCAACGGATGGCGTCGGCCTTGAGCTGCTCGTTGCCTTCTTCGAAACCTCGGCAATAGGCGGCAATCACCTCCGCAAAATCATACCCGTTGACCATCTCGGTCAGCTCGGCCAAGTGAGCACGAATAATAGTCTCGCTGTCCGTACCCGCCGCCTTGGCTTCGGTTTTGGCCTGAGAGATGAATTTCTCAACAATGCCTTGCATAGCCCCTCCGTCGGGCTTCGTACGCGTCGACATGTTTTTAGCCAACTCGGAGTAAAGCGAACGTGCTTGTCCACCCGTGGCATGTAATCTGCGATCTGGGTTCAAGTCGGCATGCATGGTGACAAGCTTGCGCTCCATGGCAATGGCTCGTACCAGGTTCAGAAAGAACGTCTTGCCCGCACCGTACTCGCCAATGACGACTCGAAATGCCGATCCACTTTCAACCAGGCGATTGACGTCCTTAATCAGTGCATCTAGTTCGCCTACCCGGCCAACCTGAATCAGGTGTTGGCCCACGCGAGGAACGACGCCTGCGCGTAGCGACTGGATGACCGCATCGCGATCCTTGGCTCTGATAGTGCTCATAGGGCTAACTCTTCCAGAATGTCTGTATTGATCTCGACAGGGTCATCACCCTCAGTGACGGGCATGTCGAATCGTTCAAAAGCCATGTCGTTAATTTGTTCCAGGGCACCATCGAGCATCAGCTCCATGTCGCTGGCGGCAGCTTCAAGTTCGGAGCGGCTCCACTCAGGGCGTGAGATCAGCAACCGAAGGAATGCAGAGTGTTCCAAATCGAGACCATCAATGTCTGCATTCGATTTTTGTACTGATTCTGCCACATCTATCAACTGTTCCGGTTCGTCAACCTGGTCATCAGTGAAGACTTTGGCAAGGAGGGCGGAGACCTCTGCGGTTTCTCGTTGCAGTTCTGCAATGCGCTCGTGATCAAGCACGAACCCTTGATTTGCAGTGGAGTTGATCGGGGTACCAGGCTCGGAACGAGGAATGCCGGCTTTTGGTTTTACGAAGGCAATACTTGCTCCAGATGCAGCACCGTGGAGATCGCTGTACAGCAACTGACTGTCCAGCTGCAGGGCCTTGTAAACGCGCTCAAGAAGTTTCACTTCCAATGGGCTGACGATGCCATCTGCTTGCGCCAGATGGGCCAGGAAGCTGGCAATCGTGCGTTTGGCTTCGACCGTTAGTGGGTCGAGTTTTTTCTTTAGGCTGGCCAGCGTTGGTGGTTGCTGGATCTGCATTCGCAGGTGTGCTTTAAGGCGTTTGCGATGGGCCACACTCAGGTGATTCCAGGAGTCGATGTGTTGAGCAAGAAGCATAACTTCCTCAGTGGAGGTATCACCATCGGCAGAAGCCACAGCACTAGCAAGGTCGAGCGTCACCGAAGCAGCATTGTAGGCTGCAGAAGCTCGCAGTGACCCGTCTTCTGGTTGAGTCACGAACAGCGCGATTTGATCTTCTGCTTTCGGTGTCTTACTGCCAGCCAGTACGTCGGGTTCAATACCGATGTGAAGCGATTCCAGCGCGCGGGCAAGTGCAAGTACTTTGTCGCGGGACAGGGCGCCGGCGCTCTTGAACCGGCCTGCGAGTTCGCCAAAGCTCATGACAATCAGGTCGTCGCCAATTCTGAATTGAAGCTCGTCCAATTCTGTACGGGCTGCCGTCGGCCAGAGAGCGACGGGAAGTTGCAAAAGACCTTCGAGAGCTTCTGCGCTATCAGGGTTGCGGCCCAAATATCGGCTGTAGGGTTCAAGCTCGGTAGTGCATAGCTCAACCAGCAACTGCAGGCTTTTTCGTGTACCTGACGTGGCCAGGACATCAGGAAGGTCACCCAAGCTAAGCGTGGGGGCCATTAAGACCGCGGAGGCCGGCCGATAGCTGGTTTTAAGTTTGGTCTTGTTCTGCGCCAGGACAAGACCCTTAGGATGGGCGCTTGTGTACTTAAGCTTGAACAGTCTCGAAAAGACATCCTTGCAGCGAGTCACGGGCGTGCGTTTGCTGATGTTGGGGTCAGCTAGCGCCCAGGCTAATGCCCAATCGGCATCAAGGGGGCGCTTGTTGGAAGCGAATTGCCCCAGACCTACGCGTAGTGGCAGTGGCATCTCGTAGCTATACGCGACAACGTTGGGAGGTGGGCCAAGGTAAAGGTCTGGATCGATCTTGGTGTTGCTCAGGTAATCCAGAAAACCTTCCGCATATCCCCTGAACGACCTATTTTCCCCGTAGATACTCAATAGGCGCTGGACTTCTTCTACGATCAAAGGAAGCTCAGCCTTGACGCCCGGGTCACTCACTGCGTCAACGAGTGCTCGACGCTCTAGACCATAGAAATACAAAAAGACGTAGCCGGTGTCTGCCAGTGGGTAACGACGACCGCCCTCCAGCCATTGAAGGTATCCACGGCGAGCCTCTGACGTGATGGAGTGAAAACTGGGCCAATAGGACATCAGCCGTTCTTCTAGATCGACGTGTGTCTTTGCGATACGGAGCTTGGGGTTTATCAGTGAGGGTTCTTCGGCATCGTGCCGGCCACCTAGCACGCTGCCCATATAGAACATGCCACCGGGAATTGAAAAACCGGAAACGGTGACAGATTCACCTGCTGGCACCCAGCGAACATCAGGTTTTTGCGTGCTCGCATTTGGAATTTTGAAGGACTTTGAAGATGCTGAGCCGAGTTGGACAGTATAAAAATCAGAGGTTTCCTCTGTGCCCATATTGCTCCCTGAAACCTCACGGATAGAGAAAGTGATGCCTGACCGTTGATGCTCTCGCAGACGTTCTGTCTCCGAAACGGCCACTGAAAATTGCTCGGCCTGTCGCCTTGAGCGACGAACCAGCAGCCAAAAAACCGCGGCAATGCAAGCAATAACACCAATGGCGATCCAAGCATTTTTCGGGATCGATGCGACTGCGCCGAAGGCCAGAGCGAAAATGATCAGGATGCCATTACCTGTGGAGTTTTTTACCTTCTTCCTTGCCATGAGTCGTTTCAACCTTGAAAAATGGGTGCTGGCGCAATGGCAGTATCCGATAATTGCCCTACGAGAACCATGGGGTGAGGAACGCTATTGATCGGAAAATTTCGCTTGCGCACGAATAGCTACAATCATCGGAAGTAGCTTTTCAGCAGTAAGCGCGCACGCTCCATTGGCCGATTGAGAGCGATGCGCATTTGAATGACTTTTTCAATGGATATCCCGGCAATTTGGCGCATTCGCTATACCTCAGTAGCGGAACCACTGGCCGAACGAGTCCATGTTTTAGTTCAGCCAAATTGCGTACCTCAGCGAAAGTGGCTGAACAGGCAACAGCTTGATGACGTCCTCGCACTGGTCGCCGGAGCTGGCATACGGCGCCCTCGAAAAAGTCGTAGATTGTGTTGTAGCTTGCGCTGGCAAGTAGCCTGAGGACCATCAAGCTGTGTTTTGGATCGGGTGCCTGAAACTGAGTCTTAAAAGTAAGAGCAGGCGCTGAATGCCCCTGAGGTTTAAGTATTCAAGCGGCCAGCCGATAGATTCCTAATAGGGAAGTTGACTAACAGCGGTCACGTAGCCGCGCTAGGTGAACCCAGAGCAAAAGGGATTCGTGTGATGCAAGTCTGCAGTTTTTCGCCAGCGGTGACCTGGCCACCCTCGTGTACCCCCCCCCAGCATCCGTTCCCATACTCAGCACTCTACTGGTCATCTGTACTCAGAGCTCTCTTGGCCCTACCTGAGTCTCCAGTAAAAAGTGGCTTGCTTTCAGGGCCGCCAAGCGGCGGCAACATCGACGATCGAAAAAGGAAACGATAGTGACCCTGCAGTCCCCCGAAGTCCTGCTTGAAAGCCTGAACAATGCACTGCGCCACCTCCGCGGTGCCTGCACTGATCTGGGCAATGAAGAAATCGACGATAAGCTACTGGAAGTCATGCGCCGGCTGTTGCTTGCTCAGGTGCTAGGCGACACTTGGGTAGTTGCAGTTGGCGGCTCTCAAGGGGCGGGCAAGACGACGTTGATGGCATGTTTGTATGGCTTGGCCGATGTGAAGTCGCTGACCAGTGACCTCCGTCATGATCTCGACGCTTCTGCCGCCGGCCTTCACGTGTTTGCCGATGGACGCGGGGTCTGAAATGACATCGAACCAGGCGGTAGAGTACTGGCACGCCTTAGCCAACGCTCTCAGGTTTTCCTTGTTTAATTGTCCATCATGAGCTTGATCCTCCCGATACCATCAACTTGGCCGCGACAGTTTGCGGGTTAATTGAGTTCGCTTGTATGTGGATACGCCCAAAGACGGCTCCTTATACCCTGCGCTGCATCATCGACAAAGCTGTAAATCACAGGAATCACCAGCAGGCTCAGAAAGGTCGAAGAGATCAAACCGCCGATCACAACGATCGCCATTGGCGCACGAAAACTCGGGTCGCCGCCCCAACCGAGCGCGATCGGCAGCATGCCTGCCCCCATGGCGATTGTTGTCATCACAATGGGACGAGCCCGCTTGTGACAGGCGTCGAGGATCGCATCACCGCGCTCCAGGCCGTGCTCATGTCGGGCGATGATGATGTAGTCGACCAGCAGAATAGAGTTTTTCGTCGCAATGCCCATCAGCATGATGAGCCCGATCATCGAAGGCATCGACAATGGAGAACCGGTGAGGTAGAGCGCGAGAACCGCGCCGGGTATTGCCAATACGAGCGCAGCCAGAATGGTCATGGGTTGCACGAAATTCTTGAGCAGCATGACCAAGACCATGTAAATGCACAGAATGCCAGTCAGCATGGCGACAGCGAAGCCAGTGGCCAGGTCGCCCATGTCTTCAGCATCCCCCTGCGCCGTTTGCGTGATGCCGGACGGCGGCGTTTTCACGCTGGGCAGCGCAAGCACGGCGCGTTCCACCTCGCCAAGAGGGCGATCATTCAACTCGATCTCAAAGTTGACGTTACGCAATCGGTCGTAGCGCGTTATGTCGGTGGGCCCGCCGCCCATCGTCAGCGTCGCCACATTGTCCAGCGACACGGGGCCGCGGGCGCCGGGCACTGGCAACCGCTTCAGCAGTTCGTAGTCCCTGCGGGCAGCATCGTTGAGTCGCACGACTACAGGCACTTGACGCTCACTAAGGTTAAGTTTCGCCAATGCCTGGTCATAGTCACCCAGAGTGGCAACACGCAGCGTTTCGGCGATCGCTGCTGAAGTGACCCCCAGGTCGGCAGCACGGGCGAAGTCTGGCCTGACGACCAGTTCCGTGCGCACCAAACTCGCTGTCGAGGTGATCGCACCTAGGCCAGGAATGGTGCGCAACTCACGCTCGACGTGTTGCGCATGCTGTTCAAGCTCACGGCTGTTCTCGCCTGCGAGCACCAGTACATAGTTCTCGCTGGAGCCTCCCATCCCGACTGCGACCCGTACCGCAGGCAGGACCGCCAGCGCATCGCGCAGTTGTTGCTCAAGTGCTTGCTTGCGCAATCCTGAACGCTCGCTGCGGTGTGTCATGTTCAGCGTCAACACAACTTTGCGAACGCTTGCGGCCGAGACGCCTGCCGGTTCCGAGGGGTCGGCACCTGCGGTACCAGCGCCAATCGCGGTGTAGACTGTCCTTACATGGGCGTTCTGCTTGACGATCCGTCGCGCTCGCTCCGCCAAGGCAATGCTGTCACTTAACTTGCTACCGGGCGGCAGGGTTATTGTCACCTGGGTCTGTGAGTTGTCATCCGGAGGGATAAAGGTGCCAGGGAGTGCCAATGTGAGCATCAGGCCGCCGAAGAAGAATGCCGATGCGCCTGTAATGGTCAGAACTCGGTGGCGTAGGCACCAGCGTGCCCATGACAGATAGTCGCCCATCCACCAGGGCTCAGGCTTGGTCAGTTTTTCGGGGGCACGCATCAGGTAGGCGCACATCATTGGCGTCAGCATGCGAGCAACGACCAGCGAGACGAAGACTGCAGTAGCTGCCGTCCAGCCAAACTGTACGAAAAACTTGCCGACCGTGCCGCTCATGAAGGCCGTCGGCAGAAACACGGCAATCAGGGTGAAGGTCGTCGCGACGACGGCCAGTCCGATCTCGTCGGCGGCCTCCATAGCTGCCTGATACGGCGTCTTGCCCATTCGCAGATGTCGCTCGATGTTCTCGATCTCGACGATCGCATCGTCAACCAGGATGCCAATCACGAGCGATAGCGAAAGCAGGGTCACGATATTGAGGGTGAAGCCCATCAGATGCATCATCGCGAAGGTCGGAATGACCGACAGCGGCAACGCCACTGCAGCAATCAAAGTCGCTCGCCAGTCCCGCAAGAATAAGAACACCACCAGCACCGCGAGGACCGCGCCCTCGTAGATCAGCTGCATCGAGCCATCGTAAGTCTCAACCACCGGATCGACGAAGTTGAATGCTTCGACGATCGAGATATCCCCGCGCTTGCTCTTCAGTTTTTCGACCGCCGCACGCACGCCTTCAGCGACCTCGATCTCGCCCGCGCCTCTTGCGCGGACGACTTCAAAACCCACCACAGGCTCACCGTTCCAAAATGCAGCGGAGCGTGATTCAGCAGTTGTATCGTAAATATTCGCCACCTGGCCGAGCCGGACGTGTCGGCCGTCGCTCAGTGCGATCTCCAGTGTGGCCATCTCCTGCGCCGAGTCTACCGTTGCGATGGTGCGCACCGACTGCTCGGTGGCGCCAAAATCGACACGCCCCCCTGACGCTTCCTGCTGAACCAGACCCAACTGGCGGGAGATGTCCGCCGCACTCGCGTTCAGCGCAAGCAGCCGCGCCGGGTCGAGATCCACACGTATTTCCCGGGTGACGCCACCGACACGGGTCACTTGGCCAACGCCGGGTACTGCGAGTAGCGCTTTGCTGAGTTCGTTATCGACAAACCAGGACAGTGCCTCGTCATCCATGCCCGTGGACGCCACCGTATAGGTCAGGATCGGCAAACCGGCGAGTTCAACCTTGCGGATCACCGGATCACGCAGGTCTCCAGGCAGGTCGGCGCGTACTCGGGAAACAGCGTCGCGGACGTCGTCGACTGCCTCTTGCGTAGGTTTCTCAAGGTTGAACTCGACCGTGATGTTGACCTCGCCATCAGTCAGCGTGCTCTGGATATGTTTCAGACCCTGGATCGTCGCGAGCGAGTCCTCGATCTTGCGTGCAACGTCATTTTCCAGTTGCACGGGGGACGCGCCTGGCAGGGTCGCGGTTATGGTGACCGTCGGCAGGTCGATATCGGGAAAGTTCTGGATCTTCATCGCCACGAATCCCATCAGCCCCACGACCGTGAGCAAGATGAAGAGCAGCACCGACGGTGTCGGATTGCGGATCGACCAAGAGGAAATATTCAGACTCATCGTATTCACCTATTCGTTGCCAGACGTCATTTCAAGAAGAGGGGAGCAACGCCAGGGTTGGATGCCCTGTGATCTTCAGCAAGGGGAGCTTCGGCAACGACGCGTACAAGGTCTGCGTCACCCAGAAAACTTCCGCCCGCAGCAACCACCTGGGCGGACAGGTCGAGACCGCTGACGATCTCCACGCGATCTGCCGTGCGACGGCCCGTCGTGACTTTGGTTTGTACGACTCTCGACTGCGCGCCGAGGCGAAACACATGGCTGAATCCGTCGCGCAGCACCACTGAGGTCTGCGGCAGGGTCAGCAGCCGCTCTGTCCCGATCTCGAACTCACCGCGAGCGAACATTCCGGCACGCGCGGCCCCAGGCTGCGGCAGGTCTACGTAGACCAGTGCATTGCGGGTCTGAATGTCTATGAGCGGGGCAATCATGCGTAAGGTGCCGGTAATCGGCTCACCGCCCTCCGGTTTGACCTGAACCGTTTGCCCGGCTTTCAGCTTCGCCAAATCCGCAGCCGTCACTTCGGCGCGCCACTCCAGGCGATTACCGCGGATCATTCGAAACAGTTCCTGTCCGGAGGGGAGGACGGCACCGACCGTGGCACTGCGCGCGGAAATCACGCCATCATCTGGCGCCAGCACCTGGGTCTGGACGAGGCGCAGTTGCTGCGTTTTCTCGACCGCGCGCGCACCCTCCAGACGCGCCTGGGCAGCCCGCTCTTGCGTCAAGTATTGCTGGATCTGCTGACCGGACATCGCCCCGGTTTCCCTTAGTTCACGGGCACGACCGGCGTTGACAGTCGCCTCGCTCAGTGCAGCCGAGGCCTCGGCGGTAGCCGCACGACTTTGTGCCAGTTCGGCGGTTACTGTCTGCGCGGCGAAGATGGCGAGGACCTGACCGCGCTGCACCACGTCCCCCACATTGACCTTCACCTCGGCCAGCCTGAGCCCACTCGCCTCGGTTCCGATGCTGGCTTCCTGCCAGGCCATGATGTTGCCATTCGCCGAGACCTTGACGGGCATCAGGTCGAACTGTGGTTTTGTCAGGGTAACGGTGAGCGCGGGCTTGGCCGCGACGGGTTCGCTGTCTTCCAGCTGGAGGGTGGCGGTGATCACCACGCTGGTGACAGCCAAAGCGATGCCCGCGATAACCGCTACGTAAAAATATTTGCTGTTCATCATCTCTTTCCTGAGGGCGGCCCGCTCTGATACAGCGCAATCGCCAACACGTGTGGGGACTTTTAGGGTGATTTTTGCCTGTTTGACGTCGCAGGAAGGCCGGCCTTGTGCAAGTCCGTGAAGGCCCAGCCGCCACCCGTAGCGCGATAGAGGGCGATCCAGGCGTTGACGCGCTCGCGATCCAGTCCGATAGCCGCACTGCGCGCAGCCACCAGGCTACGGCGTGCGTCCTCCAGTTCGAACACGCTGGACACTCCGGACCGGTAGGCAGATTCCGTGGCCTGGTATGAGCGTTCAAATCCTTCAACGGATATACCGGTATCCGCGCTGCGTGCCGCCGTGCTTTGCAAGGAGACGAGCGCGTTTTCGACTTCCCGTACGGCTTCGCGCACGCGCGCGGTGAAGATCGTTGCCGCCGCTTCGTAGCGTATGAGGGCTGCCTGCGCGTCGGCTTTGCGCACTCCACCATCGAACAACGGCATGGTGATTGTGATGGGTCCCACGCCCCAGACAGTGCCATCCGTGCTGACGCCAGCGCTGTGAAGGCGGGTGGGCGTGATGTTGCCGCTCAGGGTAATGCGCGGCCAGCGCCGGGCCTGTGCCTGATCCGAATCGGCGCTCGCGGCCATTAAATCCAGCGCGGCGGCATGGACGTCGGGCCGTTGTGAAACCACCGACGCCGGTAGGCTGTCGATGCTGAGTTCAGCCGGTCGCGGCAAGCGTGCGCCAGCGCTGACAAGATCGCGTCTCAGCGCCATTTCGTCTTGTGCAGTGAGGGCAACCAGTGTCTTGACGAGCAGGTCGCATTGCGCCTTTTGCTGCACCACGCTAACCCGACCCTGGGCTGCGCTGGCGTCGGCCAGGTCGGCTGCAGACGGCGGCTGAAAGCCTGCATTGACCGCCAGCCTGGTCAGGCGGGAGGTCTGCGCCCGAGACCGGGCATCGATTTCGGCCTCCCGGGTCTGTGCCTCGCACGCTCGATAGTCGACATAAGTTGTCGCAATCTCGGCGGCCAGCGAAACCCTCGCATCGTGCCATCCAGCCTGGCGGGACTCCAGCCTGGCAGAGGCGGCGTCGGTGGCGGCGCGATTCGCCCCGAAGATATCCAACTCCCAACTGGCCTGCAGGCCCGTCGCGTACGCATTGCCCGTTGAGGTGCCGAGTTCGGTTCGGCCCCGACTTGCGTTGGCGCTTACTTCAATGGAGGGCAGGAGGGCCGCCCTGCCGGCAACATGCGCTGCACGTGCATCGGCGATGTTGCTGGCTGCCTGGGCGAGGGTCGGGCTGGCGCGCTGACCATCCTCCAGCAGGTGCAGCAGCAGGCTGTCATCGAACTGCGCCCACCATTGGTCCAGCGCTTCAAGCCGTCCCTCATGGGGCAGGGGCGCATGCCATTGTGTAGCGACAGGATTGATTCCTCCCGGAATCGGCTTGGAAATGCCGGACGTGCAACCCAGGAGCAGCACCATGGCCACACCCGCAAGGGCAGTGGTGGGCAACGCATATCCGATAGCCACGAACCCGGCACGCGATCCGGGTGAATCCATGATAAAAGTTGTAAGCGGTGGCATGCGGTGCTCTCATCTGTGTCGGCGACAGGAGAGACCTTCCGGTAATGCGACTTTCCAGATACTTACCGGCAGACAAATCGAAAAAGCCGGTTCCTGTAAGTAATGCGTAAGAAGAGCGCCTTGATGATGCGATTCCCCAACGCAATTACAGGAAACGGTTATGCGTATGCTCTTGTCGCCGGTCTCGATTATCAAGGTTCCGTACATTCGCAAGGTATTCGCCGCGATGTTTGCCGTAACGCTGGTTTTACCTGCGACAGTGAAGGCTGAAGAAGATCCGGAAAAATCTTCGGCGTCCTGGGGCGTGGGCATCGGCGCCAAGAGCAGCCAGAAGGCTTACACCGGAATCGATCGTGAAAATGAGGCGCTGCCGTTGATCCAGTTCGAGAATCAATACATTCGCTTGTTTGGCCCCAACGTGGCGTTGAAACTGCCCGGTTTCGAGGTGAACGAGGCCAATAAAATCGACTTCAGCCTCATCGGAAAATATGATTCAAGCGGTTATGAAGACAACGATGCAGACATCCTGGAAGGGATGAGCGACCGCAAGAGCAGCTTTTGGGCTGGCGCGAAGGTCGAATGGCAGAATGATCTGGCAGACGTCAGCCTGGAATGGGTTCATGACATTTCGGGTCATAGCAAGGGACAAAGTGTCAGCCTCGGCCTGGAAAGGACATGGCAAATCAACGAGTACGTCATGCTCACGCCACGTTTTGCCGCGACATGGCAGGACAGCAAGTATGTTGACTACTATTTCGGAGTCCGCAAAAGCGAAGTGCTCGCCAATCGCGGTTTCTATGAGGGCAAGTCCGGTATAAACACCGAAGTGGGCCTGCGAGGAATCTATAAGTTCGATAACCATCATTCCGTGTTTGCCGATGCTGAGGTCACTCAATTGTCATCCGAAATCAAGGACAGCCCGCTGGTAGATCGATCCACCCAAAACAATCTCACCTTCGGCTATGTGTACCGTTTTTGATGAGCCGGATACTGCTGGTTGAGGATCATGACCGACTCGCCCACTTGATGTGCAAGGGGCTGGCGGCTGCTGGAATAGCTGTCGATGTGGTCGGCCGTATCGATGCCGCATGGGCTGCTGTCCAGCAGATGCCCTATCAGGCGGTGATCCTCGATCGGGGGTTGCCGGACGGTGATGGCCTCGTCTTGCTGCCGAAGTTGCGTAAAGCCGGGCTAGGTATTCCTTGTCTGGTATTGACCGCGCGCGATGCGCTGCATGATCGCGTAGAGGGCCTCGACGCCGGGGCTGATGACTACCTTCCAAAGCCATTCGCCATGGACGAGTTGGTGGCGCGCGTCAAGGCATTACTGCGCCGCCCCGTGGTGTTCCGCACACTCGATCTCAGTCACGGTGATTTGACCCTGCGTCCCGAGACCAGTGCTCTGTGTTGTGCAGGGCAGAGCATCTCGCTCGCACCGGCGGAAATGCACATCATGCTGGTGCTTTTGCGCAAGCATCAGGAGGTCGTGCGTCGCAGCACACTGGAGGCAGCAGCATGGGGGCTAAGTGACGCGGTCACACCGAACGCTTTGGATGTGGCCCTTCATCGTATTCGTCGCAAGCTGCTCGCCATTGGTTCACGCCAGCGAATAGCCAATGTAAGAGGTCTTGGTTATGCGCTTCGTGAAGATGATTCAGCCCAATAGCCTGAGACTGAAAATCCTGCTGGCCTATGTGGCCGGCATGTTATTCAGCATCACGTTGCTGGTGATCGCTGCTGCTGTAGCGCTGCAGAGCAGTGTTCTGGCACGAATGGACTTCGCCAACCTCGCGGAGGAAATGGCGGAGGATATCCGCTTCGACGGCGATGGCAGGCCCGTTGGATTCTACGAGGACGCTGATGAGCTGGGGTGGGTCTACGTCAGCCTTCAGCGTGAAGTCGCTTATCGAATTCTGGACGAAGCCGGACGCGTGGCGTTGCTATCGAGTGCCGGGGAGCAATTCTGGCCAACTGACGGAGACCTGCTTCGCCTGGAGCGTGGTCGCTTCGACTTCGAGCACAAGGGTGCGACGCTGTACGGTGCCACCGAACCCGCTGTGCATGATGGCAGGACGTGGTATCTCCAGGTCGCTGTCAGCACAAGGTTCATGGGGCTGCTCCATCGCGTTGCCTTGCCGCTGGTAGGCGCTGGCATCATCGTGTTCAGCCTTGTGCTGCTCGTTGCTTTTGGTGTGTGCACCTACATCACTTTGCGTTACACCCTCAAGCCCCTACAAGAGGTGTCAAAGTCCGCGACAGCCATCTCTCCACGCTCCCTGAATTCCCGTCTGAGCACAGAAGCCGTACCGTCGGAGATCGCGCCACTAGTCGACAGTTTCAATCAAGTGCTGGATCGCCTCGAACGAGGCTATCGCGTGCAGCAGGAGTTTCTCGGCAACGCCGCGCACGAATTGAAGACGCCCCTGGCACTGATCCGTGCGCAAATCGAATTGAGGGAGGATGCCGGGACCCATCGTGACGCTCTGTTGAGTGACGTCGAATACATGACCCGCCAAGTGCAGCAACTTCTGCTCCTGGCGGAAGCAAGCGAGGCGCACAACTACATTTTCACCGTCGTTCGGGTGCAAGAGATTGCCGAAGAGGTCATCTGCTACTTGCAGCGCATGGCTGAAGCCGCTGACGTGTGCTTGAGAATATCCGCTGCAGACAATGTGAAGTGGAGGGCCGACCGTGGAGCATTATTCACCTTGCTGAAGAATCTGCTGGAGAACGCTATACAGCATGCTCCCGCCAAGACAGTTGTAAGTATGGACATTCAAAACGACACAGTTGTCGTACGGGACAGGGGGGCAGGCATCGATAGTGCTCAACTGCCTTTGTTGTTCGAGCGATTCTGGCGCGCCGCCCACAGGCGAGATCATGGTGCCGGACTGGGCCTGCCCATTTGCCAGGAGATAGCCTTGGCCCATGGCTGGACATTGTCTGTGCTCAAAGCTGACCCAGGCCTGATTTTTCGGGTGTCGCGGACGTAAGCATTGCTCCGGCTTTATCAGGTGAGCTGCCTATAACGGCATGGTTCGGCTGTGGATTCAACCGGTCGATGCAACAGATTGGCCAGATGCTGACGCTCGCCGGTATCTGGTGGCCCTCTACCGCTTCAGGTCTGACCCAGCGACGCCTTACTACGGAGTCCGGCCGAGCTGATAGAATCGGTCAGGTTGTACATAACGTCCTTCTGAGAAATGGTATGAATACAGAGTTGATGGAAGAGGAGATGCGCCGTGCGCTATTCGGTGGTTCTGAGTCCTCTGCGCCGGCTATTAACCCGCATGTGCAAGACACTGTCGCGGATGTCGTGATTGTGCAACCGGTGAAGGCTGCGAAGAAAAAGACAGTCTCAATAGGCTTTACGCCCAGGCTGAGAGTCACGCTGCGGGTGGGAAATGAATTTGAAGGCAAGATGCACGAGATGGTACATGAGGCCGATACGCTGAGTTCCCTAGTGGCAGAGCAAGAAGCTACTAAAACGGCCAGGAAAAAGTTCAGGTTTGTAGAAGTGGTGTCGGTCAAGTCTATGTAAGTGGGCACGCTCACTTGGCTCACTTGGCTCGCTTGCCTCGCTTGCCTGGCATTGAACCGAATTGGTCTCCCGAGCGGTTCGTGTTGATTCAAGCCTTAAACATTAGGGGACGGTAGTCGTATCGTGGACTGGCTTAACACCATCACTCTGTCCAAAAATCTCAATGCTTAACTGTTCGCCAGTCCCAAGCCACATAGCCGACGGCGGCGACAGGCAGAAATCGGCCGATTCTGTTGAAAAAGTCAGATTTTCAGATCACCTGAACTCAGGCACGGCCACCACCGGAGAACCTACTCACCACATTGAGTGGTTTCTCGGCCCTTCGTTGACTTTTGTTGCTTTGTTATTGGGTCAATTTGAGGTTTTTGGCTGAGTGCAGGCGCATCTATCCCGGGGCAGGCGGCCCTTGAGATGTAAGTATGGCCAGTCGACGCAAGTTCTGTACCGCGGCCGCCAGCGTGAACTCATCGGACGCGCCACTCATGCCACATAGTCGCAAGCGATCCAGTTTCAGGATGCGCTTGAGGTGGGCAAACAACATTTCGAGCTTCTTACGCTCGTGGCGAGAGCGCTGATACGCCGGTGTTGCTGCGATGCGTCGAGCGACATCACGAGCGGCTTCATGAACGCTGCGAGCAATCTTGCGAATCGACGTGTTCGGGCAGCACTTGGCTTTCATCGGACACGTCGCGCAGTCGGTCTGCCGGGAGCGGAAGATGATGGTGTTGGCTTTGGTGACGTGCGAACGCTCGTTTTTGAAGGCTCGCCATTCGCTGCGTAATACGTTGCCGGCTGGGCAGCGGTATTCCTCAGCCTCTTCATTCCAGTGGAAATCGTTACTCGAAAAGCTGTCGTTCTTGCGCTCAGTTTTGTCCCACACCGGCACATGCGGTTCGATGTCTTTTTCCTCCACCATCCAGGCCAGCATCGGCGCTGTACCGTAAGCGGTATCGCCAATGAGACGCTCCGGCTTGATGTCGAACTGCGCTTCGACCCGTTCGATCATCGTCTTGGTGCTCTCGACTTCTGCGGTTCGATGAGCCGGTGTGGGTTCCACATCCACGATGACACCGTGTTCGGTATCGATCAGATAATTCGTGGAGTAAGCGTAGAACGCTGGGCCGCCTGGAGCAGCGGTCCAGCGGGCCTGAAGATCCGTCAGCGACAGGCGCTTCGGTAGCGTTTCGACCAAAGCCTCTTCATCGAGTCCCTCAAGGTACTCACGCACGGCGCGAGTGCTCAGGGATGGATTGCTCCAATTGACCTGTTCATCTCCCGGTACGCCGCGCTGCCGGCTGGCATCCGCTTTGATGATGCTGGCGTCTACGGCAAAGCCTTCACCTTTGACCAAGCCTGCGTCCATGCAACGACGCAGCACTTCATTGAACAGCCAGCGAAAGAGATCGCTGTCCCGAAAACGGCCGTGTCTATTTTTGGAAAAGGTCGAGTGGTTGGGGACTTCATCTTCAAGGCTTAACCGGCAGAACCAGCGATACGCCAGGTTCAAATGGGCCTCTTCGCACAACCGCCGCTCTGAGCGAATGCCGTAGCAATAGCCCACGATCAGCATGCGAATCATCAGTTCAGGATCAATCGACGGACGCCCGATCGGGCTATAAAAATCGGCGAGGTAATGGCGCAGGTCGCTCAGATCGAGACACCGATCAATGCTGCGCAGAAGGTGATTGGCTGGAATGTGATCTTCAAGGTTGAACGAGTAAAACAGCCGATCCTGCCCACTCGATAACTGTCCCATCATGCTGCGTGCTTCCCTGCTGGCCAATGCAGAGATTTTGCCGCAGGCCAGACAGGGGAGCTACTTTTTCAACAGAATCGGCCGATTACTGCCGATCATGACGGGTTGAAATCGAGCTGAAGAAATCGCTCGGAGATGTCTACGAAGCTATGAGGACTCAGCACTAAAGAATCCTTCTTAAGAAGGCGGCAAGGATTCAGCGGCGGTGTAGGCTGGAAAAGACATCATCGACTCGGTCAGTGTGTGCTCGTAGGTTGAGGACAACACCGCACCGAGCCGATCGCCCAGCAGGTTCCAGGCGCGTTTCTTCTCTTCGGCATAGTCGTGATGCAGGTAGTGGCGCCTCACTCGGGAGCCGGCTAGCACATGGTTTTGGCAGCGATCGATGACGTCCAGGCTGATACCCAAGGCCTGCATCATGGTCGCGCCTGTACGGCGTAGGTCATGCGGTGTCCAGTCACCGTTCTGGCCGTCGGCAAGGACCAGCGTATCGTCATGACGCCGTCTGGAGAGGGCCTTGCGGTTTTTGAACCGCGCCTGGCGATCGCCGACCTGTTTACTCACCACTTTTACGTCCACATGCCCATCATCGAGCTTGTTCGGAAAGCACCATTGGGAATGTCCCGTTAGGGTCTTCAGTTCCTGAAAGAAATGCAGGGCGAAGGGGGAGAGGAAGACATGGTGGTCCTGTTTCTTGCCGCGAGTGCCTTTGACGTTTTCACTGGGGAGGAACCACGTCTGCTGGTCCAGATCGACATTTTTCCATTCGGCCTGCAGTAACTCGCCAATCCGGCACAGCGTACCCAGGCTGATCCAGAGCGCGAGTTGGGTTTCTTTCTTTAACGGTCGAATGCCCTCGTACTTTTGACCGGCGGGGAGGGCGTTGTAATCGGCGGTCATTTGTTGGAAGCGGTTATGCAGTTCCAGCAGCTCTGTGGCCGAAAGGATCCTGCTTCGTTCCGCCTCGTAGTCAGCAGGAATCAATGGGGTGATGTCGACCAGTTCCGTCGGATCGCCCTCGATCAACAAGGCCCGCCAAGGTTGGCGCTTTCTGGCCCAGCTGAACATCTGGGTGAGGTCGGCGAAAAAGCTGATGGCTTGCCGGTGAGCACCGCGGCTGACGACCACCCGGATCAATGCCCGAACATCGTGCTCGGACACACTGCTCACCGATGTCTTGCCGAGCGCCGGGTATAGGTCCTTGTTAAAACGGCGCTGCAATTCAACATTGCCGTCTTTGCGCGCCACGCCATCCAACAGCCACGCCTTGGCCAGATCTTGGACGGTCAGCGTTTGCACCTTCGTCGTTTTTACTTGTTCGGCCTCTACGTTAGCAGCGGCGTATGCCTGTGCCTTGGCGGTTTTCTTTTGCTCGTTGGGATTGATTTGCTCATCGATGAGCGCCCGGGCCTGGTTGCGTGCTTTACGGATGTCAGTCAGAGATTTGCGCGGCCAGGACCCGCAGGAGTACTCTTTATTCTGCTCGCCCCAGCGATAGCGATAGAAAAAGCTGACCGACACACCGTCCTTACGGACTGAGATTCGACCGGCCAGATTGCCATCCTCCCTGAGGATGCGGCCGGCATCATTGGCGGTCAGCGACTCGAGTTCTTTGATGGTAATTTTGGCCATGAAATGGACTCCCCCTACTTTTACCCCCACAAAAACGTCGGCTCTTGATGGACGTTACTGGACTCTCGTAGAGCAGAACACCGCTGGAACTCAAGTAAATACTAGCTTAGAAAAATCCAGAGTAAAATTTTGGAAGCTTTCAAGAAGTATGAAAAAGGAGATGGGGTGCTAGGGGTAGAGTGTTCGAATCACTCCGTCCCGACCATATAATTCAAGGGGTTGCGAGATTTTATTTCGCGACCCCTTTTTATTTTCTATCGGTTTTACTCCCACAAATCGTCTGGCTTTCGGTGGAATCCTCATTGTTTCCGTGTAGAGCTGAAGCCAGCTTTGGCGCTCTCTAGCACGTTTTTTAGGACGACGTTGTCGCCCTTTCTTGGTGCTTTCAGTATCTAAGGTGCTCTTCTCTTACAAGCCATCGACAGGGTACCCATCGGTTTGTACTCGTCAGGCCGACGGAGCCTTCCCGCGTAGAGGTAGTCTTCTTGGAGATACCAGGATCGAATAGCCATTGGGAGCTGCGCGGGCCGCAGAGTGCCTCTGCTTTTCTTAGGAGTGCGCGTATAGGCGTCAAAGCTATCCACAAAGGGCGTGGGTATATCTGTGGATAATGACCCAGGCACTGCGGAATACAGGGCTTGCAATGTGCTGGTCATTAATTGAGCAGGTTTCGTGTGCAGCTGACGTCGGCGAGCAGGCTTAGGGGCGCGAAGTCGCTATCGTTCGGCTTGGATCTGCAGTTTTACGTCACGCCTGCACTCGTCAGCCAACCATGCCTCAATACCTAATGCCGTAAGTGGATCAATACCAGCAGAGTAGATCCCACGCGGCCCTTCCATACTCACCTTGCGCCACCCGCTGCCCACGGCCAAGGCTTCGGCCTCAGTGTATTGCCTGTCCGGTGGCCGCCTGGTGTTGGTCGTGGAATTGGGGGACCGGGCCGTGGAGTTCCTGCAATCCCCTTACGGCGAAATGTTCGGTGTGAGATACCCAAGCCCGCCAGTCACCTGCCGACGCTGGTGACCGAGACAGCGGTCAGCCGATGGGGATTGCGCGTAATTCCGATGGCTGGATCACTTACCCACGCGGTCTTCAATTGCAGGCGGAAATGGTCGCACGCTGGCAGGCAGCGGTAACAGCTTATGCACCGGGTGTGTTCAAGCCTTTCGTGCAGTCGCTTTACATCGAAATGGCCGAACATCCCGACCATTCACCGAGCCCAATTCACTTGATATTGCGCGCCGGGTGCAATGTGATCCTGCAGTTTCTCGAAGGACTCAGTGCGGCCGGTGTCAACCATGTGGTTTTGAATTTCAAGTACGGCGAACGCGATGCCGCTCAGGTGGTGGAAGAAGTTGGCCGAGAAATTTTGCCGCGACTTGAGGACAGCGAAGCCGGCCGAATGGGAGCAATCTGATACGGTTTCTTATGGTGGATCTGAGCCTTTTTTGTGGCTAGGTCGGTGCTTTATAAAGTGCGCGACCGGAGTGCGAGCGGATTGTGCCCGGCCGGCCACTTTTTCAGACTCTTTGAAGATCGATGGTCTCGGCAGTCCTCAGGAACCACCATGAATACCCGCCGCACGAGATTTCAGTCATGGAATGGCCATTGGTCCACAGGAAGGAACCTGCGGCACCGCAGCGTTCCGTCGCGAGCTGGTGGTCACCGAAGACATCGCCCGGGACCCAAGCTGGGAGCGTTTTCGCGGCCTGGCGCTGGGGCATAACCTGCGTTCCTGCTGGTCGGTGCCTTTGCTCTCCCATCAAGGATGCGTGTTGGGTACATTTGCCCTGTACCAGAACCGCGCCCATGCGCCGGACGAGGCGCAGATTCAGCGACTGGCCTGCGCGGCCCAACTGGCAGCCATTGCGATCCGCCATGAACGTGACGGCCAACGTCTGGAGGAAAGCGAACAACGTTTTCGTTCTTTGTTCACCTATAACCCAAACCCGGTGTTCGCCCTCGATCTGGCCGGCAACATCCAGAGTGTGAATCCAGCGGGCTTGAAGCTCAAGCCGCTTACCGCAACCGACTTCATCGGTCATCACTTTGCCAATCTGGTGGTCGAAGAAGACCTGCAACGGGTCAGTCGGCATTTCTCTGCAGCCAGCACCGGAGAGCCCCAGCGCTTCGAGGCACGGGTTCGCGACGTGAGCGACAAGCTGTTGACCATGGACATTTCCAACCTGCCGATCATGGTCAATGGCGAGATCGTCGGGGTATTCGGAGTTGCCAGGGACATCAGCGAGCAGAAGCACTACGAGCGCCAGTTGAGCTTCAACGCCTGCCATGATCGGCTGACCGGTTTGCTTAACCGTGTCTCTCTTGAAGACCGGCTTATGCTGGATTGTCACATCAGTCGTCGGCGTAAGCGTCGTCTGGCGGTGATTTGCATTGATCTGGATGGATTCAAATCCATCAACGATTCGATCGGACACTACTTCGGCGATCAGGTGCTGATTGAGGTGGCGCAGCGTATGACCCAGCAGGTTCGTCCCGGTGACACCATCGTGCGCATGGGCGGTGACGAATTTATCGTTCTGCTGCCGGACCTGCTTCGTGATGAAGACGTCGTTCCGGTGACGGAGCGATTGATGGCCAGCATTGCCAGACCCTACTGCATCCAGGGCATTGACCTGCACGTAAGTGCAAGTGTCGGCATCCCCCTGAGCGATGGTCACATCGAGCAGCCGATGCAGCTGATCCAGCAGGCTGACATGGCCATGTACAAAGCCAAGCAGCAAGGGCGCAACAATTTTCAGTGGTACACCAGCGATCTCAATCAGCGTGTTTGCGAGCACGCGAGCCTGCGCAATGACCTGCAGAAGGCAATCGAAACCCAGTCGTTCAAGTTGCATTATCAACCGCAGATAGACGCGCGAACGTTACAGGTGGTCGGGATCGAAGCGTTGCTGCGCTGGGAGCATCCCGAAAAAGGATTTATCTCGCCAGCGGTGTTTGTACCGGTGGCAGAGGACAGTGGTCAGATTATCCCGCTGAGCCTTTGGGTACTCGATACGGCCTGCGCGCAGCTGCGTCAGTTAGGCGAGCAGGGCATCACCGGCATCTCGATGGCGGTGAATATTTCGCCGATGCATTTTCAGCGTGGCAATTTCGTCCAGTGTGTCCAGGCCACCCTGGAGAAACATGGTCTCAGTGGTGAGCAGTTGGAGCTGGAGATCACCGAGTCGCTTCTGTTGCATAACGCTGAACAGGCAATTGAAACCTTGCACCGGCTCAAGATGTTGGGGGTGCGCATTGCGCTTGATGATTTCGGCACCGGTTTTTCCAGCCTCAGCTACCTCAAGCGTTTGCCCATCGACAAGATCAAGATTGACCGCTCGTTCATCCAGGAAATCACCACCGATAATCACGATGCCGCGATCACCCAAGGCATTATTTCCATGGCCCATCACCTCAGCCTGACGGTGGTCGCCGAAGGCGTGGAAACGGCGTCTCAGGTGGATTTCCTGAAGGGCAGTCGCTGCGATATTTTTCAGGGGTATTACTTTGCCAAACCAATGCCCTACGCAGAAATCGAAGCGTTCCTGAGCCATCCCGCGTCCCTTCCCTGAGCGGCCATTCTGTCGGGTCCCAGTCCTGTAAATCAGACGCTAAGGCAAATTGTCAGACTCCAACGCAGAACTCCCTCTCCCCAGGCAAGGCGCTCCCTGCGCCTTTCTCACACACTCGGCTCTAACGCTATCGCGCTGCATAACAACAAGAGCCGCGAAAAAATGACTAGTTTCCAACCTGCTACCGAAAATCAGACCGGCCACATCGGCGCCCGTCAGGCCCGTGTCGAGGACGCCGCATTGTTGCGCGGTCTCGGCTGCTATGCCGATGACGCTGCGATCCCGCCGGGGACGCTCCATGCGGCGATCATCCGTTCACCCCACGCTCATGCGCGGATCACCTCGGTGGACTTTTCCAGTGCGCTGCTGATGAAAGGCGTGCACGGCGTGCTGGTCGGCGAAGACGTCAAACGCTGGGCGCTGCCATTTCCGGTGGGTGTACGTCAGCCGATGGAGCACTGGTGCGTCGCCGTCGACAAAGTGCGCTACGTTGGAGAGCCGGTGGCCGTGGTGATCGCCGAGAGCCGCTATCTGGCCGAAGACGCCATCGAAGGTGTGCGCGTTGAATACGAGCCGCTGCCCCCGATCATCGATCCAGAACGGGCCACCGCCGAACAGGCGCCTATCCTGCACGAAGCCGTCGGCAGCAACGTGGTCAACGAACGACGCTTTCGTTATGGCGAGCCGGAGCAGGCCTTCGAGCAGGCGCCGCACAAGGTCTCGCTCAAAGTGAAGTTTCCGCGCAGTTCCTGCACACCCATTGAATGCTATGTGGTGTTGGCTCAGTACGAGCGCGCCACCGGCATTTATGACGTGCTGGCCAATTTCCAGGGCCCCTATGCATTACACACGGTCATGGCCCGGGCTCTGAATGTGCCTGGCAACCGCTTGCGTTTGCGCACACCGAAAGATTCCGGTGGCAGCTTTGGCATCAAGCAAGGGGTTTTCCCTTACGTGGTGATGATGGGGCTGGCGTCACGCAAGGTCGGCGCACCGGTGAAGTGGGTCGAGGACCGTCTGGAACATCTTCAGGGGGCTTCTTCGGCGACCAATCGGGTGACCGAAATTGAAGCGGCGGTAGAAGCAGACGGGCGCATCACCGCTTTGCGTTATGACCAGATCGACGATTGTGGTGCCTACCTTAGAGCGCCTGAACCGGCGACTTTCTACCGCATGCACGGCAACCTGACGGGTGCCTATGCGATCCGCAATCTGCAAGTGCGCAACCGCGTGGTGCTGACCAACAAAACCCCTTCCGGCCTGAACCGTGGTTTCGGTGGCCCGCAGGTATATTTCGCCCTGGAGCGGCTGCTGCAACATATCGCCGTGCAGTTGAAGCTTGATCCGTTGGACGTGATCCGCCGCAACCTGGTGCCGGCCGATGCCTTCCCTTATCGTGCGGCGGCCGGTGCGTTGCTCGATTCCGGCAACTACCAAGCTGGCATTGCCTTGGCGGCGGCTGACGGTGGACTCGACGAGTTGCTCAAACGTCGTGATCAGGCGCGGGCCGAAGGTCGAATCTATGGCATTGGCTATGCCGCCGTCATTGAACCCTCGATTTCCAACATGGGTTACATCACCACCGCGATGACACCCGAAGAGCGGCGCAAGGCCGGTCCGAAAAACGGCGCTGTCGCCACCGCAACCATCAACGTCGGCCCGTTGGGTGACGTCAGTGTGCATGTGTCCTCGGCACCGCAAGGGCAGGGCCATCAAACCACCGTCGCTCAGGTCGTCGCCGAAGTGCTTGGGGTTGCATTGGAATCCATCGTGGTCAACGTCGAGCTGGATACTCAGAAGGACGCTTGGTCGATTGCCTCGGGCAACTATTCCAGCCGTTTCGCCGGCGCTGTGGCCGGTGCCGTCTATAAGGCCGCGCTGAAGATCCGCGATCGCCTCGCCGTGATTGCCGGCGAGCAATTGCAGGCCAGTCCCGAAGATATTCGTTTCGCCGGCGGCAAGATTTTTGTGGTCAATGGCGGGGCGGTGGCGCCATTCCATCGGATTGCCGGTGCGACCCACTGGTCGCCGGGCCTGCTACCGGAAGGTGAAAGTGGCGGTCTGCGCGAAACCGCGTTCTGGAGCCCGCCGCAATTGGTGGCCCCGGACGACCAGGACCAGGTCAATAGCTCGCTGTGCTACGGCTTTGTCTTCGACATCTGTGGTCTGGAAATCGACCGCATGACCGGCGAGATCCACATCGATCGCTACGTCACCTGCCATGACGCCGGCCGCCTGCTCAACCCCGCGCTGGTCGACGGCCAGATTCGTGGTGGCTTCACCCAAGGCCTCGGCGCGGCGCTGATGGAAGAATTCGCCTACGGTGAGGACGGCAGCTTCCTCTCCGGGACCTTCGCCGATTATCTGGTGCCAACCGCACCGGAAGTGATCGAACCGGTGATCCTGCACATGGAAACGCCATCGCCCTTCACCCCGCTGGGCGCCAAGGGTGTGGGCGAGGGCAACAACATGAGCACGCCGGTGTGCATCGCCAACGCGGTGGCCGACGCCCTCGGTCGCTCGGACATCCGTCTGCCACTGACACCATCGAAAGTACGCACGCTCATCGGGATCGACGAGCCCCCTCGGCCCGCCGGTATGGAGCCCGACGAAGACCTGGACGCAGCACCTGCCGGTGGACCCGCGTTGCGGGCCAACGACTCGGTGGTGATTCCTGCTTCGCCGCAACAGGTCTTCGATACCTTGCTCGACCCGCAGACGCTGGCGGC
Organism: Pseudomonas sp. CBZ-4; assembly: GCF_000346755.1. Taxonomy (GTDB): domain Bacteria; phylum Pseudomonadota; class Gammaproteobacteria; order Pseudomonadales; family Pseudomonadaceae; genus Aquipseudomonas. Next base: position 24,223 of record NZ_ANNV01000148.1, on the reverse strand, counting down.
GATCATTCCCGGTTGCCACGACCTCGTGCTTGAAGGCGAGAACCGATACCGCGCAGACGTCACCGTCGGCGTCGGCATGATCCGTGCGCGCTTCGAGGCCAAGGTGGCCCTGAGTGATCTGGACCCACCGCATTCGTTGCGTCTGTCCGGTTCCGGCAGCAGCTCGATGGGTTCGGCCCAGGGCCAGGCCAAAGTGCGTTTCGTCGAACTGGAAAATGGCCACACGCGTCTGGAATACCAATACCAGGTGGCGGTCAGCGGCAAAGTCGCCGCGGTCGGCGGCCGAATGTTGCAAGGGGCCTCGAAAGTGATCATCGGACAAATCTTTACTCGCCTGTCGCAACGGGTCAGCGGCCAAGCCATCTCCACCGGCTGGTGGGCGCGACTGCGCGCCTCGCTTGGCGCGCTGTTTGGCAAGGGGGGTGCGCAATGAAACCGGCTGCTTTCGATTACGTTCGGGCTGAAACCCGTCGTCAGGTGGTTGAGTTGCTCGCCGAGTATGGCCAGGAGGCTCGCATCATCGCCGGTGGCCAATCGCTGATGGCGGTGCTGAACATGCGCCTGGCTCAACCCAAGTTGCTGATCGATATCAATCATGTGGCCGAGCTGGCCTATATCGAGCTGCGCAAGGATTGCCTGGCGGTAGGTGCCGGGGTGCGACAGGCGCAGTTGCTGGCGCGTTCGACCCTGATGGACGAGGTGCCTTTATTGGCACTGGCGATGCCCTGGATCGGCCACTTCCAGACGCGTAATCGCGGTACGGTCTGCGGTTCGGTGGCTCACGCCGACCCCAGCGCCGAGTTGCCGCTGTGCCTGGTGACACTGGGCGGCGAGATCGTTCTCGAGTCCAAAAAAGGCAAGCGCATCGTCAAGGCCGCCGACTTCTTCCAAGGCATTCTCACCACCGACAAGCGTGCGGATGAGCTGGTCGTCGAGGTGCGTTTTCCGCTCAAGCGCGAAGGCATCACCTATCGCTTCCGCGAAATCGCCATGCGCCACGGCGACTTTGCAATTGTCTCCCTGGCCGCGGCCATCGGGACGGACCAGGTCGAACTCGGCATCGGCGGGGTCGCCGACCGTCCGCAACGTCGCAGCCTGCCACGGGGTGCGGCGCTGCCTGACGCGCTCAATCAAACCGCCTGGTCGCTCGATGCACAAGACGACGTGCACGCCAGCGCCGCCTATCGCCGCCAACTGGTTCGCGAGCTGGGTCATCAGATGATCGAAGGAGTCTGAACATGCGTGTAACTGCCGACCAAACCTTTCCGATTCGCCTGGAACTCAATGGCCGCTCCCGCGAAGCGCTGGCCGAACCGCGGACCCAACTCTGCGACTTCCTGCGCCACGACCTCGGTGCCACCGGCGTCCATGTCGGTTGCGAACACGGTGTCTGCGGCGCCTGCACGGTGCTGGTGGACGGGGTCGCCATGCGTTCCTGCCTGATGCTCGCGGTACAGGGGCACGAGCGGCGTATCGAGACCGTCGAGTCCCTGGCCGACGACGACACACTGAGCGACCTGCAACAAGCCTTTCGCCGTCATCACGCCTTGCAGTGCGGCTTTTGCACTGCGGGCATTCTCATGTCCTGCGTGGATTTCCTCGAACGGGTACCCAACCCGGACGAGACCCAGGTACGCGACATGCTTTCGGGGCATCTATGTCGCTGCACGGGCTACACCGGCATCGTCCAGGCCGTGCTCGAAGTCGCTGCCCAGCGCCAAACGAACAAAGGGGTATAACAATAATGTTCGATCTCGGACGCAGTTTTCTCGCTGCCGTTGAACGCCGACCGCACGCCGTGGCGGTCAGTGACGGTGCGTTGAAGAAAACCTATGAAGACTGGTTCGTCGATATCCAGAGCGCAGCGCGGGGCTTGCAACGCCTTGGGCTGCAACGGGGTGACCGACTGCTGGTAGCGATGCAGAACCGCTGGCAGATGGCGACCCTGCATTGGGCCTGTCAGTTTGCGGGCGTGGTCATGACCCCGTTGAACTGGCGTTCGACTGCCGATGAACTGGGCTACTGCATCGAAGATGCGCAAATCCGCGCACTGGCTTACGACGACGCGACCGTGGCCGCGGTGGCCGGTTGCAGCGCCGCCACCAGGCTGCCACGGATCGCCGCCGGTATCCGTGCCGCCGACACCGACCTGAGTTTCGAGGAGCTGTGTTCGCAGACCCCCTCCGACATCATTTTGCAGGCCGACGCCGAAGACTTTTCACTGCTGCTGTACACCTCCGGAACCACCAGCAAGCCCAAGGGCGTGCCCCGTCGGCACCGTAGTGAACGCGCCGCGGCGGTGGCCCACGTAGCGCAAAACCTCTACCGCCAGAGCGAGTGCACGCTGGGTGTCATGCCGCTTTACCACACCATGGGCGTGCGTTCGTTGCTGTCCATGGCGCTGATCGACGGGCATTTCGTCTGTGTGCCCAAGTTTGACGTGGAAGCCACGCTGCAGGCCATCGAGCGGGAAAAGGTCAGCAACCTGTACCTCGTACCGACGCTCTACCACATGCTCATCGAGCACCCGGCCTTCGCCCGCGAGCGAGTAGCCAGTGTGGAGAAAATCGGCTTTGCCGGCGCGCCGATGAGCGACGGCTTGATGCGTCGCGTCGAGCAGGCGTTCCAGCCGCAGTTGTTCGTCAACCATTACGGCAGCTCGGAAATCTACACCTTCACCATCGACCAGCAGGCCAGTCGCAAACCCGGCTCCTCAGGGCGCAGTGCAATGAACCAGCGCGTGCGCGTGGTACCGATCGATGCTGAAACGGTGGACGTGCAGGCCAACCCATTGGAGGAGGGCCAGATCATCGCCGACCTGGCGAGTGACGAGGCGTTCGAAGGCTACCTGAACCGCCCTGAGGCGAACGCCAAGGCGTTGCGTGACGGATGGTATTTCACCGGTGACATCGGCTACTTCGATCTGGAAGGCGATCTGTTCGTCACGGGTCGTGTCGATGACTTGATCATCACCGGCGGCGAAAACGTCAGCCCGGCGGAAATCGAAAACATGCTCTCTCTGCACCCGGCAGTGGAAGAAGTGGTGGTGGTCGGTCTGCCTGACGAGCAGTGGGGCAAGATCATTGCAGCGTTTATCAAGCTGCGCGCCGAGGTGTCGGAATGCGACCTCGATGCTCATTGCATCGCTTCGGGCCTGGCCAAATTCAAGCGGCCACGGCGTTACCACTTCATCGATCAGATTCCCAAATCTCCAGTTGGCAAGGTGCTGCGGCGCGTGCTGCTGGCCGAATTTCAGGAACAGGCCTTGAAGGCCATCAGCTAATCATCCAGAGGACACTCCCATGCAACAACAAGCGATCCAGCAATTTCTCGACACGCAGTTCGATGGCTTCCAGGTTGAAGTCGATGCGTCCCGCGAGCGCGCTGACATCATCCTCAACCGGGCGCCGTTGAACGTTATTTCCATGGGCCAGCGCGATCAACTGCGCCTGGTCTTCGAAGCCCTCGATGCACACAAAGACGTGCGCGTCATCGTGCTGCGCTCGGTGGGTGAACACTTCTCCAGCGGCGGTGACATCAAGGGCTTCCTCGAAGCGTCGCCGGAGCACGTTTCGAAGCTGGCCTGGAACGTTGCGGCACCGGCACGTTGCGAAAAACCGGTAATCGTCGCCAACCGTGGTTACACCTTCGGCGTCGGTTTCGAGCTGTCCCTGGCCTGCGATTTCCGCATTGCTTCGCAAACCACTCGCTATGCCTTGCCTGAGCAGAACCTGGGTCAGATCCCGGGCTCGGGTGGCTCCGCACGCCTGCAGAAAATCATCGGCATCACCCGCACCAAGCACATGGTGATGCGTGCTAAACGCATCACGGGCGACCAGGCCTATGCCTGGGGTATCGCGACCGAGGTCGTGCCGGATACCGAACTGGAAAGCACCGTCGATGCCTTGGTCGATGAACTGCGCCGCTTCTCGCCGCTGGCTCAGCGCACGGCGAAAAAACTGATCAACGACAACGAAGATGCGCCGCTGACCGTCGCGATCGAAATGGAAGGTCACTGCTATAGCCGCCTGCGTAGCTCCAAGGACTTCAAGGAAGGCGTCGAAGCGTTTCACAGCAAGCGTCCGGCAGTGTTCACCGGCGAGTAAATGCGTACCGGCGAGCAGGCCCGGGAGCATGTCGGCAACGGCGTGCCTCCCTATGGAGCAGGGCCTGCCGCCCCTTCACTGAAACTGATAGGGCGCATCAATATTCGTTAATAGAAAACCCGTTGCGGGGCTCGTAGGGTGAGATCGGCTGCACCGAAATCCGTCCAATAAATATAAAAATCGGAGTTCCACTTATGGCTTCTAGCTGGCTGGTATTAACCATCGTGGCCGCCTACAGGGTGGTCTTGGCGTTGATCAGTTTCTGGGTTCGACGCTCTACACAAAGCGCGAAAAACTTCACCTCCGGAGGCAAGGAATTCCCGGCGGTGATTCCATCGTTGCAGGCCTTTGCGCAATTTTTCGGGCACATGCACGAATGGATGGCCGGGATCGCCGTTGCAGGACTGGCCGGGGCGCTGTTCGGCACCATGGCCGCGCTAACCATGGGCATCGCCACCTTGTTGCTCAAGGACTTCTATCAGCCGTTCTTTAACCCGCCGCCGGGTGACCGGGCATGCCACCAAAACAATAATGACGAGGTAAGGCCATGCAGCCTGTGACCCTTTCCACCCCCGAAGCCGACATGGCCGGGGACTTGCCAGCAGGCGCCAGCCTGCGTGGCTGGCTCGACCATTTGCAGCGCCAGCAGCGTTTGGCAATGATACGTCCCGGCGTGGACCTGCGTTTCGGCGTTGCAGCGATTGCTAATCGTCTGGACGGCAAGAGCGCTTCACTGTTTCCCCAGCCTGGCGGCCACTCGATTGCGGTGGTTTCCGGCCTGCTGTCCGACCGGCAGTGGATGGCCGAGGCGATGGGCGTGGAGTCCGCTGAAGTGTTGGCGCGTTTCGAGGCGGCCAGCCTCAATCCGCTGCCGTGGCGGGAAGTCAGCGATGCAGCTTGTCAGCAAGTGGTGCATCGCGAGATCGACCTGAACAAACTGCTACCAATTCCCACCCACAACGAGTACGACAGCGGCCCTTACATCACCGCTGGCCTGCTGATTACCCGCAACCCGCGCACCGGGGTGCAGAACGTTTCGATTCACCGCTTGCAGGTGAGCAGCCCAAATCGACTGGGTGCATTGCTGCTGCCACGCCATGCGCTGGCCTTCTTTCAGGAAGTCGAGGCGCTGGGTGAGGATCTGGACGTGGCGGTGGTAATTGGTGCTGATCCGCTGACCTTGCTGGCGTCCCAGGCCATCGTGCCGATCGATCACGACGAACTGGAAATCGCCGGCGCTCTGCATGGCCGTCCGCTGGCGGTAACGCGCTGCGTGACCCATCAGATTCGCGTGCCTGCCGACGCCGAGATCGTCATCGAGGGCCGGTTGCTGGCCAAGGCGCGGGAGATGGAAGGGCCGTTCGGCGAGTTTCCGCAGTACTACGGCGAACGCGCCGAGCGACATGTGATCGAAGTCGACGCCGTAACCCATCGTCACAACCCGATCTTTCACACCATCGTCGGCGGCGGCCTGGAACACTTGCTGCTCGGCGGCATCCCGCGCGAAGCGACCATGCTCGCGCACTTGCGCCGCAGTTTTCCGTGCGTGCGTGACGTGCACCTGAGCAAGGGCGGAGTGTGTCGTTATCACCTTTATGTGCAGATCGACAAACGCTCCGAAGGCGAGGGCAAGAACGTCATCCTCGGCGCGCTGGGCGGTCACTACGACATCAAGCATGTCACCGTGGTGGATCTGGATGTGGACATTCATGACCCCACCGAAGTCGAGTGGGCGATTGCCACCCGTTTCCAGGCCGACCGCGACCTGGTGCTGATCCACGAATCCCAGGGCTCGAAACTCGACCCGTCCACCCGTGACGGTGTCGGCTCGAAGATGGGCTATGACGCCACGGTGCCGCTGTCGGCACCGACCATGCGCTTCAAACGAATCCAGGTGCCGGGCCAACAGGAAGTCGAACTCGACAAGCTAGCGCACGCGGCGCCGCAAGACTGGCAACGCGTGCTCCAGACGCACGATTGAACCCGGCGGCCGTTGGTGTTCAGCGGCCTGTTTCCGATAGTTCCAACCAACTCAAGACACGTCTTGCGTGAGGCAACCATGACCACGACAACAACAACAACTGCATCGCCAACCAGCGCCGCTATCGATACACCGCAGATTCCACCGGGCAAGGCCTTACTGGCGGCATTTGCCTCGACATTCGGCTGGGCGCTGGATTTGTTTGACCTGTTCATTCTGCTCTACGTGGCGCCGATCATCGGCCGCATGTTTTTCCCCTCGGACACCCCGACACTGTCGCTGGCCGCGGTATACGCCTCATTCGCCGTGGCCCTGCTGGTGCGCCCCCTGGGTTCGGCAATCTTCGGCGCGTATGCCGACAAGCACGGCCGCAAGCGAGCGTTGATGGTGTCGATGGTCGGCGTCGGTATTTCCACGGCACTGTTTGGCGCGCTGCCGACCATTCATCAGGCCGGCATATTGGCCCCGATACTGTTTCTGCTATTGCGGGTGATTCAGGGCATTTTCGTTGGCGGCATCGTGGCCTCCACTCACACCATCGGCACCGAATCCATCTCGCCGCGCTATCGCGGCCTGATGTCCGGGTTGATCGGTGGTGCCGGTGCCGGCATGGGCGCGCTGTTGGCGTCGTTCACTTACCTGGTGTTGTCGGAAATTTTCCCCGGGGATGAATTTGACGTCTGGGGCTGGCGCTTCATGTTCTTCTGCGGGCTGCTCAGCACGTTTTTCGGGCTGGTGATGTTCCGCTATCTGGAAGAAACCCCGGTCTGGCAGCAACTGCAACAAGCGCGCAAGACCAAGGGGCCGGCGGTAGTGGTCGTGTCGCCGCTCAAGCGTCTGTTTGGTCGCGAGTACCGCAGCGTGATGCTGGTCAATCTGCTGATTACATTCGGCGGCGGAGCAACGTATTACCTGGCCTGCGGTTATCTGCCGACCTTGCTCAACGTGGTCGCCAAAGTGCCCCATACGCAAACTTCGCAGATGCTCATGTACGGGTCGGTGGCAACCATTGTCGGAGCACTGGCCTTCGGTTACCTGAGTGACCTGATCGGTCGCAAGAAGACCTTCATGCTACTGGGTGTGATTAACCTGGTGAGCTTGCCGATGATGTTCCTCGGTGTCGCCGAGCCGGGTTCGCTGACCCGCACTGCGCTGTATTGCGTGGGCATCGCCTTCATGGGCGGGGCGATCATCGCGCCGATCCTGATCTTCCTCAACGAACGCTTCAGCACCGAGCTGCGCGCCAGCGGCACAGGATTGTCCTGGAACATCGGTTTCGCCCTCGGTGGAACCATGCCGACCTTTGTGTCCCTGTTCAGCAGCAGCCCCGCGCAGATCCCCATGGTACTGGCGATTTTCGCCGCCGGCCTGTCGGTGATCTACCTGATCGGCAGCGTGGTGATTCCGGAAACCCAAGGCAACTTCAAGTGAAGGAGATGGCAATGAACAGATTGACCGGCAAGGTCGCTATCGTCACCGGCGCGGCCCAAGGTATCGGCGCCACCTACGCCAAGGCGCTGGCGGCCGAGGGCGCGAAGGTGGTGCTCTGCGATTTGAAGGCGCCTGACGAAACCGCTGCCGCGATCCGCAACAAGGGCGGTACGGCCCTGGCAATCGCTTGCGACGTGACCGACGGTGCCGCGGTGCAAGCCATGGTCGAGGAAGCCGTGGCGCAGTTCAGCGGTGTGCACGTGCTGATCAACAACGCGGCGTTGTTCGCCACCCTGGAACTCAAACCTTTCGAACAGACCAGCTCGGCGGAATGGGACCGGATCATGGCAGTCAACGTGCGCGGTTCCTTCGAGTGCGCGAAGGCGGTAATGCCGGTGATGCGCCGTCAGGGCTACGGCAAGATCGTCAATATTGCCTCGGCAACGGCTTTCAAAGGCGCGCCGATGATGGCGGCGTATGTCGCGTCGAAGGGCGCGGTGATTGCCCTGACACGCTCGATAGCGCGCGAAGTCGGCGACGCCGGCATCCGCTGCAACTGCCTGGCCCCCGGCCTGACCATGAGCGCCAACGTCCAGGCCAACGCCGCCTGGGCCGGCGACATCGTGCGCAACAACATCGCCAGCCGCTGCATCAAGCGCGAGGCGGTACCGGAAGACCTGGTCGGCGCGCTGCTGTTTCTGGCCAGCGCCGACAGCGATTTCATGAGCGGCCAGACTGTGGTGGTCGACGGCGGCTCGGTGACCCACTGATAGGGGGAGTCCATGCGCAGCCGATATTTCATTGAAAGGGTAAACCGTTATGAATCGTGAACAACAAATCGTTGAGCGTTCGCACGCATACCGCGAGAGCTATCGTGCGTCCACACCCAGCTGGTATCGCGGCGAAATGCACCTGGCTTTCACCCTGCTGTTCACCGGCGGGGTGCTCTGGTACTGCGCCAGCCAGATTGTCGATGCGAGCTGGCAGGAGTGGTTGCTGGTGGTAGTGCCGATGTTCCTGTTCGGCAATTGGGCCGAATGGGCGGGCCACCGTTATTTGCTACACAGCCCGAGGAGCTGGCTCAAGCCGGCCTACAAGCGGCATGTCGCCACCCACCATCAGTTCTTCTCGCACAAGACGCTGGACTATCACGGCCATCAGGATTGGCGCGCTCTGCTGTTTCCCCCATTCGCTCCGGTGTTGTTCGTGATGGCCGCGCTGCCGCTGGCCCTGCTGCTGGGCACGTTATGGACGGCCAACGCCGGCTATATCGCAATGTTGACGATGGCGGCCTACTTCCTGATGTACGAAGGCCTGCACACGCTGTCGCACCTCGAGCATCCGCTGCTCGATGCCATGCCGCTGGTCAACACGGTGCGCCGCATGCATGTCCTGCATCACAACCCGGACTTCATGCACACGCGCAATTTCAACCTGACCTTTCCGATCTGCGATGCACTGTTTGGCACCAGCGACTTGAACAAGGGCGTGCTGGGCACGCTGTTCAATGGCATGTCGGATGCGGCGCGCAAACCCGAGGACCAGGCTCGCGTTGATGCGCAGCAGGTCGAGCGCGCGTCCAAAGCGGCTACCGAACACCAGCTCTGACAGCGACTCAATGAGCGGTCGGTTCTGGTGGTCGACCGCTGCTCGCTGACCCACGGAATACCGGAGGACTCATGCAAAGCAGACATTTCATCGATGGGCAATGGACCGACGCGGGACATTGGGCGGACAGCTTCGACCCGGCCAGCTGCGAGTTGATCGGCCGCTTCGCCGATGGCGGCGAAGCCGAGGCGCAAGCGGCGGTCTCCGCCGCCGCGCGCGCCTTCGCCAACCCGCAGTGGTCACAGAATCCGCGCCTGCGTCAGCAATTGCTGCTGGATTGGGCCGCAGGCCTCAAGGCACGCCAGGAGGAACTGGCGCAGCTGCTCACCCGCGAGAATGGCAAGGCCCTGGTGCAATCGCGCGGCGAGATAGCCGGGGCGATTTCCGAGATTGTCTATTATGCCGGTCTGGCCCGACACAATCCCGGCCATGTGATGGAGGTGGCGCCTGGCGAGTTCTCCAACATGCTGCGTGAACCGGCCGGGGTCGCGGGGCTGATCATTCCATGGAATGCCCCGGCGGTGCTGCTGGTGCGCGCCCTCGCCCCGGCATTGGCGGCCGGCTGCACCGCGGTGATCAAGCCGGCGCCGCAGACCGCGCTATTCAACGCGGCCATGCTCGAGCCGCTATTCGCCCTACCGGGCCTACCGGCCGGCGCGGTCAACCTGTTCGCTGAAACTGGGCATGTCGGCGCGGCGTACCTGGTGGCTTCGCCGCTGGTAGATGTGCTCAGCTTTACTGGCTCCACCGCAACCGGCCAGCGCATCATGCAAGACGCCGCAGCGACCATGAAGAAGCTGTCCCTTGAACTCGGCGGCAAATCCTGTTGCCTGGTCTTCGAGGATACCGACGTCGAGGCTATCGCACCGAAACTGGCGGCAGCAGCAACCATCATTTCCGGCCAACAGTGCACCGCCGCACGGCGCGTGCTGGTGCAGGCCAGCCGTTTTGCCGAGATGAAACGTGCGCTCAGTGCTGCGCTCGGCGAAATCCGCCTGGGCCACGGTTTGGAGGCGGCGACGCAAATGGGCCCGCTGATCGACTGGCAGTCGCGCGACAAGGTCGAGAGGCGCATCGCCGAGGCGCTGGACTGTTGCGACGAGGTGCTGCTGGCCGGCGGCCGCCCGGATGGCGCGCTGAGTCAGGGCGCCTTCCTCGCCCCTGCACTGATCGCCCACCGCGACAGCGGCGCGTTCTTCTGCCAGGAGGAAATCTTCGGCCCGTTGCTGGTGCTGGAGTCCTTCGAAGATGAAGCCGAGGCAGTAGCGCGCGCCAACCATACCGAGTTCGGTCTGTCGGCGAGTGTCTGGACCGGGCAGGGCGCTCGCGCCTGGCGTGTCGCTCGGGCACTGCGCAACGGTACGGTGTGGCTGAACGACCACAACAAATTGTTCGCCGAGGCGGAAACCGGTGGCTACCGCAAGAGCGGCCTGGGGCGCTTGCATGGCGTCGATGCGCTGCTGGATTTCAGCGAGCTCAAACACATTTATCAGAACGTCGGCACGCTCGGTTGAGCGCGCACGCGAGGGTGACCATGGAGCTGCGCCATCTGAAGTATTTTACCTGCCTTTATGAGGAAGGCTCCGTCACCCGGGCTGCGCAGCGCTTGAATATCGTGCAACCGGCGTTGTCGATGCAGATCGCCAGGCTTGAGGAAGAACTCGGGCAGACGTTGTTCGAGCGCAGCTCCAAGGGCATGGCGCCGACCGAGGCCGGCGATCAGGCTTATCGTTTGTTCATGCCGATTCTTGGCCAGCTGCTGGCGGCGCGTCAGGCCCTGATCGACCGTAGCGGCCAGATCGGCGGACGCATCAGTGCCGGGCTGATCGCGTCTGCCGCCAACAACGCGTTGGCCAGCACCCTGGCGCATTTCGTCGAGCATCAGCCACAGGTTGAATTGAGCGTCACCTCGGGCTACAGCCAGGAGTTGATCGCGAAGGTCCTGACCGGCGTGCTGGATTTCGCGGTCATCAACCAAAGCTTTCAGCATGAGCACCTGATCGGCCACGACATTTTCGATGAGGAGCTACTGGTCGCCACCGGTGCAGCCAATCGCCTTAACGGAGCGTTGCCCTTGCCGTTGGCCAGTCTGGCGGGATTCAAACTGGTGCTGCCCTCGCGTCGTCACGGGCTGCGTATGGTCATCGACCAGCACCTTGCCGCCCAGGGCATTGAAGTCACCCCGCAGTTGGAGGTGGACGATCTGGCGGTCATTGAGGACTTCTTGCGTCGCAGCGACTGGGTCAGCGTGCTGCCGGCAACCGTCTTGCATCGCGGATTGCACGAAGGCGCGTTGCGCGCCTATCCGCTGGCCGCGCCGGGGATCAGCCGGCGCATGGTCTGTGTGCACGACGCCCGTCGACCACTGACCCCGGCGGCAATGCTGTTCATCGAGATGATCGGCAAAACCATGACCACCGCACTCGACGCCATCCATTTCTACAAAGAAGGCCCGATAGAGGAAGGCGACCATGAGCGTTCCCAGTAATAGCCGGCCGCAGCGGCTGATCGTAGGAATTTCCGGTGCCTCCGGCGCCGTTTATGGCGTACGTCTACTGGAGCTGTTGCGCGACACGCCGATTGAAACCCATCTGGTGGTCAGCAAGTCGGCGCTGATTACTTTGGCCCATGAAACCGAGATGTCCTGGTCTCAGATCAAGACCCTTGCTGACGTTAGCTACATCAATCAGGACATCGGCGCGGCAATTGCCAGTGGCTCGTTCAAAACCATGGGCATGATCATCGCGCCGTGTTCGATACGCAGCCTGTCAGAAATTGCCAGCGGCGTGACCTCAACGCTGCTGACCCGCGCCGCCGACGTGGTGCTCAAGGAGCGCCGGCGCCTGGTGCTGATGGTTCGCGAGACGCCACTGCACCGCAATCACCTGCGCAGCATGACCGAGTTGGCTGAACTCGGTGCGGTGATCGCGCCGCCAGTGCCTGCGTTCTATGCCAAGCCGACCAGCCTGGATGACATGATCGATCACACTGTAGGAAGGGTGCTGGATATGTTCGATATCGAACTGGGTGTCGTCCGTCGCTGGCGCGAACGACCGGAGCGCGTAGCAACGCTGGATGAGGTGATCGATGGTTGAGTCACATTCGGGGCATTCAGGCGGGGAGGCGCTCCAGGAATTCGCAGATCAGCTGCAAGGTCCGCTCGGTCGCTTCGGTCTGGGGAAAGTGCCGGCAGTTATCCAGCAACACACAGCGGCACGGCCCAGGCACCTGTCGCTGGATGACCATCAGTTGCTCGGGCGTGGCGTAGTGGTCTTCGCGACCCTGAATGACCAGCAGCGGCCTTTCGATATAAGCCAACTGCGCTTCGAGATCGTCCAAGGAAAAGTCCGGGTGCAACCAGCTGTCGCTCCAACCGTGAAAGGCGCCGTCGACATTGGTCCCATGGTGGCGTGCCAGGCGTTCGCGCAATTCGCCCTGATGCCAAACCTCGGTGGTATGGCGAATGCCATCGAGGCTCTCGGTCTCGACAATCACGTGAGGCGCCAGTGCAATGCTGCCCAATACGCGGGGATCATTGGCGGCGGCATAGGCGAGGACAATGGAGGCGCCGTCACTGTGACCGAGCAAAACCACTTGCGGCAGTTGCAAGGCATCGAGCAATTGCCGCAGTTCACGAGGGCCGTCGCTGCTCAGGTAGTTCAGCGGACGCGGCAGGGTTACCGGGCTCGATTGCCCATAACCCTGACGACTGTAGGTGACCACACCGCAACCGCTGGCCTGGGCCAGGCGCTGGGGGAAGTCTTTCCATTGATCGGCGCTGCCGAGGCCTTCGTGCAACAGCACAAGCGTCGGTCGCGATGGGTCAGCCGCAGGAATTTGGCGATATTCCAGGCGCAGCGGCCCAAGTTGCAGAAATTGTTGTGGCGACATGTTGAATCAACGATTGAACAAGGTTGCTCGCAGGTTACCGTAAACGTAACCCTGTCTGCAGCACCACGCTTTGCTTGAGGTACAGAAAACATGCGTCATCTCGATGTTCAGGTGATCGACCAGGCACTGCAATGGGCTCGCGCCGGGCAGGCCCAGTGGCTGTGTACGGTGCTCTCCACCTATGGCTCGGCGCCGCGTGCGCCGGGGGCGATGCTGGTGACCAATGGCTCGGGCGAACACGTCGGCTCGCTGTCGGGTGGCTGCGTCGAGGAGGAGTTTCTCGAAAGCCTGACGCGCGGTGAATTACGCGAACCGGCGCAGATCGTCAGTTATGGCGACAGCGTCGAGCAACGCCACCGTCTGCGATTACCCTGTGGTGGCGTGCTGATCGTGCTGGTCGAGCACCGCGCTGCGAGTCTCGAATGGATCGAGCACCTGGAGAGTCTGCAAGCGGCGTTACTGGGTCAGCGGCGTCTGCTGCGCCATGTCGAGTTGAGCAGCGGAGCCTTGCGCCTGGACGCAGACATCGGACACGGCAGCGAGCGGGTGCAAGTCGTCGACGAGACGGTGCGCATCAGTGTTGGCCCTGCGTTGCGACTGATTCTGGCCGGGCTGTCGCCGGTCGCTGAAGTTTGCGCCAGTTTCGCCCGCGCCATCGGCTGCGAAGTCATCGCCTGCGACCCCCGGGATGAGATGCAGCATGTGCAGCTCGAAGGCGTGGAGATGCAACGCGTGCTGCCCTCGATGTACATCGCCGCTGGTGGTTGCCATGCGGCGACTGCGGTGGTGGCGCTGACTCACGATCCTCGAATCGATGATCTGGCGCTGATGGAAGCGGTTCACACCCCGGCGTTTTACATCGGTGCCATGGGTTCTCAGGCAACCTCGGCCAAGCGCGCCGAGCGGCTCAAGCGCATCGGTGGTCTGACGGATGAACAGATTGCCCGTTTGCACATGCCCATCGGCCTCGATCTGGGCAGCAAGGCCCCGGCGGAGATCGCTCTGGCGGTGGTGGCCGATATCCTGCGCGTTTATCACGGCAAAGAACGCCATGCCTTGTAAGGCGGTTTTTCCGACGAACGTGGGGGCTGCGAAAGTCGAGGTAGACGCTCGGTCATTCGCGCGCGATAGTGGCCAGCAAAGTCTGGCTGAACCATGGACCGATCGACGGGCTTGAGAAATAGATAAGCGCCCCGATGATATGCATTGAGGCCGATAACAATATCGCTTCAAGCGAGGAGGAATCTGATGTCGATTGCCCAACGGGTTTTCCACGGCAGGTTTGGCCGGGTCGCCTTGCTGAATATGGATCATTCGCTGGTCACCCATACCCATTCCGAATGCCATGTGCTGGTCAAAGTGTCCGGCGAGGATACTTACTTCAACGTTAACGGTCGACGGGTTCCGCTCAGTGATCGCACCGCGGTGTTGGTCAACGCCTGGGAGCCGCATTTCTACGATCCGCAGCCGGGTGCCGGTGCCACGCTAATCCTGGCGCTTTACATAGAGCCCGCCTGGCTGGCCACTGCCCAGCAATCGCTGGCGCTCAGCGGTCGGCCGGACTTTTTTGCCCAATCATGCATCGAGCTGTCGAGTCGAAATCGCACCCTGGCCGACATCCTGGTCGCCGAAGCGCATGGTTGTGGGATCGTGCCGAAAGAGCGTTTGGAGTTCATGCTGTTCGACTTCCTGATCGAACTGATCGAGGACTTTTCCAGCTGGCGGCATTTGTCGCTACTGGGTGCGCCCAACACAGGTGAGTTCCGGGATGCGCGCGTGCGCCGTGGCACCGCCTGGTTGCTTGAGCACCTCGATGATCCGAACCCGATCGACAACGCCGCGCGGGCCTGTGGTCTGTCTCGGGCACACTTCTTTGCGCTGTTCAAGAAAGACACCGGCATGACCCCGACCCTGCTGCTTAACGACGCGCGCATGCGCCGGGCTTTTGCCTGGCTGGAGCGTGAGCGCAGTGGCACGTTGGGCCTGTTGTCTGAGAACCTCGGGTTCTCCGAGCAAGGTCATTTCACACGGTTTTTCCGTCAGCACATCGGCGCTTCCCCCAGCCAGTATCGGCGTGTGGTTGATAGTTATACGGCGGTTTGAACCGAGAGGAGGGCGGGAGTATTGGGTAATGCTCCCGCCGATGAAGTTAGTCTTTCATCTTGAAACTCTGAGCTTTTAAAGGTTACGAAATTTGTAGCGTCTATTAATTGTCCATAAAGTCATAAATCTCTTTCATGCGTTCTTCGCGCATCAATTCAAGTTCTTCCTTGGTTTCGGCCGCCCACTGCAGGATGAAGTCCCAGCAATCGCAGCCATGCGCGTCGGCTTCTGCTTCAAATGCTTCTTTCAGAAATTTAAGGCGATATTCTTCTGGCGAGAGCCCGCAGTTTTCAGCGAGGCTGTAATTCAGTTCGCTGAGTTCAAGCTGAATCCATAGATTGGCGTCCAGGAATTTCTTCAGGGCAAGTTCAGCTCTAAGTTCTTTTGCGATCATGAATGCTCTCTTGTGGCATGCAATAAGTAGCTGGTTGTTCAAGGTCGGCCCAGCGCTAAATTGGACTATGTCAATTTCCTGCCATCATCCATCCTCGAACGCCATGACTTTCACTCAGCTCTTTCACGACTCGAGTCGCGTCCTGCTTATGTTTATATGGGCCTATGACGACAAAATTGTTTTCTTTACGCGCTACCGGCAACTCCAGTTGCTGAATGGCTTTTAGTGCGCGATGGCGGCTGGGCGTATTCAATGCGGGCGTGAATTCGTCGGGAAGATTTGTACTGATTTCTGTCGCAAACTTTATTAGCGATGTCGTCAAATTCTTGCTCGAAGTCTGTCACTTTTTGCTGGATGTATGAATTGTCGACGTTATTTTCACAAGTTGGTCCTGTGGACGTGTAGGTCCATAGTAGAGCTGATAGTTGCCCTAAAACGCCAGTTACCAGTAAGCCCAAGCCAAGCTTTCGCACGGCGCCCTCTCCAAATCAAGTGAATAGTTATTTGTGCCATTTCTTTTTATAAAGAAAGGTTTTATTTCTGATCCTGAGATGGTCTGAGTTCTCGAGCGCGTCAGTGTGCCCAAGCGCCAAAATTAGTTGGCTGCTTTTTGTTGTTTTAAAGAACATCGGGCGTGCACTTTATAGACTACTGATTCACGAAAAAGGCTCAGATAGTCGAAAAAAACCATATCAGAATGGGAGAGGTTAATCCTATGAAATACTTGTATTTAAGATAAATATCGTGGCCAAAGTGCCTTGTGGAAAACCGCGAAGGATCTGCATTCGCCACTTATGTGATGAACGCTCAAAATTAAAAAGTTATAGAGCCCGGTCGCTATCCATAAAGTCATCGAAGTCGTCGAACATGACCGGAATTGTGTCGGGTCCCAGCCCCTTAAATCAGACGCAAAGACAAATTTCCAGACTTCGGCGCAAAACTCCATCTCCCCAGGCAAAGCGCTCCCTGCGCCTTTCACACACACTTGGCTCTAGCGCTCTCGCGCTGTAAAACAACAAGAGCCACGAAAAATGACCAGATTCCCACCTACTATCGAAAGCCAGACCGGCCATATCGGCGCCCTACGGGTACGCTACATGCGACGATCATCCGTTCACCTCATGCTCATGTGCAGATCACCTCGGTGGTTTTTTCCAACGCGCTGCCATGGAGCAGGATGTTCAGAAGAATAAAATGGCGTGCCAATTATTGGGCTAGTTGAAATTGACTAAGTACCGGTCCTTCGTGTGCGTTGCGTTGACCTCTAAGATTTTGCGTTGCTTCTATTACTTTAAAATAACAAATGGAGCGCTATACAATTGAGTAGGAAAAAAATTGCTGCAAGTTCGGTGTTTCTTGGTATCACCCTGAGTGCACAGGCGTATGCTGACTTTCTAAGTGATAGCAAGGCCACCTTGGGGATGAGGAACTTCTACTTCAATAACGACAACCGCGATGGCACTGCCGCCCCTTCCAAAACCGAAGAATGGGCGCAGGGTTTCATGTTGGGCTTCAAATCGGGTTATACCGATGGCATGGTTGGCTTTGGTGTCGATGGCCTGGGATTGCTGGGGGTTACCCTGGACAGCGGCAAAGGACGGCATGTCGGCAGCACCATGATGCCTTCTGACAGTGACAACCGTGCCGTCGACGAGTGGAGCCGGGTGGGGCTGACCGGAAAAGTCAAAATGTCGAAAACTGAACTTCGCTACGGCACCTTGATTCCGAAACTCCCAATTCTGGTTGCCAACGATGGGCGCGTACTTCCACAAACCTTCGAGGGCGGTCAAATCACCTCGAGCGAGTTCAAGGGGCTGACCTTGACTGGAGGTCGGATCGAACATGCGACAGGGCGTGGTTCAAGCGATCAGACGGGGTTGGCCGTTGCTGGTGGTACGCGTGAGAGCAATCAGTTTGACTTCGCCGGGGGCGATTGGAGTGTCACCAAGGATCTGACAGCTCAGTACTACTACGCAAACCTCGATAACTACTATACGCAGCATTTTTTTGGATTGATTCACACCCTTGCGCTCTCGGACAATCAGTCCCTTAAAACCGACCTGCGCTACTTCAAAACTGACTCGTCAGGTGCAAATAGCTCCGGTACGTCAGGCTACAGAATTAATGGCTACACCAAAAACGGTGATGGAGAGATCGACAACCGTACCTGGAGTGCCGCGTTGATTTACACGCTGGGTGGCCACGCGATTACTGCGGGGTACCAAAGTGTGTCGGATGGCAGCAACTTCACTCAACTCAATCAGGGCAGCCTGATAGACAAGGGCGCCGGTGGAGCAAGCCTGTATCTGTATACAGACCGCCTGATCCAAACGTTCACCCGCGCAGGCGAGCGCACAGCTTTCGGTCAGTATGCTTACGACTTTGCCGCTCTGGGAGTTCCTGGCCTGAAAGGCTCGGTCATGTACCTCTCCGGCGATAATATTAAAACTACGTCCGGCGACAACCAAAAGGAATGGGAAAGAGACATTAGCCTGGACTACTTCCTTCAGTCCGGAGCGCTTAAAGGTGTCGGGTTCGGCTGGCGTAACGGCAAGTCCAACAGCGAAGCGGCTCGTAACGTAGATCAGAACCGAGTTTTTGTAAGCTATAGCATTCCGCTTCTCTAACGAGTGTCATGAGGACGAATAGCCGCTTTCAGTCCGGCCACGCTGAGGAAGGCACCCGATAACACGGGTGCTTCTGTGCAGGATTATCCGCCCGACGCTCAGGACATTAGGTAGGTGGTGCAGCCGGTTTGATTTATTTTGTCTACGCCCTCTTAGAAGCCTTCCAGCACGATCTTGCCCTTCGCCTTGCCGCTTTCCAGCAGAGCATGGGCTCGACGAAGATTTTCTGCGCTGATGCGCCCGTAGTTTTCGCCAACGGTGGTGCGCAAGTCACCCGCATCAATGCGCCGCGCAATTTCGTTGAGGATGTTGTGCTGCTCTTGCATGTCCTCTGTCTCGTAAAGCGAGCGGGTGTACATCAGCTCCCAGTGCAACGACAGGCTCTTGCGCTTGAGCGGTACGGCGTCAAGCGTGGCCGGGTCATCGATCAGGCCCAGCTTGCCCTGAGGCTTCAGTGATTCGATGATTTGCTCGTAGTGCCGATCGGTCTGGGTCAGGCTAGCGACATGGCTGACTTGTGCGATACCGATGCGCTTGAGCTCCTCGCTGAGTGGCTTGGTATGGTCGATGACATGATGCGCACCAAGCTCGGTGACCCAGGTCTGGGTTTCAGGGCGCGAAGCCGTACCAATGATCGTCAACCCGGTTAGCTGACGCGCCAGCTGAGTCAGGATTGAACCCACCCCGCCTGCAGCGCCGATGATCAGCAGCGTTTCGCCCCGGTCGGTGGTATCGCGTGCAACACCGAGGCGATCAAACAGCAATTCCCAAGCGGTCAAGGAAGTCAGTGGCAATGCCGCAGCCTCGCTGAAATCCAGCGACTGGGGTATTGAGCCGACGATACGCTCGTCCACCAGTTGCAGCTCACTGTTGCTGCCCGGGCGGATCAGCGATCCGGCGTACCAGACCCTGTCACCGGGCTTGAAGAGCGTTACGTCGCTGCCGACCGACTTGACCACGCCGGCAGCGTCCCAACCGAGGATGCGCGGCTGGCTTTCGTCCTCGTGCGGTACGTAGCCCTGCCGCACCTTGGTATCGACAGGATTGACCGATACGGCCTTTACCTCTACGAGCAAGTCGCGCGGCCCCGGCACTGGCTCGGGTATATCGATCTCCACCAAGGCGTCGGGATGTTCAATAGGCAGGCATTTGAAGTGTGCAATGGCTTTCATTCGAAGATCCTCAGGAGATGCGATACATTTTCGTGATGGTGAGCTTTTCAGCAGCGCGTTCGATGAAAGGGAGCGCTGCCTGAAAATGCGGTGTCGCTTCGTGAGCAGTCAGCGCCGCTTCGTCCCGCCACTGCTCGATCATGTGGAAAGTGCGAGCCTGCTCGGCATCACGGTGGAAATCGTACTGGATGCAGTCCGCTTCGCTTCGGCTTGGGCCTTGCAGGCCCTGCAGCGTCTGCTCGAGCTCGACTTCGAAGCCGGCCTTGGCGACCAAGGTGGCAATCAGTGTCAGAGGGGTGGTCATCAAACCTCCTGTCTGTGTGCGATATGAAGAGGGAGCATTGGCTGGCACGGGTGTATCGAAGATGTCCATGCCGGCCATGCGGCCAAAAACCTGAATCCGGGTGAGAGCGCGACAACAATCTTGCCCACTTGGGCATTCGACCAAGTTGATAGCCCTAAGGCCACGCGAGCGCTCTCGCTCCGGCGGGATCACCTGTAGCGTTCAAGCCAATGGGCATAGGGAGCGGGCAAGGTCCAGGCAGCACGCTCTACACCCAGCGCCTGGGCGGCTGAATAGGACCAGTTAGGATTGCCCAGGTGCGCCCGGCCAATCATCGCCAGGTCCAGTTGACCACTTCTCACCGCTTCTTCGGCGACGCTCGGCGTGCCGAAGCCCCATGCCGAGGCCACCGCAATCCCCGTCTCGCGCCGTACCCGCTGGGTAACTTCGCCCATGAAACCGGGGGCCCAAGGAATGTTGGATTCAGGGATGGTGAACCCGATACTGACGCTGAGCAAGTCCAAACCACCGTCCTTGAAACGACGTGTCAGTTCGATAGCCTCTGACAAGGTCTGTTCATCCCGGCCGTCGTATTCGATAACACCCAGGCGAGCGGTCAGCGGCAAGTGCTCTGGCCATACTTCGCGAACCGCCGCCAGTGTTTCCAGCAGAAAGCGGCTACGGTTATCGAAGTTTCCGCCATAGGCGTCGTCACGAAGGTTGGAGTGTTCAGAGAGGAATGACTGGGCCAGATAGCCATGGGCGAAATGCAGCTCTAACCACTCGAAGCCAGCTTCACGTGCACGGCGAGCGGCTGAGACAAAATCCTCGCGCACCCGGGCGATATCCTCCAGCGTCATGGCTTTCGGCTGCTTGGCGAGCTGAGCGCCAAAGGCAACAGCCGACGGGGCGATGGTCTGCCAGCCACGCGAATCATCCTCGCCGATATGATCGTCACCTTCCCAAGGACGGTTCGCACTGGCCTTGCGCCCCGCGTGGGCAATCTGGATACCTGGCACTGCGCCGGCAGCCTTGATCGATTGCACCACCGGCACGAAGGCACGGGCGAGCTCATCATTCCAGATACCAGCGCAGCCAGGCGTGATCCGTCCTTCGGGTGACACGGCAGTCGCCTCGACGACCACCAGTCCTGCGCCGCCACGCGCGAGGGTGGCATAGTGCACAGTGTGCCAATCGTTGATCAGGCCATCATTGGCCGAGTACATGCACATGGGGGGAATCGCGATCCGGTTGCGAAGGGAGACATCCTTGAGCGTGAAAGGTTGGAACAGCGCAGACATTAGGTTTTTCTCCGAGGGATACTATTTCTCTTGTTCGATAATATTCGAACTATTGACATAGAGCAAACCCGTGTATGATTCGCTCATGCGCCCCTTCAAACACCTTCCTCTCAGTGAATTCGTTCTTGAGCGTCTGTTTTACGCCTTGAGCGACCCTGTACGCCTGGAGATTGTCCGGCGCCTCGCCGAGCTGGGAGAGGCCAGCTGTGGCGAGCTGGACGGTGGCCGTGCGAAGTCCACCATGTCCCACCATTTCCGGGTGCTGCGAGATGCCGGACTGGTTCAAACCCAGACCATCGGCACGACCCACATGAACTCGTTGCGTAGGGAAGACTTGAGTCACCGTTTTCCGGGCCTGCTGGAAACGATCCTGTCCCAGTACGACGAAAAAGGAAGATGAGGCTCACGGGTGTTTTTCCACCCAACTCTTTCAGCGCGCGCTCTGCGCAAAAACACGCGGATCTGAGAAGCAGTTGACCAGGTGGTCGTACACCAGCCTCACTCTCGGTGCCACGGGCCCTGATTGCGGGCGATACATGATCAATTCGGAAGGCGGCGGGGCATCGTGTTGCATGAGCTCGACCAGTCGCCCTTCAGACAGATAGGGTTCTGCCAGATAACCGGGCATTTGCCCAAAGGCGATTCCCGCCAGAACAATCTCTCGCTCGGTTTCTGGATCGTCGCAGGTAAATGCCGGGGAGGCAGGCAGGAACGTTTGCCCCTCGGCAAGCACCCACGGCCAGGGGCGGCCGTTTTTGCGATCGATCAGCATCGACAGGGGCAAGCGTTTCAGATCCTCGATGCTGCCAGGGCATTGCACGGTGTCGAGGAGTGACGGCGCCGCGACGATTTTCAGGTCGACATGGGCCACCGTTCTGGCGATATAGCGCCGATCCCGCACAGCTCCAACACGAATACCGATGTCAATCTTGTTGGCCACCGCGTCGGTGAGCTGGTCATCCAGGCTCAGGTCGATGCTCAGGCCGGGATTCTCCCGCATCAGCGGTTTCAGAAACTCAATCAGATACAGCTTGCCAATGGCGTGGGGGGCCGTGATGCCGACGACGCCTTTTGCCTCCTGTTTACTGTTGGCGATAAACAACTGATCCACCCGTTCCAGGGTTTCCCGGGCTTGCAAGGCGAGTTTGGCACCAAAAGCGGTGACGTGAACCTGCCGCGTGCTGCGGTGGAACAACGGCTCCCCAAGCGTGCGCTCCAGTTCTTTGATGGCGCGTGTCACGGTCTGCGGAGAGGTGCCGAGGCGGGTGGCTGCATCGCGAAACGTGGTCGATTGCGCCGCCACCGAAAAGATCCGAATCAGCTCCATGCGATTGAGCATTGGCGTCAACTCCCGTTCCAGAAAATGGAATTCTCAAATCCGAACTCTTCCATTTTCTGACGAATAAAACCAGCGCAGACTGCACTCATCAACCCAAACAGGTCTCAACAGGAGCGCTGAACATGAGTAAAAACATCCAGGGTAAAGTGGTCGTTATCACCGGTGCGAGTAGCGGTCTGGGCGAAGCAACGGCGCGTCATCTGGCAGCGCTCGGCGCCCATGTAGTGCTTGGCGCCCGTCGCCAGGATCGTCTGGACGCGATTGTCCGGGAGATCGCCGCAGCAGGCGGCAAGGCGATTGCCCATCCGATCGATGTCACAAACAAAGAGGACTTGTCTGCGCTGGTCGCCAAGGCTGTCGAGGCATTCGGTCGCATCGATGTGATGATCAACAATGCAGGGCTGATGGCGATCTCTCCGATTTCGCAGCTGCGCGTCGAAGAGTGGGATCGCATGATCGACATCAACATCAAGGGCGTGTTGTATGGCATCGCGGCCGCTTTGCCGCTTTTCGAACAACAGGCCAGCGGTCACTTCATCAACATCTCTTCGGTTGCCGGCATCAAGGTGTTCAGCCCCGGTGGATCGGTGTACAGCGGTACCAAATTTGCGGTGCGCGCTATTTCCGATGGCCTGCGTCATGAAGTCGGCGGGAATATTCGCACGACGACCATCGAGCCGGGCGCGGTGGATTCCGAGCTCAAGTTCGGCAGCGGGCACCAGCCGAGCGCCGAGGTCGTTGGCGAGTTTTACAAGAAGGCCATCCCGGCTGATTCGGTTGCACGGGCCATCGCTTACGCGATCGAGCAACCTGCCGATGTCGATATCAACGAGATTGTTCTGCGTCCGACGGCGCAAGACTTCTGATAGTTAACCTGTGCCGTTTGTGCCCTTGCGCAAAAGCACGGGCGCGAGCGACTAAGCTTTAGCACTATTGAATACTTCGAATGTCTGGCCTGGAGCCAAACTTCCACGCAAGCCAACCAATATCGGTGATATCAACCCGTTTGTTTTTACCGTGAAGGCGGGAAGCTTTACCGCCGCGGCGATTACACTGGGCATGGACCCGCATTGTTCGCTTGGAGGACCGGATGGGCGCACGGTTGCTCAATCGCACGACGCGCAAACTGAGCCTGACAAACGAGGGGCAGATTGCGTATGAGCGCTGGCGGCAGATTATCGAGGATCTTGATGAGGTCGAGGTGACCATGGTCCGGGCCGTGGGCGGCCGACCGGTACCTTTAAACTCACGGTCCCGCTGTCCTTTGGTCAGCGCCATGTCCTGCCGATCCTTGATGCCTATCTGAAGCAGTGGCCTGAGCTGCACGTGGAGTTGTGGTTTACCGATCGCTTTGTCGACGCCCTTTTTACCACAGATGTAGCCGACTCCACATCCTTCCCAGGAGCGTCATCCCGTTTTTCAACGCCTGTTTCAACCAGAAGCACTCACTATCGGTCCGATTTTGCCGCTGGAAACCCATCCCGGCCGAGCGGCCCCGACCATGCGCGGTCATTTCGAGATGGCGCAACGCGTCGAAGCGCTGGACTTTGGTGCGCTCTGGATGCGTGACATTCTTTTCTACGATCCGGATTATGGCGACGTGGCGCAGATGTTCGAACCGCTGGGCCATCCACAGCCAGCCAAGCGCCTATGCCAACAGCCAGCCGATGATGGTCCTCACCGACACGGCCGTGTTCCCAATAATGTGAATATAAGCAGCTCGCATGTTGTGGTCACGGCTATCCACTTCAAGGTTGTTGTGAGCATGCTCCGTGAATTCGACGGTCCGTTCACTAGATGGCAGAGCAACGGCTACTTTTGAACCCATGCGGCTCCGGAATTTCGCTGGTGGTTTCCAGAAAGCCGGCTGTCTGCATAGTTAAACACTTGCCGCGAACCGTCCTGGCGTATCGTCGTAACAGTGACATAGCCGGCCGAGAGAATACCATTCATCCGGAAGTCACTGTTGATAGGGGGGGGGGGGGCG
>NZ_ANNV01000147.1 GCF_000346755.1 Pseudomonas sp. CBZ-4 | reverse complement strand
GGCTGACCCACCGCTATCGCAGGCAAGCCAGCTCCCACATTTGAACGGAGTTTACCTCAGGCGTTAGTTTAGAAAAATCTGAACTAAGTATTTGCCCCTGCCGATTCTTCCATCGCGGGGTATTTCGCAGAATCGGCCTCTAATAAACAAAACAACGATGAGGCACTCCCGTGGACAAGATTTTCCACCAACCACTGGGCGGCAACGAAATGCCGCGCTTTGCCGGCATCGCCACCATGATGCGACTCCCCCACCTGCAAACCGCCAAGGGCCTGGACGCTGCCTTTATCGGCGTGCCCCTGGACATCGGCACCTCGCTGCGCGCCGGCACCCGCTTCGGGCCGCGTGAAATCCGCGCCGAATCGGTGATGATCCGCCCGTACAACATGGCCACCGGCGCCGCACCGTTCGACTCGCTGTCGGTGGCCGACATCGGCGACGTGGCGATCAACACCTTCAACCTGCTCGACGCCGTGCGCATCATCGAAGAAGCCTACGACGAGATCCTCGAACACGATGTGATCCCGATGACCCTGGGCGGCGACCACACCATCACCCTGCCGATCCTGCGGGCGATCCACAAGAAACACGGCAAGGTCGGCCTGGTGCACATCGATGCCCACGCCGATGTGAACGACCATATGTTCGGCGAGAAAATCGCCCACGGCACCACCTTCCGCCGCGCCGTGGAAGAAGGCCTGCTCGATTGCGACCGCGTCGTGCAGATCGGACTGCGCGCCCAGGGCTATACCGCCGAAGACTTCAACTGGAGCCGCAAGCAGGGCTTTCGCGTGGTCCAGGCTGAAGAGTGCTGGCACCACTCCCTCGCGCCACTGATGGCCGAAGTGCGGGAAAAAGTCGGCGGCGGCCCGGTGTACCTGAGCTTTGACATCGACGGCATCGACCCCGCCTGGGCACCCGGCACCGGCACCCCGGAAATCGGCGGGCTGACCACCATCCAGGCCATCGAGATCATTCGCGGCTGCCAGGGCCTCGACCTGGTTGGTTGCGATTTGGTAGAAGTTTCACCGCCTTACGACACCACCGGCAACACCTCGCTGCTCGGCGCCAACCTGCTGTACGAGATGCTCTGCGTACTGCCTGGCGTGGCGCACCGCTGATGAGCGCCCGCGAGGTGCTGCAAGCCGCTGCCGACCTGGTGGCGGCCTTCGCCCGCAATGACCGCGCCGCCTACTTCGGCGCGTTCACGGCCGATGCCAGCTTTGTGTTCTACACCCTGCCCCAGCCGCTGCTCAGTCGCGATGCCTACCAGGCAGTGTGGGACAGCTGGCGCCGGGACGAGGGGTTCGAGGTGCTGTCGTGCACGTCGAGCAACGCCTTTGTCAGCCTGCAAGGTGACGTGGCGATTTTTATGCATGACGTGGCCACCGAGCTGCGCATGCAAGGGGAGCAATTCTTTAGCCAGGAACGCGAGACCATTGTCTTCAAACGGCAAGGGACTCGCACAGAACAAAAAGAAGGCCTGTGGCTGGCCTGTCACGAACATTTGTCCGCTATGCCGGAAGGGCTGCCGCCCCCTTAGCCAATGTGATCGGAGCTGATCATGAATAATAAAAACAACGATAAAAGTATTCGCCAGATAGAAACCAACGGGGTCGAACAGATCCCGGACCACGAACGTACCGCCGGCCCCAAGGATCTGTTCCGCCTGATCTTCGGCGGTGCCAACACCTTTGCCACCGCCGTGCTGGGTTCGTTTCCCGTGCTGTTCGGCCTGTCGTTCCAGGCCGGGGTCTGGGCGATTGTGCTGGGCGTGCTGGTGGGCGCACTGATCCTCGCGCCCATGGGCCTGTTCGGGCCGATCAACGGCACCAATAACGCGGTGTCCTCCGGTGCGCACTTCGGCGTGCACGGGCGGATTGTCGGCTCGTTTCTGTCGTTGCTGACGGCGATTGCCTTCTTCTCACTGTCGGTGTGGAGTTCAGGCGATGCGCTGGTGGGCGGTGCGAAACGGCTGATCGGCCTGCCGGAAACCGACCTGACCCTGGGCCTGGCCTACGGCGTGTTTGCGATCCTGGTGCTGACCGTGTGCATCTACGGCTTTCGCTTCATGCTGTGGGTCAACCGCATCGCGGTGTGGGCGGCGAGCCTGCTGTTTTTGCTGGGCATCTTCGCCTTTGCGCCGGCGTTCGACAGCCATTTCGCCGGCACGGTCGCCCTGGGCCAGAGCGGCTTCTGGGCGGCATTTATCGGTGCGGCGCTGGTGGCCATGAGCAACCCGATTTCCTTCGGTGCGTTCCTCGGTGACTGGTCGCGCTACATCCCACGTGAGACGCCGAAAATACGCATCATGCTGGCCGTGGTGCTGGCGCAGATCGCCACCTTGATCCCTTTCCTGTTCGGCCTGGCCACCGCGACCATCGTGGCGATCAAGGCACCGGACTACATCGCGGCCAACAACTACGTCGGCGGTTTGCTGGCGGTGGCGCCGAGCTGGTTCTTCCTGCCGGTGTGCCTGATCGCGGTGATTGGCGGCATGTCCACCGGCACCACGTCGCTGTATGGCACGGGGCTGGACATGTCCAGCGTGTTCCCGCGCCTGCTGTCGCGGGTCAAGGCCACGCTGCTGATCGGGGTGATGTCGATTGCCTTCATCTTTATCGGACGTTTCGCTGCCAACCTGGTGCAGAGCGTGTCGACCTTCGCCGTGCTGATCATCACCTGCACCACGCCGTGGATGGTGATGATGATCATCGGCCTGATCGTGCGCCGCGGCTTCTACTGCCCGGATGACTTGCAGGTGTTCACCCGCGGTGAGACCGGTGGCCGCTACTGGTTCAGCCATGGCTGGAACTGGCGCGGGCTGGGGGCGTGGATTCCGAGTGCGTTGGTGGGGCTGTGCTTCGTCAACTTGCCGGGGCAGTTAGTTTGTCGGGCCGCTGGGCAATTTGGCGGATGGCATTGATATCAGCTTGCCGGTGACGTTGGGATTGGCATCGGTGGTGTATCTGACCTTGCTGCGCGTTTTTCCCGAGCCGGCTGCGGTGTATGGGCCAGCGGGAGCAAGCGCCCTCGCCACAGGACGTTCACTCACCACCGCCCACTCCCCTACCTAAAAATAAAATCGGAGAACCGCCATCATGGCTTTGGATTTATTCGTCGTACTCATCTACGCCGCCGGCATGCTCGTGCTCGGCTATTACGGCATGCGCCGCGCCAAGACCCACGAAGATTACCTGGTGGCCGGCCGCAACCTCGGCCCGACCCTGTACATGGGCACCATGGCCGCCACGGTGCTGGGTGGGGCGTCCACCGTCGGCACGGTGCGCCTGGGTTATGTGCATGGCATCTCGGGCTTCTGGCTGTGCGCCGCGCTGGGCATGGGGATCATTGCGCTGAACCTGTTCCTGGCCAAGCCGCTGTTGAAGCTGAAGATCTTCACCGTCACCCAGGTCCTGGAAAAACGCTACAACCCCATGGCCCGCCAGGCCAGCGCGGTGATCATGCTGGCCTACGCGCTGATGATCGGCGTGACCTCGATCCTCGCCATCGGCACCGTGCTGCAAGTGTTGTTTGGCCTGCCGTTCTGGATCTCGGTGCTGCTCGGCGGTGGCGTGGTGGTCGTGTACTCGACCATCGGCGGCATGTGGTCGCTGACCCTCACCGACATCGTGCAATTCGTGATCAAGACCGTCGGCCTGATGTTTATCCTGCTGCCGATCTGCCTGTACCGCGTCGGCGGCTGGGATGAGCTGGTGGCCAAGCTACCGGCGTCGAGTTTCAGCTTCACCGCCATCGGCTGGGACACGATCATCACCTACTTCATGATCTACTTCTTCGGCATCCTGATCGGCCAGGACATCTGGCAACGGGTGTTCACCGCCCGTGACGAAAAGGTCGCCAAGTACGCCGGCACGTTCGCCGGGTTCTACTGCATCCTCTACGGCCTGGCCTGTGCGTTGATCGGCATGGCGGCCCATGTGCTGATCCCGGACCTGGACAACGTCAACAACGCGTTTGCCGCGATCGTCAAAGTCTCGCTGCCAGACGGCATCCGTGGCCTGGTCATTGCAGCGGCACTGGCCGCGATGATGTCCACCGCCAGCGCCGGTTTGCTCGCGGCCTCCACCGTACTGACCGAAGACCTCCTGCCACGCCTGCGCGGCGGCAAACAGTCGAGCCTGGCGATCAACCGCCTGTTCACGATGCTGACCGGCATCGCCGTCCTGGGCATCGCTTTGGTGGTGAACGACGTGATCAGCGCGCTGACCCTGGCCTACAACCTGTTGGTGGGCGGCATGTTGATCCCGTTGATCGGCGCGATCTTCTGGAAGCGCGCGACCACCTCCGGGGCAATCACCTCGATGACGCTGGGGTTTGTCACGGCGCTGGTGTTCATGTTCAAGGATGGCTTGGATGCGAACACGCCGATCTACTACAGCCTGGCAGTCGGGTTGGTGAGTTTTGTGCTGGTGAGCGTGTTATCGCGCAAGCCTGAGGCGGTGGCGGCTAACGCGGTTTGAGGCATAACAGGATTTAGAGCGGTTTCTTCAGCGGGCACGACGTCGGAGGTCGTGCCCGTTTTTTTGCCTGGCAGAAAAACAACTGTGGGAGCGGGCTTGCCCGCGATTGCAGAGTGTCAGCCGACGAAGATGTCGCTGGTTCACCGCTATCGCGGGCAAGCCTGCTCCCGCATGTTTGATCGCGCTGTGACCCGAGATTACCGGCGACGTGGCCGACGCTGCTCATCATCGGTACGGATCGGCACCGGCTGCAGTGGCGGCTCGATCAAGCCCAGTGCAACACCGAGGTCATGGAGCCAGGTTTGAATTTTCTCTTTCATGGTTGCCCCCTTTGAGGGTAATGCTGGCAGGCGCAAGTTCTGTCGCCTTTTCCTACAGTGATAGTAGCCCTAAGTCCTACGTATTGCATGGACGAAACCACAACGAACTATTACTGAATTGATCTGAATCCTGACGGATCGTTCAAGCAATCGCCCGTGCGTCTTGCAGGACTTCGACCCTGCCCGCTTGCTGCAAGTCGATCCATGCATTGAGGTTAGCGCCGAGCATACCCTTTCGCCACATCAGCCAGGTGGTCGCAGTGGCAAAATGCCCTGTCAGCGGATGAACGGACACGCTGTCCTTGCCTGGCAGGCTGTCGAGCATGGATTCGGACATCAGCGCCACTCCGGAACCCGCAATCACGCAGGCCAGCATGCCTTGATAGGACTCGATCTCGATCGCCCGACCCATGGCGACATGCTCGTGGGAAAACCACGTCTCCAGCCGTGTGCGATAGGCACAGCTGCGTCGGAAGGTGAACACCGAGCGCCCCGCAACGTCTTGTGGCCCACGCACTGGCGGGTGATCAGCCTCACAGATCAATACCAGGCGCTCTTCACACAACGGCACGCCGTCCAGGGAGGCGATAGTGATGGGGCCGTCCACAAACGCCGCATCCAGGCGACCGGTAATCAGGCCTTCGAGCAACTCGCCGCTGGGCGCCGATTGCACCTGGAGATTCACCATCGGGTAAGCCTTGTGATAGCTCGCCAGCAGCTTCGGTAAATGAACCGCCGCCGTGCTGTACATGCTGCCCAGCACAAAGTCGCCGGCCGGTTGCCCGCCCTGCACTGCACCATGGGCTTCGTCGTGCAACGCCAGCAGACGGCTGCTGTAGTCCAGCAACACTTTGCCCGCCGGAGAAAGCTGCAAGCGCTGGCGTTCGCGTACGAAGAGCTCGACGCCGAGTTGTTCCTCCATCTGCTTGAGCCGGGTCGACAGGTTCGATGGCACGCGATGCAGGCGCTCGGCCGCACGGGTGATGGAGCCCTCTTCCGCCACGGCCTGGAAAATGCGCAATTGACTGAACTCCATACCTTTCTCCAAAACTGAACAAGTTACTCACTATTATTCAATTTTACAGAAAGTCAATCCGCTTTAGCCTGCGAGTCATTCGTTGACCCGCAGGAAAACCGCCATGTCACCCCTGATTCGTCTACTCGCCAGCTTTATCGCCCTGATGATGGCCATGGGCATTGGCCGCTTTGCCCTCACCCCGCAAATGCCGCATTTGCTCGGCGAAGGGCAGATCGACCTGACCGGTGCCGGCCTGATCGCCGCCGCCAATTACCTGGGATATTTGGTCGGGGCGGTGGATTCGATCTTCGCCCGCAGCCATCACCACGTGCGCGGCCGGCTCTACGGTGGGCTGTGGTTGTGCGTGCTGCTGACCTTGGCGTCGTACTGGGCCCATGGGTTCTGGCCCCATCTGCTGTTGCGCTTTGGGACGGGCGTCGCGAGTGCCTGGGCGTTGGTGATGATCACCAGCCTGAGCCAGCCGCTGGCGCTTGCCGCCGGGCGTCCGCGCCTGGGCGCCCTGGTATTTGCCGGGCCGGGGCTGGGGATCCTGCTCACGGGATTGCTGGCACTGGGCTCTAACCTGCTCGGGCAAGACTCGGCCACCCTATGGTTGATATATGGGACGGTGGCGCTGGTGATGCTGCTGGTCGTCCTGCCCTTCCTGCCCCAGCCGGCACCGGCCACTACGGCCACCGCCCTTGCGGGCAGCAATCAGAGCATCGCGCACCTGGGCTGGATCTACTTTTTATTTGGCTTGGGCTACATCATCCCCGCGACCTTTCTGTCGCAGATGGCCAACGCGCAATTCAAAGGCGCCTGGCAGGCCGATCTGTTCTGGCCGTGCTTTGGCTTGGCAGCGGCGCTGGGCGTAGCCATCGCCAGCCTGCGCCGCAAGGACCCGGACACCACGCGGCGCTGGCTGATGGCAACGTTGTGGCTGCAGGCCGCCGGTGTGTTCGCCTGCCTGCTGGGCAATGCCTGGGGCCTGGCGCTGGGTGTGCTGCTGTGTGGCGCGCCGTTCCTGGCGTGCATGCAGTTGGTGATGACGCGCCTGCGGGACATTGCACCTCATGGCTACCAGCGCAGCACCGGGTTGCTCACCGCCAGCTTTGCCATCGGCCAGTTGAGCGGGCCGTTGCTGGCCTCGGTGAGCAGTCATCTGAGTGGCGGCCTGCATCCGGCGTTGGTGATCGCCGGATGCGGCCTGCTCGTGGCAGGTGTGTTGCTTAGCCAGCAACCAAGGGCACAGGCATGCGCAGCTGTTCCCGGCGTGCCAGCACCAGGAAAAACAGCCCACCCAGGAAGCACCCGGTAAACCAGGCGAAGTTGGCCATGCCCTGCAACGCCGGGGTAAAGGTGATCGCGACGCCCACCAACGTGGCCGGCACCAGCGCCTTGACCGCCGTCCAGTTCACGCCGCCGTCGAAGTAATAGCGCCCGCTGGGGCTGTCGTCGAACAACGCGTCCACGTCGATCTTCTGCTTTTTGATCAGGTAGAAATCCACCAGCAGGATGCCGAACAACGGCCCGATGAATGCGGCGAGGATGTCCAGGGTGTAGTGGATCATCAGCGGGTTGTTGAACAGGTTCCACGGGGTGATGAAGATCGACGCCACGGCGGCGATCATGCCGCCGGCACGCCAGCTGATCTTGCTGGGGGCGACGTTGGCGAAATCAAACGCCGGGGACACAAAGTTGGCGACGATATTGATGCCGATGGTGGCGGTCACAAAGGCGAAGGCACCGAGCAGCACGGCCATGTTGTTGTCGATGCGCGACACCGTGGCAATCGGGTCATGGAGCATCTCCCCAAATACCGGCAAGGTGCCCGACACAATCACAACGGTGACCAGCGAGAACGCCAGGAAATTCACCGGCAGCCCCCAGAAATTGCCACGCCGCACGTCGTGCATGCTGCGGCAATAGCGGCTGAAATCGCCGAAGTTCAGCGTCGGGCCCGAGAAGTAAGACACCACCAGCGCCGTCGCAACAATCACCTGGCCGAACGCCTGCCAGCCAGACAGGGATTTTTCCGACAGGGTAAAGCTGATATTCGCCCAGCCGGCTTTCCACACAATCCAACCGGCCAGGGCAAACATCACCGCATACACCACCGGCCCTGCCCAATCGATGAAACGCCGGATGGACTCCATGCCCGCCCAGAACACAGCTGCTTGTAGCACCCATAGGCTGAGGAAGCCGAACCAGCCGAGGTAGGACAGGCCAGCGAAATGCGGCTCTGCGTACACCGCCATCTGTGGGAAAAAACGCAGCACCACGATGATCAGTGCGCTGGAGGCCAGGTAGGTCTGAATCCCATACCAGGCCACGGCGATCAGGCCGCGAATCACGGCGGGAATATTCGCGCCGAACACCCCGAACGCCAGCCGGCAAATCACCGGATACGGCACGGCGGCCTGCTGGCTCGGCTTGGCCACCAGGTTGGCGATCAACTGCACGATGCAGATACCGGCAAGCAAGGCGATCAACACCTGCCAACTGGCCAGGCCCAGCGCGAACAGGCTGGCGGCAAACACGTAGCCGCCAACGCTGTGCACATCGCTCATCCAGAAGGCGAAGATGTTGTACCAGGTCCACTTTTGCGGCAGTGGGCCCAGGTCCTGGTTGTACAGGCGCGGGCTGTAGCCGTTGGGCAATTGTTCGGTCATCGCTGGGCTCCTCGTCATACCGGCCTGCACTGCCGTAGCGGTGTGCATACGGGAGGCGGCATAGTTTGTATACGAAGCAGTCAGCAGAATGCGTGCCAATGGCACACAATCCTTTCAGAATGG
Organism: Pseudomonas sp. CBZ-4; assembly: GCF_000346755.1. Lineage (GTDB taxonomy): Bacteria > Pseudomonadota > Gammaproteobacteria > Pseudomonadales > Pseudomonadaceae > Aquipseudomonas. The sequence goes on along the minus strand of NZ_ANNV01000147.1, from coordinate 579 downwards.
CGCTCCAAAGCGATTAACGATGGATGGGCTACGCGGACTTTGCTCAGCAACGGTGCACAAAAAACCTGTACACAATCAGTCACGCCCCCGATCTGCACACAGGTACCCCACCGTGCAGCAAACTGCTGTCAGGCAGGTGCCCCAGGCCATGTCCATCACCGCCAACCCGGCAGACCAGCCGTGCAGCGTGGCCCAGTTGCTGAGGTCATAGGTGCCATAGGCCACCAGGCCCAACAAGGCGCCCAGACGCGACGCACGCTGCCAACTGGCGCTGGGCAGGACGACGAGTACGACGCAACCGAGGACATACAGGAGATAGAAGAGTGTTGCGGGCAATAACCGTGGCTGATCAAGCATCAGCGGGCCCAGCAGTGACTTGTAGGTCGGGCCCATGAGGACGCCGAGCCAGAGGCCGTCGAGGACCAGAAAGGCGAGCAAGGTGCCGAGGTAGGCGAACAACGACTTTTTAGACATGACGCACCTCTGTAGGAGACGGCTAGTTGTGGCGAGGGAGCTTGCTCCCGCTGGGCTGCGCAGCGGCCCCAAAATCTGGGGAGCGCTTCGCACTCCAGCGGGAGC
>NZ_ANNV01000146.1 GCF_000346755.1 Pseudomonas sp. CBZ-4 | reverse complement strand
ACCGAGGTGCCTGCATCGCAGGCAAGCCAGCTCCCACACAAGCCTGCTCCCACAGTGGGTTCTGTCTATACCTCTAGAGGCTCAGCGCCCGCCGTTGCGCTCGGCATTGCGGATCGAAATCTGCGTATTCAACGTCCAGAAGTCATACAGCACCCCCACCAGGAACAAACCACCGGTCAGCAGGTAGATCAAACCGGTGATCCATTTGCCCTGGTACATGCGGTGCACACCGAACACCCCCAGGAACGTCAACAGAATCCAGGCCACGTTGTATTCGATCGGCCCGGCGGTAAACCGCAGGTCGGCTTCACGGTCCATGGCCGGGATCAGGAACAGGTCGATCAGCCAGCCAATGCCCAGCAGGCCGAAGGTGAAAAACCAGATCGTGCCGGTCACCGGCTTGCCGTAATAGAAGCGGTGCGCGCCGGTAAATCCGAAAATCCAGAGCAGGTAACCGATCACCTTACTGTGCGTGTCGTGCTGGGAAACATCTTGCCGATAGGTGTTCATCGCGTACCTCTTTTGCCTCGATAGATAAATATTTTCATTTTCTTTGTGACTTTTTTACGGGCGCCCGACGTGTGGCCGATGGTATCTTCCCTCCCGCAAAGCCTTGTGCCACCTGACTTGTGTAGGACAATTGCGGCGATTCGTCGCGTTTTTGCTGACTTTGACCCCAAGGTTCAATCGACAAACGGCCTTATAACGACACAAAAAGCTGTTATAAAGTTGCGCGCAAACCAAAAAGAGCCACGCCTAATGCGACCATTTTTCAAGACATGGCTAACCATTTGCCTATTAATGCCACTGGCCGCCCACGCCACCAATCGTGAGCAACGACTTCCGAACGTTAATGGTTTCACCCCTAAAGTTCACAGCACACCCGGCACCACCAAGGCGGTCAAGCTGACCGTCAACCGCCCGACTCAAGTGAGCAAGGCCCATGCCAGCGGCCTGGTCGGCGTCAACACCAAGCAAAGCAGCAATGTCCTCAGCCGCGCCGTCAACGTGCTCGGTACCCCTTATCGTTGGGGCGGCAGCAGCCCAAGTAAAGGGTTCGATTGCAGTGGCCTGGTGAAATATGCGTTTAACGACGTTGCCGCAGTGGACCTGCCGCGCACGTCCAATGCCATGGCCGCCGGCCACGGGCAGAAGGTTGATCGCAAGGACTTGAAGCCGGGCGACCTGTTGTTCTTCAAACTGAAGAGCCGCCAGGTCAACCACGTTGCCATCTACCTGGGCAACGACCGCTTCATCCACGCACCGCGTCGTGGCAAGTCGGTAAGCATCGACACGCTGAAGAAGCCGTTCTGGGACAAGAACTATGTGATTGCCAAGCGGGTGCTGCCGAAAGAGCAGAACAGCAACCTGCGGGTCGTACAGCGCTGATCCAACGCTGAAATAAAATGTGACGCTGGTTGTGTGGGAGCTGGCTTGCCTGCGATGCGGGCACCTCGGTGTATCAGTTAGACCGAGGAGATGCTATCGCAGGCAAGCCAGCTCCCACA
>NZ_ANNV01000145.1 GCF_000346755.1 Pseudomonas sp. CBZ-4 | reverse complement strand
CCTGCGATAGCGGTGTATCAGTAAACGATGTGCTGACTGAGCTACCGCTATCGCAGGCAAGCCAGCTCCCACATTTGATTTTTGGTGTCTTTCAGAATGCATAAAAAAGCCCCGCCTGATCTCTCAGGCGGGGCTTTTTAGTCGCTGATGGAATCAGACGAGGGGTTTAGTCTCGTGTTCTGCTTCCTGTGCAGCGGCGGCTGCAGCGGCTTCAGCTTCCTTGCGACGACGACGCACTTCACGTGGGTCGTTCGGCGCACGGCCGTTTTCGGTCAGGGCGCTGGCCGGAGCGGCTTCGACCACCACGGCGGCGACCTCGGCAACCACTGCCACTTCAACCACTGGCGCAGGCTCGACTACCGGTGCAGGTTCAGCCACTGGTGCAGGTTCTGCAACCACGACTTCTTCGGCCACCGGAGCCGGCGCTTCTTCTACCACTGGGGCAGGCGTTGGTGCTTCAACCGGAGCGGCAGGTTCGGCAGTCCACTGGAAGGCGGTCTGTTCTTCACGAACTTCGCGCACTTCTGGGGCAGCTTCGACAACCGGTGCTTCAACCGCCGCTTCTACCACTGGCTCAGGCTCAACCACTGGGGTTGGCTCAACCGCAGCCACTTCAACTGCTGGCAGGGTTTCCTGAACCGGTGCAACTTCCACTTCGGCAACAACCGGCGCTTCGATCGGGGTGATGGCTTCCACGACTGGCGCTTCAACTACCGGCGCTTCTACCACTGGGGTCTCGGCGACTGGCGCTTCAACGGCAGCGGCTTCTTCGACGGCAGCGGTAGCGCGTTCAGCCTGCTCGTGAGCCTGGGCTTCAGCAGGTGCGCTGATGACCGAGCTGGCAACGGCAGCGGTAACGGCCAGGCCGGCAGCCAGTTCGCTGCCAGTGGCTTCGCCGGTGGCCGCTTCGGCGTTCTCGCCGGCTTCTTCCGAGCCTTCGATCACGTTGCCGTTGGCATCACGCTGACGCTCACGACGGTTGCTGCGACGACGCTGGCCACGGGAGCGGCGGCGTGGGCGATCGCCTTCGGCGCCGTCCTGACCGTCTTCCTGCGACTGCTCTTCAGCGGTCAGCACTTCTTCGTCTTCGCTGGCAGCAGCTTGCTCGGCGCGTGGCTGACGCTCTTCACGCGGTGGGCGTGGAGCACGTTCTTCACGTGGCGCACGCTCTTCGCGTGGCTGGCGAGCCGGGCGCTCTTCAGCGACAACGGCGGCGCCGGCAGCGGCAACGGCAGGTGCTGCGTCCAGCGGCTCGCGCAGTTCACGTACACGTTCTTCACGCTCGCCACGTGGCTTGCGATCTTCACGTGGGGCACGTGGCGTACGTGGTGCGCGCTCTTCACGCGGTGCACGTTCTTCACGGGCTACGGCCGGGGTTTCTTCACGGGCTTCGCGCGGGGCACGTTCTTCACGCGGTGCGCGTTCTTCACGTGGCGCACGCTCTTCGCGCGGCTTGCGTTCTTCGTCACGGCGACCGTTGCGGTTACGGCTCTGTTGACGGCCGTTGCGACGCTCTTCGTTGCGTGCTGGACGCTCGGCGGCTGGTTTTTCAACCACCACCGGAGCAGCAGGCTCTTCTTTAGTGGCGAACAGGCTGACCAGCGACTTCACCAGGCCTTTGAACAGGCTCGGCTCAGGCAGCGCGGCCGGCGCGGCAACCGGTGCGGCAACTTCGGTCGGAACCGGAGCGTTGGCGCGGGCTGGGGCAGTCTTGACCGCTGCTTCCTGGCGAACCAGGGTGCGGGTCGCGGCGGCTGGCTGGACTTCTTCCACTTCGGCAGCGGCAGCGGCGATTTCGTAGCTGGACTGGCCGCTGTGGGCTTCCGGGCTGTCATCACGCAGGCGCTGTACTTCGAAGTGCGGCGTCTCGAGGTGATCGTTCGGCAGGATGACGATACGGGCACGGGTGCGCAGTTCGATCTTGGTGATCGAGTTGCGTTTTTCGTTGAGCAGGAAAGCTGCAACCGGGATCGGCACTTGCGCGCGGACTTCGGCGGTGCGGTCTTTCAGGGCTTCTTCTTCGATCAGGCGCAGGATCGCCAGGGACAGCGATTCAACGTCACGGATGATACCGGTGCCGTTGCAACGCGGGCAGACGATGCCGCTGCTTTCGCCCAGGGATGGACGCAGGCGCTGACGGGACATTTCCAGCAGGCCGAAGCGCGAGATGCGGCCGACTTGCACGCGGGCACGGTCGGCTTCCAGGCATTCGCGGACTTTCTCTTCCACGGCGCGCTGGTTCTTGGCCGGGGTCATGTCGATGAAGTCGATCACGATCAGGCCGCCGATATCACGCAGGCGCAGCTGGCGGGCGATTTCTTCAGCCGCTTCCAGGTTGGTCTGCAGGGCGGTTTCTTCGATGTCGCTGCCTTTCGTGGCGCGCGCCGAGTTGATGTCGATGGACACCAGGGCTTCGGTCGGGTCGATCACGATGGAGCCGCCGGAAGGCAGTTCGACCACGCGCTGGAAGGCGGTCTCGATCTGGCTTTCGATCTGGAAACGGTTGAACAGCGGCACGCTGTCTTCGTACAGCTTGATCTTGCTGGCGTACTGCGGCATCACCTGGCGGATGAAGGTCAGGGCTTCGTCCTGGGCTTCAACGCTGTCGATCAGCACTTCGCCGATGTCCTGGCGCAGGTAATCGCGGATGGCGCGGATGATCACGTTGCTTTCCTGGTAGATCAGGAACGGCGCGGAACGATCCAGGGACGCCTCTTTGATGGCGGTCCACAGTTGCAGCAGGTAGTCGAGGTCCCACTGCATTTCTTCGCTGCTGCGGCCAAGGCCTGCAGTACGAACGATCAGGCCCATGTCGGCCGGTGCGATCAGGCCGTTCAGCGCTTCACGCAGTTCGTTGCGCTCTTCGCCTTCGATGCGACGGGAAATGCCGCCGGCACGCGGGTTGTTCGGCATCAGGACCAGATAACGGCCAGCCAGGCTGATGAAGGTGGTCAGGGCCGCGCCCTTGTTGCCACGTTCTTCTTTTTCGACCTGTACGATGACTTCCTGGCCTTCGCTCAGGACGTCCTTGATGTTCACGCGGCCTTCAGGCGCTTTCTTGAAGTATTCGCGGGAGATTTCTTTGAGGGGCAGAAAGCCGTGGCGCTCGGAGCCGAAATCGACAAAGGCAGCCTCAAGGCTTGGTTCGATGCGAGTGATCTTGCCTTTATAGATATTGGCTTTTTTCTGCTCGCGCGCACCGGATTCGATGTCCAGGTCGTAGAGGCGTTGGCCATCTACCAGTGCAACACGCAACTCTTCGGGTTGAGTTGCGTTAATCAGCATTCTTTTCATGTTGTACCGTCGGTTTCCGGGCTGCCGGAAACGGCGTTCGGCACACACGACTTCTCACGGTCGGTGTCAGGTGCGTCAAGAGTGGTTGGCCACTCCAGTGTCCAGCAAATACGGGCCAATTGGGCCTGTATCGCGACGGACGCGTCCTGCTTGTTAGCGGTGGTGACAAAGGCACCACTTCAACAAAAGCTAAGGTCAGGAGGAGGAATCAACCGGCGACTGTGGACGAGATGAAGCGTCTAAATATAAGCCTAGTGCTACACGGTCCGACGGTTGTGCATCTCCACCCTACACGTATCCCTGATAATTCGGGTGCTGCCGCGCGCAGAATCCGCAGCGGGTTGGCATTTACCGTGTTTTCCAATGGGGAGAACACGCTCATGGCTAAACAAGACTGGGTGTGGGCGATTGCGCTCTCACTCAGCTCTTAACAGGCGTTGTTTCCGAAGCATTCGCCATGGTCTGGCTCAAGACTGACTGCACTTTGTGAACTGGCCGTAAATATCGGCGCAAAACGCGAGTATTCACTCTGCTTTCTGCACTCGCTTCAGGCCTCATGTCACCTGCGCTCGTTACAATCCTGAGCTTTCCAAGGTGGCGAAAGCCCCGTAGGACGGCCTCGCGTCCTGATGAATTGCGATGGTCAGGGCCGGCTGTGTGCCGCATGTCCTCTGGCCAGGCCGCTTTTGGCGGCGTTCGCGACTATAGCAGCAATGATTAAGTGCTTCAATTCCATAAAAAATTGTTATCATCGCCGGCATGACGACTACCGCCCCCCAGACCCCCAGCGTCCAGCTGCTTGAGGTCTCGCCGGAATATGCCGGCCAACGCATCGACAATTTTCTCCTGGCCAGGCTCAAAGGCGTGCCCAAGACCTTGATTTACCGCATCTTGCGTAAAGGTGAAGTGCGGGTGAACAAGGGCCGGATCAAGCCCGAGTACAAGCTGCAGGCGGGCGATATCGTCCGTGTGCCGCCGGTGCGCGTGCCCGAGCGTGACGAGCCTGTGCCCTTGGCCCAGGGCTTGTTGCAGCGCCTGGAAGCCTCGATTGTCTACGAAGACAACAAGCTGATCGTGATCAACAAGCCCTGCGGTATTGCAGTGCACGGTGGCAGCGGCCTGACGTTCGGCGTGATCGAAGCCTTCCGTCAGTTGCGCCCGGATGCCAAGGAGCTGGAGCTGGTTCATCGCCTGGACCGTGACACGTCCGGCCTGCTGATGATCGCCAAGAAGCGCAGCATGTTGCGCCACCTGCACACCGCCCTGCGTGGCGATGGCGTGGACAAACGCTACATGGCGCTGGTGCGTGGCAACTGGGCCAGCTCGATCAAGAGCGTGCGGGCGCCGTTGCAGAAGAGCAACCTGCGCTCCGGCGAACGCATGGTCGAAGTGGACGAGGAGGGCAAAGAAGCCCTGACCCTGTTCAAGGTGCTGCGCCGCTTTGGTGACTTCGCCACGATGGTCGAGGCCAAGCCGGTGACCGGTCGTACTCACCAGATCCGTGTGCACACGCTGCATGCCGGGCATTGCATTGCCGGTGACACCAAGTATGGCGACGAGGATTTCTCCAGGGAGATCCGCGACCTCGGCGGCAAGCGCCTGTTCCTGCACGCCTACATGCTCACTGTGCCGCTGCCCGATGGTGGCGAATTGAAGTTGCAGGCCCCGGTCGATGAGATGTGGGCCAAGACCGTGGAGCGTTTGAGTGTCGCACCTTGACTACAAGCTGCTGATTTTTGATTGGGACGGCACCCTGGCCGATTCGATTGGCCGGATCGTCGAGTCGATGCACGCCGCGTCGACCCGTTCGGGTTACGCGCTGTGCACGGATCACGCGGTCAAGGGCATCATCGGCCTGGGTCTGCCCGAAGCGATCCGCACCTTGTATCCCGAGATCAGCGACGCTGAGCTGATCGCCTTTCGCGAGCACTACGCCGATCACTACATTGCGCTGGAGGCCGAACCTTCGCCGCTGTTTGAGGGCGTGGTGCAGTCCCTGGCCGCGTTCCGTGCCGAGGGCTATCACCTGGCTGTTGCCACCGGCAAGGCCCGTCGCGGCCTGGACCGTGTGCTCAAGGCCCACGGTTGGGAAGACTATTTCGACATCACCCGTGCTGCCGATGAAGCCGCGAGCAAACCGCACCCGCTGATGCTCGAGCAGATCCTGGCCCATTGCGGCGTATCGCCGCGCCAGGCGCTGATGGTGGGTGATGCCTCCTTCGACCTGATGATGGCGCGCAATGCTGGCATGGACAGTGTCGCGGTCAGCTATGGTGCCCAGGCCGCCGAAGCCTTGCAGCAATACGAGCCGCGGCTGACGATCGATCATTTTTCCGAATTGCAGGCCTGGCTCGGCCGGGCTCAATAAGTCTTTGCTGGGGTTAATGGCATGAGTGATGAGTGGAAAGCGCCCGAAAAGGCCCAGAGTGGTGACGACAAGAGCTGGAAGCTGCTGGAGAAAACCCTCCTGGCCAGCGTCCAGGAGCAGCGTCGTTCGCGGCGTTGGGGGATTTTCTTCAAGCTGCTGACCTTCACTTACCTGCTCGGCATGCTGGTGTTGTTCAGCCCGCTGGTGGACATGGAGAAGAGCGCCACCCGTGGCAGCAATTACACCGCCTTGATCGAAGTGCGTGGGGTGATTGCCGACAAGGAGTCCGCCAGTGCCGACAATATTGTCGGCAGCCTGCGCGCTGCGTTTGAAGACCCCAAGGTCAAGGGCGTGATCCTGCGGATCAACAGCCCTGGTGGCAGCCCGGTGCAGTCGGGTTATGTGTATGACGAGATTCGCCGCCTACGTACCCTGCACCCGGATACCAAGCTGTACGCAGTGATTTCCGACCTGGGTGCCTCCGGCGCCTATTACATCGCCAGTGCCGCCGACCAGATCTATGCCGACAAGGCCAGCCTGGTGGGCTCCATTGGTGTGACGGCGGCCGGCTACGGCTTTGTCGGCACCATGGAGAAGCTGGGGGTGGAGCGTCGCACCTACAACTCGGGTGAGCACAAATCGTTCCTTGACCCTTTCCAGCCGCAGAAGGCGGATGAAACCCAGTTCTGGCAGGGCGTGCTCGACACCACTCATCGCCAGTTCATCGCCAGTGTGAAGCAGGGGCGTGGTGATCGGCTGAAGGACAAGGATCATCCAGAGCTGTTTTCCGGGTTGGTCTGGTCGGGTGAGCAGGCGTTGCCGCTGGGCTTGATCGATGGCCTGGGCAGTGCCAGTTCGGTGGCGCGGGATGTGATCGGCGAGAAAGAGCTGGTGGACTTCACCGTGCAGGAATCGCCGTTTGACCGGTTCTCCAAGAAGCTGGGGGCCAGCGTGGCGGAGAAGTTGGCGCTGTACATGGGCTTCCAGGGCCCAACCCTGCGCTGAGCTTCTGATCTGATGTAGATCTAAATGTGGGAGCGGGCTTGCCCGCGATAGCGGTGGGTCAGTCAATATAAATGTTGGCTGGCCCGCCCTCATCGCGGGCAAGCCCGCTCCCACATTGGGTTTTGTGGTGTATTTAAGGGATCTGTACGCCTTCGGCCAGCAGCATGTCTACCAAGCGAATCAGTGGCAGCCCGATCAGGCTGGTGGCATCCGGCCCTTCGGTACTCTGGAACAGGCTCACCCCCAGTCCTTCGGCCTTGAAGCTGCCCGCACAGTCATACGGCTGCTCGATCCGCAGGTAACGCTCGATCCTCTCAACGTCCAGTACACGCATCTGCACCGTAAACGGCACGCAGTCCACCTGGCAGTGCCTCGTCTCGCTGTTGAGCAGTGCCAGGCCGGTCAGGAAGCTCACGCGCTTGCCGCTGGCGGCCAGCAGCTGTTCGCGGGCGTTCTCGAAGGTGTGCGGCTTGCCGATGATCCGTCCGTCGAGTGCGGCCACCTGGTCGGAGCCAATGATCAAATGCCCCGGATGAGTGGCGGCAAGGGCGCGGGCCTTTTCTTCGGCGAGGCGTTTGACCAGTTCGATGGCGGACTCATTGGCGCGATGGCTTTCGTCAATATCCGGCGAGCTGCAGATGAACGGCAGGTGCAGGCGGCCGAGCAATTCCCGGCGATAAACCGAGCTGGAAGCGAGTAATAAAGGCAGCATGGGCGTCTCCTCAAGGCAGTCGCGGATTCTAGCGAGGAGTCCAGGTGACGGACAGGGCTGAATTTCCTTTGACATGGCTGGGTGCATCCCTATAATGCTGCGCCTATGTTGAATGACCCGATTCCACCTCACGTTGACCCGCGCAAATTGGCAGATCGTGGCACTTCCCTTCAAGGTGAATTGCTGCTGGCCGATTTGGAGAGACTCTGCGACCCGCTTTCCGACACTGTCGGTACGGTGCAGGCGAAATTCGTTTTTGAACGAGATGAACGTAAATCTGTGGTAATTCACAGCTTTATCGACACCGAGGTCAAAATGGTTTGCCAGCGTTGTCTTGAGCTGGTCACCCTGCCGATTCACAGCGAATGCAGTTACGCTGTGGTGAAGGAGGGTGCGAATACCCAGTCGTTACCGAAAGGTTATGACGTGCTGGAACTGGGCGAAGATCCATTGGATCTGCATGCACTGATCGAGGAGGAGCTCTTGCTCGCCTTGCCCATTGTGCCTGCTCATCATCCGGAAGAATGCCAGCAGCCGGAGGGGCTCGATGACGAGCCCGAACCGAGCGAGGACGAGGTAACGCGGTCCAACCCGTTCAGTGTATTGGCGCAGTTAAAGCGTGACCCAAACGTTTAGGAGTTAATCAATTATGGCTGTTCAGCAGAACAAAAAATCCCGCTCTGCCCGTGACATGCGTCGTTCGCACGACGCCCTGACGGCGAGCACTCTGTCTGTAGAAAAAACCACCGGTGAAATTCACCTGCGTCACCACGTATCGCCAGAAGGCGTATACCGTGGCCGTAAAGTGATCGACAAGGGCGCTGACGAGTAATCACTTGTCTGCTCTAGTCATCGCGATAGACGCAATGGGCGGGGACTTCGGTCCCCGCAGCATTGTTCAGGCCTGCATTGCCAGCCTGTCTGCAACGCCCTCGCTGCACCTGACCCTCGTCGGTCAACCCTCCTTACTTGAAGACCTGATTGCCAGCCATCCGGCGGTGGATCGCGCGCGCCTGACGATTACGCCAGCCAGTGAAACCATCACCATGGATGAAAAACCGGCGGCTGCCCTGCGTGGCAAGCCTGACTCTTCAATGCGCGTGGCTTTGGAGTTGCTGCGTGATGGCAAGGTGCAAGCCTGTGTCAGTGCCGGCAACACCGGCGCGCTGATGGCGTTGTCGCGTTATGTGCTCAAGACGTTGCCGGGCATTGACCGGCCGGCGATGGTCGCAGCGATTCCGACGCAGAAAGGCTATTGCCAGCTGCTGGACCTGGGGGCGAACGTCGATTGCAGTGCCGAGCATCTGTTCCAGTTCGCGGTGATGGGCTCGGTGGCCGCTGAAGCATTGGGCGTGGCCCGGCCGCGTGTCGCGTTGCTGAATATCGGCACCGAAGACATCAAGGGCAACCAGCAGGTCAAGCTCGCCGCCACGTTGTTGCAGGGCGCGCGCGGCTTGAATTACATCGGCTTTGTCGAGGGCGACGGTTTGTACCGTGGCGAAGCGGATGTGGTGGTGTGTGACGGGTTTGTCGGCAATATCCTGCTTAAATCCAGCGAAGGCCTGGCGACGATGATCGCCACGCGCATTGAAGCGCTGTTCAAGCAGAACGTCGCGTCACGCCTGGTGGGCGCTCTGGCGCTGCCATTGATGCGCCGCTTGCAGGCTGACCTGGCGCCGGCACGGCATAACGGTGCGAGCTTTCTCGGCTTGCAGGGGATCGTGGTGAAAAGCCACGGCTCGGCCGGTGTGGAAGGCTTTCAAAGTGCGATTGCGCGGGCCGTGATCGAGATCCAGGAAAACCTGCCGCAACGCTTGCACGGCCGTCTCGGGGACCTGTTGCCTTAGGCGAATCGGCCCGGAAATGCTTAAATGTGACCGGCCAGTTCAATTGACCATCCAATTTGTCAGTTTCGTGCGCTCCCACCGTAGGCGCGTTCATTTTTGACGACCAGATCATTAGGGGCTTGTTACATGTCTACATCCCTCGCATTCGTCTTTCCAGGGCAGGGTTCGCAGTCCCTCGGCATGTTGGCCGAGCTGGGCGCGCAATACCCGCTGATCCTGGATACCTTCAAGGAAGCTTCCGACGCCCTGGGTTACGACCTGTGGGCGCTGACCCAGCAAGGGCCGGAAGAGCAACTCAATCAAACCGATAAAACCCAGCCGGCCATCCTGACTGCTTCGATCGCCCTGTGGCGCTTGTGGCTGGCAGAGGGCGGCGCGCGTCCGGCATTTGTTGCCGGTCACAGCCTGGGCGAATACAGCGCCCTGGTGGCGGCGGGCAGCCTGACCCTCACGGAAGCGGTCAAGCTGGTCGAGCGTCGTGGCCAATTGATGCAAGACGCCGTTCCGGCCGGGCAGGGCGGCATGGCCGCGATCCTGGGCCTGGACGATGCTGTGGTGATCGAAGCCTGCGCCGAAGCGGCCCAGGGCGAAGTGGTCAGCGCGGTGAACTTCAACTCACCTGGCCAGGTCGTGATCGCCGGTGCCAAGGCCGCCGTTGAGCGCGCCATCGAAGGCTGCAAGGCCCGTGGCGCCAAGCGTGCGTTGCCGTTGCCGGTGAGCGTGCCGTCGCACTGCGAACTGATGCGTCCGGCCGCCGAGCGTTTTGCCGAGTCCATCGCCGCCATCAACTGGCAGGCGCCGCAGATCCCGCTGGTGCAGAACGTCAGCGCGGCCGTGGCCGCTGATCTCGACACCCTCAAGCGTGACCTGCTGGAGCAGCTCTACAAGCCAGTGCGCTGGGTAGAGTCGGTGCAGACCCTGGCTGCCAATGGCGCCACCGAGCTGGTCGAATGCGGCCCGGGCAAAGTCCTGGCCGGCCTGAACAAGCGCTGCGCCGACGGCGTGTCGACCGCCAACCTCAATACCCCGGATGCCTTCGCTGCCGCTCGTGCAGCACTGGCCTGAGCCTTTATTTACGAACTTGGGAGAAGCCTGCATGAGTCTGCAAGGTAAAGTTGCACTGGTTACCGGCGCCAGCCGTGGCATTGGCCAGGCAATCGCCCTGGAACTGGGCCGTCAGGGCGCCGTGGTGATCGGCACCGCCACTTCCGCTTCGGGCGCCGAGCGTATCGCCGCGACCCTGAAGGAAAACGGCGTGCAAGGCACCGGCCTTGAGCTGAACGTGACCAGCGATGAATCCGTGGCGGCTGTATTGGCCCAGATCACTGCACAGTTCGGTGCGCCGGCTATTCTGGTCAACAACGCCGGTATCACCCGCGACAACCTGATGATGCGCATGAAAGACGACGAGTGGTACGACGTGGTCGATACCAACCTGAACAGTCTGTTTCGCCTGTCCAAGGGCGTTCTGCGCGGCATGACCAAGGCGCGTTGGGGCCGAATTATCAATATTGGCTCCGTAGTGGGTGCCATGGGCAACGCAGGCCAAGTAAACTACGCGTCCGCCAAGGCCGGTCTGGAAGGTTTCAGCCGCGCATTGGCACGTGAAGTCGGTTCGCGGTCGATTACGGTCAACTCGGTGGCCCCTGGGTTCATCGACACCGATATGACCCGCGAACTGCCGGAAGCACAGCGTGAAGCCTTGCTGACGCAGATTCCGCTGGGCCGTCTGGGCCAGGCCCAAGAGATCGCGAATGTGGTGTCTTTCCTGGCATCCGACGGTGCGGCATACGTGACTGGGGCTACAATCCCGGTGAACGGCGGGATGTACATGAGTTAAATTGTGACGGATCGCTTCAAAAAAATGTCATACGAGCTGTCTAAAATCCGTTATAAAGCTGCAACTTAATTTAGAGGCGGGTGGTCGACCGGGTAGGTGGTGAAGCTTTCAGTTGAAAAGCTGAAAAGGCTTTCTATACACTTACCCACTGGCCAGCTGCCTGAATTTGTCCATTAGGAGTTAAACAAGGTATGAGCACCATCGAAGAGCGCGTCAAGAAAATCGTTGCCGAGCAACTGGGCGTTAAAGAAGAAGAAGTGGTCAACACTGCTTCCTTCGTAGAAGACCTGGGTGCCGATTCCCTTGACACCGTTGAGCTGGTGATGGCTCTGGAAGAGGAATTCGAGACCGAAATCCCGGACGAAGAAGCTGAAAAAATCACTACTGTTCAAGCTGCTATCGACTACGTTACCAGCCATCAGGCGTAATAGTTTTTAGTCGTCGCTTGCTGTTGGGAAAAACCGCACTGCTGTTACAGCGTGCGGTTTTTTCTTTAGCTCGGGCGAAAAGTGGTTTTGAAGCGAAGTGTCGTCATTAGAAAAAGGAGAGTGCTGTGTCGCGTAGACGCGTCGTAGTCACCGGTATGGGTATGTTGTCGCCACTGGGTACGGATGTGCCGAGCAGTTGGCAGGGCATTCTGGCTGGCCGCAGTGGTATTGGTCTGATTGAACACACGGACCTTTCTGCCTATTCCACCCGTTTTGGCGGCTCGGTAAAGGGCTTCAATGTCGAGGAATATCTCTCGGTCAAAGAGTCCCGCAAGCTCGACCTGTTCATTCAGTACGGCCTGGCAGCCGGTTTTCAGGCAGTGCGTAACGCCGGCCTGGAAGTCACCGACGCCAACCGTGACCGCATTGGCGTGGCCATGGGCTCGGGTATTGGTGGTCTGACCAATATCGAAGAAACCAGCCGCATCCTGCACGATACTGGCCCCCGTCGAATTTCACCGTTCTTCGTGCCGGGCTCGATCATCAATATGATTTCCGGTTTCCTGTCCATCCACCTGGGTGCACAGGGGCCTAACTACGCGATTGCCACGGCGTGTACCACGGGTACGCATTGCATCGGCATGGCGGCGCGCAACATCGCCTATGACGAAGCAGACGTGATGATTGCCGGTGGCGCTGAAATGGCTGCCTGCGGCCTCGGCATGGGCGGCTTCGGCGCGTCCCGTGCGCTGTCCACCCGCAACGACGAGCCAACCCGTGCCAGCCGTCCGTGGGACAAGGGCCGTGACGGCTTCGTGCTGTCCGACGGCGCCGGTGCCCTGGTGCTGGAAGAGTTGGAACACGCCAAGGCGCGTGGTGCCACCATCTACGCCGAACTGATCGGCTTTGGCATGAGCGGTGACGCCTATCACATGACTTCGCCACCGTCCGACGGTGCCGGTGCTGCGCGTTGCATCACCAATGCTCTGCGCGATGCGAAGATCAATGCCGATCAGGTGCAGTACATCAACGCCCACGGCACCTCGACCCCGACGGGCGACCTGGCGGAAGCCGAAGCCATCAAGTCGGTGTTCGGCGAGCACGCCTACAAGCTGGCGGTCAGTTCCACCAAGTCCATGACCGGTCACCTGTTGGGCGCCGCGGGCGCGGTCGAAGCGATCTTCAGCGTGATGGCCATCAAGGACCAGGTCGCTCCGCCGACCATCAACCTGGATGAGCCGGACGAAGGTTGCGACCTGAACTTCGTACCGCACGAAGCGCAGCCGATGCCGATCGACGTGACGATTTCCAACTCGTTCGGCTTTGGTGGCACCAACGGCTCCCTGGTGTTCCGCCGGTTCGCCGAGTGATGGACAGCTGGGTCGACGGTCAGCCAGCGGCCAATGTGCCCCTGAAAGATCGCGGCCTGGCCTATGGCGATGGGCTGTTCGAGACCATCGCCGTCAAGGCCGGGCAGCCGGTGCTGCTCGACCGTCACCTGCAACGTCTCGATGACGGCTGCAGGCGCCTCGCTTTGGTTGCGGATCACGGGTTGATCCGCAGCGAAGTGCTGGCCTATGCCGCCGCCCTTGGCGATGGCGTGCTCAAGTTGATCCTCACCCGCGGCGACAGCCTGCGCGGTTATGGCATCAACCCCGGCGCCCCGGTGCGCCGTATCTTGCAGGGCAGTGCGCCTGCAACCTATCCCCCCGCCCATGGACTCGACGGCATTCGCCTGTTTCCGTGTGCCACCCGTTTGGCCGAGCAACCCTTGCTGGCCGGTCTCAAGCACCTCAATCGCCTGGAACAAGTGATCGCTCGCAGCGAATGGCAGGATACCGAGCACGCCGAAGGCTTGATGCTGGATGTGTCCGGGCGCGTCATCGAAGGTGTGTTCAGCAACCTGTTCCTCGTGTGCAACGGCTTGTTACTAACCGCTGATCTGACGCGTTGCGGGGTTGCCGGCGTCATGCGCGCCGAGATCCTGGCCCAGGCGCAAACCCTGGGCGTCCCGGTGGCCGTGGCCGATATCAGCCTTGAGCAGTTGCAACAGGCCGATGAAGTGTTTGTCTGCAACAGCGTTTATGGCATTTGGCCGGTGCGCGGCTGCGCTGCGATGAGCTGGTCGGTTGGGCCGCTCACCCGTAAACTGCAGGGCATTGTTCGCGCGCTATTGGATATTTGAGTTGATACGAAAACTGGTTGTACTGCTGCTGGTCGGTGTGTTCTCGGCGGCGTTGCTGTTGGGCTATGGCGCCTGGAAATACGACGCTGCCCTCAAGCAGCCCCTGAACCTGACCCAGGAGCAATTGCTCGACGTACCGGCCGGGGCGACGCCCACCGGCACCTTCAATCGCCTGGAAGCCGACGGGGTGCTCGACGGCGCGTTCTGGCTGCGCCTGTACTGGCGCTTCAACCTTGATGGCCAGCCCCTGCACAGCGGCGAATACCGCATGACCCCCGGCATGACGGCGCAGGGCTTGATCGGTCTGTGGCAGCGTGGCGAAGTGGTGCAATACAGCCTCACGTTGGTGGAAGGCTGGAATTTCCGCCAGGTGCGCTCGGCCCTGGCCAAGCATGAAAAGATCGTACAAACCCTGTCGGGCCTGACCGACAGCGAAGTCATGGAAAAACTCGGCCACCCTGGCGTGTTCCCTGAAGGGCGATTCTTCCCCGACACCTACCGCTTCGTACGCGGCATGACCGACGTCGAGTTCCTGAAAAAAGCCTACAACCGCCTGGACGATGTCCTCGCCCAGGAATGGAGCAAACGCGCGCCTGATGCGCCCTACACCGAGCCCTATCAAGCGCTGATCATGGCGTCGCTGGTCGAGAAAGAAACCGGCGTGCCGGAAGAGCGTGGCCAGATCGCAGGCGTGTTTGTGCGGCGCCTGAAGATCGGCATGCTGCTGCAGACTGACCCGACGGTGATCTACGGCCTGGGCGAGCGCTACAACGGCAAGTTGACCCGCGCCCACCTCAAGGAAGCCAACCCCTACAACACCTACATGATTGCCGGCCTGCCGCCGACGCCGATCGCCATGGTCGGCCGCGAGGCGATCCATGCCGCGCTGAACCCGGTGCCGGGCAGCAGCCTGTATTTTGTCGCCCGTGGCGATGGCAGCCATATTTTCTCCGATGACCTGGATGCCCATAATGCCGCCGTGCGTGAGTTCCAACTCAAGCGCCGCGCCGATTACCGCTCCAGCCCGGCGCCCGTGGTAAAACCGGCGGAGGATGCAACACCTCCGGCCGACACGCCCGCCGAGCCGCAAAGCCCGCAATGACTCTGACTAAGGACTGCCTGTGACTGGCTTGTTTATTACCCTGGAAGGCCCCGAAGGCGCCGGCAAGAGCACCAACCGCGATTACCTGGCCGAGCGTTTGCGCGCCGATGGCATCGAGGTGGTGCTGACCCGTGAGCCCGGCGGTACGCCGCTGGCCGAGCGCATCCGCGACGTGCTGCTGGCCCCAGGTGACGAGCCAATGAACCCGGACACCGAGCTGCTGCTGGTGTTCGCCGCCCGCGCCCAGCACCTGGCCGAAGTGATCCGCCCGGCGCTGGCACGCGGTGCGGTGGTGATTTGCGACCGTTTCACCGATTCCACCTATGCCTACCAGGGCGGCGGCCGGGGCTTGTCCCTGGAGCGCATCGCCACGCTGGAAACCTTCGTGCAGGGCGATCTGCGTCCCGACCTGACCCTGGTGTTCGACCTGCCGGTGGAAGTCGGCCTGGCCCGCGCCAGCGCCCGGGGTCGCCTGGACCGCTTCGAGCTGGAAGGCCGCGCCTTCTTCGATGCAGTGCGCAGCGCATTCCTCGCCCGCGCCAAGGCCGAGCCTGCGCGTTATTACCTGTTGGATGCCGCCCAGCCGCTGACCCAGGTGCAACAGGCCATCGATGCCTTGCTGCCGACCCTGCTGGAGCGCGCCCGTGGCTGAAGCCTACCCGTGGCAGGACAGCCTCTGGCAGCAATTGGCCGGCCGTGCCCAGCATGCCCACGCCTATCTGTTGCACGGGCCGATCGGCATCGGCAAGCGCGCGCTCGCCGAACGCCTGATGGCCAGCCTGTTGTGCCAGCGTCCGGTCAACCTGGAAGCCTGTGGCGCGTGCAAATCCTGCCTGCTGCTCAAGGCCGGCAGCCACCCGGACAATTACCTGCTGGAACCCGAGGAAGCCGACAAGGCGATCAAGGTTGACCAGGTCCGCGATCTCGTCAGCTTCGTGGTGCAGACCGCGCAGATGGGCGGGCGCAAAGTGGTGCTGATCGAGCCGGTGGAGGCGATGAACATCAACGCCGCCAACGCCTTGCTCAAGAGTCTTGAAGAACCTTCGGGCGATACGGTGTTGTTGCTGGTGAGTCACCAGTCCAGCCGTCTGCTGCCGACGATCCGCAGCCGTTGTGTACAGCAGGCGTGTCCGTTGCCAAGCGAGGCCATGAGCCTTGAGTGGCTGGCGCAGGCGTTGCCCGAATGCAGTGCAGACGAGCGCGGCGAATTGCTCACCCTGGCCGCCGGTTCGCCGCTGGCCGCAGTGAAATTGCAGGCCCAAGGCGTGCGTGAACAACGCGCGCTGGTGGTGGATGGCGTGAAGAAACTGCTCAAGCAGGAACTGTCCGCCACCCAACTGGCCGAAACGGCCTGGAAGGATATTCCGCTGTTGCTGCTGTTCGACTGGTTCTGCGACTGGTCGAGCCTGATCCTGCGCTATCAGTTGACTCAAGATGAAAACGGCCTGGGCCTGCCGGACATGCGCAAAGTCGTGCAATACCTCGCGCAGAAAAGCGCCCAGGACAAGGTGCTGAATATTCAGGACTGGATTCTGGCCCAGCGCCAGAAGGTGCTCGGCAAGGCCAACCTCAACCGCGTGCTGTTGCTCGAAGCGCTGCTGGTGCAGTGGGTGGGCCTGCTCGGCCGCCGTTAATTTCCGTGGCCGACGGGTGTATCGTCGGCCAGACACTCTCTGTGATTTAAGTCGTAACTACCTATGCTCGTAGATTCCCATTGCCACCTCGACCGCCTCGACCTTGCCCAGCACGGCGGCTCCCTTGACGCCGCCCTTGAAGCGGCGCGCCAGCGCGGGGTAGGGCACTTCCTGTGTATCGGCGTCAGCGCCGACAACGCCGCCGACGTCAAAGCCCTGGCCGAGCGTTATGCCGATGTGGATTGCTCGGTGGGCATCCACCCGCTGGACCTCAAGCCCGGCGAAGCCCCGGCCCTCGACTGGTTGCTGCGTGAACTCAACCACCCGCGCGTCGTGGCGATTGGCGAAACCGGCCTGGACTACCACTACGAGCCGGAAGCCGCCGAGTTGCAGCAGGCCTCGTTCCGCCTGCACCTGCAAGCCGCCCAGCAGACCGGCAAACCGGTGATCGTCCACACCCGTGGCGCCCGCGCCGACACCCTGGCCCTGCTGCGAGAAGCCGCGTTGCCCCAGGCCGGCGTGCTGCATTGCTTCACCGAAGACTGGGACATGGCCAAGGCGGCCCTGGACCTGGGTTTCTACATTTCCCTGTCGGGGATTGTCACCTTCCGCAACGCCGACGCCTTGCGTGACGTGGCGCGCCAGGTGCCGGCCGACCGCCTGCTGGTGGAAACCGACTCGCCGTACCTGGCGCCCATCCCCCATCGCGGCAAGCCGAACCTGCCGGAATACGTGCGGGATGTGGCGGATTACCTGGCGATGCTGCGCGGTGAATCCGTTGAGCGCTTTGCCGAACAGACGACCGCGAACTTCAAGCGCCTGTTCCCGCTGGCCCACGTCAAATCGTAGGCAAAAAAAACCCGGGTTCTGGGGGGTGAATCCGGGCTAAGACCATTAGGAGTAAAACAGGGCACACAGTCCGTCGGTACCCAGGGTCAGCGCGTCACTTGGGGGAGATGCCGCGCCGACAGTTCAAGTATTGATCAGTATCTGATTCAGTCCAGTCGCGACTGGTCGTTTTTTAAACAGATTTGGAATACGCGCGCTTCGCTTGAGTTCTCATTAAGCGGGTGCACAAGTGCCTTTGTTACGTATGATTTCTGACTGCAGGGGATGAAATCGTTGGCGCGCTGAAACTTAAGTGTGCGGCGGGTTCACATAGGCGTTGCCCAACGACCGTTCAGTCGGGATAATCCCTCGCACCGGGTAAATCGTATCGCCACGTGTTCGTGGCCCTGCGCAACCCTCCCCACAGTCACCTTTGCAGACCTCTTTCTCATGCACAAAGAACCCCGTAAGGTCCGTGAGTTTCGCCGCCGTGAGCAGGAAATTCTCGACACCGCGCTCAAGTTGTTTCTCGAACAAGGTGAAGACAGTGTCACCGTCGAGATGATCGCGGATGCCGTGGGTATCGGCAAAGGCACGATCTACAAGCACTTCAAGTCCAAGGCCGAGATCTACCTGCGCCTGATGCTCGACTACGAGCGCGACTTGAATGAGCTGCTGCATTCGGCTGATGTGGACAAGGACAAGGAAGCCCTGTCCCGCGCCTACTTCGAATTCCGCATGCGCGATCCCCAGCGCTACCGCCTGTTCGACCGCCTGGAAGAGAAGGTGGTCAAGGGCCATCAGGTGCCGGAAATGGTCGAGGAGCTGCACAAGATCCGTGCCTCGAACTTCGAACGCCTGACCCTGCTGATCAAGGGCCGCATCAGCGAAGGCAAGCTGGAAGACGTGCCGCCGTATTTCCACTACTGTGCCGCCTGGGCGTTGGTGCACGGCGCAGTGGCGCTGTACCACTCGCCATTCTGGAGCAATGTGCTGGAAGATCAGGAAGGTTTCTTCCAGTTCCTGATGGATATCGGCGTGCGCATGGGCAACAAGCGCAAGCACAGCAGCGAACTGCCACCGGCTGAACCGCCGGTTGCGTAAGGATTTACTGCCAGACGCAGTACCCCAGGAATATACTCAGGCAAGGACTCTTGCTAAAAGCTGATTTATCAGTCAGCTTTTAGCGCGCCCGAATCATCCTCTGCCGGAGTGATCCATGATCGTTGATCGTCAAGGCAGGCGTTTTCGCAATTTGCGGATCAGCCTGACCTCAGCCTGCAATTATGCGTGTACCTACTGCGTGCCCAACGGCAAGCGGCTGGTGGCTGCCCAGGACGAACTCTCGGCCGAGGCCATGGCGCGGGGCGTCGAATACCTGATCGAAGCGGCGGGCATCGACCGCCTGCGTATCACCGGTGGTGAGCCGCTGGTCAGCCCCAAGCTGGAAGCCTTCATGGGCGCGGTGGGGCAAATGGGCCTCAGTGACATCAGCCTGACCACCAACGGCCAGTTGCTGGCGCGCAAACTGCCGCTGCTGGTGGATGCTGGCATCCAGCGCATCAACGTCTCCCTCGACACCCTGGACGCCGACGCCTTCCGCAGCATTGCCCGTGGCGGCGACCTCGCCACTGTGCTCGATGGCATGGACCAGGCCCGCGCTGCCGGGATCAAGATCAAGGTCAACATGGTGCCATTGCGCGGCCAGAACCTGGACCAGGTAATGCCGCTGCTTGAGTACTGCCTGGAACGTGGCTACGAGCTGCGTTTTATCGAATTGATGCGCATGGGCCACCTGGCCAAGGATTCCAATGCGTTTTTGCAGCAGTTCGTCAGCTTGCAGCAATTGCTCAGCCTGATTGGCGAGCGCCACGAATACCTGCAAGCCAATGCCCCGGTGGACGCCACCGCCGTGCGTTATGAAATCCCCGGCAAAGGCTATTTCGGCGTGATCGCCAATGAAAGCGTGCCGTTCTGCCGGACATGCTCGCGCCTGCGCCTGTCGTCTACCGGCTGGCTGCATGGCTGCCTGTCATCGAGCACCCGCCACTACGTCGGCGACCTGCTGGACAAGCCGCGCCACCAGGCATTGCCGGCGCTGCAAGGGCTGCTGATGAAAGCCCTGGGCGACAAGCAGGAAGTGGCGTTTTCGGGCGGTGCGACGATCATGAAGATCATCGGCGGCTGACCCCGCGTTCAATTCCCCTGTAGGTACGGGCTTGTGTGGGAGCTGGCTTGCCTGCGATAGCATCCACTCGATGTCACTGTAAGACCGAGGTGCCTGCATCGCGGGCAAGCCCGCTCCCACATTTGATTGGTGTCGTCTGTGAATGGCGCGGATTCTGCATCTCACGCCCATTCGCCGGTTTTCCGTCACCGGCTTCTGGAGGATTAGGATGCGTAGTCTGGTTTTGTTGCTGGCGTCATTGACGCTGAGTGGTTGCATGACCGTCAGCGATATGGCCGAAGGCACCCGCTATCAGATGAGCGATGCCGGCTTGCTGGACCACAGCGATACCCGTCGTACCAACTCGATCCGCGTGCAACCGGACTCCTTTATCTTTATCGCCCAGGGCGCCTTCGTGCCGCCCGGCAGCGCCTATCCGCGCCCGAACGTGGTGGCCGAAGAAGCCTTCAACGGCTTCATCGAGTATTTCCCCATGGTGCGCCGTGCCCGCCAGCCGGAAGGCCTGGAGCAGGCAATGGCTGAAGCCCGTGCCGCCGGCGCGCATTACCTGCTGTACTGCCGTTTCGCCAAGGCGGATGACCGCATCGGCAACGCCGACGAGTGGGCCGACCAGGAAGCCCTCGACCGCGTCGGCCTCGACAGCGGTGTGATCCAGGTCATGCTGATCGAGACCAGCACCCAGTATTTGATTGATACTGTGCGTATTCGCAGCCGTGGCGGTTTACTGACGTTCCACGACAACAAGCCAGAAGACCTGATCGCCCGCCCCCTGGCCAAATACGCCCGTGGCCTGCTGGGCATGAGCGATCAGTAAGACACAGGAGATGCCCATGACCGATTCCGCCAAGGCCAACGATCTGTTGGCCCAACTGCCCAAGGGCAAGGGGCCGGCGCCGGTACACCTGTGGAACCCGGCGTTCTGCGGGCATATCGACATGCGTATCGCCCGCGATGGCACCTGGTTCTACCAGGGCACGCCGATCGGGCGTAAGCCGATGGTCAAGCTGTTCTCCAACATCATCCGCCGCGATGGCGATGATTACTTCCTGATCACCCCCGTGGAAAAAGTCGGCATCAGCGTCGAAGATGCGCCGTTCGTCGCACTGACCCTGGCGGTCGAAGGGCAGGGCGAAAGCCAGGTGCTGCGCTTTACCACCAATGTCGACGAGACCATCGAAGCCGGCCTGGAGCATCCGCTGCGTGTGGTCATCGACCCGCTCACCGAAGAGCCGTCACCTTATTTGCGGGTACGCACCAACCTCGAAGCCCTCGTGCATCGCAACGTGTTCTACCAACTGGTGGAGCTGGCGGTAAGCCGTCCGATCAACGGTCAGAACTGGCTGGGCGTCTGGAGTGGCGGGGAGTTCTTCCCCATTGGCCTGGAACCCTGAGGCCGGTTTTTTCATTTCCCTGAAATAATTCGCTTGCTGCCAACGGCGGCTTTCGGTTATCAATTTGTACATGATTAGACATGTCCGATTTGATAAGAAAAAACGCGTCGTCGACGAACTGATCCGCCGTATCGAAGGTGGGGTGATGGTCGATGGCTTTCTGTTGCCCGGTGAGCATCAACTGGCCGAAGAGTTTGCGGTCAGTCGCGGCACCTTGCGCGAAGCCCTCGCCGAACTCAAGCGACGCAACTACATCGCCACCCAGAGCGGCGTCGGCTCCATCGTCACCTTTGACGGCATGGTGCTCGACCAACGCAGCGGCTGGGCCCAGGCTTTGGCCGACACCGGCGCGCGGGTCAACACCGACATCCTGCGCCTCGAAGCCGTGACCCGGCCGGACCTGCTCAGCCGTTTCGGCAGCGACCAATTCATTGCCCTCGACCGCCTGCGCTACACCACCGATGGCACCGCCGTGTCCCTGGAGCGCTCGCTGATGCCGGCGTCCGGTGGCTTGGAAAGCCTGCCCACCGTCGGCCTGATCGAAAACTCCCTGACCATCACCCTGGCGGCCTACGGCTATGTAGGCGCCGAAGGTGACCAGTGGATCGGCGCCGAGCCCCTCAATGCTGAAGATGCCGAATTGCTCGGCCGTCCAGCCGGCAGTGTGTTTCTCAAGGCCTCGCGCACCACCTACGACCGTCGCGAGCGCTTTATGGAACATGTCGAAAGTCTGCTCGACCCGCTGCACTTCCGCCTGCACCTGCAATTTGGGAATTCGAAATGACCCCGCACAACCGCGCCCTCGGCGCCTTCTACGGCTTGGCGTTGGGCGACGCCCTGGGCATGCCCACCCAGTCGTTGAGCCGCGAGCAAGTACGCGCCCGCTTCGGTGCCATCACCGCGCTGGAAGCTGCCGGCGCCGACCAGCCCATCGCGCCAGACATGCCCGCCGGTTCCATCACCGATGACACCGAGCAGGCGATCCTGGTGGGCGAGTTGCTGGTGGCGGGCCAAGGCCGCATCGAACCCACCGTGCTCGCCCAGCGCCTGATCGACTGGGAAGCGGTGATGCGCGCCAAGGGCTCCCAGGATTTGCTCGGCCCCTCGACCAAACGCGCGATCGACATGATCCTCGCCGGCCACACGCCGGAAGAGTCCGGGCGATATGGCACCACCAACGGCGCGGCGATGCGTATCACGCCCGTCGGGATTGCCGCCGATGTCAGCGACCCCGCGCACTTTATCCAGGCCGTGATCCAGGCGTGCCAGGTCACCCACAACACCAGCCTGGGCATCTCCAGCGCCGCCGCCGTGGCGGCCGTGGTCTCGGCCGGCATCAACGGCGTGGACCTGGGCGAAGCGTTGAACATCGGCACCCAGATCGCCCAGCAGGCCGAGCAGCACGGCCACTGGATCGCGGGCGGGCGCATCTCCACCCGCATCAGCTGGGCGCGCACCTTGAGTGTCGGCAGTGGTGATAAAGCGTTGTTTGCCGATTTGCTCTACGAGTTGATCGGCACTTCGGTCGCGTCCCAGGAATCGGTGGTGGTGTCGTTTGCCCTGGCCCAGCAAGTGGCGGTGGGCGAGATGGATGCCTTCGAAGCCCTGTGTTTGGCCGCCAGCCTTGGCGGCGACACCGACACCATCGCCGCGATTCTCGGCGCCATGCTGGGTGCCTGCCTGGGCATGCAGTGCTGGCCGCAGGAGATGGTGGAGCAGGTCAAGCGGGTGAATGGTTTGGACTTGCAGCCGCTGGTCGAAGGGTTACTCGCAATTCGATAAGCACCACCGATCAAAATGTGGGAGCTGGCTTGTGTGGGAGCTGGCTTGCCTGCG
>NZ_ANNV01000144.1 GCF_000346755.1 Pseudomonas sp. CBZ-4 | reverse complement strand
CACCGCTATCGCAGGCAAGCCAGCTCCCACATTTTGATCTCCATTGGCTTTGGAGGGTCAGTACACATCCCGACGGTAGCGGCCCTGTTCAATCAGGCGCTCTACCGCTTCACTGCCCAGAATATCCACCAACGCCTGATCCACCCCGGCCGCCATCCCCTGCAAGCTGCCGCACACATAAATCGCCGCACCCTCGGCCAGCCACTTGCGCAGCACATCCGCCGACTCACGCAGGCGGTCCTGCACGTAGATTTTTTCCTCCTGGTCGCGGGAAAACGCCAGGTCCAGCAACGCCAGGTCGCCGCTGGCCAGCCAGCCTTGCAGCTCGTCCTGGCAGAGGAAGTCGTGGGCGATGTTGCGTTCGCCAAACAGCAGCCAGTTGCGCTGTTGGCCATCGGCAATGCGTGCCTTGAGCAAGCTGCGCAGGCCGGCCAGGCCGGTGCCGTTGCCCAGCAGGATCATCGGCACCGGCGCGTCGGGTAGGTGGAAGCCACTGTTGCGACGCAGGCGCAGGCTGATGGCCGAGCCGAGGGCAGCATGTTCGGTGAGCCAGCCGGAACCCAGGCCCAGGCTGCCGTCGGGGTGGCGTTCCTGGCGTACGATCAGCTCCAGCACGCCGTCGCTGGCAATCGAGGCGATGGAGTATTCGCGCATGCCCAGCGGCACCAGCGCATTCACCAGCGCCTGGGCGTGCAGGCCCACCAGATGAGCGCGATGGGTTGGCAGTTGGCGGGTGGCCAGGGCCTGGTCGAGGGTGTGCGCCAGGTCGTCGAGCAACACGCCGTCGCTGCCGGCCAGCCCGAGGCCTTCGAGGAAGTGCTCGATGGCCCAGGGGCAGTTGCGCGGGAGGATTTCCACCAGGTCGCCGGCCTGCCAGGTCTGCGGCGAAGCTGGCGTGAGGCCCAGCAGGTAGACGTCGGAGCCGCTGCTGTCGCGGTTGAGCAGGGTGCGTTGGGCCAGGGTCCAGTTTTCGTATTGGGCGGTCGGCCATGCCGCAGCGGGGGCGTGTCCGGTCAGTTGGCCAAGCTGTTGTTGCCAGTGCAGCAGGGCGCTGGTGTCGCCGCTGTCCACTTCCACGGGGGCGAACAGCGGGTTGCCGCCCTGGTTGGTCAGCCAGAAATGCAGGCGTCGGGCGAAACCGCAGAAGTGTTCGTACTGCCGATCACCCAGGGCCAGTACCGAGTAGTTCAGGCCTTTGAGGGACAGGTCCTGGCCGAGCACGCTGCGTTCAAAACCACGGGCGCTGTCGGGCGCTTCGCCGTCGCCAAAGGTGCTGACCACGAACAGGGCGTTTTCGGACTGGCGCAGGTCTTCCTGGCTGACGCTGCCCAGGGATTGCACCTTCACAGGCAGGCCGGCCGCCTGTAATTGCCCGGCGGTTTGCCAGGCCAGTTGTTCGGCGAAACCGCTCTGGCTGGCGAAGCCGATCAGCCACGCCGGGGCATCGCTGTGGTTGGCGCTGAGGCCTTTGCGCGCGTCGCGCACTTGGCGCTTTTTGCGGCGGCGGTCGAGGTACAGCAGCCAGCCGGTGATGAAGAACAACGGCATCAGCAGCGAACTGACGGTGAGGATAATGCGCCCCGCCAGGCCGAAGTAGCTGCCGGTGTGCAGCGCGTAGACGCTGGTCAGCAGCTGGGAACCGAGGGTCTTGCTGGCGTAGCGGTCGTGGGATTTGACCTCGCCGGTGGCGGTGTCGAGGTTGAGCTGGTTCAGCGCACGGTCGTGGGGCGAGTCTTGCAGCAGGTAGTAGACCGTGGCCGGTTGCCCGGCGACGGCGGGCATGCGGATGTTGTAGGCACTCAAGCCAGGGCCGGCGCTGCTGTAGATGCTGCTCCACATCGCGTCGTAGTTGGCCACGGGTGCCGGGCCTTGCGGCGGCGGGCCGCGCTTGCGCATGCGCTCGTTTTGCGGCGCGTCGGACAGCAGCTTGGTCACGCCCTGGTTGTACCAGTCGTAGGACCAATACAGCCCGGTCAGCGCCGCCAACAGATAGGCCAGCAGGCACCAGGTGCCGAACACCGAGTGCAGGTCCCAGTTGAAGCTGCGGCCTTTCTTGCGCCAGTCCAGGGTCAGCCAAGCGCGCCAGCTGGCGACCTGGCGCGGCCAGCGCAGGTACAGGCCGGACAGGCAGAAGAATACCAGGATCAGCGTGCACGCGCCGGTGATGTTGCGCCCGGTGTCGCCCATCACCAGGAAGCGGTGGAATTGCAGGAGGAAGCCGAACACGTCCTGGCCGACCACGTCGCCCATGTAGTCGCCGGTGTACGGGTCGAAATAGCGCAACTGGCCACGGCGCTCGCCGGGTGGCGGGGTGAAGAACACGCGCGCGGCATTGCCGCTGTCGCTTTCGACGAAGAGCATGGCCACGGTCTGGCCTTCGGTGGCCTCCAGTTTGCGCACCAGCTCGGCGGGCGGCAGCACGCCGGCGTCGCGTTTTTCCACCGTCAGTACGCTGGGGTTGAGCGCCCGCAGGATTTCATCCTGAAACGAAACCGCTGCCCCGGTGATCCCCATCAAGGCCAGCACCAGCCCGGCCGTAATGCCGAAGAACCAGTGCAACTGGAACAGGGTTTTCTTCAACACGTCTGACCGCCTCGTCTATCTGGTTGTAAATGCACGGCGCGCATTATGCCGTGGGTTATCGAGAAATATTCTGTTTTACACGCAAAAGCCCCACGCATCCGATGCGTGGGGCTTTTGCGCTTTGCTGCCGCTTTTAGAAGTGGAAGCTGGTGGACAGCAACGCCGTGCGACCCGCCGCCTGGTTGGCGAAGTGCGAGGCGTAGGCTTTGTCGTAGTAGGTCTTGTCGGTCAGGTTCTGCACGTTCAATTGCAGGTCGACGTTCTTGGTCAGCTTGTAGCTGGCCATGGCGTCGTAGCGGGTGTAGGACGGTACATACACGGTGTTGGCCGCATCGCCGTAAACCTGGTCGACATAGAACGCGCCGCCACCGATGGTCAGCTTTGGCGTCACGTTGTAGGTGGTCCACAGGCTGAACGAGTTTTCCGGGGTGTTCGGCATCTGGTTGCCTTTGTTCGAACCGGTCGTGACGATGCCCAGGCGGGTGCCGTTTCTGCCTGGATCAACCAGCTCGCTTTTCAGGTAGCTGTAGCCGGCGAACACTTGCCATTGCTCGGTGATCTTGCCGCTGGCGGACAATTCCAGGCCGTCGACGCGGGACTCACCGGCGGTTTCGTAGGTGTTGGAGTCCACCAGGATGCGGGTGTTTTTCTTCTCGGTACGGAACACCGCAGCCGACAGCGACAGGCGGTTGTGGAACAGGTCCCATTTGGTGCCCAGTTCGTAGTTGACGGTTTCTTCCGGTTTCAGGTCGCTGGTGTTAATGCCGGTCGGGATGGCGTTGTTGTCCACGCCTTCACCCACCAGGCCGCCGGCGGGCGACGCCGAGGTGGCGTAGGAGGTGTAGATGCTGCCGTTTTCCAGCGGCTTCCAGACCAGGCCGGCCTGCCAGTTGAAGAACTGGCTGTCGTCCTTGACCTTGGTGCGCCCGGTGGTGGCGTTGGTGTTGGCTTCGGTGTCGAAGGTGTCGTAGCGCACACCCACGTTCAGCAGCCATTTCGGGTCCAGCTCGATGGTGTCGAACACATAGGCGGCGCGGCTGGTGGCCTTGGTGTTGGTGCCCATGTAGTTGCGTGCGACGCTGCCGGTCCAGGCATCGTCCGGGTTCGGGTTGCCCAGGGAGGTGCACTGGCCGCCCTGGCTGCCGGCAGCCACGGTGCAGTTGGGGTTGGTATTCGGGCTGATCGTGTAGCCGCTGACGCGGGTTTCTTCACCGGTGAATTCCAGGCCGGTGGAGTAGCTGTGCTTGAAGCCCAGGGCCTGGAAACTGCCAAACAGATCGGTCTGGTTGGTGGTCGTGGTCGTGGTGGAGACGCGGGCATTGGCACGACGCCACACGGTGCCGTATTTGTTGACGTTGCCTTTGCTGTCGTCCGGCTGGGTGAGGACGTAGTCCTGGCCGGTGCTGCCATGACGCAGGGTGTTTTTCAGCGTCATGCTGTCGTTCAGGTCGTGCTCGACGGAGATCGTGCTGATGTCCGCGCGGGTCTTGCGGAAGTCGCGATCCTTGAGGCCGTAGAAGTTGCTGCTGTCGCCGCCGTCGGTGGGTTTGTCGTGGACGTGGGTGCTGGTCGTGGCCGAGCCGTAGCCGTAGGGAATGCCCGAATCCGGCAGGTCGTTGCTTTCCATGTGGTAGTAGCTGAGGTTGACGCGGGTCGGGGTGCCCAGGCCAAAGGTCAGCGACGGGGCCACGCCCCAACGGTCGTAATTGACGGCGTCGCGGCCGGCGACGTTTTGTTCGTGGCTCATCAGGTTCAGGCGGAACGCGGCGCTGTCGTCGAGGAACTGGCGGTTCACGTCGAGCACGTAGCGGCGGGTCTGGTCGGAACCGTAGGTGAAGCCGCCGTTGGTGAAGTCCCGCGCTTGTGGGGTCTTGCTCACCAGGTTGAGGCTGCCACCGGCCGAGCCGCGACCGCCGAAGGACGAGTTCGGGCCTTTGCTGACTTCGATGGATTCGATGTCGAAGATCTCGCGGCTCTGGCCGCCGGTGTCGCGCACGCCGTCGAGGTAGGTGTCGCCCTGGGCGTCAAAACCACGGATGAACGGACGGTCGCCCTGTGGGTTGCCGCCTTCGCCGGCGCCGAAGGTGATCCCCGGTACGGTGCGCAAGGCATCTTGCAGCGAGGTGGCGGCGGTGTCCTTGAGGACTTGTTGCGGCACCACGGTGACCGAGCGCGGCGTGTCCACCAGCGGTGCGGTGTACTTCTGCGAGGACGCTTTTTCCACCTGGTAGGAAGTCTGGTCCTGTTCCTGGCCGGTGATGCTGGTAGCGCCCAGGGAGATGCTGTTGCGCTCGCCTTTTTGTTCAGTGTCGTCGGCCGCTTGCGCCAAGTGGGCAGCAGAGCTGGCGGTCAGGGCGACGCCGA
Organism: Pseudomonas sp. CBZ-4; assembly: GCF_000346755.1. GTDB lineage: Bacteria > Pseudomonadota > Gammaproteobacteria > Pseudomonadales > Pseudomonadaceae > Aquipseudomonas. The sequence goes on along the minus strand of NZ_ANNV01000144.1, from coordinate 9,595 downwards.
TGGCCGAAGCCAACAGACGTGGTGAACTGGCAGGTGTTTTTATTGAAGTGCGCGACATGACGTGTCCTTTCCCCAAGGATGTGAGGCGGCGGAATATAGGGCGAACACGACTTTCTATCAATTGCGATACATTGCTAATTGCGTTGAATTTACATTCTTTACACTTTTTGCTTACGGTTTTTACGATGTCATCCGTCCACGGCGTTTTACAGGCTTGATAAGAATCAATACCATTGGCGCCTCTCTGCATTCAGGTATTGCCCATGTTGCTGCACATTCCCGGCCTGTTCTCTCGTGAGGAAGTGCAGCGCATCCGCCAAGCCCTGGAAAGCACCGATTGGGCCGACGGCAAAATCACCGCCGGGCACCAGTCCGCCAAAGCCAAGCACAACCTGCAGCTGCCCGAAGGCCACCCGTTGGCCAAGGAAATCGGTGCGGCGATGTTGGAGCGGCTGTGGAAAAATCCGCTGTTTATGTCAGCGGCGTTACCGCACAAGGTGTTCCCGCCGCTGTTCAACTGCTACACCAGCGGCGGCAGTTTCGACTTCCATATCGACAACGCCGTGCGCCAGGCGCGGGGCAGCATTGAGCGGGTGCGCACGGACTTGTCGTCCACCTTGTTCTTCAGCGACCCGGAGGAATACGACGGCGGCGAGCTGGAGATCCAGGACACCTTCGGCCTGCAACGGGTCAAGTTGCCGGCCGGCGACATGGTGCTGTACCCCGGCTCCAGCCTGCACAAAGTCAACGCCGTGACCCGTGGCGCGCGCTACGCCTCGTTCTTCTGGACCCAAAGCCTGGTGCGCGAAGACAGCCAGCGCACCCTGCTGTTCGAAATGGACGGCGCGATCCAGCAACTGACCGCCGATGTGCCCGACCATCCGGCGCTGATCCAGCTCACCGGCACCTACCACAACCTGTTGCGCCGCTGGGTCGAGGTCTGACATGGGCTTCTTGCTGCGCCGTGAAGAAGTGCTCAACGTCGAGCAACTGCAAGCCATGCTCGACGACTCCCCGGTGCGCGCCGCCCAGGCGATCCTGATGGCGGCGAAGGAGGGCGTGGTGGATGCGCAGGCGCTGCTCGGGCAAATCCTCCTGGAAGGCCGTGGCATTGCGCGGGATGAAGCGCTGGGGTTGCGCTGGTTCCAGATCGCGGCCCAGGGCGGGCACCTGATGGCGCGGAATATGGCCGGGCGGTGTCTGGAGCATGGTTGGGGGTGTGCGGCTGATGAGGTTGCGGCGGCGAAGGCATACCGTTTGGCGGCTGAAGCGGGTTTGGATTGGGCGCAGTACAACTATGCCAATCTGCTGGCGACCGGGCGGGGTGTTGCCGAAGACCAGCAACAAGCGTTGAGCCTTTATCGCCAGGCAGCGGAACAGGGCCATGCCAAGTCGATGAATCTGCTGGGGCGTTATCTGGAAGACGGGCGGTTCTGTGGGCAGGACCTGGAAGCGGCCGTGGATTGGTATCGTCGCTCTGCTGAAGGCGGGGATTTTCGCGGGCAGTTCAGCTACGCGGCGGTGCTGGCGGACAGAGGGCAGGTCGATACGGCGCTGGCGTGGTTGCGCAAGGCGTTGGTGGGGGGGAATTTGAAGTTTTTGCGCACGGGGTACAAAGCACTGTTGAGCGCCGCACAGCCAGAGATCCGATCCTTTGCGCAGGAGTTTGAATTACGGATCTTTCAATTAAGCGATGAGCGGTAGAGCACTGCGGTTGTTGCCCTAGCCAAAATCACTATGATTGGAACTGATTCAGTTTTAATCATGTGTTTCGCAATGCTGCGAAGAGAGGAATTATGGGTGCTGATACCAAAGTCCTGACAGCTCACGTTCCTACGGCCCTGGCGCAAAAAGTTGATCAGATGGCGGCGCGAATGGATCGTTCGCGTGGTTGGATCGTCAAGCAAGCACTCGCCGATTGGGTTGATCTGGAAGAGGAGCGCAGCCGGCTTACTCGGGAAGCCATGGCTGATGTTGACGCCGGCTGTGTGATTGATCAGCAGGCGGTTCAAGCCTGGGCAGACAGCTTGAGTACTGATACGCCACTGCCGGTGCCCCTCTGATGGAGTTGAAGTGGACTAGCAAGGGCTTATCAGACCTGGCTCGGCTTTTCGAATTTCTTGCTGTTGTGAATCGCCCTGCTGCGGCACGCACCGTGCAGTCACTGTCCCAAGCGCCTTTGAGTTTGCTGAGTAATCCGCGGATAGGTGAGCGAGTCGAAGAATTTGAGCCGCGCGACGTAAGACGGCTTTTAGTGGGGCGCTACGAAATACGCTATGAGATTCAAGCGTCCACAATCTATATCTTGCGGTTGTGGCACGTCCGTGAAGATCGATGATTTTTGCCCATAAAAAACCCATGACATGTCATGGGTTTTTTGTTGATCGTTCCCACGCTCTGCGTGGGAATGCTGCTCCTGGACGCGTGACGCGGAGCGTCACAAGATGCGTCCCCACGCGGAGCGTGGGGACGCTCGGGCGGGGGGTCAGACGTAGAAGGATTTCAGTGGCGGAAAGCCATTGAACTCAACCGCGCTGTAGCTGGTGGTGTACGCACCCGTCGACAACCAGTACAAACGATCACCAATCGCCAGGTTCAGCGGCAGGCCGTACTTGTAGTTTTCGTACATGATATCGGCGCTGTCGCAGGTAGGACCGGCGATGACCACTTCTTCCATCTCGCCTTTCTTCTCGGTCCAGATCGGGAACTTGATGGCTTCGTCCATGGTTTCGATCAGGCCGGAGAATTTGCCCACATCCGTGTACACCCAACGCTCGACGGCGGTGCGGGATTTACGCGCGACCAATACCACTTCGCTGACCAGGATACCGGCGTTGGCGATCAACGAACGGCCCGGCTCCAGGATGATTTCCGGCAGGTCGTCGCCGAAGTCTTCCTTGAGGAAGCGGATGATTTCTTCAGCGTAGGTTTCCAGGCTGTTGGTGCGGGTGATGTAGTTGGCCGGGAAGCCGCCGCCCATGTTGATCAGCTTGAGGTGGATGCCGTCTTCTTCTTTCAGGCGCTCGAAGATCACTTTGACCTTGGCGATGGCCGCGTCCCACACGCTGATGTCGCGCTGTTGCGAGCCGACGTGGAAGGAGATGCCGTACGGCACCAGGCCCAGGTCGCGGGCGAGGATCAGCAGGTCCATGGCCATGTCGGTCTGGCAGCCGAATTTGCGCGACAAAGGCCAGTCAGCCGTGGTCGAGCCTTCGGTGAGGATACGTACATACACTTTCGAACCCGGTGCGGCCTTGGCGATGTTGCGCAGGTCGGCTTCGGAGTCGGTGGAGAACAGGCGCACGCCCTTCTCGTAGAAGTAGCGGATGTCCTTGGATTTCTTGATGGTGTTGCCGTAGCTGATACGGTCGGCGCTGACGCCGCGGTCCATGACCTTGTCCAGCTCGTAGATCGAGGCGATGTCGAAGCTCGAACCTTTCTCTTTGAGCAGGTCGATGATCTCGACGGCCGGGTTGGCCTTGACGGCGTAGTACACCTTGGCGAATTCGAAACCGGCGCGCAGGTCGTCGTAGGCCTGGCTGATCATCGCGGTGTCGATCACCACGAACGGGGTTTCTTGCTTGTCGGCGAACGCCTTCATTTTGTCAAAAGTGGCGCGCGCGAAATAGTCTTCGACGTTGATCGACATGCTGGGAACTCCTAAGGGCAAACTGATTTAAACAATGGGTGCAAATGAACGTCCTCCGTATCCCCACTTTGGTTCGCCTACTTCCCAAGGCATGTCGCCGAAAGCAAAAAGGCCACGGGAATAAACGCTGCCCTTGGCCTTGCTGTCTCGTCGTCAGTACTTGAGCCGGATGGATCGTTTCCAGCATGGACGTTCGGCGCGAACTTTAGGGCGTGAGGGGCTTGAGATCAACTAAAAATGTCGCGTTTTTGCACGCGTTCGTCGCGAGGACCCGTGCAGCTACTTATGTAATCGACCGGTGTGACGGAATGATGTTCCCCGGATGGGGCAAATCAGGGGGATTTGTGGTGTATTCATCGCAGGCAAGCCAGCTCCCACAGGGGATTGCATTCCTACAGATGAATGCAGTCCAAATGTGGGAGCTGGCTTGCCTGCGATAGCGGTGGATCAGGCCAACGCAGTCTCAGCAGGCGAAACGATACTGGTCTTGCCACCCCGGGACTTACCGGAACTCAAGTACTCGGCAATCGACTCCTGGGTCACTTCCCCCAGGAACACCCGCTCCGCATCCATCACCGGCAACCACGAGCGGTTGAACTCGTACATGCGCGACAACAGGATGCGCAAATGCTCGTCATACGCCGCCGTGGCGTTGAACTCGCGCAGGTACTGGCCACAGGTGCCGCTCTGACGGTGCAGGTCGCGACGTCGTACATAACCCAGCGCCTTGTTCTCGGCACAGGTCACCACCACATAGCGGCGGTCAAGTTCGTCCATCAGTTCCAGCGCATCGGCCACCGGGGTTTCCGGGCTGACCGACGGCGCGTTGTCCGCCGCATCTTCGGCCTTCACCAGCAACAGGCGCTTGAGCGTGCTGTCCTGGCCGACGAAATTGCTGACGAACTCGTCGGCTGGATGGGCCAGCAGCGTGTCCGGGTGGTCGATCTGCAACAGTTTGCCTGCACGGAAGATGGCGATCTTGTCCCCCAGCTTGATCGCTTCGTCGATGTCGTGGCTGACCATGATCACGGTCTTGTTCAGCGCGCGCTGCATTTCGAAGAACTCGTTCTGGATCATCTCACGGTTGATCGGGTCGACCGCGCCGAACGGCTCATCCATCAACAGCAGCGGCGCATCGGCCGCCAGTGCGCGGATCACGCCGATCCGCTGCTGCTGCCCGCCGGACAATTCACGCGGATAGCGATGCAGGTACTGCTTGGGCTCCAGCTTGATCATGCTCATCAACTCGCGGGCGCGGTCGTGGCACTTCTGCTTGTCCCAGCCCAGCAGCTTGGGCACGACCACGATGTTTTCCTCGATGGTCATGTTGGGGAACAGGCCGATCTGCTGGATCACATACCCGATGTTGCGGCGCAGGGTCACGGCGTCGAGGTCGGTGGTGTCTTCGCCATTGATCAGGATCTTGCCCGAGGTCGGCTTGATCAGGCGGTTGATCATTTTCAGCGTGGTGCTTTTCCCACAGCCAGAAGGGCCGAGGAATACACAAATTTCGCCTTCATTGACGGTCAGGCTTACATCGTTCACGGCGGTGACAGTCTTGCCGTTGCTTTGGAAGGTCTTGGACAGGTTTTGAAGTTCGATCATTTGAGCAATCCTTTTGGAGTCAGCGAGCGTTGCAGCCATTGCAGGAGCAGGTCGGCGAAGATGGCCAGGAGACTGACCAGTACGGCGCCGACGATCAGCATCGACATGTCGCTGCGGCTGATGGCAGCCAGAATCAGTACACCCAGGCCACCGGCGCCGATGGTGGCGGCAATGGTCATTACACCGATGTTCATCACCACGGCGGTGCGCACACCGGCGAGGATCACCGGTACGGCGATGGGCAGCTCGACCATGCGCAGGCGCTGGCCGAAGGTCATGCCGATGCCGCGTGCAGCCTCGCGAATGCCCGGTTCCACGCCGGTCAGGGCCAGGTAGGTATTACGCATGATCGGCAACAGGGAGTAGAGGAACACGGCGGTGATCGCCGGCATCGGCCCCAGGCCCTGGCCGAATTTGGAGTAGAACGGCAGCAGCAGGCCGAACAGGGCGATGGATGGCACGGTCAGCAGTACCGTGGCGCTGGCTTGCAGTGGGCCGGCCAGGCTCGGGAAGCGCGTCATCAGGATGCCCAGGGGCACGCCGATGAAGATCGCGAGGATCACGGCGATACCCACCAGGGTGATGTGCTGCCAGGTCAGGTGCAGGACTTGGGCCCAATCAAGATGGGAAAAGGCGTTCAGGAATTCCATGTCTTCTCCTCTTATTGATTGATCGGATGCTGGCGCAGGAAATCTGCGGCAACGGCGGAAGGGCTCTCGTGATCGACATCGACCCGCGCATTCAGCTGGCGCATGGTTTCGTCGTCGAACAGCGCGGCCAGTGGCTTGAGCTCGTCGGCCAGTTGCGGGTGGGCGTCGAGATAAACCTGACGCACCACGGGCGCGGCGGTGTAGTCCGGGAAGTAGTGCTTGTCGTCTGCCAGCAGCTTCAATTTGAAGGCGTTGAGGCGACCGTCGGTGGTGTAGACCAGGCCGGCAAACACCTGGCCGTTACGCAGGGCCGTGTAGACCAGTCCGGCGTCCATCTGCCGGGTGTTTTTGCGTGTGAGGTTCATGTCGTACAGCTTGACCATGCCGGCCAGGCCGTCGGAGCGGTTGGCGAACTCGGTGTCCAGGGCCACCAGGCGATTGGCGTTGGTGCCCAGAGCTACCGCTTTGGTCAGGTCGCTGATGCTGTTGATCTCGGGATGCTCAGCGGCCACCTTCTCCGGCAGCGCCAGGGCGTAGGTGTTGCTGAACCGCGACGGGGCGAGCCAGACCAGGCCTTTTTTCGCGTCGAGTTCTTTTACTCGGGCGTAGGACTGTTCGCTGTCGAGCTTCTCGTCCACGTGGTTGTAGGCCACCAGCGACACGCCGGTGTATTCCCAGATCAGGTCCAGTTGCCCGCTTTCCTGGGCACTGCGCGCCAGGTTGCTGCCCAGGCCGCCGGTCACGCGGGTGTCATAGCCCTTGGTGCGCAGGTACTGGGAGGTGATTTCGGCAAGCAGGGTCTGTTCGGTGAACACCCGGGCGCCGATGCGGATGACCGGTTTTTCAGCGGCTTGCGCAATACCTGCGAACAGCAGGACGCAGCCTAATATCAAGCTAAGTTTTTTCATGTCGATTCCTTTACCAAGCCTTAAGACGCGCGTAACCCGCGTTCCAGCCAGAGGCGGCTGGCCAGGGTCACCAGACCGTCAAGCAGCAAAGCCAGCAACGCGGTACACGCGGCGCCGAGCAGCAATTGCGGCTGGTTGTTCAGGGCGATGCCGGGAAAGATCAGGCTGCCCAGGCTGTTGGCGCCAATCAGGAACGCCAGGGGCGCGGTGCCGACGTTGATCGCCAGGGCCACGCGCACGCCACCGATGATGATCGGCACGGCGTTGGGCAATTCCACGCGCAGCAGGATCTGGCGCGGCGTCATGCCGATGCCGGTGGCGGCTTCTTTCAGGGAGCCCTGGACGTTTTTCAGGCCTTCGTAGGTGTTGCGCACGATGGGCAGGAGGGAGGCGAGGAACAGTGCGAAGATCGCCGGGCCGCTGCCGATGCCGAGGACGCCGAGGGCGATGGCCAGTACGGCCAGGGGAGGGACGGTGTTGCCGATGTTGAAGATCTGCATGAAGCGTTCTGCGCGCCCGACCATGTGCGGTCGGCTGAGCAGGATACCGGCGGGGATGCCCACGACAAGGGCGGCCAGCATGGAGACTAGAACGAGGATCAGGTGTGCTTGCAGGTAAAACAACAAATCGTCGCGGTACAGTTCGATCGTGTTGATGCCGATCCAGTGGACCAGCAGGGCCAGGAGAGCGACGACAACCGCTCCTCCTATCAGCCCTTTGCCATAGCGAATAGCCACAGGCGGACTCCTTTTTTCTTTTGTCGGCGAACACATTTCCGAGCGGCAATGCCATTCCTGGCTGTCGGCGAATGAGTTCGCGAAAAGCAGCTTGGTCATGTCGATAAGACGGCATGAGATCAAGCCATGAGCGCAGCCTCGTCAGGCTAACTTGCTGATTTATCAGCCCCTGTTCCGAGTGCGGTAGCAGGGGAGTGGACGTCTCGACCTTTTAAAAGGTTCCACACTTGGCAGCATTTAGCCACCCCCCATCGGGTGAACGGTGGTCCGGCGCCCGGGGTTTGCGCTATACTCGCCGCCCTTTTTTGACTCACCTGCCAGGCGATTTCCCATGACCCACCAGGCCGCCGAAGTCGCGAAACGCCGCACTTTCGCCATTATTTCCCACCCCGATGCCGGTAAAACCACCATCACCGAGAAACTCTTGCTGATGGGCAAGGCAATCGCTGTGGCCGGCACGGTGAAATCCCGCAAATCCGACCGCCATGCCACCTCCGACTGGATGGAAATGGAAAAACAACGGGGTATCTCCATTACCACGTCGGTCATGCAGTTCCCGTATCGCGACCACATGGTCAACCTGCTCGACACCCCGGGCCACGAAGACTTCTCCGAAGACACCTACCGCACCCTGACTGCGGTGGACTCGGCGCTGATGGTCCTCGACGGCGGTAAAGGCGTCGAGCCACGCACCATCGCGCTGATGGACGTGTGCCGTCTGCGTGACACGCCGATCGTCAGCTTCATCAACAAACTCGACCGCGACATCCGCGACCCGATCGAGCTGTTGGATGAGATCGAAGCGGTCCTGAAGATCAAGGCCGCGCCGATCACCTGGCCGATTGGTTGCTACCGTGACTTCAAGGGCGTGTACCACCTGGCCGACGACTACATCATTGTCTACACCGCCGGCCACGGTCACGAGCGCACCGAAACCAAGATCATCGAGAAGCTCGACTCGGACGAAGCCCGCGCCCACCTGGGTGACGAGTACGACCGCTTTGTCGACCAGCTGGAACTGGTGCAGGGTGCCTGCCATGCGTTCAACCAGCAGGAATTCCTCGACGGCCAGCTGACCCCGGTGTTCTTCGGTACGGCGTTGGGCAACTTCGGTGTCGACCACGTACTCGACGCCGTTGTGGATTGGGCGCCGAAGCCGCTGGCCCGTGTCGCCAACGAGCGCACCGTGGAGCCTGTGGAAGAGAAATTCACCGGTTTCGTGTTCAAGATCCAGGCGAACATGGACCCGAAACACCGCGACCGCATCGCCTTCATGCGTATCTGCTCCGGCAAATACGAAAAAGGCATGAAGATGCGCCACGTGCGCACCGGCAAGGACGTGCGCATCGGCGACGCCCTGACGTTCTTCTCCTCCGAGCGTGAACAGCTGGAAGAAGCCTACGCCGGCGACATCATCGGCCTGCACAACCACGGCACCATCCAGATCGGTGACACCTTCACCGAAGGCGAAGCGCTAGGCTTCACCGGTATCCCGCACTTCGCCCCGGAACTGTTCCGCCGCGTACGCCTGCGCGACCCGCTGAAATCCAAGCAACTGCGCCAGGGCCTGCAGCAACTCGCGGAAGAGGGCGCCACCCAGGTGTTCTTCCCGGAGCGCAGCAACGACATCATCCTCGGCGCCGTCGGTGTGCTGCAGTTCGATGTGGTGGCCAGCCGCTTGAAAGAGGAATACAAGGTCGAATGCTCCTACGAGCCCATCACCGTGTACTCCGCGCGCTGGATCGATTGCAGCGATAAGAAGAAGTTGGAAGAGTTCTGCAACAAGGCTGTGGAAAACCTCGCGGTGGACGGTGGCGGTCACCTGACCTACCTGGCGCCGACCCGGGTGAACCTGGCGCTGATGGAAGAGCGCTGGCCGGATGTGAAATTCCGCGCGACCCGCGAGCACCACTAAGGGCTGAGCGGTAAAAGAAGGGTGAAGCTGTGATGGCTTCACCCTTTTTTTATGCCCAACACAAATCAAAACTGTGGGAGCTGGCTTGCCTGCGATGGCGGTGTATCAGTCGCCAATGTGCAAGCTGATCC
>NZ_ANNV01000143.1 GCF_000346755.1 Pseudomonas sp. CBZ-4 | reverse complement strand
CATCTGTAACTGATAGACCGCTATCGCAGGCAAGCCAGCTCCCACATTTGCCCTGTGCTGCCTCGCGGATACGTTCTGTAAAACCTCCCCCGCCTCGCTCTTCCCCACCTCGTCTACCCTTGAAAAACCGCAGGAAGCGGCCTCTCCATTTCAAGGAACGACCATGTCCCTCGCCATTGTCCACAGCCGCGCCCAGCTCGGCGTCGAAGCCCCGGCGGTCACCGTCGAAGTGCATATGGCCAATGGTCTGCCATCACTTACCCTGGTGGGCCTGCCCGAAACCGCCGTCAAGGAAAGCAAGGACCGCGTACGCAGCGCCATCCTCAATAGCGCACTGCAATACCCATCCCGCCGCATCACTCTCAACCTCGCGCCCGCCGACCTGCCCAAGGACGGCGGGTACGGGTTAGGTGCAGCCAAGGACACGCCACAAGATAGGTGCTTGAGCCTATGGACAGAAAATCTCAGGAGTCACTGGGAAAATTTCGCTGATTCGTTATGTTGGGCTACCTGCACCGACTTTGTAGGTACGAACACACCTGTACCTGCAAGCGGATAGGATAACCTTTCGCTAGGAATGGGTATGGCAAGACTCAGAAATCTCATACACACGCAATATCGATGTTCCGTCACCGAAGAACGCGTTGACTGGTATGTCGCAGCAGGACGCTTACCGATTGAGGGCCTTCCCCAAATCATTTGGACTAATGGTGAGGCTTGGCGAGAAGTTAATCTTTGGGCGCTGCAGCGTTCGACGGAAAATGGCCTATCCCTCGATACTGTCCGCTCTAACATGAGTTCGATGCTGAGCTATGCAAACTGGCTGGAAGCTACGCAAACAACGTGGTGGGAGTTCCCTCAGCGCAAAGCTGACCGATGTCTGTTCAGATACCGAGGTTACCTGATAGCCATGCGGGATGAAGGTCAACTAGCCCCATCAACTGCATCCCAAAGAATGCGAGATGTAATCAATTTCTACCGATGGCTGTTAGCATCAGAACTTCTGTTATCTGAATGGCCTCTTTGGACAGATCAAACGATTTCTATACGAGTGCCGAATTCAGTGGGGCTCGAACGGACCATTATCGTTCAATCAAGTGAGCTATCCATAAAAAACCGCAAAGCTAATGCGCTGAGATTGGAAGACGGACTGCTACCGGTATCGGCTGACGACAGAGACATAATTCTTGAGTATGCGGCTGAGCACGCCAGTTGGGAACTATACTTATTGCTCACGCTGGGCTTTTACACGGGGATGAGACTGGGAACGCTTTGTGATTTAAAAGTGAGCTCGCTAGAACGCGCTTTTATAGACCCGGATCAATCAGGCCTTTATAAGATCGCTGTTGGACCCGGCGCATCCCCCTCAGTAGCGACTAAATTTGGGGTAACAGGGCACGTTTGGATTGTTAAAGAACATCTAAACCTCATCAGGAGTTATGTCATCAGCCCACGGCGGCAAGCACGGGTGCAGGTAGCAGATGATAAAAACAAAGAAGTAGTTTTTTTGACGCGATTTGGAAACAAATATACCAAATCGAAGAAAGAAAGAAGTAGTGCCATTAACGTAGAAATGCATAGCTTAAGAAAAAAAGCTGCAAGCGCAGGCTTAGTAGTTTTTGAAGGCTTTTACTTCCACCAAACCCGATGCACGTTTGCAACTCAGCTAGCTAGAATTTTGTTACCGATATCAGGAGCCGTCAACGCTATCGCGATCATCAAAGAAGCGCTGTTGCACAAAAACGAAGCCACATCATTGCAGTACATAAAATTCGTAGAACAATCAGCCGCGAAGGCAGCAAGCGCCAACGAATTCACTCGGAAATTCTTAGGGCTCGGAGACAAGTGCAAAAATGGCTAACCCGACTCGAGAGTTCATGTTTCGTAACGTTAAGTATGGAAAAGAGGAGACAGTCTGGGACCTTGAGCCTTTGCTGTATTTTGGCGCGTCATCCGCAAGAGCCGATGAGGTCAATGCTTCAATAGAGGCAGGAGCGTTCGGACCAAAACTATCAAATCGTATTCCTTTGGTAAAAGAATTTTATGATTTGCTGGATGCCAAAATTGAGTCCGGCCACTCAAAAAGCACAGTCAAAAAGGGAATACTAAACCTAAGGCGCCTGTATACATGGGGAGAATTACATGGCGTGGAAGTCAGTCTTGCAAACCTTGAAACTAGTTTTATAGCCTGGACAGACTCTCTTCTACATCGTAGCAGAATCGAACGGAGCATCAAATCAATTACAGCTTTTGACATGGCGGTCTCGATATCATCTTTAATAGATGGCTTATTTGAGCGAAACTCCAAAATCATTTCAAAAACTCGACTCCAGAAATCAAGGAAAGGGGATCAATACAATAATAACTCTGATAAAAATCAGATTGCTACGGCCGTCTCACTTGGACATTTCCTTGTAGATATCACAACAGCGCTCACAAAAGATAAAATCTACGGCCCTCTACCTGTTCAGATAGAAACCCGTGCTGGGCATACCCTTATTGAGTGGTCCAAACTATTACCGCCCGATCGACTTAAACTAAGTAAAACCGGCCGCAAGCCTAACAGCCGTATGAGGCAGTTGTGGACAGAGGAACATTCTTGGAGAACTAGGCACCCTCTGTTTAATTTGAGAATCGAGGCTGAGCTCTTAATATTCATTGCCCAAACCGGCATGAACTTAGCGCAAGCAAATCAATTAACAGTGGGAAGATTCACATATCAGAGCTACGAAGAAGGATACAAGGTTCGCCGCATCTACAAGAATAGACGACAAGGGGAAGTCGAATTCACGGTCTACAGCGAATACAGAATTCATTTTGAGACATATCTAAAGTGGCGCTCCGCAATTTTAGAGGAACTAAATGACGAGAGATTATTTCCACTGACTACGCCAGGGAGAAGAAGAGCACCGGACGCTTCACCTCACTTTGCGTCGATTCGAAAAAGGTGCCAACTCGCCGGGGTCACGTATGTAGGTCCCAGAGACCTGCGGAAAACGAGAGCTAACTGGCTGTTTCGCAAATTAGCAGATACTTCTGTAACCGCAGAGATGAACCAGCACGAAGACCGCACACTACTTCAAAATTACATCCGCCCGAACCATCAGATAGCAGCGTTTGAAGTCAGCCGTTTCATGGAAGCGAGCGACCCTACTAGGAAAGCTGCTGCTCCAGGGCTTTGTGTATCCGCAAGCCCCTTAGCGACTAAGACCGCTCAGTCAACCTCGCCGAGCCCAGACTGCGTCAGCCCAGCTGGTTGTCTGTTCTGCGTTCACCATAGGGACGTTAATACGCTAGATCATTTCTGGTCGCTTGCGAGCTACCGGTACTGCAAATCTGTAGAGTTATCCAGGGCAGGAAATTCAGCGTTTAAGGACCATCCAGCAGAGCAGGTAATTTTAGCAATTGACGCACGCCTATTATCTGCGTCGCGTTCTGATGACTTAGCCCGCGTAAACATAACTGAAGCAAAATTAAAAGTGGCTGAGGCCGATTACCACCCTGAATGGAGCGACTTGATAAATCTGCTAGAGGGTCAATATGAATAATCATGCCACGAAGGACTTCGGCTTAAAACTTGAAATAGAGTCGGTCAGCCCATACGCCGCGAACTTTCGACCTCCCACTTGGCCGCCCGTCCAAGATTACGCCATCGTTATAAACTCTGAGGGTCTAGTGGTAAGTCGTTACGGCGACAGCATTTGGAACTTGAGCCCTTGGGCCCAGATCACTTTGCAGATTAACTTCGGTGATGGTCCGCTTCGCAAAGGCACAGCGTCAATAACCAAATCAAATGCAGATATTCTTAGACTGATTGCTGCATGGTGGTTATATGGACCGAGAGCTGTAAGATCCCCAACCACCCTGCTTGCTCGCGTCAGGGTACTCAAACCTTTGTTCATTGCCTGCTCACGGGCAGGCATAAAGGTAACTGAGCTGACCCGTTATCCGCGAGTTTTATCAGAAATCTCAGAGAAAGGTCTGGTATCTGGTCCTGCAGCATACTCACTTCACGTCCTATATGAGTGGCGCGATAGCGTGGGCCTGGAAATTTTGCCACCTAGAGACATCGCCAAAACGGTTAAGCCGAAAACAGACGTTGGTGTAGTGCAGACGGCCTATATCCCACCAAGGATCTGGAAATATCAAGTCTCCCGGCTAAAAGAGTATCTTGACGATTTCATGAAGCACAAGACTCAAATTGAAAACCTATATAATTTCTATTTAAATATACACACCAACGGAGATTTAGGAAACCAAACCCCAAAAGAAGGAAAACTAGTAACAATACGTAGTTATGAAGGGATAAAACCTGATACGCCTAGAACATTCCACATGAAGCACTTTCACGAATACGCTGCGGAGTACGGAGTTCAAGATGTACTTACCAAATGGATCGGAAAACTAACTGGCGGCGGACGAGGGGTCATGTGCCTGACATCCTATCTAACTTTGGCAGGGCATGTCGGCATCGCCTATATTATTAATTTCTCAATGATGCGCATCAATGAAGCTTGGATGTTGCGTCAATCGTGTTTATCATGCGAAGAAGATGAAGAGTTCGGGAAAATTTATATTTTGACCGGATCTACATCTAAAACCCTTCAGGACGACAACGCCCGATGGATCACATCCTCATCCGTTGAGCTAGCTATAGAAGTATTGTCTGCAATTTCAACGCTTCGAATGAATACATTATGCTCCCTATCCCCAAACAGCATTCCCGCCAGTATAGTTGAAGATCCATGGTTAGTGTTACCAGCTGTAGAGCCTTGGTCGAACAAACAGTACTCAGGGAATCTAACTATCAGACATACGTACCCTAGCTATACCTCGTGCATCAACGACTTCCCTCGACTGTTCGACTCGGATGTAGTTGCAATAACCAGCGAAGACGTCGAGCTTTCCTTACGGGTAAGTACATATTTCCCTGAAAATAGATTTGCTGTAGGCAAGCCTTGGCCCTTTGCATGGCACCAGCTACGCCGGACAGGCGTAGTCAATATGATGTCATCATCACTAGTGTCAGACGCATCAATACAGTACCAGCTAAAGCACTCATCTCGGGCGATGTCACTGTACTATGGTCGCGGCTATTCACAAGCCAATCTCAACGAGTCGCTTCGGTCTGAATATATTTCAGCCACATATGAAGTCATGGCGAAGGAGATGAAATCGCTTATCAGCACAAGCTTCATAAGCGCGTTTGGCGAATCACATAAAATCAACTTACTTAAAGACATATCCGAGCAAACGGAACCCCAAATACAAAAGGCACTGAAGAATGGATTGATTTCACTTAGGCCGACAATATTTGGTAATTGCACCAAGACGGGTGATTGTCCTTATGGGGGCTTTGAAAATGTAATTCGATGTGGGGGTGGAGACGGCCAACCTCCCTGCTCGGAGGGAATTATTGATATACGAAAAAAGAAGGCTGTCGAGAGGATGAGGTCCCTCACCCTAAATCGATATACATCGGCCCCTGCAGATTCACCGTTGAGAGTTTCTTTGGGAATGCAAATTCTGGCTTTAGACAATATCAGTGACTTGATTAACGGAGCAACAAATGAGTGCTGAAGATAATTTCAGAAGAGCTTTTGATCGATTAAAAGCAGGTATGCCAATCACTATTTCTAAAAATTCGCTAGTCTCACAGAACAATGTGGCTAGAGAAGCTGGATGCGACCCATCAGCACTTAAGAAATCTCGACATCCCGCTTTGATTTCTGAGATTCAAGAGTGGGCAAAGCAGCATGGCCCGGTAAAAGTCAGTTCCGAACGCGCTCGCTCAAAGCCGCGTCGGCCAGAGCACAGGGACCTACGTAATGAAATCGAAATGCTTAAGATGGAGCGCGACTCAGCTCTCTCTCGCTTGGTGGAGGCTGACGCCAAAATCTTTGACTTGACCATAGAAAACAAGCGCCTCCATGCTCAGCGAAAGGCTCCCAACGTCACGGTCCTGAGAGAGAGAAGAGATACCTAGGGCAGCATGGACATTTGCTTCAAAAGCATTCTGAAAACATCGGTCCGTATGGACAGTAGTTGTATTCACTGCCAACGCCCGGTTTTTAGTGCTTTAGCGCTAGTGTCCATACCCCCTACCTAGCCGTTGAGCCGCCGTTTTGATCTGGCGATAGCCCTGGGCATCCTGGCCGCCAGTGTGCAGGTGCCGGCGCTGATGCTCGATGAAGTGGAATGCCTGGGCGAACTGGCGCTGTCCGGCGAGGTGCGCGCGGTGAAAGGTGTGCTGCCCGCAGCATTGGCGGCACGCAAGGCCGGGCGCACCGTGATAGTGCCCAGGGCGAATGCCGAGGAAGCGTGCCTGGCGTCGGGCTTGAAGGTGATTGCGGTGGATCACCTGTTGCAGGTCGTGGCGTACCTGAACGGGCACCAACCGATTGAACCCTACAAGTCCGATGGCTTGTTGTACTTGAACAAGCCATACCCGGACTTGAGCGAAGTTCAGGGCCAATTGGCTGCCAAGCGCGCGCTGTTGATTGCGGCAGCGGGCGCCCACAACCTGCTGTTCAGCGGGCCGCCCGGCACCGGCAAGACCTTGCTCGCCAGCCGCCTGCCCGGCTTGTTGCCGCCACTGAGCGAGCAGGAAGCGTTGGAAGTGGCGGCGATTCAATCCGTGGTCAGCCTGGCGCCCCTGAGCCATTGGCCGCACCGACCATTTCGTCAGCCGCACCATTCGGCGTCGGGCCCGGCCTTGGTGGGCGGCGGATCAAAGCCGCAGCCGGGGGAAATCACCCTGGCCCATCACGGCGTTTTGTTTCTGGATGAGTTGCCAGAGTTTGATCGCAAGGTGCTGGAGGTTCTGCGCGAGCCCTTGGAATCGGGGCACATCGTCATTTCCCGCGCCCGCGACCGGGTGAGCTTCCCCGCGCGCTTTCAATTGGTGGCCGCGATGAACCCCTGCCCCTGTGGCTACATGGGCGAACACAGCGGGCGCTGTCGCTGTACGCCGGAGCAGGTCCAACGCTATCGCAACAGACTCTCGGGGCCGTTGCTGGACCGCATCGACCTGCACCTGACCGTCGCCCGGGAGACCACCGCATTGACCCCGGCGCCGCAAACCGGCGACAACACGGCCACCGCGTCAGCGCTGGTGGCACAGGCCCGGGAGCGCCAGCAAAATCGCCAGGGCTGCGCCAATGCGTTCCTGGATTTGCCCGGGCTGCGCCAGCATTGCGCGCTGTCCAAGCCCGATGAAGCCTGGCTGGAAAGCGCGTGCGAGCGGCTGACCCTGTCCCTGCGTGCCGCGCACCGGCTGCTGAAAGTCGCGCGCACCCTGGCGGACCTGGAGCACACACAGACGATCGGTCGCCAACACATTGCCGAAGCCCTGCAATACCGACCAGCAGCGTGCAGCCAGGCTGATCACTGATAGGCGAGCCTTATTGCGTGGTGCCCTTGATCGAATCGTCTGCTGCCGTCCTTCTCCTTGGCAGGCGGCCATTGAGCAGCGCATACGCCGCCAGTCCGATCAACAGCCCCCAAAACGCCCCGCCTATGCCCAACAGGGTGATATTGGCGGCGCACGCCAGAAAGGTAATCAGCGATGCTTCACGGGATTTGGCATCAGCCATGGCGCTGGCCAGGCTGGCGCCGATGGTGCCGAGCAGGGCCAAGCCGGCCAGCGTCGTAATGAAGGTGGCCGGGAACGCCATGAACACCGCAGCCAACGTCACCCCGAAAACACCGATGAGGATGTAGAACACACCTGCGGCAACCCCCGCGATCCAACGTTTGGACGCGTCCTGCGAGGCTTCCTTGCCGGTACAGATGGCGGCGGTGATGGCCGCCACGTTGAACGCGTGGGAGCCAAAGGGCGCCATTAACAGCGAGCCCAACCCCGTTACCGTGAGGATCGGGTTGGCGCTGATCCTGAAACCGTCGTTGCGCAGCACCAGCATGCCCGGCATGTACTGCCCCGTCAGCGTGATCAGAAACAGCGGCAGTGCCACGCTGAGCAGCGCGTTGAGCGAAAACTCAGGCGGGGTGAACACCGGCGCCGCCCATTGCAGCGAGAGCCCCGAAAGGTCCACACGTTCCTGGGTCAACAGAAACGCCAGCCCCAGCACCAGAATGCCCACGACGGCATAACGCGCGGTAAACCGCTTGAGCAGGATGTAGGCGGCGATCAGCAACCCGACCAACACGGGATCGAGGCTCATGCCCGCAAACGCGCCCACACCGAACGGCAGCAGGATACCGGCGAGCAGCGCGGCAGCGATGCCTGGCGGAATCAAGCGGATGAGTTTTTCGAAACAGCCCGACAACCCCAGCAACACAAAGGCAGCAGCTGACAGCATGTACGCACCGACCGCCTCGGCGTAGGGCGTCGTGGCCAGCGCAACCACCAGAAACGCCGCCGCAGGCGTCGACCACGCGGTAATGATCGGCTGGCGGTTTGCCCAACTCAGATACAACCCGGTGACGCCAACGCCAATCGACACCGACCACACCCACGACGCCGTCAGCTCAGGACTGAGCCCCGCAACCCTGGCCGCCTGGAACACCAGGATAAAGGTGCCGCCATAATTGACGATCACCGAAATGAGGCCGGCAATCACCGGGTGGAACAGGTCGCGCCAACGCAGCGGCGACGATAGCGGAGAGGACATGGGGCATTGCTCCTTGCGGTGGATAGCTGATAGCAGCAAGCGTTAAAGTCTACGGACAGACTGGCCTGCCACTACCGGCCAATTCATCAGGGATGAGCAGACCGCATGGCAAAAACATTCGAGCTGGAAACGCTGCAGATACGGCTCAATGACGCTGAATTCCACCTGCTGGACCTGCATCTGCGCATCCAGCGCGCATTGCGGGCGCTGATCCTCGACGGCGCACTCGCGCCCGGCCTGAAGCTGCCGGCAACGCGGGTGCTGGCCGCATCACTGGGGCTTGCCCGCGACACGGTGGAAAACGCCTACATCCAGTTACACCGCGATGGCTTCATCGTGCGGCGCGCAGGCTCTGGCAGTTATGTGTGCGACGCCATCGGCACAGAATTGCGCGGTGCCTCACGCCGACGCAGCAAGGCCGAAGCCGTCAAAAGCAGCGAGGCTGCGAACGGAGCAGGCTTGAGTCGGCGCGGCAGGATGATCCTCGACAGCGGCGGCGTGAACGATCAACAGGTCAGCAAGGCGTTTGCCACCGGACTGCCGGAAACCCGGACATTTGCGACGGACGTCTGGGAGCGCCTGCAACGCCAGGTGCTGAAGGACCATCGCAGCAACGTGCTGTTGCACGGCGACCCGCAAGGGGCTGAGCCGCTGCGTAAAGCCATCGCCACCTACTTGAATCTGGAGCGTGGGGCGCAATGCTCGCCTGACCAGGTCCTGGTGCTGAGCAGCACGCGCCAGGCGCTATTCCTCTGCGCACAGTTGCTGGTGGACGTCGGCCAACCGATCCTGCTGGAAAACCCGGGGTACTTCGGCGCGAAAAAGGCGTTTGAAACCGCCGAGGCCAAGGCTGTGCCGATCGATGTGGATGAACAGGGCATCCGCACCGACCTGCTGCACGCCGACCGCAGCGGCGCCCCGTGCGTGTATGTGACGCCCTCCCACCAATACCCGACCGGCGCCACGTTAGCCCTGGAACGGCGTCTTGAGTTGATCAACTGGGCAGCGGAACACGGCAAGTGGATCATCGAGGATGACTATGACAGCGAGTTTCACTACCAAGGCAAGCCCACCGCCTGCGTGCAGGGCCTGGACAAGTACCGCCGCACGCTCTACATCGGCACTTTCAGCAAGACCCTCTACCCCGGCCTGCGCATGGGCTACATGGTGCTGCCCGCCGAACTGGTCAAAGCCTTCACCTATGCCCGCAGCATGATGGACGGCCACACCCCGCAGATCCTGCAACTGACGCTGGCGCGCTTTATGGAAGACGGGCATTACAACGCCCACGTACGGGCCATGCGCAAACTCTACGGCGCACGCCAAGCGATCATGTTGGAGGCTATCGACAAGCACCTGCACGCTGTGGTGACAGCCTGTCGCCCGCCGGGCGGGCTGCAAATCCCGTGCTTGTTGCACGAAGGCTGGTCGGAAGAAACCACCATTCGCCAAGCCGCCAGCGCGGGTGTGCAGTTGCCGGGTCTCAGCCGGTTGTATGCCGGCGCGGAAAAAAAGCAGGGCTGGCTGCTGGGCTATTCATCCTTGAACGCCCATGAAATCGAAACCGCCATGGTGCGCTTGGCCGGTGCGCTGAAAAAACCATAAGGAACCGGACGCGCCTCGTTTGCCGTCAACGGAAGCGGTCGACCTCTTGGCGCAAGCCTGCCGCCAACGTCTCCAGTTCCTTGGCCGTAATCGCCAGGTTCGACACCACTTCGCGCTGCTCGCTGTTGGCCAGCGCAATGCTCTGCAAGTTGCTGCTGAGCAACGTCGCGGTGCTGCTCTGTTCCTGGGTCGCCGTGGTAATCGCGGCAAACTGCTGCCCCGCCGAGCGGCTTTGCTCGTCGATACGTGCCAGGGCCGAGGCCACGTCGGCGTTGCGCGACAAGCCTTCCTGCATCAGCACATTGCCGTGTTCCATGGTGGTGATGGCGTTGCCGGTTTCCTGCTGGATGCTCTGGATCATCGCGGAAATCTCGTCGGTGGCCTCGCGGGTACGCGACGCCAGGTTGCGCACCTCATCGGCGACCACGGCAAACCCACGGCCCTGCTCACCGGCGCGGGCGGCTTCGATGGCGGCGTTGAGTGCCAGCAGGTTGGTCTGGTCGGCGATGGAGGTGATCGTGCCGACAATCCCGCCGATCTCCTGGGAACGCTGGCCAAGGGTGTTGATCACGGTGGCCGTGCTGTTCAGCGCGGTGGCGATATGTTCCAGGGACGACGAGGCCTCTTGCATCGAGTTGCGGCCGATGCGCGTCTGCTGGGCGTTTTCCTGGGCGAGGCGCTCGGTGTTGCCCATGTTGTCGGCAATGTTCAGCGAAGTGGCGCTGAACTCTTCCACGGCGCCGGCCATGCTGGTGATCTCGCCAGACTGCTGCTCCATGCCTTCATAGGCACCGCCGGACAACCCGGACAGCGCCTGCGCCCGGCTGTTGACCTCTTCGGCCGCCTTGCGGATATGCGAGACCATGGTCGACAACGCTTCGCCCATCTGGTTGAAGCTGCGCGCCAGTTGGCCGATTTCGTCATGGCTGGACACGTTCAAGCGCGCGCTCAGATCACCAGCACCCAAGGCCTCGGCCTGGCGCACCAGGTCGCTCAACGGCTGCAATTTGCTGCGCAGCAGCCAGACGGCCGCACCGACCGCCAGCAGCATCGCCAACACGCTGCCGATCACCAGACGAATGCCTACGGCCCAGGTAACTGCGCGGATTTCAGCCTTCGGCATGCTTGCCACCACCGACCACGGGCCGCCCTCGAACGGCACCGCGACGCTGTAGAAGTCTTCGTTCTTGTCGCTCCAGAAGCGTCCGGCACCCGGCTGTTTCGCCAGGTCGAGGATCACCGGAACCGCTTGGTCCAGCGCCTGCACGCCTGCCGGTGGCACCAGCCACTTCTTCTGCTCATCGAGCAAGGCCAGGGAGCCGGTCTGGCCGATGCGGAAGCGCTTGAGGTTGTCGAACTGGGCGTTCTGCGCGTCGGTGTAATCGAAGCCTACAAACAGCACGGCGATGACTTTTCCTGCACTGTCGCGTACCGGCGTGTACTGGGTCATGCAGGAACGTTCGAACAACACCGCACGGCCGACATAGCTCTGCCCGGCCAGCAAGCGTTGATAGGCCGGATGCTGGTGATCCAGCGCCGTGCCGATGGCGCGGCTGCCATCCTGCTTGGTCAGGGAGGTGCTGACGCGGATAAAGTCCTCGCCGTTGCGCACAAACACCGTGGCCACGCCGCCCGAGGTGTCCTTGAACTCATCGACTTCGGCGAAATCGTTGTTCAACAGGTCGCTGCCCAGGAACAGGCTCGGGGTCTGTACGCCGGCCACAGTCACTGGCTGGTCGGCACGCACACTCAAACCGGCGCCGAAGCGCTTTTCGAACAGCCCGCTCAAACGCTGGGTGCTTTCGCGCAAGGTGCTGTGGAAGGTATTGAGTTGGTCGGCGAGCAGGCGTGCTTCGCTGGCCAGGTGCTCCTCGCGGGTTTCGAGGTTGGCAGAGTCGAGGGAACGCAAGGCAAACACGGTGCTGCCGCTGATGACAACAGCCAGAATCACGGCGAGTGCGAGGCCCAGCTGGGAGGCAATCCGAGCGCGAGGTTGAGACATGACAGCTCCTGGCCGAGGCCAGGATCATCCTGATCTCATAGCGCTGCTCGGCAATTTATCTAGTGGGAAGCGTTGGGGCACGATGGTTCCAACACACCTACTTCGGCGTGCCAGGGCAATACTTGAGCGATTCACAGGGTTATCGCGCAAACGATTGCATGAACGGTGCGCAACGCGTCATTACAGGCGCTCGACCTGGGGCAATTCCATGGCCTTGACCTCGCTTTGCAGGAAGTCCGCCAGGCGCCGCAGCCGCTCACCGCCGGGGCGGGTTTTCGGCCACACCAGGTAGTAACTTTCCCCACTGGCCACGGCGGTGGGCCACGGCAGGCTCAGGCGCCCCTGGGCCACGTCTTCGGCGACCATCAACAAATCCCCCATGGACACGCCGTAGCCCCGCGCGGCGGCAATCATGCCCAGTTCAAGGGTGTCGAACACCTGCCCGCCCTTGAGCGAGACCTGCGAAGACAAGCCCATGCGCCCCAGCCAACTGCGCCAGTCGCGGCGGTCGGGCGTGGGATGCAGCAACTCGGCCGTCGCCAGGCGCGCCGCATCCCACGGACCCTCGTCCAGCAGGTTCGGCGCGCCGACCGGGATCAGCAACTCTGGATAGAGGTAGCACGCGTCCCAATCCGCCGGGAAATGCCCGTAGCTCAACAACACTGCGCAGTCGAAAGGCTCCTGGTTGAAGTCCACTTCATCCACGTTCATCCACGCGCTGGTCAGTTGCACTTCGTTGCCCGGCTGCAAGGCGCGGAAACGGCTGAGCCGCGCCAGCAGCCAGCGCATGGTCAGGGTCGAAGGTGCTTTCATGCGCAGGATGTCATCTTCGGCGTTCAAGGTATGGCAGGCGCGCTCCAGTGCCGCAAACCCTTCACGCACGCCGGGCAACAACAGGCGCGCGGCCTCCGTGAGCTGCAAGGTGCGGCCGCTGCGCTGGAACAGGCGGCAGGCGAAATGATCCTCAAGGGTGCGGATATGCCGGCTCACCGCACTTTGCGTAATCGACAGTTCCTCCGCCGCACGGGTGAAGGAGTTGTGCCGGGAGGCGGCTTCGAAGGCCCGCAGGGCGTAAAGAGGAGGAAGACGACGGGACATGAGGAAAGCTCCGACAGCAGGATGACGAAACCCTACCAGAATCAATCAGGCATGAGTTTTAATCATGCGAACGATCGCTTTTATCCCTTTGTGCAATCGGCCGAGAGCGCCGAGAATCAACCCTTCCACAACCCTCTGACTATTTGAGCGTGATGATCATGCAGCATCCAGCACGTACCGAACTCTGGGCCATTCTGCGGCTGTCGGGGCCGTTGATTGCCTCACAGTTGGCGCACATGCTGATGGTGCTGACCGACACCCTGATGATGGCGCGCCTGAGCCCCGAAGCCCTGGCCGGCGGCGGCCTGGGCGCGGCCAGCTATTCGTTCGTGGCGATTTTCTGCATCGGCGTGATTGCCGCCGTGGGCACCCTGGTGGCGATTCGTCACGGCGCGGGCGATATCGAAGGCGCCACCCGCCTGACCCAGGCCGGGCTGTGGCTCGCCATGCTGATGGCCCTGGCGGCGGCATTGTTGCTGTGGAACCTCAGGCCCGTGCTGCTGATGTTTGGCCAGACCGAAACCAACGTGCAGGCGGCGGGGCAATTCCTCACGATCCTGCCCTTCGCCCTGCCCGGCTACCTGAGTTTCATGGCCTTGCGCGGCTTCACCAGCGCCATCGGCAAAGCCACGCCGGTGATGGTCATCAGCCTGTGCGGCACGGTGATCAACTACCTGCTCAACCATGCCTTGATCGAGGGCATGTTCGGCCTGCCGAAACTGGGCTTGATGGGCATCGGCCTGGTCACGGCCATCGTCGCCAACGGCATGGCCCTGGCGCTGATGTGGTACATCCGCAGCAACCGCGCGTATGCCGCTTACCCGCTGGGCACGGGCCTGCTGCGCCTCAACACTACATATCTGCGCGAGCTGTGGCGCCTGGGCCTGCCGATTGGCGGCACCTATGCGGTCGAAGTCGGGTTGTTCGCCTTCGCGGCGCTATGCATGGGCACCATGGGCAGCACGCAGTTGGCGGCGCATCAGATTGCCCTGCAGATTGTCTCGGTGGCGTTCATGGTGCCGGCGGGGATGTCCTACGCGGTGACCATGCGCATTGGCCAGCACTACGGCGCCGGGCAGTTGCTGCAGGCGCGCCTGGCTGGCCGGGTCGGCATCGGTTTTGGAGCAACGGTGATGCTCGGGTTTGCCGCCGTGTTCTGGTTGTTGTCCGATCCGCTGATCGGGCTGTTCCTTGACCACAATGACCCGGCGTTCCACGACGTGATTGTGCTGGCCGTCAGCCTGTTGGCCGTGGCGGCATGGTTTGAATTGTTCGACGGGGTGCAGACCATCGCCATGGGTTGTATCCGTGGGTTGAAGGACGCCAAGACCACCTTCCTGGTGGGCCTGGGTTGCTACTGGCTGATCGGTGCGCCGGCGGCGTGGCTGATGGCGTTCACCCTGGGCTGGGGGCCGACCGGCGTGTGGTGGGGCCTGGCGCTGGGGCTGGCGTGTGCGGCGGTGAGCCTGACGTGGGCGTTTGAGGCGAAGATGAAGCGGATGATTCGGCGGGAGCCGCAGGTACATCCGCAATTCCAGGCTGCGCTACCGGACTAGAAAATGTACGCGGTCAATGTGGGAGCTGGCTTGCCTGCGATGCTGACAACTCGGTCTTCCAGCAAAACCGCGGTGATTCAATCGCAGGCAAGCCAGCTCCCACACAAGCCAGCTCCCACAGTTAACCGGGTTTGCAGTTCAGCCAAGCAGTGCTTCCCGGCCTTTGCCATAGGTGAGGTACTCCACCAGTTCCGGCAACGGCAACGGCTTGCTGATCAGATACCCCTGGGCCTGGTCACACCCAAACAACCGCAACAACGCCAGCTGCTCAGGGGTTTCCACACCCTCGGCCACCACTTCCAGGTTGAGGTTGTGGGCCAGGTTGATCATCGCGTGCACCAGCTTGCGGTTCTCTTCGCGCTCTTCCATGCCGCCGACAAAGCTCTTGTCGATCTTCAACAAGGCAATGGGCAGGCTGTTGAGGTGCACGAACGATGAGAAACCGGTGCCGAAGTCATCCAGGGAAAAGCGCACGCCGAGGCGGCCGAGGGCGTCCATGGTCTGCTTGACCAGGTCGCTGCGGCGCATCACGGCGGTTTCCGTCAGCTCGAATTCCAGCCATTGCGCTTCCACGCCACGTTCGGCAATCAGCCGGCTGAGGGTGGACAGCAACTGGCTGTCCTGGAACTGGCGGAACGACAGGTTGACCGCCATGTGCAGCGGCGGCAGGCCGCGTTCGCGCAAGTCCTGCATGTCGCGCAGGGCGCGGGAGATCACCCAGTAGCCCAGCGGCACGATCAGGCCGCTTTGCTCGGCCAGAGGCACGAACTCGCTGGGCGGCAGCAGGCCACGTTCGCCGTGGCGCCAGCGCACCAGGGCTTCGAGGCCGACGATATGCCCGTCGTCCAGGTCCAGGCGCGGCTGGTAGTGCAGCTCCAGCTCATCGCGACGCAAGGCCCGGCGCAGTTCACTTTCCAGGTCGGCCAGGCTGCGCGCGTTGCGGTTGATGCGTTCGTTGAAGATATGAAAGGTGCAGCCCTGGGTGCTTTTGGCTTGCTGCATGGCGATATGCGCGTGCCACATCAGCGGGTCGGCGCCAGCGCTGGCACGGGCGTGGGCCACGCCCAGGCTGCAACCGATCAGCAGGCTTTCGCCATCCACCCAATAAGGTTCGGCCATGACTTCGGTGATGCGCTCGGCCATCCACTCGGCGCGCTGGGGCGCACGGCGGGTGTCGATCAGCAGGGCGAATTCATCGCTGCCCAGGCGCGCCAGTTGATCGCCGGCCTCCAGCTGGCTCTTGAGCCGCGAGACCACTTGCAGGATCAACCGGTCGCCGGCCTGGTGGCCGAGGGCGTCGTTGGCGTGGCGGAAGTTGTCGAGGTCCAGGTGACCGAGGGCCAGGCCGCGCCCTTCGTTTTCGGCCAGCCGCGCCGCCAGCAGGGTCTGGAAACCCTGGCGGTTGGCGATACCGGTGAGCGGGTCCTGTTCGGCCAGGCGTTGCAGGGTGGTTTCCAACACACCGCGTTCGCGCACATGGCGCAGGCAGCGGCGCAGGGTGTCGGCGTCCAAGGCGCTCTGCACCAGCCAGTCGCTGACGCCCAGCGGCGAGACCAGCGGTTCCTGCTCCAGCAGCAATACGCACGGCAAGCTACATCGGCCAGGGCCGGGTTGCAGGCCTGGCGTGGTCAATAGCACGGCACCGTGGTCGTCATCGAACAGACGACTTACGGAGTCCCAATTTGGTGCACTGATCAGCACAGCCCCATCGCCCATCGGCGCCAGGCACTCGCGCAACAACGCTGCCCACGCGGGCTCATCGGCCAGCAGCAGCAAACGCAAGGGTTCGACAGGCGTAGACAAGCTAGCTCCCTAGACTCTGCAAGAATTCGTTGGCGGCGGGCATTATGACGTGCGGCCTGATAATCACCAATGATAGGGGTTATCAAACACGCAGGTTGTAAACATTAGTCTCAATTGCCCTGACATCCTGCGGCAAAGTAGCAAAACCGGCAAATTTAGATCGAGTGGTACGTCACACTGTCGTTCTGACAGAGCAGAATCCTGCCAGCCTGTTAAAATGCCCGCCCTTTTGAATAACGACTCCTGAAATTCTGTATGTCCCGACTCAATCCCCGGCAGCAAGAAGCCGTGAACTACGTCGGCGGCCCTCTATTGGTGCTCGCCGGTGCTGGCTCCGGCAAGACCAGCGTGATCACCCGCAAGATCGCGCACCTGATCCAGAACTGCGGCATCCGCGCCCAGTACATCGTCGCCATGACCTTTACCAACAAGGCGGCGCGGGAAATGAAAGAGCGCGTCGGCACCCTGCTCAAGGGTGGCGAAGGCCGTGGCCTCACCGTGTGTACCTTCCACAACCTGGGCCTGAACATCATCCGCAAGGAACATGCTCGCCTTGGCTACAAGCCCGGTTTCTCGATCTTCGACGAGACCGATGTGAAGTCGCTGATGACTGACATCATGCAGAAGGAATACGCAGGCGACGACGGCGTGGACGAGATCAAGAACATGATCGGCGCCTGGAAAAACGACCTGATCCTGCCGCCCCAGGCCCTGGAAAACGCACGCAACCCCAAGGAACAGACCGCCGCCATCGTCTACACCCACTACCAGCGCACGCTCAAGGCGTTCAACGCGGTGGACTTCGACGACCTGATCCTGCTGCCCGTGAAGCTGTTCGAGGAACACGCCGACATCCTCGAAAAATGGCAGAACAAGGTGCGCTACCTGCTGGTGGACGAATACCAGGACACCAACGCCAGCCAGTACCTGCTGGTGAAAATGCTCATCGGCAAGCGCAACCAGTTCACCGTGGTGGGCGACGACGACCAATCGATCTACGCCTGGCGCGGTGCGCGCCCGGAAAACCTGATGCTGCTCAAGGACGACTACCCGTCCCTGAAAGTGGTGATGCTGGAGCAGAACTACCGCTCCACCAGCCGCATCCTGCGCTGCGCCAACGTGCTGATCTCGAACAACCCCCACGAGTTTGAAAAACAACTGTGGAGTGAGATGGGCCACGGCGACGAGATCCGCGTGATCCGCTGCCGTAACGAAGACGCCGAAGCCGAGCGCGTGGCCGTCGAGTTGTTGACCTTGCACCTGCGCACCGACCGGCCCTACAGCGACTTTGCGATCCTGTATCGCGGCAACTACCAGGCCAAGCTGATCGAGCTGAAGCTGCAGCATCACCAGATTCCGTATCGCCTGTCGGGCGGCAACAGCTTTTTCGGACGCCAGGAAGTGAAAGACCTGATGGCCTACTTCCGGCTGATCGTGAACCCGGACGACGACAACGCCTTCCTGCGCGTGATCAACGTGCCGCGCCGCGAGATCGGTTCCACCACCCTGGAAAAGCTCGGCAACTATGCGACCGAACGCAAGATCTCGATGTACGCCGCCACCGACGAAATCGGCCTGGGCGAACACCTGGACACCCGTTTCACCGACCGCCTGTCGCGCTTCAAGCGCTTCATGGACAAGGTCCGCGAACAGTGCGCCGGCGAAGACCCGATCAGCGCCCTGCGCAGCATGGTCATGGACATCGACTATGAAAACTGGCTGCGCACCAACAGTTCCAGCGACAAGGCCGCGGATTACCGCATGGGCAACGTCTGGTTCCTGATCGAAGCGCTGAAGAACACCCTGGAAAAAGACGAAGACGGCGAGATGACCGTCGAAGACGCCATCGGCAAGCTGGTGCTGCGCGACATGCTGGAGCGCCAGCAGGAAGAGGAAGACGGCGCCGAAGGTGTGCAGATGATGACCTTGCATGCGTCCAAGGGCCTGGAATTTCCCTACGTGTTCATCATGGGCATGGAAGAGGAAATCCTCCCACACCGCTCCAGTATCGAAGCTGACACCATCGAAGAAGAACGCCGACTGGCCTACGTGGGCATTACCCGCGCTCGCCAGACCCTGGCCTTCACCTTTGCCGCCAAGCGCAAGCAATACGGCGAAATCATCGATTGTGCCCCCAGCCGGTTCCTCGACGAACTGCCGCCGGACGACCTGGCCTGGGAAGGCAATGACGACACCCCGACCGAGGTGAAGGCCGTTCGCGGCAACACCGCCTTGGCGGACATACGCGCGATGTTAAAGCGCTAGAATCGACTACTTTTTAATCTACTTTCGGCGCGCATTGCGTCAACAGAGGAAGCTTTCGTGGAAGCACTGCACAAGAAAATTCGCGAAGAAGGCATCGTGCTTTCCGATCAGGTACTCAAGGTCGACGCCTTTCTGAACCACCAGATCGATCCGGCGCTGATGAAACTGATCGGCGACGAATTCGCTGCGCTGTTCAAGGATTCGGGCATCACCAAGATCGTCACCATCGAAGCCTCGGGCATTGCGCCGGCGATCATGACCGGCCTGAACCTGGGCGTACCGGTGATTTTCGCGCGCAAGCAGCAGTCCCTGACGCTGACGGAAAACCTGCTGTCGGCGACGGTTTACTCCTTCACCAAGAAGGTCGAAAGCACTGTGGCGATCTCCCCGCGCCACCTGACCAGCAGCGACCGCGTGCTGGTGATCGATGACTTCCTGGCCAACGGCAAGGCGTCCCAGGCGCTGATTTCGATCATCAAGCAGGCCGGCGCGACCGTTGCCGGCTTGGGGATCGTGATCGAGAAGTCGTTCCAGGGTGGCCGTGCGGAGCTGGATGCGCAGGGGTATCGGGTTGAGTCGCTGGCGCGGGTGAAGTCGCTGGCGGGTGGTGTCGTGACCTTTATCGAGTAAGGGCACGGTTAAAAATGTGGGAGCTGGCTTGCCTGCGATAGCGGTGGTACAGCGACATT
>NZ_ANNV01000142.1 GCF_000346755.1 Pseudomonas sp. CBZ-4 | reverse complement strand
ACTGATACACCGCTATCGCAGGCAAGCCAGCTCCCACATTTTTTACTGCATAAGGCTTAGAAGTCGCGTTTGTAGAAGATGTCCAACGAGCTGGCCACGCCACTCGCCACTTCCAGATACACCTTCTTGCTCAACAGATACCGCAGCGCAATCGTGCTCGCCGGTTCAAACACCCCCACCCCGTAACGCAGGCTGAGTTTCTCGGTGATCTTGCCGCTGGCCACCACTGCCGTGGTCGTGCCGCTGCCTTGGGTGTCGAGTTCAAAGTCCTGGATACCCAGGTTCTTCGCCAGGTCCGACGTGACCCCGGCGCTGCCCATCAAGCCCAGACCCAGTGCGGCTTGGGCGAGCATATTGTTGTCTTCGCCGGTGGTGGTCAGCGGACGCCCCAGCACCAGGTAGGACAACGCCTGCTCCTGGCTCATGGCCGGTTCGGAGAAGATTTGCGTGGTGGGTTGTTCGGCGCTGCCGCTCAGGCGGATACCGGCGATGATGTCGTCGGTCTTGCGGATCGCTTCGATGTCCAGGTACGGCTGGTCCAGGGGGCCGGCGAACAACAGGCGCGCGCGGCGTACGTCGAGCTTCTGGCCGTAGGCGCGGTAGCGGCCGTCGTTGAGCCACAGCTCGCCACGGGTGTCGAGGTTGTCGCCGATGTGCACATGGCCCTGCACCTTGGCGGTGAGGCCGAAGCCCGAGAAGTTGAGCTTGTCCTCGCCCACCACCACATCGATGTCCATGGCCATCGCCGGTTTGCCCTCTTCGGTCTGGCTGCCGACGATCACCGTGTCATCCGACACCTTCACGGTGGACGGTGGCAGCTCTCGCACGGTGATGTCGCCACGGGGGATCTGCACCTTGCCGGCGATGGCCAGCTTGTCGTCCTTGAGGCTGATCTTCAGGTCGGGCGCCACTTCCAGCACGGCATAGGGTTCCACCGTGACCGGCAGTTGCGCGCCTTGCAGGCTGAGGTCCACCGCCAAGGCGCGGCCCCAGTCGATCTGGCCCTTGAGACTGCCCTGCCCGGCCTTGCCGCTGCGCCAGCCACCGTTGAGCTGCACGCTCTCGCCGGCAATCAGCGCCTGCACGTTGAGGCCTTCGAGGCTGATGGGCAGTTCAGGCCCGGAGATCTCGCCGCCCACCAGGTTGATATTGCCGTTGACCAGCGGTGCCAGCAGGCCGCCGCTGATGCGCCCGTTGCCATTGAGCTTGCCGCTGAGGGTTTCCACCATCGGCACAAACGGCCGCGCCACGGCGAGGTCGAGGCCGACCAGGCTGAAATTGCCGGTCATCGGTTTGTTCTTCGGCAGCGGGTTGATCTGCGCCTGCACCATCAGCTCGCCGAGTTTGCCGCCACGGAAGTTCAGCTGGGTGTCGATGCGCTTGGGGTTGAGGGTGGTTTCCAGCTTCAGGGTGTCATACGGGAAATCCAGCCACTGGTCCTTGTCCTTGACGCGCAAGGTGCCGCCGCTGGCGTCCACTGCAACCACGCCTTTGGGGCCGCTGCTGGGCAGGTCCAGTTGCAGGTCGGCGTTGAGCTTGCCTTGCCATGCGAAGTCCTTGGGCAGAAACGCCGCCAGGCTGTCGATGGGGAATTGCTTGAGGTGGTAACGCAGCTTCGGCTCGGGCATCAGGCGCTGGTCTTCACCACACAGGCTGGCGGGGCCGGACACCCAGCAGTGCGCAGAGAACGTCAGCTTGCCGTCGGCCATGTAGTCGATTTTCGCCGGGGCTTGCAGCTTCCAGTCCTGGCCACCGGCTTGCACATCGCCACTGGCCAGGCGCCCGCGCCAGTTGCCTTTGTCGAGATTGCCGTCCAATGCCAGGGCGAGCTTGAGCAGCGGGCCGGCCAGGTCCAGTTGGACTTTCTGGTTCTTGATATCGCCCTGGGCGCTGG
Source organism: Pseudomonas sp. CBZ-4 (assembly GCF_000346755.1). Classification (GTDB taxonomy): domain Bacteria; phylum Pseudomonadota; class Gammaproteobacteria; order Pseudomonadales; family Pseudomonadaceae; genus Aquipseudomonas. The sequence continues at coordinate 33,437 of NZ_ANNV01000142.1, read as the reverse complement.
CGGTCAGGGTGCCGACCTGGGTGTCACCGGTTTGAATGCCGCTGCCCTTGAGGTCGATCTTCGCGCGCTGGGCGCTGTCCAGCGTGGCGTCGAGGTTCAGGCTTTGCAGGCGATTGTCGGCAAACGCCAGTTGCTGGCCCTTGAGGCCGAGCTTGCCTTGGGGCGCCTTGAGGCTGCCGGCGACGTCGAGACGGCCATTGATTTGCCCGCGCAACTGCGGCCACAGCTGGGCCAGGCGCGCCAGCTTGATATCGATCTGCCCGGCCAGGCGTTGTTGCAGGCTGCCACTGCCGTTGATGCGGTTGTCGCCCAGGCGGATGTCGAGGTTGGCCAGGGTCCATTGTTCGCCGGCACCTTCGGCCTTGGCCGCAAGCACAGCGGTTTGCCCGCGCAGGCGGCCCTTGAGGTCGAGGTCGGCGTTCAGCTTGAGTTGCTCGTTCTTCAATTCGCCCTTGCTGCGCAGCGGCCCGGCAAGGGTGCCGGGCAGTTCCGCGACCCAGTACGCCGGGTTCAGCGCCGACAGGTCCAGCGCGGTGTCCCAGGCGATGCCATCGGCGAACTGCACATTCAGGTGGCCTTCGGCCTTGCCCTGGCCGGCGGTGAGTTTCAGCTCGGGCAGGAAGATTTGCTTGAGGTCGCCACTGAACGGCGTGACCACGTTGAACTTGCCGGCCGGGCCGTCGAGATCGGCCTTGAGGTTGCCCAGGTAGTTGCCGTCTTTATAGGAAATCTCGCCATTGAAGGTACGCAACGCCACCTGCGGCTCGTCGATCAGCGGATACAGACGGTGCCAGGGAAAGTCCAGCCAAGCGATCTTGGCGTCGGCACTGAAGCCTTGCTGCCAATCCAATTGGGCCGTGAGCTTGAGGCTTTGTTTATCGCTTGCGGTCAGGTCCAGGCCGGCAATCTGCGCGCCCTTGGCATCGACCCGGCCTTGCAGCAGCAGGTCCACCGGACCTTTTTCCGCAGGCAGCACGGCCTTGCCCAGCAGTTGGTAACCGCTTTTCAGGTCGCCTTTGGCCGTGAGGTCCAGTTGATTGAGTTGCAGGGTGTCGGGCAGGTCGGCGCTGGCTTTGAAGCCATCGGCGGTGATGTGCAGTTCGGCCGGGAGGTTGTCCGCCAGGGGTTGCAGCTCGCCTTTGAGCTTGGCGGGCAGGTAGCCGTTGCTGTCGGCGTCGAGTTTGAGGGTCTTGAGCAGGTCGCCATCGACTTTCAACGCGACCGTCCACGGCGCGCCGCCTGGCGCGTAAGGCAGGCTCAGGTCACCGGTGGCGCTCAATGGCCAGTCGCCAGTAGGTTGCAGCAGGCCCGCCAGGTCCAGGACCAGATCGTCGCGTTGCAGGTGCACTGAATCGATCTGCATGCCGGCGGCGGTCCAGTGCGCGGCGAGTTGCAGGCCCTTGAGTTCTTCGCTGCCGTTGAACAGCAGGCTGCCGACGCGAACGTCGCCCAGCTGGATCGCCACCGGCAGTTTCAACTCGGGCAATTGGATCGGCCCGCTGCTCTCCTCGGTGCTGGGTGGAAATTGCAGGCTGACCTGCTCCACGTCCAGTTGGTTGACGCACAAGGTCATGCGCAACAGGCACGCGGGCGACCAATCCAATGTCGGTGCCTTCAGCTCGACGCGGCTGCTGTCCTGTTGCCACAGCAGGTGATCGGCGCTCCAGCGCCCACCCAAATGCCCCTGGAAATTCTCCACGCTCAAGCCCGACACACGGCCCAAGGCCCAGCGGCTGCCCGCCTGGGTGCCGAGTACCGCCCACAATGCCAGCACCAGCCCGGCGAGGATCGCCACCACGGCCAGCCCCGCTATTTTCACACCACGCATCACAACTCAGGCCCCATGGAAAAGTGCAATCGAACGCCGCCCGGATCTTCGAGGGCATGGGCCAGGTCGAGGCGGATCGGCCCCACCGGCGAAACCCAGCGGATACCGACGCCCACGCCGGTCTTCAAGCTGGGCATTTCCAGAGTGTTAAACGAGTTGCCCTGGTCGATGAACGTTGCGATCCGCCATTTCTCGGCGATGGAATATTGATACTCGGCGCTGAGGGCCACCATGTAGCGGCCACCAATGCGGTCACCCCGGTCGTTCTCGGGTGACAGGGTCTGGTACTCGTAGCCGCGCACGCTCTGGTCGCCACCGGCAAAGAAACGCAGCGACGGCGGCACCGATTTGTAGCCATTGGTGGCACTGCCGCCCACCTGGGCGCGGGCGAGGAAGCGGTGGTTGTCCCACAAGGTGGTCAGGCCTTTGACCATGGCCGTGCCGTAAAGCAGGTTGGTGTCGGAGCCGAGGCCCTCCTTGGCCACCTTGGAATCAAATTGCAGGCGGTAGCCGTTATGCGGGTCGATGCGGTTGTCGCTGCGCAGGTAGGAATAGCTGATGCCCGGCATCACCAGGTTACTGAGGCCGGAGTCGTTGCCCAGGCGATATTCTTCGCGTTGGTATTTGAGCGAGATCACCCGGGTCCAGCCGCTGGGCAACTTGCTGTGCCATTCGGGGCCGAGGGTGAGCAATTTGCTCAGGGTGTCGGTGTTGGCCAGTTCTTCGTTCTGGTAACCGCCGGCGAAACGCAATTTGTCGGTAAGCGGTGGGTCCAGCGGCACGTCGTACCACAGGCCGACGTTCTGGCGCGGCGCCGACAGTTCGGCCTCCCAGCCATAACTGTGGCCCTGCGGGTTGACCCAGTGCCGGGTCCAGTTGGCCTTGCCGCGCGGGCCGACGTCGGTCGAGTAGCCCAGGCCCAGGCCCATGGTGCGCGGCTTGCGGGTTTGCAGTTGCACGGCCACCGGGATCACATCGTTGGTTGAAGCGGCGGGCGCGGCGTCCACGCGCACGCCTTCGAAAAAACCGCTGGCTTGCAGGTTCTGGTTGAGTTCGGCGATCAGTTCGGAGTCGTAGGGCGCGCCACTTTTGAACGGCACCATGCGTTGCAGCAGTTCGTCATCAAACGGCGTGTCGCCCTTGAAGTTGACCTGGCCCAAGGTGTAGCGCGGGCCGCTGTCGTAGATCAGTTCGATATCGGCGACGCCCGCCTGCGGGTCCACCGCCAGCTTTTGGCTGGTAAAGCGCCCGCTGAAAAAGCCGTAGCGCGAGGCCTGGTTCTGGATCAGACGCTTGGCGTCTTCGTAATGGCCGTGGTTGAGCACGGCGCCGGATTTGAGGTCGTCGCTGGTGGGCACGCGAAACGCCTTGAGGTTGGCGGCCTGGCCGTCCACCCGAATGGTCACGTTGCGCAAATGCACCGGCTCGCCGGGGTCGATGGTGAGGATCAGGCGCGGGTTCTTGCCGCCCTTCACGTCACTGTCGATCTGTGGCTGATAGAAGCCCAGGGCCTGGGCCGCTTTGCGCGCCTGCTCCTCGGCGCCACGGCTGAACCGCAGCAACGCTTCTTCATCACGATCGCCCACCCCGCCGATATAGCCTTCGATGTTGGCTTTCAACGCGTCGTTTGAGGGTTTGATCCGCACGTCCAGTTCGCTTTGCGCCAAGGCGCCGCAGCTTGTGAACAGCAGAATCAAGCCGCTGGTACATCTTCCTGGAAACTTCATAGGCGGGGATGCTACACGAGCCGGGGAGATTCTTTGAACCCGGATTTATCTGAATAATTCTGGATCAAGGCGTTGCAGCATGTAACCGCTGTGGATTGGCGTGGAAAAACACATGCTCCAGGATCGGTCCTACGGCGACTTCACCGATCTCCTCGTAGCCCTGGCATTTATAGAATTCCAGATAGCGAGAATTCCCCGTGTCCAAGACCACGCCGGACGAATGCGGGTCTTCGGCACACCAGTTGTGCACCGCCTCCAGCAGTTGCTCACCGTAGTGTTTGCCCTGGAACTGCGGGTGAATGCCCAGCAGCGGCAGCATGTGCACCGCCTCACCGGGCAGGCACGCCAGCACCGCGTGATGGTAGTCCAGGTAACGCCGGGTACCACGCACGCCGGTGCTCAGCCACATGCGCAGTTGCCAGGCCCAGCTCTCGGTAATCCCCAGGCGGCGTTGCGGCGGCGCAATCAGGGCGATGCCGATCAGGCGGTCGTTGACGAACAGGCCAATGGCGGGAAGTTTCTGGAAGAAATGCTGCTTGACCAGTTCACGCACAGTGGCGCGCACACGTTGTTCATAACCTGGGCGTTCGGCCTCGAAGATGTAGGCGAACGTCGGCTCATGCCGATAGGCCTGATACAACAGGGAGCGGGCCTCGCGGGAATAGCCGCTGTTGAGCAGGCGGATTTCGGCGGTGGCAGTGGACGTGTCCGGCATACAGTTGATCTCCCTGGGCGCCACTGAAAAGGATGGCGTTCTTATGGGTACGAACCTACGCGACTCCAGTCGTTCCCAGACATTAGCAGTGCAAGTGCCCTACCGCCACGCTGGCCCCCGTCCGACTTGTCGGCTAGCATCGCCCTTTTGCCAAGACTGGACTGCCGACCATGAAAATCGTCTCCTTCAATATCAACGGGCTGCGCGCCCGCCCTCATCAGCTGGCGGCACTGATCGAGAAGCACCAACCGGACGTGATCGGCCTGCAAGAAACCAAGGTCCACGACGACCAGTTCCCCCTGGCCGAAGTGCAGGCCCTTGGCTATCACGTGTACTACCACGGGCAAAAAGGCCACTACGGCGTCGCCCTGCTCTCGCGCCAACCGGCGTTGAGCCTGCACAAGGGTTTCGCCAGCGATGAAGAAGACGCCCAGCGTCGCTTTATCTGGGGCACGTTCGCCGACGAAAACGGTAACCCGATCACCATCATGAACGGCTATTTCCCACAAGGTGAAAGCCGCGACCATCCGACCAAGTTCCCGGCGAAGAAGCGCTTCTACGAAGACCTGCAACAGTTGCTGGAAAGCCAGTTCAGCAATGACCAGCCGGTGGTGGTGATGGGCGATATCAACATCTCCCCGGAAGACATCGACATCGGCATCGGCGCCGACAACGCCAAGCGCTGGCTGAAAACCGGCAAGTGCAGCTTCCTGCCGGAAGAGCGCGAGTGGATGGCACGCCTGAAGAACTGGGGCCTGGTGGACAGCTTCCGCCACCTGAACCCGGACGTGGCCGACCGTTTCAGCTGGTTTGACTACCGCAGCCGTGGGTTTGAGGACGAGCCCAAGCGTGGGCTGCGGATTGACGTGATTTTGGCGTCCAATGGCTTGCTGCCACGGGTCAAGGATGCGGGGGTGGATTATGAATTGCGGGGGTTGGAAAAGCCGTCTGATCATGCGCCGATCTGGCTTGAGCTGAGCTGATCCCAGGTTCTACCCAATCAAAACTGTGGGAGCGGGCTTGCCCGCGATTGCAGTGGGTCAGTCACCAGATACTTGGCTGATACACCGCTATCGCGGGCAAGCCCGCTCCCACATTTTGATCTGCTGAGCATCAGTCATATTGCTGAAACCTTACTGACTTATTCTCGCGGCACTCCCTTTGGCTTGAGAAGGTGCCGGCATGAGGCTGCGCGTTCTGTTCCTGCTGGTCCTGTTTCCCCTGTCCGCCGTTGCTGCCTCCCTGCCCGTTCCCGATCAAGGCCCTGCATTGCGCATCCAGGGTTCCAACACCATTGGCGCGGCGCTCGGGCCGGCGCTGGTCAAGGGGCTGCTGGAGCATCAGGGTTTGCAGGCGGTACACAGCGAACCGGCACAAGGCGCCAACGAACAGCGCGTGGTCGGCAAGACGCGCCAGGGCAAGATCGTCAGCATCGAAGTCGCCGCCCATGGTTCCAGCACCGGTTTCACCGCGTTGAAAAAATCCTCTGCCGACCTGGCGGCGTCCTCCCGCCCGATCAAAGACAGTGAACTGGTAGACCTCGAACCCCTCGGCGATTTGAAAAGCCCTGAGGCCGAACAAGTGATCGCCATCGATGGCCTCGCCATCATCCTCAACCCGCAAAACCCGTTGACCACCCTGAACACCGAACAACTGGCGCAGATCTTCAATGGCGAGGTCAGCACCTGGGAAGCCCTGGGCGGTGCCGGCGGGGACATTCACTTATATGCGCGCGATGACCAATCCGGCACCTACGACACCTTCAAGGAACTGGTGCTACGCCTGCGCGGCAAACCGCTGGCGGCGACGGCCAAACGCTTCGAGTCCAGCGAAGCGTTGTCAGATGCGGTCAGCCAGGACCCGCAAGGCATTGGTTTTATCGGCCTGCCCTACGTGCGCCAGGCCAAGGCGGTGGCGATTGTCGACGGTGATTCGCAGCCGATGCTGCCGTTGAACAGCTTGATTGCCACCGAAGATTACCCGCTGTCGCGGCGGTTGTTTTTCTACCTGCCGCCGTCCAGCCACAACCCGTGGGCCAAGGCGCTGGTGGACTTTACCCAGAGCAGCAAGGGCCAGGCGATTGTCGCGGCCAGCGGGTTTATCGCGCAGCAGGTGCAGGCGATGGCGGTGGAACCACGTTCGTCGATGCCTGAGGACTACCAGGCCATCGCCCGCGAGGCCCAGCGTTTGACCGTGAATTTTCGCTTCGAAGAAGGCAGTGCCAGCCTCGACAACAAGGCCCGTCAGGATTTGCAACGGGTGGTGGCGTATCTGAAAGGCCACGACAAGCTCGATCGGCAGGTCACGTTGGTGGGGTTTGGCGATGCCAAGGATGACCCGCAGCGGGCGGCTTTGTTGTCGAAATTGCGCGGCATGGCGGTGCGGCGCGAGTTGGTCAAGAGCGGTGTGGTGCTGAGGGATATTCGCGGGTTTGGTGCGCAGATGCCGGTGGCGGCGAATACGGCGGATGAGGGCAGGATCAAGAATCGGCGGGTGGAGGTTTGGGTGTATTGAGGCTTGGGGGTTGGGTTGTGGCGACTGGCCTCATCGCGGGCAAGCCCGCTCCCACACTTTGATTTGTGAACACATTCAAAATGTGGGAGCGGGCTTGCCCGCGATGCAGGCGACGCGGTGTTACTGCCCGCTACGCATCAACTCCCGAGGCACATACTTGCCAATCTCAAACTTGCCAATCGCCGCCCGGTGTACTTCGTCCGGGCCATCGGCCAGGCGCAGGGTGCGTTGCATGGCGTACATGTAGGCCAGCGGGAAGTCGTTGGACACCCCGGCGCCGCCGTGGATCTGGATCGCGCGGTCGATCACCTTCAACGCCACGTTCGGCGCGACGACCTTGATCTGGGCGATTTCGCTTTTCGCCACTTTGTTGCCCACGGTGTCCATCATGTACGCCGCTTTCAGGGTCAGCAGGCGCGCCATGTCGATCTCCATGCGCGAGTCAGCGATCTTGTCGATATTGCCGCCCAGACGGGCCAGTGGCTTGCCGAACGCGGTACGGCTGACGGCGCGTTTGCACATCAGTTCCAGCGCACGTTCGGCCATGCCGATGGAGCGCATGCAGTGGTGGATACGGCCCGGGCCAAGGCGGCCCTGGGCGATTTCAAAGCCGCGGCCTTCGCCGAGCAGGACGTTTTCGTACGGTACACGGACGTTGTCGAAGAACACTTCGGCGTGGCCGTGCGGTGCGTCGTCGTAGCCGAATACTGGCAGCGGACGTACGATTTTTACCCCGGGGGTATCCACCGGCACCAGGATCATCGAGTGCTGCTGGTGGCGCGGTGCGTCGGGGTTGCTCAGGCCCATGAAGATCAGGATCTTGCAGCGCGGGTCGCAGGCGCCGGAGGTCCACCATTTCTTGCCGTTGATCACCCACTCGTCGCCCTGGCGCTCGGCGCGGGCGGCCATGTTGGTGGCGTCGGAGGACGCGACGTCCGGTTCGGTCATGGCGAACGCGGAACGGATCTCACCGCGCAGCAGCGGCTCAAGCCAGCGCTGTTTCTGCTCGGCGTTGGCGTAGCGCACCAGTACTTCCATGTTGCCAGTGTCGGGGGCGGAGCAGTTGAACGGCTCCGGGCCCAGCAGCGAGCGGCCCATGATTTCTGCCAATGGCGCGTATTCGAGGTTGGTCAGGCCGGCACCCAGCTCGGATTCCGGCAGGAACAGGTTCCACAGGCCTTCGGCTTTGGCCTTGGCCTTCAGCTCTTCCATGATCGCGGTGGGCTGCCAGCGGTCACCTTCATTGACCTGGCGTTCGAACACCGGCTCGGCCGGGTAGACGTATGTGTCCATAAACGCGGTGACGCGTTCACGCAGTTCCTGAACCTTGGGCGAATAGGCGAAATCCATGAGCAGCTCCCTTCTCTGAGAGGTTGTTTAGGTCATGCAATCGATGCTAGAACAGCGTTGATAATTTACCTAGCCTATTCTCGGCGTGTATTAACATTCATCACCGATATATGATCGGCCTATCGCCACCTAACAATAAGAGCGCATCGCACATGAATCTGAGCAAGGTCGACCTCAACCTGTTTATCGTCTTTGACGCGATCTACACCGAAGCCAACCTGACCCGCGCCGGGCAGATTGTCGGCATCACCCAGCCGGCGGTGTCCAACGCGTTGGCGCGGCTGCGCGAAACCTTCAACGACCCGCTGTTCGTGCGCACCGCCCAAGGCATGGTGCCTACGCCGATGGCGCAGAACATCATCGGCCCGGTGCGCAATGCGTTGTCGTTGCTGCGGGTGTCGGTGCAGGAAAGCCGCATCTTCAACCCGCAGCAGGCGGCGAAGACCTATCGCATCAGCATGACCGACCTCACGGAAGCGGTGATCTTGCCAGCGCTGTTCCAGCGCCTGCGCCGCCTGGCGCCGACGGTGGTGATCGAAAGTTTCCTGTCCAAGCGCCGTGAGACCACCAAGGAACTGGCCGCCGGGCGCCTGGACTTTGCCGTGGATGCGCCGCTCAACACCGACCCGCAGGTGCGCCACGTCAAGCTGATGGAAGACCGCTACGTGTGCGCCATGCGCAAGGGCCATCCGCTGGCGGGCAAGGACAAACTGACGCTGGATGATTACCTGGGGCTGACCCACATTCATATCTCCAGCCGCCGCAACGGCTTGGGCCATGTGGACCTGGCGCTGGGCAAGATGGGCCTGCAACGCAAGATCGCCCTGCGCTCCCAGCACTACCTGATGGCCTCGCAAGTGTTGCAGCAGACCGACATGGTAATGACCGTGCCCGAGCGTTTTGCCCGCCGCCATGAACTGCACTGGTTCAACCTGCCGGTCAACGACGTGCCGCCGGTGGAAACCCACCTGTACTGGCACGAAAGCACCGACCAGGACCCGGCGAACCGGTGGATGCGTGAGCAGATGATTGAGTTGTGCCAGCAGGTCACGGCGCATGAGAAGAAGTTGGATGGCAAGCAAGCTTGACCTGTGTGGGAGGGGGCTTGCCCCCGATGGGCTGCGCAGCAGCCCTTGACGTTAACGTCAACCTGACATTAGCTTAGCGCCCAAGACATCTTCTCGGGCACTAGCATGAGCACCACCTACAGCATCTCCGACCTCGCCCGCGAGCTCGACATCACCACCCGCGCCATTCGCTTCTACGAAGAACAAGGCCTGCTGGCCCCGGAGCGCCGGGGCCAGGAGCGCATCTACTCGGCGCGGGACAAGGTCAGCCTCAAGCTGATCCTGCGCGGCAAGCGCATCGGCTTTTCCCTGGCCGAATGCCGTGAGCTGATCGAACTCTACGATCCCACCAGCGGCAACCACATCCAACTCAACAGCATGCTCAGCAAAATCGCCGAACGCCGTGAGCAACTTGAGCAACAGTTGCTGGATATCGAACAGATGAAACTGGAACTGGACACCGCCGAAGAGCGCTGCACCCAGGCCCTGGCCCACACCATGAGCCAGGTTGGCCATTGATCAGAAGGTAGCTGCCATGTCTCTCCCCTCCCATGTGCGCCTGGTGGAAGTCGGCCCGCGCGACGGTTTGCAGAACGAAGCCCAGCCCATCAGCGTGGCCGACAAGGTCCAGTTGGTGGACGCCCTCAGTGCGGCCGGCTTGAGCTATATCGAAGTCGGCAGTTTTGTCTCGCCCAAATGGGTGCCACAGATGGCCGGGTCGGCCGAGGTGTTCGCGCAGATCCAGCGCAAGCCGGGGGTGACCTACGGCGCTCTGGCGCCGAACCTGCGCGGTTTTGAAGATGCGTTGGCTGCCGGGGTCAAGGAGGTCGCGGTGTTTGCGGCGGCGTCCGAGGCGTTTTCCCAGCGCAATATCAACTGCTCCATCAGCGAAAGCCTGGAACGCTTTGCGCCGATCATGGCAGCGGCGAAACAACAGGGGATCAGTGTGCGTGGGTATGTGTCCTGTGTACTGGGTTGCCCCTACGAAGGCCAGGTCGCCCCGGAGCAGGTGGCGGCGGTGGCGCGGGAGCTGTATGCCATGGGCTGCTATGAAGTGTCCCTGGGCGACACCATCGGCACCGGCACGGCGGGCGCGACACGGCGGCTGTTCGAGGTGGTCGGTGCGCAGGTGCCGCGGGACAAGCTCGCGGGGCACTTCCACGACACCTACGGCCAGGCCGTGGCGAATATCTACGCCAGCCTGCTGGAGGGGATCAACGTGTTCGACAGCTCTATCGCGGGTCTCGGCGGCTGCCCCTATGCCAAAGGCGCCAGCGGTAACGTCGCCACCGAAGATGTGCTGTACCTGCTCAATGGCCTGGGCATCGAGACCGGTATCGACCTGGAAGCATTGATCCGCGCGGGCGAGCAAATCAGCTGCGTGCTCGGTCGGCCGACAGGATCACGTGTGGCCAAGGCGCGTAACGCCGGTTGAGTAGCATAGCCGTGACAATGTGTTACCGCCCGCCTACACATCGAGTAACACGGGAACATATTTTGTCTCATTTGCCGTAGGCAATTACCTACACAAAAATCAAACCATTGATTTTAAAGGACTTTTAAAAGTTGGCACGGCTTCTGCTATCTCTATGGCATAACAAGAATAAAAAGCGCCAAACCTAATAAAAATAAGACGAAACGACTCTGACATAACAAAAACAACACGGCAGAGACGCAGCTAACAGATTTTTTTGGAGAAGATGTGCTTCGCAGGGAACGGCCATGCCGAAACCCGCGACCAGTAGAGAAAAATAAAACTACCTCAGGTAGCTACCCACTGGTTGGATCGCGTGCGAAGAAGCAGATCAGCGTTCAAAAAAATACGTTTGCTCTTGACCCCGGATGGGGGTCGCCAAAAACAGCGGTAAAGGGTAACGGTTGCCAAAAACAACAATAGACCGCCCCTCAATAATAAAAAAAGAGCACGCAACGACAAATTAAAGGGGACCTTAGGGTCCCCTTTGTGCTTTCTGCGATTGTCCTGGCACACTGCAATTCAATGTGGGAGCTGGCTTGCCTGCGATAGCAGTGTGTCAGTCACTGCATGTGTGGCGGATGTACCGCTATCGCAGGCAAGCCAGCTCCCACATAAACCTGAGGTGTTATTGAGAGTGGGTTTGCAATTCCTCGATCGAAATCTCGCGCATGCGGAATTTCTGGATCTTGCCCGTCACCGTCATCGGAAACTCCTCCACAAACTTGAAATGCCTGGGCGTCTTGAAGTGTGCAATGCGCCCCTTGCACCAGGTTTGCAGCTCCAGGGCATTGGCCACATGACCGGGGTGAAACTTGACCCAGGCCACAATCTCTTCGCCATAACGCTCGTCCGGAATGCCGATGACCTGCACATCCGCCACCGCCGGGTGGGTGAAGAAAAACTCTTCCAGCTCCCGCGGGTAAACGTTTTCGCCGCCGCGAATGATCATGTCCTTGTTGCGCCCGGCAATGCACACGTAGCCCTGCGCGTCCATGCTCGCCAGGTCGCCGGTGTGCATCCAGCCCGCTTCGTCGATGGCTTCGCGGGTGCCTTCGGGATTGTTCCAGTAGCCGAGCATCACGCTGTAGCCACGGGTACAGAGTTCGCCGATCTCGCCGCGGGCAACCGTGTTGCCGTCGACGTCGATGATCTTGTTTTCCAATTGTGGCTGGGTACGCCCGACCGTGGTGACGCGGCGCTCCAGGTCGTCATTGGCGCCGGTCTGCAACGACACCGGGCTGGTCTCGGTCATGCCGTAGGCAATCTGCACTTCGCCCATATGCAACTCGCTGATCACCCGGCGCATCACTTCGATGGGGCACGTGGCGCCGGCCATGATGCCGGTGCGCAGGCTGGCCAGGTCGAACTCGCCGCGGCGCGGGTGATCGAGCACGGCGATGAACATGGTGGGCACGCCGTAGAGGCCGGTGGCGCGTTCTTCGGCGACGGCGCTGAGGGTCAGCAGCGGGTCGAAGCCGTCGCTGGGGTAAATCATCGTGGTGCCATGGGTGATGCCGCCGAGGTTGCCCATCACCATGCCGAAGCAGTGATACAGCGGCACCGGGATCACCAGGCGATCCTGCGCGGTCAGGCCGAGGCTTTCGCCGACCATGTAACCGTTATTGAGAATGTTGTGGTGACTGAGGGTGGCGCCCTTGGGGAAACCGGTGGTGCCGGAGGTGTACTGGATATTGACGGGCTGATCGAAATGCAGGCTGGCCTGGCGGCTGTGCAGTTGCTCGGGCGGCACGCCAGCGCCGAGGGCCGCCAGTTGCGACCAGGGCATGAAGCCCGGCGGCGGGCTGGGGTCGAGGCTGATCAGGCCGCGCAAGTCGGGCTTCAACGCCTGCACCATCGCATGATAATCGGAGGTCTTGAACGCCCCGGCGCACACCAGCCACTGGCAACCGGACTGCTTGAGCACGTAGTCCAATTCACTGCTGCGATAGGCCGGGTTGATGTTGACCAGGATCACGCCCAGCTTGGCGCTGGCGATCTGGCTGATGCACCACTCGGCGCAGTTGGGGGCCCAGATGCCCAGGCGATCACCGGTCTGCATGCCCAGGGCAAGGAAGGCGCGGGCGTGCAGGTCAACGGTCTCGGCCAGTTGCCGCCAGGTGTAGCGACGTTGCTGATGGCGCACCACCAGGGCTTCGCCATCGGGGTATTGCGCCACGGTGTGATCGAACGCCTGGCCGATCGTCATGGCCAGCAAGGTCTTGTCCTGAGCGCCACGGCTGTAGCTCTGATTAGGTTGTTCCATAACGACCCCTGTTGTCTTTTTTGTAGGTTGACGTAAACGTAAACTACGATTGACAGCGCCGTAACGCAAGCTTACGTTAACGTAAAGGTGAGCGCCCTCCCCCGACGTTCAGCCCACACAAAAACAAAGCTCACATTAAGGTGCCTGTCCATGAGTTACCCGTCCCTGAACTTCGCCCTCGGCGAAACCATCGACATGCTGCGCGATCAGGTGCAGTCCTTTGTAGCCAAGGAAATCGCCCCCCGCGCCGCGCAAATCGACAGCGACAACCTGTTCCCCGCCGACCTGTGGCGCAAGTTCGGCGACATGGGCCTGCTCGGCATTACGGTGCCGGAAGAATACGGCGGCGCGGGCCTGGGTTACCTGGCCCACGTGGTGGCGATGGAAGAGATCAGCCGCGGTTCTGCCTCGGTGGCGTTGTCCTACGGCGCCCACTCCAACCTGTGTGTGAACCAGATCAACCGCAACGGCAACCACGCGCAAAAACTCAAGTACCTGCCGCAGCTCCTCAGCGGCGAACACGTCGGTGCGCTGGCCATGAGCGAACCGAATGCCGGTTCCGACGTGGTCTCGATGAAACTGCGCGCCGACAAACGCGGCGACCACTACGTGCTCAACGGCAGCAAGACCTGGATCACCAACGGCCCCGACGCCAGCACCTACGTGATCTACGCCAAGACCGACCTGGAAAAGGGCGCCCACGGCATCACCGCGTTTATCGTCGAACGGGACTGGCAAGGCTTCAGCCGCAGCAGCAAGTTCGACAAGCTGGGCATGCGCGGCTCCAACACGTGCGAGCTGTTTTTCGATGACGTCGAAGTGCCGGAAGAAAACATCCTCGGCGTGCTCAACGGCGGCGTGAAAGTGCTGATGAGCGGCCTGGACTACGAACGCGTGGTCCTTTCCGGCGGCCCCACCGGGATCATGCAAGCGTGCATGGACCTGATCGTCCCCTACATCCACGACCGCAAGCAGTTCGGCCAAAGCATCGGCGAATTCCAGCTGATCCAGGGCAAGGTCGCCGACATGTACACCCAACTCAACGCCAGCCGCGCCTACCTCTACGCGGTGGCCCAGGCGTGCGAGCGCGGCGAGACCACGCGCAAGGACGCCGCTGGCGTGATCCTCTACAGCGCCGAACGCGCCACGCAAATGGCCCTCGACGCGATCCAGATCCTCGGCGGCAATGGCTACATCAATGAATTCCCCGCCGGCCGCCTGCTGCGTGACGCCAAGCTGTATGAAATCGGCGCCGGCACCAGTGAGATTCGCCGGATGCTGATCGGTCGCGAACTCTTCAACGAAACCCGCTGAGGGAGCGCGCCATGGCCACCTTGCATACCCAGCTCAACCCCCGCTCTGCGGAGTTTGCCGCCAACAGCGCGGCGATGCGCCAGCAGGTCGATGCCCTGCACACCTTGCTCGCCCACGTGCAACAAGGCGGCGGCGCGAAAGCCCAGGAGCGCCACACCTCACGCGGCAAACTGCTGCCCCGTGAGCGCATCAACCGCCTGCTCGACCCGGGCTCGCCGTTCCTCGAACTGAGCCAGCTCGCCGCCCATCAGGTGTATGGCGAAGACGTGCCCGCCGCCGGGGTGATTGCCGGGATCGGCCGCGTGGAGGGCGTTGAATGCATGATCGTCGCCAACGACGCCACGGTGAAAGGCGGTTCCTACTACCCGCTCACCGTGAAAAAACACCTGCGCGCCCAGACCATCGCCGAACAGAACCGCCTGCCGTGCATCTACCTGGTGGATTCCGGTGGCGCCAACCTGCCGCGCCAGGACGAGGTGTTCCCCGACCGCGAGCACTTTGGGCGGATCTTCTTCAACCAGGCCAACATGAGCGCCCAGGGCATCCCGCAGATCGCCGTGGTGATGGGCTCGTGCACCGCCGGCGGCGCCTATGTGCCGGCCATGGCCGACGAAGCGATCATGGTGCGCCAGCAAGCCACCATCTTCCTCGCCGGCCCGCCGCTGGTGAAGGCCGCCACGGGCGAAGTGGTCAGCGCCGAAGACCTTGGCGGTGCCGATGTGCACTGCAAGATCTCCGGCGTCGCCGACCACTATGCCGACAGCGACGAACACGCCTTGGCCTTGGCGCGGCGCAGCGTGGCCAACCTCAACTGGCGCAAGCAGGGCCAGTTGCTGCAACGCACGCCCGTGGCGCCGTTGTACAGCGGCGAAGAGTTGTACGGCGTGATCCCGGCCGATGCCAAGCAACCGTTCGACGTGCGCGAAGTGATCGCGCGTCTCGTCGACGGTTCGGTGTTCGATGAGTTCAAGGCGCTGTTCGGCACCACCCTGGTGTGCGGTTTTGCGCACCTGCACGGCTACCCGATGGCGATCCTCGCCAACAACGGCATCCTGTTCGCCGAAGCCGCGCAAAAAGGTGCGCACTTTATCGAGCTGGCGTGCCAGCGCGGCATTCCCCTGCTGTTTTTGCAGAACATCACCGGCTTCATGGTCGGGCAGAAATACGAAGCCGGCGGCATCGCCAAGCACGGCGCCAAACTGGTCACAGCCGTGGCCTGCGCCAAGGTGCCGAAGTTCACGGTGATCATCGGCGGCAGCTTTGGTGCCGGTAACTACGGCATGTGCGGCCGCGCCTATGACCCACGGTTCCTGTGGATGTGGCCAAATGCGCGCATCGGCGTGATGGGCGCCGAACAGGCCGCTGGCGTGCTGGTGCAGGTCAAGCGCGAGCAGGCCGAACGCGCAGGCGTTGGGTTCAGTGCCGAGGAAGAAGCCGCGATCAAGCAGCCGATCCTCGACCAATACGAAACCCAGGGCCACCCCTACTACTCCAGCGCGCGCCTGTGGGACGACGGGGTCATCGACCCGTTGCAAACCCGTGACGTGCTGGCCCTGGCCCTGTCTGCCGCGTTGAATGCCCCCATCGAGCCGAGCCGCTTCGGCGTGTTCCGCATGTAAATGGAGCTGTACCCCATGAGCGATTTCAACACCCTCGAACTGATCACCGACAGCCGTGGCTTTGCCACGCTGTGGCTCAGTCGCGAAGCCAAGAACAACGCATTCAATGCCGAGATGATCCGCGAACTGATCATCGCCCTCGACCAGGTGCAGGGCGATCCCTCCCTGCGCTTTCTCGTGTTGCGCGGTCGCGGCAAGCATTTCAGCGCCGGCGCCGACCTGGCCTGGATGCAGCAGTCGGCCGAGCTGGATTACCACACCAACCTGGACGACGCCCGCGAACTGGCGGAGCTGATGTACAACCTGGCCAAGCTGAAAATTCCTACCCTGGCGGTGGTGCAAGGCGCGGCCTACGGTGGCGCGCTGGGCTTGATCAGTTGCTGCGACATGGCGATCGGCGCCGATGATGCGCAGTTCTGCCTGTCGGAAGTGCGCATTGGTCTGGCCCCGGCGGTGATCAGCCCGTTCGTGGTGCAGGCCATCGGCGAACGCGCCGCGCGGCGTTATACCTTGACCGCTGAGCGTTTCGGCGGCCAGCGGGCGCGGGAGATCGGTTTGTTGGCGGAGAGTTATCCAATCAGCGAGTTGGATCTGCAGGTCGAGTTGTGGGTCGCCAACCTGTTGCAAAACAGCCCGGCCGCGATGCGTTCCAGCAAGGATCTGTTGCGCGAAGTCGGTAACGGCGCCCTCACACCGGCGTTGCGTCGCTATTGCGAAAATGCCATCGCCCGGATTCGCGTCAGCGCCGAAGGCCAGGAAGGCCTGCGGGCGTTCCTGCAAAAACGTGCG
Source organism: Pseudomonas sp. CBZ-4 (assembly GCF_000346755.1). GTDB lineage: Bacteria > Pseudomonadota > Gammaproteobacteria > Pseudomonadales > Pseudomonadaceae > Aquipseudomonas. Next base: position 16,774 of record NZ_ANNV01000142.1, on the reverse strand, counting down.
CCGAGCTGGCAGTCCCAGGAGCCGCGTTCATGAGCACACTGACCACCGTACTGGTGGCCAATCGCGGTGAAATTGCCTGCCGGGTGATGCGCACCGCCAAGGCCATGGGCCTGACCACCGTGGCCGTGCACAGCGCCACCGACCGCGATGCACGCCACAGCCGCGAAGCCGATATCCGCGTTGACCTGGGCGGCAGCAAGGCCACCGAGAGTTACCTGCAAATCGATAAACTGATCGCCGCCGCCCACGCCAGCGGCGCCCAGGCGATTCATCCAGGCTACGGTTTCCTGTCGGAAAACGCCGGGTTCGCCCGTGCAATTGAAGCCGCCGGTTTGATCTTCCTCGGCCCGCCCGCCTCGGCCATTGACGCCATGGGCAGCAAATCCGCAGCCAAGGCGCTGATGGAAACCGCCGGCGTGCCGTTGGTGCCGGGTTATCACGGTGAAGCCCAGGACCTGGAAACATTCCGCGACGCTTGCGAGCGCATCGGTTATCCGGTGTTGCTCAAGGCCACGGCGGGCGGCGGCGGCAAGGGCATGAAGGTGGTCGAGGAGGTCAGCCAGCTGGCCGAGGCCCTCGCCTCTGCCCAGCGTGAGGCGCTGTCGTCCTTCGGCAACGGGCAGATGTTGGTGGAGAAATACCTGCTCAAGCCGCGCCATGTGGAAATCCAGGTGTTTGCAGACCAGCACGGCCACTGCCTGTACCTCAACGAGCGCGACTGCTCGATTCAGCGCCGCCACCAAAAGGTCGTCGAAGAAGCACCGGCGCCGGGCTTGAGCGTTGAACAGCGCAAGGCCATGGGCGAAGCCGCCGTGCGCGCGGCCCAGGCCATTGGTTATGTCGGCGCTGGCACGGTGGAATTCTTGCTGGATGCGCGCGGTGAATTCTTCTTTATGGAGATGAACACGCGCCTGCAGGTGGAGCATCCGGTGACCGAGGCGATTACCGGCCTCGACCTGGTGGCCTGGCAGATCCGCGTCGCCCAGGGCGAGGCGTTGCCCATCACCCAAGCGCAGGTGCCGCTGATCGGCCATGCGATTGAAGTGCGCTTGTATGCGGAAGACCCGACCAATGATTTCTTGCCGGCGACCGGGCACCTGGCGCTGTACCGCGAATCGGCGGCGGGCCCTGGGCGTCGGGTGGACAGCGGCGTCGCCCAAGGCGATAGCGTGTCGCCCTTCTACGACCCGATGCTCGGCAAGCTGATTGCCTGGGGCGAAGACCGTGAACAAGCCCGCCTGCGTTTGCTGAGCATGCTCGACGAGTTTGCCGTCGGCGGGCTCAAGACCAACCTGGGCTTTCTGCGGCGCATCATCGGCCATCCTGCGTTTGCGGCGGCTGAATTGGATACGGGGTTTATCCCGCGTTATCAGGATGAACTGCTGCCGGTGCCGGGCGCGTTGAGCGATGGGTTCTGGCAGGCGGCCGCCGCGGCCTTTATGCAGAGTTTGCCGGTGGGCGATGGGCCTTGGGCCGACACCCGTGGCTTTCGCGCCGGGCTGCCGGCCGAGGTGTCCGTGCATTTGAGCTGCAATGGCCAGGACCGGCTGGTGACGCTGGCGGAAGACACGCCGCAGTTGCGCGGCGAACAGCTGTGGGTAGAGCAACAGGGCCTGCGCCGTGGCCACCTGGCGGTACGCAGCGGCGATACGGTGTATCTGCGCTGGGACGGCGAGGTGCACGCGGTCAGCCTGTTCGACCCGATTGCAGCGGTCGACGCCAACCAGTCGCACCAGGGTGGCCTCACGGCACCGATGAACGGCAGCATCGTGCGGGTGCTGGTGGAGGTCGGCCAAACCGTGGAGGCCGGTACGCAACTGGTGGTGCTGGAGGCCATGAAGATGGAGCACAGCATTCGTGCGCCCCAGGCGGGCGTGGTCAAGGCACTGTTCTGCCAGGAAGGCGAAATGGTTGCCGAAGGTTGCGCGCTGGTGGAGCTCGAAACAGCGGGCTAGAACTTCGCCGTGGCCTGCACCACCACGCCGAGGATGCGGCAATCGTCGGTGAGCAGCTGTTTCGGGTAAGTCGGGTTGAGCGGCACCAGGTACAGCTGGCCGCTCTCTTTCAGCAACTGGCGGAAGGTCGCCTGTGGGCTGTCGGCCCATTGGGCAACCACCAGCTTGCCCGGTTCGGCGGTGATGGCCGGGTCCACCAGGATCAGCATGCCCGCGCTGATGCTCAGGCCGCTGGGCGCGGTCATGGCATCGCCCGTGACCGGCAGCCAGAACGCTTCGCCTCGGGCGTGGTAATCCGTCAGCTCGAAGCGTGGCGCGCCATAGGTGGCACGCTCTTCACGGGTTTCGTACAGGCCGCTCCAATCACTGACCGGGTAGCGGAAATACGGGTTGTAGTGGCTCGTCGGGCCGGGCTCCTCGGCGGACCGTTCGCGAATCTGCAACGAAACCTCCAGGTAGCCCAGGCCCAACTCCGCCAACACCCGGTTCATATCCGCGACGCTCGGCACACGACGTTTTGCCAGCCAGTGGCCGACGCCGCCCTGGGTCATGCCCAAGCGCTCGGCCAGCTCGGTTTGCGTGACCTTGGGGTGTTTCATGCTGGCTTTCACCAGCGCTATCCATTTATCCATGGGGCCTGACAATACGTGAGGCATTTTCCCGGGCAATAAACAGTTTGTAGTAATCCATAAAACGACATAAATACGATACGTACTATGATCGGACATAAGGTTTTCGACACCCACCCGGAGTACCGCCCCTTATGACCACAAGCCTCCATCCCCAGCCCGAAGTAGCCGAAACTGCCGATATCCTCGACATGCGCAGCAGTGGCGCCGCCCAGCGCGCGCTGGACTATTACTTGAAGGAAGAGGTGTCGCTATCAGCGACGGACGACACCTTCTTCAGCATAAAACCCGGCATCAGCCAGGAAGAAGCGCTGGTGCACGCATCGGACCTGTTGCGCAGTGCCGCAGCCACCGCCTATGAATCAGCGAGCAGCCACCAAGGCAACAACCGCGACCTGGCGTTTTCAGTGGTGTATTTGATTGATATGGCGAAGGCGATGGTGGAGCGATCGTTGCGCGCGCCAGAAACACAGGCAACCGTTTAACAGGCGCAAAGGAAAAATATTTCTATCTCGACGATAAAAACATTTGACTTGCAAATGATAATGATTATTATTGGACCCAGCTGATCGCGAGATCAGTCGATAGACCAAGGGACCTTAGGTCGGACTCTTGGAATATCTCCTCATCAGGCTAATCACGGTTTTTGACCCGGCTCTTTGGCCGGGTCTTTTTTTTGCCAGTTTCCCTGGCATGGCTTCAGGCTAATGAAGACTGTGTGTTGCTTGATGGCGCGCATGGTAGCAAAAGACCATCGCCAAAAGAAAGCCGAACGAACGCTCTACGTCGGATCTTTGCGAATTAGCGCTTGAGAATCAATCTCATAGATTCTAAGCTGCTGGCGCGTCAAGGACGACGCCCCCTCCTCCCTGCAACAATTTTGCGTCAAGATTTTGCCTGGCTCCTGTGTAAGATATCCGCCACAACACTCATACTCAGGCAACCAGACTATGACCGTGGCCTTGACCTCCATCAGGATCAGCACCGATTTCGACAGTGGCAATATCCAGGTGCTCGACGCCAGCGATGCGTTCCAGCTGCTGCTCGCCATCAAACCCGATACCCGTAGCCCACATTTCCAATGGTTCCACTTCAAGGCCGAAGGCATGCATGTGGGCCACACCCACACCTTCCGTTTGAGCAACGCGAGCCAGTCGTCCTACAAACACGCCTGGAGCGGCTACAACGCCGTCGCCTCCTATGACCATATCAACTGGTTCCGCGTCCCCACGCGTTTTGACGGCGAGTTCCTGCACATCAGCCTTGAAACCCGCGAAAAGCATGCGTGGATTGCCTATTTCGAGCCCTACAGCCGCGAACGCCACGACTGGCTGATCGGCCAGGCCCTGAGCCGCGCCGGCACCCAACTGCTGGCCACCGGAAAAAGCGTCGAGGGCCGCGATATCCAGTTGCTACGCCGTGGCAAAGGCGGCGAAGGCCGACGCAAAATCTGGATCATCGCCCAGCAGCATCCCGGCGAACACATGGCCGAATGGTTTATGGAAGGCATTATCGAACGCCTGCAACAGGACGGTGACAGCGAACTGAAAAAACTGCTGAAAGTCGCCGACCTGTACCTGGTGCCCAACATGAACCCGGACGGGGCGTTCCATGGCCACCTGCGCACCAACGCCATGGGCCAGGACCTCAACCGTGCGTGGCAGAGCGCCAGCCAGGAGATCAGCCCGGAAGTGCTGTTCATCCAGCAACAGATGGAAAAGTACGGCGTCGACCTGTTCCTCGACATCCATGGCGACGAAGAAATCCCCTATGTCTTCACCGCCGGCTGCGAAGGCAACCCAGGCTACACGCCGCGTATCGAGGCGTTGGAAAAACACTTCCGCCGCCACCTCAGCGCCCTGACCCGCGACTTCCAGACCACCCACGGCTACACCCGCGACCTGCCGGGCGAGGCCAACATGACCCTGGCCTGCAATGCCGTCGGTGAAAAATACGACTGCCTGTCGCTGACCCTGGAAATGCCCTTCAAGGACAACGACGACGCGCCCAACCCCCACACCGGCTGGTCGGGCAAACGCTCGATGCAATTGGGCAAGGACGTGTTGAGCACCGTCGCCGATATCGTCGGCGTGTTGCGCTGATTTTGGATGGGTTGAGCGAGCAAACTCGCTCAACCCGGATCAGTCCTTTGTACCCGTCATGCTTTGCAACACGCCATCACGGCGAATCAACCCATGGAACAACGCCGCCGCGAGGTGCAACAGCACCGTCAGGAACAACAGGTAGGCAAGAAACCCATGGGCCTTGCGCAGCACCGCAAACAACGGCGCATTCGCCGCCATCAGCGCGGGCAGTTGCACCGAACTGCTGAGCATCACCGGGTCGCCCGCGGCCGAAATCATCGCCCAGCCCAACAGCGGCAACACCAGCATCAACCCGTACAACACCAGATGGGACGCCTTGGCTGCCAGCACTTGCCACAGCGGCAGATCGGCTGGCAACGACGGCTGACGCGTGGAAAAACGCACCACCAATCGCACAATCACCAGCGCCAGGATCGCAATCCCCAGCGGCTTGTGCAGATGGATCAACCATTCATGCCGCTCCGACACCGAAGCCGCCAACCCGGCCCCGATAAACAACATGGCGATGATCATCAGCGCCATCAGCCAGTGCAGCAGACGTGCCAAGGGTGCAAAAAAGCGCGGTTGGGCATTCATGGCTTTGACTCCTGAGGGGCGCTGTGCAGCGCGCTGACTTCACCGGCACGGCGCAGGTATGAACTGGCATACGCCGCTGAACGTGCGGCCAGCAGCGGGTCATTGGAGGCTTCGATGCCACTGGGCAGAATCAGCGGATCAAAGTTGATGTCGCGGCAATCGCCCTCCGCCTGCGGCTGGCTGCTTTGCAACACCAGCGTCCCGGCGTTCAGCACCTTGTGCTCGCCAGGCCAGGTCTTGCTCGCGTCGTCCAGCGGGTCGCCGGGGTTGGCCAGGGTCATGTTCAATTGCCAACGCAACGGCCCTTCAGTCAGGCGTTGCACCAGGTCCTTTTCGAGAAAATCGGCACCGGCCGGCGCAGTGTCACCTGCTGCATCCTGACGCTGCGGCACCACCTCCCAGCGCACCGCCTGGCGCTTGCCATCGGCGCCCACCAGGTAGAACGCGTTGATCCCGTTATAGGTTTCGGTGGCGTAACTGGCCGACGGCTTGGCGGTCTTGACCCACGCCAGGAACGCCGCCGTCTCCGGGTGCGCGGCAAAAAACGCGGGCATGCCCGCAGGGTTCGGCTTGCCGGTGGCCGGGTCCGGCGCACCCGCCTTGAGCATTGCGTAGAACGCTTCAGGCGTACCCACCGGGAACACCGGCATGCTGTTCATCCCGGTGCGCCATTGCTGGCCGTTGGCCTGGCTGAACTGCACGGCAAAACTGCGGATCGGCACGCTGCTGTCCGGCGCATAGGGGTTGCCGCTGGGCAAGGCAAAACGGCCGATCACCGGGGTCCTGGCCGCGCTGAACACCTCGGCGCTGGAATATGCACGGGCTTCAGCGCTGCTCTCGAAATACCCGGTGACACACACGCCCTTGGCATGATTACGCCGGAAGCCGGGATGCACGCCGTTATTGGTTTCCAAGGCATTGACCAAGGTTTTCGGGCGCAAGCGCTGTGGGTCAAGCGTGCCGTTGACGTAGGCAAATGCCCCGGCCACCAGCGCAACCACGGCACCGATACCTGCCAGGCGTGCGATCAGGCTCGCGGTGCTCAGCGGAGGACGGGGCGGTGAAGAGTGATCTACCATGAAGGAGCTCCAGGGCCAGAGGCCTTAGGGGTGGAACATAAGGTCGGAGCATTAAGACGAACGCCGACCCGCTCTATTCCCCCGCCGATGATTTATTTCCCCGGAGCTGGAATAACCGCCAACGTCAGACGTCTCTCTAGTCCCAGCGTAGTGACCAGCCCGACTCCCATGCATGAACTCGACGAAGCGTTACGTGAACTCATCCCCAGGCTGCGGCGCTTTGCCGTGTCCCTGACCCGTAACGCCAGCAGCGCCGACGACCTGGTGCAGTCGACCCTGGAACGGGCCATCACCCGCTGGGCCGACAAGCGCAGCGAAGGCGATTTGCGTGCCTGGCTGTTTTCGATCCTCTACCGCCAGTTCCTCGACGCCCACCGCCGCAGCCGTCGCTACGCGCGCATGCTCGAGTTCTTCATCGGTCGCGACGACGCGCAGCCGTCGGTGGAACGCACGGTCATCGCCCAATCGACCCTGCAAGCCTTCGACCAACTCAACACCGAACAGCGCGCCCTGCTGCTGTGGGTGTCGGTCGAAGGCTTGAGCTACAAGGAAGTCGCCGACATCCTCGAGGTGCCCATCGGCACCGTGATGTCGCGCCTGTCCCGCGCGCGTCAAGCCTTGCGCCAACTCAGTGATGGCGAAATTGCCAGCCCTTCCCTGCGGATACTCAAATGATCAGCCTGCCCCCCAGCGAACGCGATTTGCATGCCTACGTCGATCACCAACTGCTGGACAGCGATCGCCGTGTGCTCGACACCTATCTGGCCGCCCACCCCGACGTTGCCGCCCAGGTCCATGCCTGGCAGCAGGATGCGCAGTTGCTGCGCGCCGCGCTCGGCGGCGCCCTGCAACAGCCGGCCAACCCGCAGTTGGACCCGGCGCAGATTCGCCAGCGCCGCAAGCACCAATCGCGCCGCCACTTGGCCTCGGCGGCGGTGCTGTTGATCGCCGTCAGCCTCGGCGGCATTGGCGGCTGGCAGGCCCGCGAAGCCACGCAACCGCCCCTGGCGCCGATGGCCGACGCCATGCAGGCCTACCGCCTGTTTGCCCAGGACGGTGTGCTGCCCGCCGACTATCACGTCCAAGACGGCGGCAGCATGCAAGCCTGGCTGGATCGTTACTTTAGCCAGGCCAGCCGCCTGCCGGACTTGAGTTCATCGGGCTACACGCCCGTCAGCGGGCGCCTGCTCACCACCGACCAGGGCGCGGCGGCGATGGTGCTGTACGAAGACCCGCAAGGTCGGCGCATCAGTTTCTACATTCGCCCACCGGGCCCGGACAACGGCTTCCTGCCCCGTGGCAGCCGCAGCGCCGATGGCCTGCAGGCCGAGTACTGGTCAGGCGGCGGCTACAACTATGCAATGGTCAGCCCGGTGGATCAGCCCACGCCCGCGCTGCAAAAGCTCTAGAAGCCGACATCCAGCACCACGTTATCCAGGTAGGTGCCCCCGGGCGGCGTGGCCTGGTCGGTGTAGATCCTGGCGTTGTAGTTGAACACCTGGCTGCCGGTGCCCAGGCCGTTGCCGGGGTTGATGTCCGCCGTGGCACTGGCCCGCCGCGCGGCGCCGACGCTGCCCCAGCGGGTGGTGCCAGCGCTGACAAAGATGTCGTAGGCCAAATAGTTGCTGCCGGAAATCATCCGGCGGCGCCCGCCGACGCTGACCGGCTGCTGCCCATCGCTGAGGCCGACGGTGTAGGCGCTGCCCTTGGTGCAATTGACGCTGGCCTGGCCATTGACGGTGGCAAACCCACTGACCACCGGGGCACTGCCGAAGGCGATCGCCGGCGTGGTGATCAGGCAGTCGTTGGTCACCAGCATGCTGACGGTCAGTGCCTGCGTGCCGGTGCCACTGTCGCGCCCCAGACACACGCCGAGCAGGTTGATGCTTGAGCAGTAATTCCAGGTCCAGACGATGCTCAGGGTTTCGCTGTACAGGCCCGCGGCCACGTTGCTTCCAACGACACTGCGCAGATACAGCGGCAAGGTCTTGGTGCCTGGGCCGAACACCAACCCGTAGTTCTGGGCGATACCGCTGCTGCCGCCAAAGTCGAACGTGGTGCCGCGTGTAATGGGATACGTCGTGGAGTTGTTGCCATAGATCGTATAGGGGATCACATCACCGGTCGGCCCCAGCAGGCCGCCCTGGGTCGACCCCGTGATCTTTGCGGTGAATTGGTCGCCACTGCCGAGTATCGACAGCAACAGCGGGGTGCAACTCAGGCCAGCGTTGGTGGTGGAACTGGGCTGCGCCGTGGCGAGCACCGACATCGAACTCACCGGGCCAAAGCTGGCCGGCGAGGTAGCGACCGCGCTGCACGCCGCGTGCACCTGCGTCGACACGCCCACGCACGCCACCAACAACAGACTCCACAGCCATTCCTTGCCCCGCACACGCACGCTCCTTAATTCATTGACACACCAGCGGCCCGATCAGGGGCACCTGCGCCTGGGTAATGTCCAGGTCGAAGGTGGCCTGGCAGCTTTGCCCGCCACTGAGGGTGACTTGCAGCGTGTTATGCGCCGCAAGGTTCTCCAGGTAGACCAAACCGTCCCAGCCGACCACCGCCAACCCCGCGCTTTGCTCATGCCGCACCTGGCTGCCGAGGGGCAAGTCCTGATGCTGGGCATCCACCAGCGTGATACTGGCCGCCACCACCCGGCGCACCGGAAACTCCAACAGGTAACCACTGCCCCGACGCACCGCCACCCGTTGTTCAACGTTGGCCACTTGCACGTTGGTGGGGAAGTTCAACGGGTCGATTTCATACTTGGCGCGGTAGTAGGCGCTGCTCCACGGCACCAGCAAGTGCCCATTGCGATCGGTCTCGCCGACCACCTGGTTCTCGTAGCGCACCGGCACCCCGGCAAACCCGCCGGTGCTCACCACCACAAAGGCATCGTTGACCTGGTTGGCGACAAAAAACTCCTTGTCCATCCACACCAGCGACCCGGCCGCGTCGGCCCAGCGGGTCTGTGCGTCGCGCGTGCCATACACGCCGGCCTGCAACTGCACCGACTGCAAGCGCCAGGTCAGGTCCGCCTGGCGATAGGTCGGGACGTCGCCGCTCGCATAACCCAGGTTGAAACCCAGCCCACCACCGGCCGGCACGGCGCGGCTGTAATTCACACGCTGTTGCACCTGCCCGCTGTTGCTGCGCTCACTGCCCAGGCTGAGGCTGCCGTAGGCGTCGAACGGGATGATCAATTGCCCTTGCACGGCCCAGTTGCTGTCACCGATCTCGCGGTTGGCCGACAGGTAAAAGCTCGTGTTGCGCCACAGCGATTTGCTCCACGTCAGGTTCAGCAGGCGAGTGCGCGAATCGTCCGTCGCCTGCACATCGAAATAGCCCACGCCGAGGCTGCCAAAGTCATTCAGGTTCAGGCTCAGCGTCACCTGCTCGCTGCGCTTGCTGAGGCTGGCGTACGGGGTGTCGATCAGGGTCAGGTCGGCGTATTGATCACGGCGCTCGACCCGCTGGTAGGACAGGCTGTAATGCTGGCTGCTGTATTGATAACCCAGGCTCAGTTGCTGGCCCGACCCGCCGTCGAACTGGCTTTGGCTGACGGCGGTGTTGAGCACGCCGAAGTTGCCCAGGCGCAGGTTGCCACCCACGCCGCCAAGGGTCAGGTCATTGGACGCTTCGGCATGGCTTTCCACGGTCAATGCATCCGACAGCCCGTAGCGGAAGGTACCGCTGGCCACGCCGGGGCCGTAGCCGAAGTCGCGCACGGTGTAGTCGCGGCGCAGATTACCGGCCGACAGGGAAAAATCCGCCAGGCCTTTTTGCAGCAACGAACTGGTGACATAGAACGGCACCGTGGTGGACACCTGCCGCCCGAGGGCGTCGGTGGTGACCACCACCGCTTCGCCGGCACCGTTGATAAACGGCACGTTGGTCAAGGTGTAAGGCCCCGGCTGCAGGTCGGCGCTGCTGGATTTGTAGCCGTTGATAAACAGGTCGACCGACGACGGCACCGCCGCTTCCCCGGCGAACTGCGGCAACGGGTAGGTCACCAGGTCCGGGCGCACGCCGAAGTCGCGGGACAGTTGCACCCCGCCCAGGCGCACCGAGCTGCTCCAGGGCAAGGCCCCGCTGATCACGTCGCCCGCCTCGTAGGTCAACAGGCGCTCATCGTCGGAGAAACGCCAGGTGGTGTCGTAGCGCCGATAGCCGTTGTTGAACGTGCTGTCCTGGGGCTCGCGGCCGACGGTGGTGCGGTATTGGCCAGTATTGGACAGCGTGCCCCAGGTATCGAACAGGCGCACTTCGTTGAAGATGCCCAGGTAAGTGCTGCTGTCGTCGGTATCGTTGAGGTAGGCGTCGTAGTTGAGCAACGCGCCAAAGCTGGTCAGCGCCTGGGTGCGCGGGTAGTTGTTGCGGTTGCCGATAAACTGCTCCGGCAACCAGCTCGCCGGCACGGTCAGCACCAGGCGCTGGGCCTGGCTGTCGTAGTCGCTGTGCAAGCCGGCCAACTTGTCCAGATCGACCTCGAGCGGCACTTCGCCCGGCAGTTTCACACCGATTTCCTGCAACACGCTCGCCGGCAGAAACAGCCCACCCGCACGCTGGCTGACGGCAACCACACGGCCGGTATCCTGCCCGTTGACCACCAGTTCCAGGAACAACTGTGCATCGGCGACAGCCTCCATACTGCTGGGCGGCGGCGGCAACGGCGCAGCCAGGCCCAGCGGTGCGAACACCAGGACCGACACGCTGCCCACTACCCACACCGATCGCCATAGACAACGAGCCCAAACCTGGCTCACCAAGGCTTTGTGTCCATCAATGGACATCTCCATCCGTTAAAACCCGGGGCTATTCCCTGCCCTGTCGCGCCTGTTCTACCGACCCGGCGCCAGGCTCTCCACTTGGGTGGCGCCGTTGACCCGCAGTTGTAACGGTTGGTCTGCCGGCAAGCCGTCCGGCACCTGCCAGCGCATGGTTGCCCCGGGCAACACATAGCCCATCAGACCCTCCACCAGCGGGCGCGCCTGGCCGCCCTGCTTGAAGCTGGCATCCGTCAGGCGCGCATGCACGGCCCCCTGATTGTGCATTTCCACATAGTTGCGGCCGCCGGTCGTGACCTTCTTCCAGCTCAGATCCGGTTTGCCGGCCGTCTTGGGGTCACGGTCGCGGGTGCCGTCAACCTTGCTCCAAAGGCCCGGGCCATAAGCGAACAACGGCACCGAATAGCGCATCTGGAAACGCACGGCCGCCGCGGTCTTGCCGTCCGCCGCAGTGACGACGGGCTCGGCAGAGGGGATCTCATCGATGATGATGCGATACGCCAACTCCTGGCCGGGCGGCACTTCCTTGGTGCGGGTCAAGCGCACCAACTGCTTTTGCCCCGGCGCGATCTTCGCCACCGGCGGGCTGCCGATCACATCGCGCTGGTTCTGGTATTGCTCGTCGAACCCGCTCTGCGTCCAGGCAAATACGCGGATCTGCAGGTTGGCCGTCTCCGTACCGCGATTTTCCAACCACAACGCACTGGCCTGCTGATCGGCCTCCAGCACCGGGTCAATCGGCCAGATCAGCACCGAACTGGCCGCCTGCACCTGCCCCGCCACCCCCAACACACCAAACAAACCCGCTACCCACCACTGCCGGGAAGCTGCATACATAGATCCCACTCCTTATGCCATTCGCCTTACCACGTCAGCTGCACCTGCAGCGTGTCGCTGTACGTCCCCCCAGGCGTATTGCCCGGTAGCTGCACCCGGCCGTAAATCGGCAAGGTGATGTTGTTCGCGTTGGCGTAGGCCACGCTGACGCTCTGGCTGATACCCAGGCTCTGGCTCAGCGCCGCATCGCGAAACAGCTGGTACGCCACCTTCGCCGTGCCGCTGTTGAGCTGCATCCGCCGCCCGCCGCTGTTATACAAACCGCCATCGACCGTCATGCTCAACGCCACCCCTGGCGTGCATTGCAAGACGACCGAGTTGGCCAGCGCCACCGACGCGGTGCTGGTCGCCAGCGCCGAATAGCTGCCGAACGCCAGGCTGCCGTAATTGCTGCCACCGCTGGCCACCAGGCAGCCCGGGGTGATCGTCGCACTGACCTGGAACGACTGGCTGGTCACGGCCAACAGCGACACCGGCATGCCCCAGCCGATGCACAGCGCCACCCATCCCACCCATTTCATGGCCGTTAAAACGTCAGGGTCACATTGATCGTGTCGGTATAGGTGCCGGCTGGCAGCCCCGCCTTGCCGGTGGCTTTACCGTAGATATTCACGGCCTGGGCCACACCGGTGCTGGCGGCGAGGGGGATGACCCCGCCAATGGCCACCAGGTTCGAATGGCCACTGTCGGTATAGAGGTCGTAGGGCACGTAGTTGGCCACGCCGTCGAACAACGCGCGGGTGCCGCCGGGGGACTTGCCGTCATTGGCGCCACCGGCCACGGTCAAGGTCGGCGAGGTGCCCGCCGAACACAGAATCGACAACGCACCGCCGCCGCCGCCCAGCACCTGGCCCGAGGACTCGGTAAACAAGCTGTTGGACGCGCCGAAGGTCAATGCGCCGAAGCTCATCCCTCCGGTGGCCGCCGCGCCGTTGACCTGGCAGCTGCTGGTCAGCACCAGTGTTGCGCCAATTGTCCCGGCCACCGTGGCCGCCTGTGACCCCGACACCCACGCCAGCGCCAGTAATGGAAAAACTACCTTGGATACACGTGCATGCATGATATCTATCCTCATGGTTTACCAATCCAGAGTCACCGTCAGGGTGTCTGTATAGATGCCGGCCGGTAGGGCCCTGGTATTCGCCACCACCGAGCCGAATACCGGAATCGGTACTTGTGTGCCCCGGGTCACGACGAAATTGCGTTGCTGGCCGATGCTGTAGGTACTGCGCCCCAGTGCATCGGCCGATAAACGATAGGGAATGGTCTGACGACCGTTGCTCAGGCGCCGGGTGGTGCCATCACCGTTGACGCCGCCGTCGATGGTCACCGTGAAGCTGCTGACCAGCGAGGGGTTGCAGGACACCGCCAGCGGCGCCTTCTCGCCATCGGTGACGCCGCTGGTCAGGCGGTTGTCCCAGGTCGGCCCGTGGCTGCCGAAATCCAGCACCGCCGAGCCACCGTCCGGCGTAACGGGGGTGGTATCAGCGCCTTTGCTCACCTCGCAACTGGCGGTAATCACCAGGCGCGCGTGGATCTGCCCGCTGACCGCCGCCTGCACGTCATCCGCCAGCAGCAACAAGCCGCCCATCGCCACAAGGGCCAAGCCGCGACTCACCATGTGACCGTGACCTTGAGCAGGTCGGAATAACGACCGACGGCGGGAATATCCTTGAGCGGTTCAATGCGACCGTACAGGGGCAAATCGACGCTGCCAGAATCTGGGACGCGACCGCTGAGCGGCACATTCACCGGCAACGGGATACGGCGCGCGGCGTCGGCAAAAATGCGGTAGGGAATGGGTTTGCTCGAAGGGACAGCGGCGCTCAGGTAACGCACTTCGCCGGTGCCGCCATGCAGGCCGCCGTCAACGCGCATCTGGTAGGGCGTGTCGGGGTTGCACTCCAGGCGCGGCTGGCGTTGGCTGATCAAGGCCGCACTCAAGGGCCCGGCCGGGTCATCCAGACGCGGGCCGCTGCCAAAATCCAAAACGCCAAGTTGCTCGATGCCCGACTCGCGGGTGATACCCACCAACTGGCAACCCCGCTGCACGTCGATGCGCACTTCGACCTGAAGCTGCGCACCATAAGCCGTGTTGCAGAGCATCGCGCTCATGACTGCCAATACTGCTCGTCCCTTCACTGCCCCAAATCCTTGTACAGGGGTGACTGCTGTGTATGAGCCTAGTCAGTCAGGGGGAAACTGCCAGCTCACAGGGCAACGCAGGCGTGTCATGCTTTTTCGAGATAGCGCGAGGGGCCCTTCTGTATTGGTCAAAACCCGATGGCCGCCCTAAAGTAGGCGACCACCGGTAGACAGAGTGATTCCCATTGGCCGCGCTTTCACTGATCCGTCGCTTGCTCGGTAAAAAAACCGCGCCCCACGACGCTTCGCCGATCACCAGGTTTTTTGCGCAAAAAGCCGCGCAACAGGGCTACACCCTCAGCGCCGGGCAAACCCGCGCCATCAGCGCCCTGGCCCGCGAATCGCGGCACCTGCTGGCACGCCAGCCGACCCGCAGCCTGTACCTGCACGGGCCGGTGGGGCGCGGCAAAAGCTGGTTGCTGGACGGGTTTTTCCAGGCGTTGCCGATGGCCGAGAAGCAGCGCGTGCACTTCCACGACTTCTTTGCCCGTTTGCACCGGGGCATGTTCAAGCACCGTGCACAGGACGATGCCCTGGCGGTGACCCTGGATGAGCTGCTGGCCGGTTGCCAGGTGCTGTGTTTCGACGAGTTCCACGTGCACGACATCGGCGACGCGATGCTGATCAGCCGGCTGTTCAAGGCGCTGTTTCAACGGGGCGTGTGGGTGCTGGTCACGTCCAACTACCCGCCCGCCGGCCTGCTGCCCAACCCGCTGTACCACCAACGCTTCAAGCCGGTGATCGACCTGATCGCCGCGCGCATGGACGTGCTGGAAGTCAGCGCGCCCAAGGACTTTCGCAGCCTGCCCCAAGCCCACAGCACGCAGCGTTTTACCACCGGCCACTACCTGTGGCCGGGCACTGCGAGCCAACGTGAAGCGTTCGACCTGCCTGCCGCGGATTGCCCGGCGCTGCCCCTGGTCGTCGGCAACCGCCAGTTGCAATGCCGCAGGCATCAGGGGCGCACCATCGCCTTCACCTTCAACGACCTGTGCGAACAGCTCACGGCGGTGATGGACTACCTGCTGCTGTGCCACGACTTCGACCACTGGATCATCGACGGCCTGCCCGCGCTGGCGGAGTGCCCGATTGCCGTGCAACAGCGCTTTATCAACCTGGTGGACGTGCTTTACGACAGGGACAAGCACCTGATCCTGATCGGCGAGCAGCCCCTTGAACAGGCCTTGCACGGCCAGGCCATCGACCTTGCGCGCACGGCAAGCCGGCTCGGGCAATTGCAACAGAGCCGCGCGCAACCGCTATGATAAGCGCCATTTACGCCCCCTTTGCCCAGAGATCGCGCCGTCCATGCATACCCTCGCCCAACTCAAGGCCGGCCAATTGGCCGGCATCACGCGCCTGGACCTGTCCTGCGGGCTGACCGAATTCCCCGAGGAAATCTTCGCGCTGGCCGACTCCCTGGAAATCCTCAACCTCAGCGGTAACGCCCTGAGCCGCCTGCCCGACGACCTGCACCGCCTGCCGCACCTGCGCGTGCTGTTCTGCTCGGACAACGCCTTCACCGAGCTGCCGGAATGCCTGGGCCAGTGCGCGAAACTGAGCATGGTCGGCTTCAAGGCCAACCGGATCACCCACGTGCCCGCCGCTGCGCTGCCGCCGCTGTTGCGCTGGCTGATCCTCACCGACAACCAGATCAGTCAGTTGCCCGTTGAACTGGGCGCGCGGCCATTGCTGCAAAAACTGATGCTGGCCGGCAATCACCTGACGCAATTGCCGGAAAGCCTGGCCAACTGCCATAACCTCGAACTGCTGCGCATCGCCGCCAACCGCTTCACCCGCCTGCCCGAATGGCTGCTGGCGCTGCCAAGCCTGACCTGGCTGGCGTATGCGGGGAACCCGGTGGAAATGGCGGTGCAGCTGTCTGCCGATGACAGCACGCCAGACATTCCCTGGCCCGAGCTGGAACTGGCTGAAGTCCTTGGAGAAGGTGCCTCGGGGGTGATCCACAAGGCACTGTGGAAACCCTCCGGGCACTCCGTCGCGGTAAAACTCTACAAAGGCACCATCACCAGCGACGGCTCGCCGCTGCATGAGATGCAAGCGTGCATCGCCGCCGGGCTGCACCCCAACCTGATCAAGGTGGAAGGCCGCGTCGTCGGTCACCCCGATGATCAAGCGGCGCTGGTGATGGACCTGATCGCCCCCAGCTACCGCAACCTCGCCGCCCTGCCGAGCCTGGCGTCGTGCACCCGCGACATCTACGCGCCGGGCACGGTGTTCAGCCTGGACGTGGCCCTGCGCATGGCGCGAGGCATTGCGTCGGTGGCCGCGCACCTGCACCGCCACGGCATCACCCATGGCGACCTGTACGGCCACAACATCCTGTGGAATGAGGCCGGCGATTGCCTGCTCGGGGATTTTGGCGCGGCGTCGTTCCATGCCATCGCAGACACCTTGGAAACCCGGGCGTTGCAGCGGATTGAAGTGCGTGCGTTTGGGGTGTTGCTGGGGGAGTTGCTGGAGCGGGTTGAGGCGGGGGTGAGTGAGGAGCTGGTGGTGCTGCGTGAGCGTTGCTGCCAGCCGGATGTGCTCGCGCGTCCGGGCTTCGAAGAAATCGAAGCACTGCTCAAATCGGCCTGACAAAACCCATTACAACTGTGGGAGCTGGCTTGCCTGCGATAGCGGTCTATCAGTTGC
>NZ_ANNV01000141.1 GCF_000346755.1 Pseudomonas sp. CBZ-4 | reverse complement strand
CCTCGGTTCAACTGAAGGACCGAGGTGCCTGCATCGCAGGCAAGCCAGCTCCCACATAAAAGCAGCTCCCACACAAACAAGCTCCCAGGCACAAACAAGCATCCAGACAAGCCTTAGATGTGGGCCAACGCTCGTGCCAGGTCCGCCCGCAAATCCTCCACATCCTCAACCCCCACCGACAATCGCACCAAACCATCGCCAATCCCCAACTGCGCCCGCGTGGTGGCGGGAATGCTGGCATGGGTCATGATCGCCGGGTGCTCGATCAGGCTTTCCACGCCGCCCAGGCTTTCGGCCAGGGCGAACAGCTTCACGTTTTCCAGGAAACGTGTGGCCCCCGCCAGGTCTGTGCGCAAATCCACTGAAATCATCCCGCCAAACCCGCGCATTTGCCGGCGGGCCAGTGCGTGTTGTGGGTGGGAAACCAGGCCGGGGTAGTAAACCCGCGATACTTGCGGCTGCTGTTCCAGCCAAGTGGCCAGGTCGAGTGCGTTGCTGCAATGGCGCTCCATGCGCAGGGCCAGGGTTTTCACACCGCGCAGGGTGAGGAAGGCATCGAACGGCCCGGCGATGGCGCCCACGGAGTTCTGCAGGAAACCCACGCGTTCCGCCAGCTCAGGGTTGTCGCCCACCACGGCGATGCCGCCGATTACATCCGAGTGGCCATTGAGGTACTTGGTGGTGGAATGCACCACCACGTCGAACCCCAGCTCCAGCGGCCGTTGAACCCAGGGGCTGGCGAAGGTGTTGTCGGCCACACAGATAATCCCCCGCGCCCGGCAGATACTCGCGATGGCGCTGAGGTCGGTGAGGCTGAGCAATGGGTTGCTGGGTGTTTCGACCCAGACCATGCGCGTGTTGTCCTGCAATGCGGCTTCGAACGCAGGCACATCACTCAAATCCACAAAGCTGAAACGGTGCCCGGCGCTGCGCTGGCGCACCTTGTCGAACAGACGGAAGGTGCCGCCATACAAGTCATTGCCGGAGACGATGTGGGAACCGGCGTCCAACAACTCCAGCACCGTGGAAATCGCGGCCAGCCCGGAGGCGAAGGCAAACGCCCGGGTGCCACCTTCCAGATCCGCCACGCAACGCTCCAGGGCAAACCGCGTGGGGTTGTGGGAGCGCCCGTAATCGAAGCCCTTGTGCACGCCGGGGCTGTCTTGCAGGTAGGTGGAGTTGGCGTAGATCGGTGGCATCAGCGCGCCGGTGGTTGGGTCGGGGCTTTGCCCGGCGTGGATCACACGGGTAGCAAACGCGCTTTTATCGGGCTGGCTCATGCAAGGGATCTCCGTAGGTGGTTGAGCAGATCGACGCGGGTGATCAGGCCATGGAAGCCGGAGGCGTCGGCAATGATTGCGACGAGGCCACGATCCAGCTCGTCCTGGAGTTCCGCGAGGCTGGCGCTGGGGTCGAGGGTTTGCAGGCTGTCGGTCATGGCGCTGGCGACGACCATGTTGAAGTCCGCAGCATCGTGGTGCAGGCCCAGCAGGATGTCGGATTCGTCGATCACGCCCACCAGTTGCTTGCCGTCCACCAGCACCGGCAGTTGGGACACGTCGGCCAGGCGCATGCGCTGGAAGGCGGTGAGCAAGGTGTCATCCGGGCTTACGCTGATTACGCGGCCGTCTTCGAAGCGGCGGGCGATCAGGTCGCGCAGGTCGCCGTAGTGCTTGTAGTGCAGCAGGCCGGCGTCGTTCATCCATTGGTCGTTGTAGACCTTCGACAGGTAGCGCGTGCCGGTGTCGCACACAAAGGTGACCACGCGCTTGGGCGCGGTCTGTTCGCGGCAGTAGCGCAAGGCGGCAGCAAACAGGGTGCCGGTGGACGAGCCACCAAGAATGCCTTCGGCCTTGAGCAGTTGGCGGGCGTGGTCGAAGCTTTCTTCATCGCTGATGGAATAGGCTTGGCGGACGCTGGACAGGTCGGCAATCGAGGGGATGAAGTCTTCGCCAATGCCTTCCACGGCCCACGACCCGGGTGTTGGCAGGGTGCCGCTGCGGCTGTATTCGGCCATCACCGAACCCACCGGATCGGCCAGCACCATCGCCAGTTCCGGTTGCACGCGCTTGAAGAAGCGGGTCAGGCCGGTGAGGGTGCCGGCCGAGCCGACGCCCACCACGATCGCGTCCAGGTCGTGCTCCGTTTGCGCCCAGATTTCCGGCGCGGTGCCGGTCTCGTGGGCCAGGGGGTTGGCGGGGTTGTTGAACTGGTCGGCAAAGAAGGAACCGGCAATGCCCTTGGCCAGGCGCGCGGCGACGTCCTGGTAATACTCGGGGTGGCCCTTGCCCACGTCTGAGCGGGTGATATGCACTTCGGCGCCCATGGCCTTGAGGTGCAGCACCTTTTCCGTGGACATCTTGTCGGGCACCACCAGCACCACGCGGTAGCCCTTGGCCCGGCCCACCAATGCAAGGCCCAGGCCGGTGTTGCCGGCGGTGGCTTCAATGATGGTGCCGCCGGGGCGCAGGCGGCCGTCGCGTTCGGCGGCGTCGATCATGGCCAGGCCGATGCGGTCCTTGATCGAGCCGCCCGGGTTCTGGGATTCAAGCTTGAGAAACAGCGTGCAGGGGCCGGTGTCGAAGCGACTGACCCGGACCAGCGGCGTGTTGCCGATCAGTTCGAGCACGGCGGGGCGGGAGAGGCTGGGCATGGTGTCACCTGTTACGGGGCGCGTAGGTCGGACAACAAAGTGCAAGGCGTGCCTTGGACCATAGGCCGGGATCGCAGCACTCGCCAGCGGCAAGGCGGTTGCCTGTCCGTTATTGGCGCATCACCTGTTCCATGACCTCGGCCTGCCACTCGAAGTAAGGGTTGAAGGTCAGCCGTGCATGCACCTTGTCCGGCTCGCGGTAGCCCCAGGCCGAATACCACACGGGCTTGCCGGCGAGGCAGTGTTGCAGGCCTTCATCCGTCTGGCCGTTCCAGCACTCCGGCTGCTGCCCCTGGCGGCCGTATTGCGGGTTGCCCGGGGCGAACAACACGCCCATATGGGAAAACTGGCTGATGCGTTCGGCCGGCAAGTGGTCACTGCGCACCAGGATGCGCGGTGATCGCTGCGGGGCTGGCAGTTCGCCGTACCAGATCATCCGCGAGGCAGGGTGGGAGAAGCGCGCGGTAAAGGCCTCCCTCACGAACTGCACGTCCACCACGGAGTCGTGGGCGGCACTGACGATCAGCACCGGGCGGTCAAACGTGGCGTCGGCCAACTTGTCGCGCACCGCTGCGCTGGTGCGATAGAACTGGGCAAAACCGTTGGTGGGGATGTTCTGGTAACGCAGTGGCGACTGCAATTGCCGTGGGCCTTCGGGGTCGCGTAGCCAGGGTTTTACGTAGGTCAGCCATGGCAGCATCCAGATAAAGCGGTTACGCGCCTTGAACGCCGGAGAAAACATCAGCAGGCCGGCGATGCCAGGGTCGTCCATGGCGTATTCCAGTACCAGGTTGGCGCCGGTAGAGAAGCCCCCCAGGTAGACCTGGTCAACGTCCTGGCGCAACAGGGCCACTTGCTGCGCCACCGTCCTGCGCCAGTCGGCGATATCGACGTCCAGCATGTCGTAGGGCTGCGTGCCATGCCCGGGCAACAGCAGCGTGCGCACCCGATAACCCCGTGACGCCAACTGAGCGCCGATATCGCTGAACGAACCCGGCGAATCCCCCAGGCCATGTACCAGCAGGACACCGTGGCCATTGGGGGTTTGCGCGACCCATTCGCGCGGCGCATTCCAGTCCAGTTCCAGCCCGTGGTCGGGGTTTTGGAAGCGCCGGTCACGCTCCAGCCTCGCCAGCGTTTGCTGGCGGTACTGTTCGAAGCTGGTAGGGCTGGGGGCGGACAGCGCCGTGGAGCGGTCGGCGCAACCCACCAGGCTGAGCAGCACCAGCAAACGCAGTAACTTCATCGCATATTCCCAAGCGGCGCAGAGTGCAGCCGACCTTACGCGCCTGTCCGGCAGCGATCCAGCCGGCAAACGCCCCAACGGCAAGGGAAAATATAACGATTGGTAACCGGCGCAGCCTATGCTGAACTGCACTGTAAGTGCCTTCCTACAACTGTTTGAGCCGGGCGATGACTGTTTCACTGGCGCGCTGCATGGGCGCCCGCAGTTCACTGTCGATCAAGCCTTCCAGGGCCAGTGCGGCTTTCACCGGCGCGGGATTGGGTTCAATAAACATGGTGTTGATCAGTGGCAGCAATTGGAAAAATGTCGCCCGCGCCTCGGCCAACTGGTTGTCCCGCACCTGCTGCCACAGCGCCACGAACCGTTCTGTCTGCACATGGGCCGACGCTGCAATCGCGCCACTGGCGCCCAGGCACAGCGCGTTGAAGATCTGCTGGTCTTCGCCGCACAACACGTCCACCTGGCCGCTGGCCAACAGCGCCAGGGTATTGCCCAGGTTGCCACCGCAATCCTTGATGGCCTGGATGCGCGGATGGCTGACGATAGTCAGCAAGGTTGCCTGCTCGAAGGTCACGCCGGTGCGGTAGGGAATGTCATAGAGGATGACCGGCACGCTGGAAGCATCGGCCACCGTGCGGAAAAACGCTTCCAGCCCGGCCTGGGACGGGCGGATGTAACTCGGTGCTGGCACCAGCAATCCGGCGACCGGGCGCTTGAGGACTTCCTCCTGGAACTGCAGCAGTTCAATCTGGTTATTGCCCGCCAGGCCCATCACCACACGCTGCGCAGGAACCTGCTGCAACACCGCATCCAGCACCGCCAGTTGTTCTGGCCGGCTCAGTGATGCCGCTTCGCCCGTGGTGGTGCACACCATGATCCCGGCCACGTGTCTTTCCAGCAGGTGACCCACCAGCCGTTGCAGGCCGCCAAAATCGATGGCGCCATCCTGGAATGGCGTGACCACGGGAACCCAGATACCTTGAAACGCTGACATGCACTTTCTCCTGATGATTGACCGATCAAGTCACCGTCAGAAGGGCAGAGGGAATTGTGCAAGGGGGGAGACCGTCGCGCTCAATGTCCTGTCAGCTCATCTGACGGGACAGCGCGCCCCGGTCACATGAGCGACTGTTTCTTCGATTTGAGGGCGTGCGCCACGCAACCTTGCGCCTTGGCAATCGAGCCAATGACGGAAAGGTTGACCAGCGACTTAGTAGACATGAATTGTCACACCCTGAATGAGGCGACCATCTTCAGGGGATGTGAGGGAATGTGTCAAGCACCGGCGACGGCGGCCTCTATGGCAGCAATGTCGATCCTGGTCATGGTCATCATCGCATCGAACGCGCGCTTGGCGGTGGCGGGGTCGGGATGGGTCACCGCAGCGGTCAAGGCCCGTGGCGTGATCTGCCACGACAGCCCCCACTGGTCCTTGCACCAGCCGCAGGCGCTCGCCTGGCCGCCGTTGTCGATGATGGCGTGCCAATAGCGGTCGGTTTCGGCCTGGTCGTCGGTGGCCACCTGGAACGAAAACGCCTCAGTGTGGGGAAACGCCGGGCCGCCGTTCAAGCCAAGGCAGGGGATGCCCATGACAATGAACTCGACGGTCAACACATCGCCTTGCCGGCCCGATGGGAAGTCACCGGGGGCGAGGTGCGTGGCAACGACGCGGCTGTCCGGGAAGGTCTTGGCGTAAAAGGTGGCGGCGTCCAGGGCGGTGCCGTTGTACCAGAGGCAGAGCGTGGTTTTGCTGGGCATGGCGGGTCTCCACGGAAAATGGCTGAGTGAAGTCTAGACAATGCCCAGCGTTCGCCGGCCTAAAAACGCTCGTCCAGGATGGCTGGCAACGTGATGTCCTTGACGAAACTCGCCGAGGACAGGCTCAACGCCATGCGCACCACCTGCACCACATCGTGCACGGGAATCGCGTGGCCCTCAGCCCGTTGCGCGGCAAGCTCGCGCGGCGTGCTCAGTGGGTCTTCGGTATTCAGGTAGCCCAGGTTCAGGCACGTCACGCCCAGTCGCTGCTGGCGATAGCCTTCACGTAAGGCGTCGGCGATACCGCGCAAGGCGAACTTGGAGGCACCAAAGGTCACTTCCGGGCGGCCACTTTGCGGCAGGCCGGAGGTCGAGCCGGTGAGGATGATCCTGGGGGTTGCGCTGTTGAGCAGCACCGGCAACAGCCGCTTGATCAGCAGCAGGGTCGAGGTGATGTTGCAGGCCACAATGGCTTCGATCTGGCTGTCGTCGTCTGTCAGGAAGTTGTACGCCGGGTCGAAGGCGAATTCTTCCCAGATGCCCAGGTTATAGATCAGCGTATCCAGCCCGTCTTCGGCGACCGCCGCGGCGATGACCTGCGCGGCTGCGGCGGGTTCGGCCAGGTTGGCCTCGACCCAGTGCACGCTGACGCCAGCCTGGTGGTCCAGGTGCTCGGGCTGGCTGCGGGACACGCCGATCAGCGTATCGCCGGGCTCGCCGAGGCCTTCGATGAGGGCTTTGCCCAGGCCTTTGCTGGCGCCGATCACTAGGGTTTTCATGGGGTGTCTCCTTGACTGGGGGGCTGCTCGTCGTGTTCAGCGGCTGATTCTGGCGCAAGGCTGCGGTGTCAGCCAAGCTCCGCGTTGACCTCGTTCGCCCACATCGTCCCAGGCTCTGCCGCAGCAGGATCGATGTGTCGAACGCTTGCATCCCGTCAGAAACTGTACTTAGCCGTGACCGTAAAGTTACGCGGGTCGCCGTACACATCATACGGGCTCCACGTGGAGTTGCTGGCAATCCCCTGATAGTACTTTTTGTCGAACACGTTGTTGATGTTCAGCTGGGTGTCCAGGTGTTTATTGACCTGATACCCGGCCATCAGTCCCACCAAGGCATAGGCCTCTTGCTCGATCTGGAAGTTGCCGAACACATTGCGGCCCTTGTTGTAGGTGCTGCTCTGGCTGTAGAGGTTGGCGCCGATCCGCCAGCGGTTCAGCTCGCCTTGCAGGCGATAGGTGGTGCTGGCCTTGAACATGTGGCGCGGTACGTCAGTGTCGAACAGGGTGCCTTCCTTGGCGGCGTCGGCATCTTTTTCGTACTTGGCCTGGGCGAAGGTGTAGCCGGCGCCCACCTGCCAGTTCGGGGTCAGTGCGCCGTTGATCTCCAGCTCCACGCCCTGGCTGCGCACTTTGCCCGCGGCCTCGTAGCAACCGTAGGCGCCGACCGGGATGAATGTGCAGGTTCTGGCGTCCGCCACTTCTGCCGCCCGGTTGAGCTGGTCGATCTGGAACACCGAGGCACTGGCATTCAGTGCGCCGCCAAAGTATTCGCCCTTGATGCCCACTTCGTAGTTTTCCCCGGTGATGGGCTTGATCCCGCCACCTTCGCCGTTCTTTTCGGTCTGGGGCTGGAAGATGTCGGTGTAGCTGGCGTACACCGAGTGGTTGTCGTCCAGGTCGTAGATGACACCGGCGTAACGGGTGAGGTGACGTACCTCGCGGGTTTTGCCCGAGGTGTAGTACTGGTCGTTGATCTGGTCATAGATCGAGGTCGCGTCGTACCAGTCCAGGCGGGCGCCAAGGATGACTTTGAGCGGGTCGGCGAGGTTCCAGCGGGTGGTGACGTAGAGCCCTTCCTGATCGACCTTCTCGCTGAGGGTGTAGACGTCCGGCACGCTCGGCCGCGCCAGGCCACCGGGGTTGAAGCGGTTGATGTCGATGTTGTCGACGAACACCGTGCCGCCGACGGCCTCGGTCTTGAGTTGGCGCTTGCTGGCGCCCACCACCAGTTCATGCTGACGGCCGAGGAGGGCGAAGGGTCCGCTGGCGAAGAAGTCGTAGGTGGACTGGTCGAAGTCACGGCCCTGGTTGAACACGCGTTGGCGGTAGGTGGCGTCGTTGTTGCGCTCCAGTACGGCGCCCATCATCTTGAACTCGGACCAGTTTTTCGACGCGCCCAGGTGCAGGCGCCAGTCGTTGTCGAAGCGCTGGTCGAGCTCGGCGAACAGGGTCTTGTTGTCGATGTCCTGGTGCGACCAGCTGTAGCCGAAGGTCTTTGAGCGTGAAAAGCCCATGTGGCTGCCATTGGGGCTCACCGGCAAGCCGCCCCAGTTGATGTTGTTATTGTCGTTCTGCTC
Source organism: Pseudomonas sp. CBZ-4 (assembly GCF_000346755.1). GTDB lineage: Bacteria > Pseudomonadota > Gammaproteobacteria > Pseudomonadales > Pseudomonadaceae > Aquipseudomonas. The sequence goes on along the minus strand of NZ_ANNV01000141.1, from coordinate 38,097 downwards.
GGAGGCACCGAGGGTCAGGGTGATGCTGTCGCTCAGGTCGTACTCGCTGACGCCGTAGAACACGCCGCGTTCGCGGCCGGCGTAATCCTGATAGCTGTCCTTGTCGTGGTAGGCACCGACAAAACGGCCGCGCAGGGTGCCGCTGTCGTTGACCGGGCCGCTGACGTCCAGCTCGCTGCGATAGTTGTCCCAGCTGCCGGCGCTGGCGGTGATGCTCGCCTGGAAAACCTGGGTGGGACGCTTGCGCACCATGTTGATGGCGGCCGAGGGGTTGCCGGCGCCTTGCATCATGCCGGTGGCGCCGCGCACCACTTCGACACGGTCGTAGGGGGCGAGGTCGGCGGTGGCGACCCAGTCAGCGTTGTAGGTGGTGGGCAGGCCGTCGAACATCAGGTTGGTGATGGGGAAACCACGGGCAAAGAACTCGCTATTGGCCGGGCGTGCGGCGGCCAGGCGCAGCCCGGGGGTGGCCTGGACCACATCGTCGAGGCTGCGCATGCCTTGGTCGTCCATGCGTTGACGGGTAATCACGGTGACCGACTGCGGCGTTTCCCGTAGGGACAATGGCAGCTTGGTTGCGGTCTGCATGGCGCCGGTGGTGTAGGAGCTGCTGTTTTCGGTCGTAGCCCCGAGGTTCAGGCCGCTGATGTTGGTGGCGCCCAACTCAAGCGCCCCGGAATCGCCGCCGCGCGGTACCAGCAGGTAGTTGCCGCTGGCACTGCGCATAACGCTCAGGTTGCTGTCATTCAACAGGCGGCTGAGACCTTCGTGTACGTCGTAGTCCCCGCGCAGTGCCGGCGCGCGCTTGCCTTGCACCAGCGCCGGGTCGAAGGGCAAGGTGATCCCGGCCGCCTGGGCGAAACTGTTGAGCGACTCCTCCAGTGGACCGGCGGCCAATTCGTAATGACGACTGTCCGCCTGCGCGGCCTGCACCGCAACGCTGGCCAGTAGGATGCCCTGGAGGGCAAGTGCAAGGGCACTGCGTGACAGCGACCGAGGGGAAATCAAAGCAGAGGACATGAACGACGAGCTCCTTTCGAATAACAGGGGGTATGTCCTGTTTGTCGAAGGACGGGGCAAAACCCGTAAATCTTTTTGCGATTATTTCTCGTCTGGCTCAACGGGCGATCACGCGGGTCCAGAGCGGCGTAAAGCGTTCGACACGTACCGGTAGCGAATCGCTCAGGGCGCTCAACGCGCGGTCGATGTCATCCAGCTGGAAGACCCCCGACACCTCCAGTTGCGCGATGGCGGGATCGCAGCGCAACCAGCCGTGACGGTAACGCGCCAATTCGGCGGTCAGGTCGCCCAGGCGCATGCGCTTGGCTACCAGTTGCCCGCGGGTCCAGGCGCTGGCGTTGAGGGTGCTGGCCTCGACGCGTTGGCTGCCGTCGAGATTGATCAGGTATTCCTCACCGGCGGCAATCAGGATCGGATCGCCCTTGCTGTGAATGGCCACCACGCCGTCCTCGACCCGAACCCGGGTGCCGTGTTCTTCATCACGCACGCCGAAGGCGGTGCCGATGGCCTGCAGCCGCGCGTGCCGGGTGCTGACCCAGAAACTGCGACGCCCATCAGGTGCGGCGCCGTCCTTGCCGGTATCGACAAATATTTCACCGCGCCGCAGGTTGATCAGCCGGCGCTGGGCAGTGAATTCGACGTCGACTGAACTGGCGGTGTTCAGTTGCAGGCGCGTGCCATCCTGCAGCAGGAACTGACGCCGTTCGCCCACCCCGGTGGCATAGTCCGCGCCCCAGGGCAGCTGCGTGCTGTCACGCAGTTGCCAGCCGGCGGCCCCGGTGATGAGCAATCCCATCCCCAGCAATTTGAGCGCGTGGCGCCGGCTGTGATGGCCGCTGTGCAAGCGCTCCAACGTATCCAGCGCCACTGTGCCCGGCAGCGCGCCCAGCCCTTGGAAGGCCGCGTCGCTTTTTTGCAGCGCTTGCCAGGCGGTTTCATGCAGCGCTTCGGCTTGGCGCCAATCCAGGCAGGCTGCCAGCACTTGAGGGTTTGAACCGGAGGATTCGATCCGCACCAGCCAACCGATGGCTTGGTCCAGTACGTTATCGGGCAGGGGATGTGCGCTCATCGCTGAGCCAGATAGCAATGGCGAATGGCACAGGCCATGTACTTCTCCACCGACCCGAGGCTCACGGCCAGGCGCACGGCGATTTCCTTGTAGCTGAGGCCCTCCAGGCGCGACAGCAGAAAGGCCATGCGCACCTTGGGGCGCAGGCCATCGAGCAACGCGTCCACGCGTGCCAGGGTTTCCAGCAGGATCAACTGTGATTCCGGCGACGGCACCTCAGCCTCCGGCAGATGAGCAATGGCCTCAAGATAAGCCCGCTCGACCCGCTGCCGGCGCACCTGATCCACCAACAAGCCATGGGCCACCGTACTCAACCAGGCCCGTGGCTGGCGCAACTCCTGCAACCGCTCCGGCTTGCCGAGGATGTGTACAAACGTATCCTGGGCCAGGTCGGCGGCGCTGTCACCGTGGTGCAGCCGCCTGCGCAACCAGCCCAGCAACCAGGCGTGATGATCGATGTACAGCGCGCGAATATCGGCGTGCGGGGCTGGGGGCGTGGATGACGACGACACAGAAAGCCTCTGCAAGAACACAGTGCATTTGAGAATTCATCGCATCCTAGTGTTTGTCAGCCGTCGTCAGCAAGTAAAGACTGCGTTTATTCCTGGCTTATGCCCGTCGCGCCATCAACAACACCGTCGCCGCCGCCGACAACAACCCCGCGCAACACCGATTGAATATCCGCTTGCCACGCGGTTCGGCAAACCAGCGGCGCATGTGCAGGCCCATATAGGCGTAGGCGCTGATGGCGATCCATTCCAGCATCAGGAACATCGCGCCCAGCAGGGCGAATTGCGGGGTGATGGGCTGGCCCGGGACGACGAATTGCGGGAGGAAGGCGGTGAAGATGAGGATGGCTTTCGGATTGCCCGCCGCCACCAAAAATTCCTGCCGTGCCAACGCCCACAAGCCTGCCTTGCCTGTCGTCGCTTCCGATTCCCCCTGCGGATTCGCCCGCCACAACTGGAACGCCAGGTAAAACAGGTACGCCGCTCCCAGGATCTTGATCCCGTAGAACAACAACTCCGAAGTTTGCAGCACCACCGCGAGGCCGGCAGAAGCGAGGGCGATCATGCCGGCGAAGGCCAGCAGGCGGCCGATACCGGCCAGGCAGGAGGTGCGGTAGCCGTAGCGGGTCGAGTTGCTGACGGACAATAGGTTGTTGGGGCCGGGCGCCATGTTCAGGGCGAAGCAGGCGGGGAGGAAAAGGGCGAGGGTGGCGAGGTCCATGGCGGCTCCGGGTTCGCGTGGGCGGGGAGGCTGAAGAGTAAAGGGCGCAAGGTGCCTGGGCAATCCGAAATGCCAGTCAGTCAACGGGGAACACTGTAGTTGTGGCGAGGGAGCTTGCTCCCGTTGGACTGCGCAGCAGGCCCAGCCTTTTTACACGAAGTGTAAAAAATACAAGTACGTTTGGATTGGCTCTGTGAGTAAAAAGTACGCAATCGACAAGCTGCGAATATTATTTTTAATAACAGGCAGCAAAACCAAAATGCCTGAGCTATATATATTTTATCTCGCTAACGCATAGCCGTTTTGACGTAGCTAACGTCTGGATTGCTGGCGCAGATCATGATGATCTTTGTGTGTCCAGACGGCGTAGGAGATAGGCATGATGCTTAAAACTAAAGGAATTTTAGTTGTTGTCAGTTGCGCACTCGCGTCATGCGGAATAATGGCGCCAAAAAACTCACTCGAGCGTGTGGCGAAAGATTGGAGCATGACCGTGCGTGCAAGTCAGGTGATGCCGGTCTATCCATTGGATGAAGATCTGCGACCTGGCGATGTATTTATATCGAAAAACGATATAGCCAGCGAAATCGAGACCTGGGAGTCAAAGGGTTTTTTGCCGCTGATCAATCGCTACGACAGGATTGCTATAGCGCAAGCCGAGTACGACAACCTGTATGCCAATGGATTTGCAACAACAGAGGCAGCCTCTTTTCATCGGGCGCCGAATACGGCGTTCCCGAGTTATACGTTCTCCGTGGATAAACGCGGGGCACTTGGGTTGGCTATTCCACTTAATTCAGTCCCCGTTGCACTTTCAGTGGCCGGCGCGCAAAGCGCAACGGGGTCTGTTGTATTCAAGGGCGCCTCCAATCAAGGGCTTACCGATAAAGCGATGAATCGGCTCATAGGGAAATGGGCAACGGATAATAAAAGTGATCTTGGTACGCTCGCGAAAGGCAACCCGGGCCCGACGATTCTTAGGGTAATCAGTCGCGTGTACAGCATTAAAGGCGCCACCGTGTCGTTGACGTTCGCTGATACCTCAGGCACTGACGTGCGGGCCGGGGCAGAGGTCAATGCGCCGGAACTGTTGAGCGCGTCTGAAGAGTCCTACAAGGCATTGATTACCCAGCTCAACAAGCAGATCGAATTGAAGAAAGGCGCGGTAGTGCCTGATACCCCGGCGGTGCCGGCTGCAGGAGAGGCGGAAAGTAGCGATTCTGATATTGCAGCGTTGCAGGCAGATATAGCGACGCTTAATAAGTTAAGAACTCAGCAGCAATTGGGCAATATCAGACGACAGATGGCCAACCTGGAGTCTGAGCAGAAATATGGCGGATATGTGCTGCCCGGTGCTTCGTTCAAGTTGGCATCACGCACTGCGCGTGGTGTGACAATGGATGAGACCTTTCCCAAACCCTTGGCCATCGGCTATCTGGCCCGGGAGTACTTGATACTTCCAAGTGGGGCGATCCAGGAAGTGGGTAGTGTTGAAGAGTTGATTGAAAATCCTGCGTTGTATAAGAGCATGCGTCAGAGAGCCACCGAACTGTCGAGAAGAGTGCCAGTCACGCCTCCATCAGACTCCGGTGCCCAAGCCAGCCCGTTCCCCAAAAAATAAGGAGACAAATCATGATTTTTGGACAAGACAAAGATGTTGTATGCGATCTCATCTCTTTAACAGCAGCGAGTGAGGATTATGCTTTTTTTGAATCGTTGATCGCGGCAGGAGAAGCCCGTCACTGGGAATCGAAAGTGTTCTGGGGTGATCCGGATCAAACGCATAAAGTGCTGGTGCTTTGCAGGACGGTGGGCACGGCTCGAAAGATTAAAGTATTGACTGATATTTCTATGGATTTATTGGACTTGAGAAAAGAGCAGGCGAATAACGCAGGTTATACATTTTTTACGACGGAGGTGGGAGAGCGGAATGTAATGGTTTACTACTGATATGCCGTTTGATCTCTGGGAATACTCGTGAGCCCACAGAGGTCGTGTGTATGTAGAGGGTATGTTTGCGCGGGTGCATAAAGCCTGTCACCACCGCTTGTGAAGAAGGTTTAAGCGCCTGCTCGGAGGAAGTTTTTCATTGATGTGCTCAAGGTGCTTGATCAGGGTAGCTAAGGAAGCTAGCTATGTGCTAATTTCGCGCTTCCCCAAACGACCAGAGCCCCACCCATGAAGTCCCCCCAATCCTCAGCCGAGGACCCACGCACCCTGCAGATCGCCAGCGATCCCGTCGGCCAGCAGTTGCAACAGATCGCCATCCTGACGCGCAAATCCGCCGGCCACCTGGGCGCGGCGCTGGGTATCAACCAGACCGACATGGCGGCGCTGGAGCACCTGATCACCGACGGCCCGCTGCCGCCGACCGAGCTGGCCGCGCGCCTCTCGGTGACCACCGCAGGCATCACCCAGGTCATCGACCGGCTGGAGCGTGCGGGGCATGTGGTGCGCGAGCGGCAGCTGGAGGACAAGCGTCGGGTGCTGGTGTGTCCACAGCCCGCATCGGTGGTGCAGGCGTATCGGCATATTGCGCCGATGCTCAGTGGGCTGAGCCGCGTACTTGGCGCGCTGGAAGGCCAGGACCGCGCGGTGGTCGAGGCGTTTCTCGGGCAGGTGATCGAGGTCTACCGCAACACGTTGGCGGGGAGCGGTCATGACCGCTAAAACGGTATTGATCAGCGGCGCGAGCATCGCCGGCCCCGCGTTGGCGTATTGGCTGGCCCGGCAGGGCATGGACGTCACGGTGGTCGAGAAGGCGCCGGCGTTTCGTGATGGCGGGCAAACCATCGACGTGCGCGGGGCCGGGCGGGTGGTGGTGCAACGTATGGGGTTGGAGGCGCTGATTCGGGCCAATAGCACCCAGGAGCAAGGCATCGCCTTTGTTGACCAGGGCAACCGGACCAAGGCGTTCATTGGTGTAAATGCCTTCGACGGTGACGGCCCGATCGCCGAACTGGAGATCCTGCGCGGTGAACTTGCCAAGCTGTTGATCCAGCAGAGCGAGGATCGGGTCACGTACCGCTTCGGTGACAGCATCAACGCCCTGGAAGACGATGGCGACCATGTCCACGTGCGCTTCGAGCAGCGCGTCGAGCAGGTTTACGACCTGGTCATCATTGCCGAAGGGATTGGTTCCGCGACGCGCAATCAAGTGTTCGGCAACGACGTCGAGCGCCGCTCCCTGGATCTCTACACCGCGTATTTCACCGTGCCGCGCGAGGCCAGCGATGGCCAGGTGATGCGCTGGCACAACCTGCCCGGTGGCCGTTGTATCTGCTTGCGCCCGGACAACCTGGGCACGACACGCGCCTTCTTGTCGTTCCAGCAAGCGCCCAGCGGCTATGAAAAGCTCCCAAGGGACGCCCAAGTCGCGTTGCTCAAGCGCCTGTTCGCCGACGCCGGCTGGGAGGCGCCCCGCGTACTCGCCGCGCTGGAACACGCCAGCGATCTTTATCTGGACGCGGTGGGTCAGGTCAAAATGCCGCGCTGGTCCAAGGGCCGCATTGCGTTGGTCGGGGACGCCGCCTACTGCGCATCGCCCATCAGCGGCATGGGGACCAGCCTGGGGCTGTGCGGCGCCTACGTACTCGCCGGTGAACTCGGGCGTCACGCCGATCACCGCCAAGCGTTTGCGGCCTATGAAAAACTCATGCGCCCTTACGTCAAGCAGGCGCAAAGCGTCCCCAGGTTCGCCCCTCGGCTGGCATCGCCGCACTCGCGCGCGGGCATTGCCCTCGGCCACGCGGTGTTGAGGCTGGCCACCGCGTCGGGGTTCAAAACCCTGTTCGGCAAGCTCCTGTCGCCGAAAGCCGACGCCATTGAGTTGCCGTGTTATGACGAGGCCCGTATTACTAAAATCCCCTAGACCTTAACAAAGGATTACATCGCTAAAGGCGTTCGCCCCGTATGGTCTATGCCTCCTGGCACAACCTGGCGAACAGCCCATGCAACCCAGCAGCACGCGTGTAAATCCTGACCTCATCAACATCCGCCGGCTCTTCGCCACGCCCTTGGCGAGCCTCCAGCACCCCGACGCAGAATGGCTCAACGCTGAGCTGAAGACGCTCATCACCACGCGCATGGCGCAGGACCTCTGCGGCACCCACCGCAGCAACGATGGCGGTTGGCAATCCGCCCACGATTTCGCGCAGTGGGGCGGGGAAGCCTGCGATGCATTGGTGGCCTTTGCCAGAGACTTCGCCAGCCAACTGACCGCCGTTCACCACGAACCCTACGGTTTCACCGAGCCGGCGTTCGAATGGACGCTCAACGCCTGGGCCAACGTGAATGAGGCCGGCCACAGCAACGCCTTGCATGGCCATCCTGGCGCATTCTGGTCCGGCGTTTACTGGGTCGATGCAGGCGGGCGGGAAGAGGACGCAAGCGTCGGCGGCGACCTGGAGTTCATCGACCCACGGGGGATGGTGGCCTCGACCTACAACCCCGCGCTGCGCATGCGCGTCGAAGATTGCCTGACGGCGGGGTTCAGCAGCACCTGCTCGGCCACCAGCGGCACCTTCGTGATGTTCCCCTCCTGGCTGATGCATGCCGTACGGCGGTTTGAAGGGACGCGGCCACGGATGTCCATCGCGTTCAACTTTGGCGTATGAATGGGTTTATGTGATTTTGGTATCAGTGCTATGTGATTTAGCCGGTTTATCCATCAATGCGTGAACGGTAGTTTGCTCTTCAAGCCAATACGGAGCACTGACCTGATGCGCACCCCACTGAAAAGCACCTTCATGGCCGCGATGATCGGCATGTCCGGCGCCGAACTGCAGGCAGCGGACTACAAGCAAAACCCCTTCACCCTGACGTACGCCGGTGCGCTGACAAAAAACCAGCCCGGCAAGGTCAACATCCACCCGGTGAGCTACAAGCTCAATGGCCTCGACATCGCCGCCAACGTCTACACCCCGGCGAACTATGACGCGACGCACAAATACCCGGTGGTGGTCGTCGCCCACCCCAATGGCGGCGTAAAAGAGCAGGTCGCCGGCCTGTATGCCCAGCGCATGGCTGACCAGGGCTACATCACGATCACCGCCGATGCGGCTTATCAAGGTGCCAGTGGTGGCGAGCCGCGTAACGTCGACAAGCCGGCCCATCGCATTGAAGACATCCACGGCATGGCCGACTTTATCGCCCACTATCCCGGCGCCGACGCCACGCGCCTGGGCTTGCTGGGGATCTGCGGCGGCGGCGGGTATTCCCTGGCGGCGGCGCACACCGACAAGCGCTTCGCCGCGATTGCCACGGTGAGCATGTTCAACTCTGGCCTGGTGCGCCGTAATGGCTACCAGGACTCGCAAGTCGCGACGATCCAGGAGCGCCTGCAACAAGCGTCCGCTGCCCGCGCACAAGAAGCCGCTGGCGGCGCGGTGGTGTACACCGGCGACGTCAAGCTGACCGATGAACAAATCGCCAAGCTGCCGTTCGACCTGTATCGCCAGGGCTTTGAGTATTACGGCAAGACGCACGCGCACCCCAATTCCACCTTCAAATACACCCTGAGCAGTCTGCTGGACCTGATGAGTTTCGATGCCACCGACCAGATCGAACTGATCGACAAGCCGCTGCTGATGATCGCCGGCAGCAAGGCCGACAGCCTCTACATGACCGAGCAGGCGTTTGCCAAGGCCACGGGCACCCAGGACAAGCAGCTGTTCAAGATCGACGGTGCCACGCACATCGAAACCTACTGGGTGCCCGCGTATGTGGACAGCGCCATCGCCCAATTGACGGCGTTCTACGCCCGCACACTTTGAGGGGTTCAGCATGAAAAGCACGCTTTTAGGCATTGCACTGTGCGCCACGGCGCCGTTTGCCGCAGGCGCCGAGAGTGGCGGCGAATCACAGCAGATCCGCCGCGCCCATAGCCAGGCGCCGATGGTGGGGCCAGAGGATTATTTTTCCGGGCAGGTGCGGGTGGATCCGCTGTTTCCCGCGTCTGACGAGGTCAATGCGTCCGGTGCCTACGTCAGCTTTGAAGCGGGCGCACGCTCGGCCTGGCACACCCACCCGGCGGGCCAGCGCCTGGTGGTGATGTCGGGTGTCGGCTTGACACAGGAGTGGGGCAAGCCGGTGCAGCGCATCCTGCCGGGGGATGTGATCGTCTGCCCGCCGGGCGTCAAGCACTGGCATGGTGCTGCGCCGAACAGCGCGATGATGCACCTCGCGGTGACCGGATCGGTTGACGGTAAAAACGTCGAGTGGCTGGAAAAAGTCAGCGATGCGGAGTACCTCAAACCGTTGCCCAAACCGGCCATCGGCAGTGCGCTCTCAGCCAGGCAACAGGCCATCCCGCTGATTGCCGCCGCGATGGCAACCAGCAATCTGCCTGGCTTGAACGCGGCGTTGAACCAGGGCCTGAACGCCGGCCTGACGATCAGCGAAGCCAAGGAAATCCTTGTGCAGCTGTACGCCTACACCGGCTTCCCCCGCAGCCTCAACGCCCTCGGCGAGCTGATGCGCGTGGTGGAAGCGCGCAGGCAAGGCGGTATCAAAGATGAGCAAGGACGAGAGCCCATCGCGCTGATTCCCGTCGGCGAACCGTTGCTGATCCTCGGCAAAGCCAACCAGACCAAAATCGCCGGCGCCCCGGTCCAAGGGCCGCTGTTCGAGTTCGCCCCGGTGATCAATCAATACCTGCAAGCGCACTTGTTCGGCGACATCTTCGCGCGGGACAACCTCGACTGGCAGAGCCGCGAGCTGGCGACCGTCGCCGCGTTGGCCGTCACCCCTGGCGTCGAGCCGCAGCTGCGCTCACATATCGCGGCGAGTTTGCGGGTGGGCCTGAGTGACGCGCAATTGCGTGAAGTGGCGCAGTTATTGGCCGAGCAAGGTGATGTCGCCGCTGCCCAGCGCACCACCGAGGCGCTCGATCAGCACTAACCGTGATAGCGCAGGGTGTCACGCACCAGGGTAAACGCCGGCGAGCTTTGGCGCCGGCTCGGGTAATACAGGTGGTAGCCCGAAAACGGTTCACACCAGTCCTCCAACACCCGCACCAAGCGGCCCTGCGCCACATGCTCCAGCACCAGGTTCTCCGGCATGTACGCCAACCCCAAGCCCTGGAGCACCGCCTCCAGGCGCATGGCGATGGTGTTGAACACCAACTGGCCTTCGACCCGCACGTTTAACGTCTGGCCGGCCTTCTCGAATTCCCACGCATACAGTCCACCGTGAGTCGGCATGCGCAAGGTGATGCAGTTGTGCGCCATCAGCTCGTTAGGGATCAGCGGCACCGGATACCGCGCAAAATACGCCGGCGACCCCACCACCGCCATGCGCATATCCGGGCCGATGCGCATGGCGATCATGTCCTTGGCCACCTGCTCACCGAGGCGCACCCCCGCATCAAACCCTTGCGCGACGATATCGGTGAAACCGTAATCCACGATGATCTCGATATTCAGGTCAGGATGATCCGGCAGCAGCTTGCCGAGCATCGGATGCAACACCGAAATCGCCGCATGTTCCCCGGCTGTGATCCGCAGCTTTCCGGCGGGTTTGTCACGGTACTTGCTGAGAGAGGCCAGCTCGCTGTCGATCTCCTCGAAGCACGGCGCGATCACCTGCAACAGATGCTCCCCGGCCTGGGTCGCCGACACACTGCGGGTGGTGCGCGCCAGCAGGCGTACGCCCAGGCGTTCTTCCAACTGGCGCATCGCGCGACTCAACGCGGGTTGCGACATGCCGAGGCGGGCGGCCGCGCGGGTAAAGCTGCGCTCCTGGGCGACGATGGAGAAGATGGCCAGTTGGTCGTAACGATCGGCGGTCATTGATACGGCTCTGGTATGAATGGAGCCTGATTATGCCACCGGAGCGTATTTCTGTAGTGAACGGGTTTTGTCACGTAAGGGCGGCAGACTGGCTCCACCTGCATTTCATACCCGAAGAAGGACGCCTTCGATGATCCGTACCGCATTGCCCTCCGACGCCAACGCCATTGCCCACGTGCATATCCGCAGCTGGCAAGCCGCCTATCGCGACCTGATGCCGGCCGACTACCTGCACTCGCTGGGCGCGACCCTGGCGCGGCGAGAAGCGTTCTGGAGCCGCTCGATTGAGTCGGGTGAGTCCAACGTAGTGGTCGCTGAGGCGGGCGGGCAGGTGGTTGGCTGGATATGCATCGGCGCCGGTCGTGATGAAGATGCCGTCGTCGGGGAGAGTGGTGAGGTCATGGCTCTCTACGTGCTGGCCGAGCACTGGCACACGGGTGTGGGGCTGGTCTTGTGGCAAGCCGGCGTGCAGCAGTTGAGCGCGCAGGGTTTTCAGCGGTTGACGCTGTGGGTGTTGGCGGGGAATGAACGGGCTATCCGGTTTTATCGCAGGGCAGGGTGTGTTGAGGAGGCGGGGAGTGAGCGCACGCTGGAGAGAGGCGGAGTTACCTTGTTGGAGGTGAGGTACCAGTTGCCGCTATCCCGCTAAATGTCGCTGATACAACACACTCCACCTGTGGGAGCGGGCTGTCAGTTTATACAGATGCAGCTGACCCACCGCCATCGCAGGCAAGCCAGCTCCCACATTTTTGAGCGGTGCAAACCTGATCTGGCCTGCAAACCCCAATCCCCTGTGGGAGCGGGCTTGCCCGCGATAGCGGTGGACCAGTGAAAGAAAAACCAAGGCATGAATTATTTTCGGCCATCGCCAAGCATTCCCACCAACTCAGCCGCCAGGCCAGCCGCTTCTTGTCGATAGTCTTTGTCCCAGGCACCTGACCAATCATCTGGCCTTCCCTCATCGTCCCATTGCGCCAACGCCAACCCGTTGATGATCTCCAGCTCGAACCAGACACGCTGCCACGCGGCGGCGTCCTGGACCAACGCAGTGTCCTGCCACAGGAACTCTGTTTGCGCGACAAAAGCCGACCATGCAAACAGATCTTCTGATGCTCGTAAGCCGAGCGTTAGCCAGTAATTCCTGTCACCCACTGCACAACTCCTTATAAAACGTCCACGCCCGGATAAAGCTCCGCAGGTGGATGGTAATCGGGATCCTCGAAGCGGCTATTGCCGTAATGGGTTTTCGCCGTGGGCCCTTCGCCCTTGTACGTCACCTGCGGGTTTGGCGTGAGATGCCAGCCGTCTCCGTCCTTGTCGCGCTCGATCAGCGACGGGTACAGCGTACAGCTGCCAGCCGAACCGGAAGTCAGCCGGAACTGGTAAAAGCGCCCAGCCTGGGGCGTGAACTTCGCCGTGACAGAGCAGGATTGCGTGCGCGCGCCCTCCCAGAACATGCCCACGTGCGTTTCAATACCGGGTCTTACCCGCGTTTCGTAATAGTCCGACGTGAGCTTCTGCCCGGCCTTGGGCATTCCCTCATCCTGCGTAACGGTGAACGGCAGCGGCCCACTGCGAATGACGCCACCCGAACGTCTGCCGTTTTCGTACTGGTACAGATCGGCATGCTGCGTGAAGTTGACGATGCGTATCCAGGCCGGGTTGGGCTCGTTTGCAGGTGCCGTGAAGTAATCGGTGTGGGGGAAATACTGGCAGCCGGCGAAAAACGGCAGGGCCAGCAGGCAAAGGGCAGGGCGGATCGACATGGAGCGTGTCCTTTTGCGGAGTCGGGGTAGAGACCACAAGAAAGGACGCGCATTGCAAGACCGGTAAAATTTCGCCAGGCCGCTCTTGGTCGATTGTATTGAAAAAGTCGGTGTTGATACTCTCACCGGTTCTAATGGATTGGTACCGGGTAAATGCTCATGTTGATTGGCCTGAATCATCTTACGTTGGCGGTTGTGGACCTCTCCCGCAGTATCGAGTTTTACCTGGCTCTTCCCGGCTTTAAATTGGCCGCTCGTTGGGAGGCCGGCGCTTATCTTTCGTTAGGTGATCTCTGGCTTTGTCTGTCCCTCGATGAGAACCGAGTGTCGGAGCAACAGCCTGATTACACCCATTACGCGTTTTCAGTGGCGCAGGACGATTTTGAAGCAGTCACCGCTTGCTTGCGGCGTCTTGACGTTACCGAGTGGAAATCCAATTCGAGCGAAGGCAGCTCGTTTTATTTTGCAGATCCCGACGGGCATCGCCTGGAAGTGCATGTCGGCAACCTGGCTTCCCGAATTGAACAATGCCGACGCCAGCCGTATGCCGGTATGGAGTTCTTCGATTGATCTTGTTGACAGAGTAGGCTGATACACCGCCCCCCAACTGTGGGAGCGGGCTTGCCCGCGATGGCGGTGGATCAGTCAAGCCTGTATCAAGACGCGTGTTGTAGGCTTGGCATGATCATGCCCGCTGCCCGAAAGACCTTTGTGAAATGGAAGTCATCTGATGTTCGAACGCAACAAACTGGTTCCAGAGTTAATGGTAACTAACCTGGAGAGCAGCCTGAATTTCTGGGTTTCTTGCCTGGGATTCAAAGTAGTTTATCAACGCCCGGAAGACGGATTTGCCTACCTTGATTCAAGCGGCGCTCAAGTCATGCTTGAGCAGATTGAGCCCAGCGCGGGCCAATGGCTTTCCGCGCCACTCGCCAAGCCGTTTGGCAGAGGTATCAACCTACAAATTGATGTTGAGGCTGTCGCACCGATCATGCAGAAACTAGAAGAGGCTGGATTTGCGCTGTACCTGGAATGCAAAGACACCTGGTATCGGGCGGAACATCTGGAAGTCGGCCAGCGCGAATTCATCGTTCAGGATCCTGATGGTTATCTCGTCAGGCTGGTAGAGCGGTTGGGCGAGCGACCGGTTTGCGCAATCTGATTAACACGCACGTCATTCAACAGGAGGGCGGCAATGGATCTGAAGTTCAGTCACGTAGATGTACTGGTTAACAATCTCGAAGAAGCCTGTGCCTACTACGCGCAGATCCTGAATGCCAGGATCTCCAAAAACCTCGTCTGGGAACGAGGTGGCCTGCACGTGCGCTACGCGATTGCGCTGATCGGTCAAGAGCGTTTCATGTTGGTCCAGCCATTGGCGGGAAACCTGAAGGAGCTGTTGGACTCCGCAGGAGAAGGGATGATTTATCGCCACTGCTATTCGACGCCGGATATCGAAAAGGCCTACGACGAACTGATGGCCGCCGGTGTTCAGCCAGAAGACGAAAACGGAAAGCCATTGGCCCGCGCGAACCTGCAATCGCCGTCGGGGGGACGCATTATTTGGTTGCCTAAGCGCTTCGGGCACTTCTCTATCGAAATCCTCGAAGACAAAGCGCTAGAGGCATTTATAGAGACAGCGTTTTCTTGAGTATCTGATACAACACGATCCAACTGTGGGAGCGGGCTTGCCCGCGATGGCGGTGGATCAGCAACGCATATATCAAGACGCGCGTTACAAGTGCAGCGACCCGAATGCGCGTTGACTGGCTAAGGCTAGATCGCAGTGGGTAAAGGCGCTGCTTCCGCACCCGCAACCCCGGCACACAAGCGTTGACCGATAATATCCAGCAGATCACAACCATCGCGTAGCGGAATGGCCAGCAATTGTGCGAGGACGGCATCAGTTTCCAACTCGCTACGAAAGGCGATGTTGAACAGGAGAGTGATGACTGCTTTCGGCCAAAAGCAGACATTCAAACCGCTAGCCAAATACACTGTCGAGAAGATCGCATTCAAAAATTTTGGTGCAAGTGTGCAGCCAAGGAAAAGGGAGGATTCATGAGTCTTGATCTGTGCTTGGAAGCTGATAGTACGCTCACAATTTCGACGCTGAGCAAAGCACTTGCGAATGCTGGTGCTTGGGAAATAGAGGTCGCAGGAAATGGGCTATCCGCTGAATTTAACTCGGGACTTAAATTGAGTACCAATGACGTACTCGATGACCCTACGATTTATGCTGAGAATACAATGGGTATCGCCTTCCCTGTCGCGGTGCGTTGCACCATCAGAATTAAAGGGCCCGAACCAGAGGGGGAGTCGGCTATGGAAGATTTGGATAAAATCGCTCAGTCCATATTTCACTCGTGTTCGGCCTTCTTTCTTATTAGCTTTCAGTTCGAACAAACCTTGTACTGGCGGGATGCGACAGGGCTGCATCGTCCTTGAGGTAGGTGCCTGCGCGTCCTCTTTCAGACATTTCTGAATGGTGTTTTTTCGGACGAAAACGCCCCTGAATTGAGGAACTGCTTTTGGCCGGTAGCGGCCCTTTTAAACGCAGCCCCTAGGTCGATGGTACCCGCCGCAATCATCACAGTCAGCTCCTGCCAAGGCATTAATTGATGTAACAACTCTTCGCCATGTAACACGCGTAACACTGGTAGCACGGTTTTATTGGGGTAGCCCCTTAGCCCTTGTGGTATTGCTCCTTCAGCGAAGCGGGTGGGTCATGCTCTTGGCTTGGGTTCGATGGTGGGGACCCTGGAGGATGCTGACTTTAGCGTTACACGCAGGGGCAGCGTTACATCGGGGGTACGCTATGTCGCCCAACTGTGTAACAGGCATAAAAGCCAATGAAACCGGGCATTTGGTGAAGGGCGTTACACGCGTAACACCGGTTGCACCAGTTTTGGAGGGGGGCTGGATATGTGCTCTGATGCTGCCTTTCCAAATTGGCCCTACACCACATTGTTGGCCTCTAGGGTGGGTAATTGCACTCCATCTGACCGCCCATTTGCATTGCACTTGCCCAATCGTTCGCATCGGATTGGGGCAAAGAACGCATGGCGGTGGCCTTTTCTCTCTCCCGATGTGTCGCGCATACAGTCTGCCCTGATATGCTGATTCAGCAATCCGGCATGTAGATAAGATGCTATACGGCATTAAGTGACAGGAATGTCGGCTAATTGATAGTTAGGGAAAGTTGAGTATGCGTCGCTTAATAGCCAACGGATTTGTGTTTGTCAGCATTGCGATACTCTGTTCCGGCTGCACATCTTATTCGTCCCAGCCGACAATCAGCGAACCCGCTGAACCCGAAACACAAGAAATCATCTCCAGCTTCAGTTACGCAATAAACTCCCCATGGAAAGACAGTCGCTTCGGCAAGGACGCATACGCAGCGACACTCAAAGTCATTTCCGATGCACAGGATACGGGCTCCAGCCTCGCCGCTCCGACCCTGCCGGCATTAGAAATAAAGATCTCGGAGTTCTCATCTGGCGGCGCTTGCGGACAAGATTACTTGACGGGCCTGAGTCTGGGTTTGATCCCCAGTTGGTGTACGCGGACAAACCTTTTCAAGTTCGATTTTATATTGAATAAGGATCAGCGCTTTTGCAGGCAGAAAACCTACTCGATAAACTCCACGTCGTTTTCACATCTCACGATGATTCCGTTTGCACTATTCAATACGGACAATCAGCCATTGACGCTTTATCAGGCGGCGCTTAAAGATTTTCTTCGGATAGGTCAATGTGCGACGCGTTGAGAGGCATGTTGACAGGCTTTGTTTTGCGGTTACGGGGGGCTCATTTCGGGCGTTGGAACGCTCAGGTAGCGGCAGCTTTTGGCCGATTGCCGCCTTTCGCGAAGAGCATCCTAGGGTCGATTTTAGCCGGTCACAGCATGCAGAAATGGGCTATCAGCGACATCACCGTGTCAATCTTTTAGCTTGCTGAAACGTTTCATCGCGTTTATAAAAATGGCACAACTCCAAGAAAGGCTGCCGCCATGACCCCGCTCAAACTTTTTGTTGCCATCAGCGCACTGTCCGCCGCCTCCCACGCCATGGCCTGGGATTACGTTCTGCTCGACACTGACAAAGCCGCCCAGAGCTGGCAGATCACCAGTCAACAACTCGGAATAAAAACCGACAAACCCTTCAGCGTTACCATGCGCACCTTGCACGGCGGTCGGCAGGAGGGCGTCAGTATCGTCGACATCGATAACGGCACGATGAAACTCTCGGTAGTGCCGACTCGCGGAATGAACGTCTTGCAGGCCTCGGTTGGCAATGTACGCATGGGCTGGGATTCGCCGGTCAAGGAAGTGGTCAATCCGTCTTTTATCGAACTCAATGGCCGCGGTGGCCTGGGTTGGTTGGAAGGTTTCAATGAGCTGGTCACCCGCTGCGGATACGAATGGGTCGGCCACCCCGGCGTCGACAACGGCGAACTGCTGACCCTGCATGGTCGAGCCGCCAACATTCCTGCGAATAAAGTCACGCTGCATATCGATGAAAAACCACCGTACGCCATTACCCTGCGCGGCGAGCTGAAAGAGCAGGCGTTCAAGAAGGTCGACTTCTCGGTCGCGACCGAACTGGTGACCGAACCCGGCAGCGTCGTGTTCGCCCTCAACGACACCCTGACCAACAACGGCGACTATCCGAAGGAATACCAGGCGCTGTATCACAGCAACTTCAGCACCCCGTTCCTGGAGCAGGGCGCTCGTTTCGCCGCGCCGGTGAAACAGGTGTCGCCGTTCAACGACAAGGCCAAGGACGATCTGCCCGACTGGCAAACCTACCGCGCACCGACCAGGGACTACGACGAAACGGTGTACAACGTGGTGCCGTATGCCGATGCCAAAGGCGATACGTTGACCGTGTTGCATAACAAGGCCGGCAGCCTGGGCGTTGCGGTCGGCTTCAATACCCAGACACTGCCCGTGTTTTCCCTGTGGAAAAACACCGACACCGAAGGCCAGGGCTATGTCACAGGGCTGGAGCCTGGGACAAGTTTTTCCTACAACCGCCGTTATCAGCGGCCACTGAATCTAGTACCGACAATTGGGCCCAAGGAACACAAGCAGTTCCGCATCAGCTATAGCTTGTTGCCGGATAAGGCGGCGGTGGATAGAGCCTTGAAGCAGGTTGTCGAGATTCAGGCTGGGCGGGAGACTGAGGTGCGGCAGACGCCGTTGGTTGATCTGACCAAGGGGTGACACAGGCTGGAGCATCGTCTATGCGTTTATGAGGGACAGATTTATTTTTCAGAAATAAATCTGTCCTTTTTTTGATTCAATTTCCTCCATCCACCGCTTCAGCTTTGAACTGGTGAAATTGCGGTCGCGGTTGTTGACTGCCTTGAACCTATCAGGCTCTCTATACTGGCCTTCCAGGATGGTAAATAGAGCACAAAATATGCCCGCCGCACCCAATCAAAATTCTCCAGTCATTTTGGTCCTGGCTCAACAAGGCGACTTGGACAATCTTGTAGCTATTCGAATTGAGGCCATGCGCGAAAGTCTGGAGCGTGTTGGGCGATTTGATCCGGTGCGCGCGCGAGCGGTTTCTTAGCGGTTTTGAAGCCCGCAACACACACTACATCGAGGTATCTGGAGAGAGGGTTGGTTTTGTCGTGGTCAAGCATCACCCCAATGAACTTTTGCTCGACCACTTGTATGTGAGACCGAGCGCGCAAGGATCAGGAATAGGCTCTGCTGTACTCACACAGATTTTCAAAATGGCGGATGCAGCTGCGCTCTCTATTAAAGTGGGTGCTCTCAAAGAAAGCGCTTCGAATCGCTTTTATATCCGCCATGGCTTTCAGTTAGTCGAAAGCAGTGAGTTCGACAATTATTATGTTCGTCAGAGCGTTTCGGCGGTTGGCCCAGATTGCTAGCTGGATGTGATGCATCTCGACGTACTTTTTTTCACACTCTGAGTCGAAAACCGCCGGTCGCGAACGGCAACAGACAGCCAATCGGTCACTCCGCATGCCTACGAAGTCAGGGATGGTTCACGTGACGGCGAAAAATAAAAATTGTACGCCCGAAAGCCACATCCCCCCATGGAACTTTCTCAAAAATTGAGACAGCCTGCCCAAAGCAGGCCTTGCCAACGCTCAGGCAACCCCTTCCACCATCACCAACGCCCCCACCACCAACGCCTCCATCCCCCACGCCAACTCCACCTCCATCTCCGCTTCCTCCGTAGCCCGCGCCGTTTCCACCACCGGTTCCCGCTGCGTCACCGTATACACCGTGTCCGCCACCGCCATGCAGTGAAACGCCACCGTCGCCAGCAACCACCGCGCCTGTTCCTTGCTCACCCCAAACCCCTGCGCAATCAGCGCCTGGTGCCCATCAATCTTGGCCAGCATCGGCGCGGTCGCGGCCGCGCGGCGGATCACGTAGGGCGTCAGCCCCGGATGGGTTTTGACGAACTCGCGAACCGAGGTGGCAAACACGATCAGGTAGTCCTTCAACCCGCCATCGGCATCGCCGCAGTTCTGGGGGATCTGCCAGCGGGTGAAGATTTCTTCGGCGACCATGGCCTTGAGCGCTTCGAGGTTGGCCACGTGTTTGTACAGCGCCATATGGCTGACGCCCAACGCCGCCGCGAGGCCGACGAAGGTGATGTTGGGCAGGCCCATCTCGATGCCGGCGTCGACGATGCGTTCGCGGGTGATGCTCGGCGGGCGGCCGCGGGTGGCGGGTTTTTTTGCGGGTTCCATGGGGATTCCTTAATTGCTGAACACAAGGTTGTAGCTGTCTTGTCGGCTTTGCGCAAATTAGTTTATAGCCATGCAACTAAATATGATTCTGATTCTCAAACGGACTTTTTCTGTCAATGGACTCTCCTGAAGCGGCTTCGGCCACCCCTCAAGTCGCAGGCACGCTTGGCCGGATTCTGACGCCTATCCGTGGGCGTCTTTGCATAGCCGCAGGGCTTGCTGCTGTCGGCGCGATGCTGACGCTGGTGCCGCTGGCCGCCATCGCCCATATCGCCGCACGTGTACTCGCCGATGCCGGTCAGCTATCGAGCGAAGTGTGGTGGCTTGTTGGCCTTAGCGCTGTCAGCCTTTTCGCGGGGATGGCGTTGATTTTTACCGCGGAGTTGCTCGCCCACCTGGCCGACAATCGCCTGACCCATCATTTGCGCCGCGCGATCACCCAGCGCCTGAGCCGTGTGCCGCTGGGTTGGTTCAGCAGCCGGGCCTCGGGCGAAGTGAAACGGGCGATGCAGGACGATATCAATACGCTGCACAGCCTCACCGCGCACTTCTACACCACCGCTGGCCGCGCGGGCGGGGCGGTGTTGGTGTCGGCGGTCTACCTGTTTGTCATGGACTGGCGCCTGGCGCTGGTGGCACTGCTGCCGTTTGCCGGGTATTTCCTGTTTTTCTCGCGGGCCATGCGCGCCAGCGGCGCGAGTATGCAGGAATTTGTCGGCGGGATGGCGCGCATCGACAACGCGGTGGTGGAGTTCGTCAACGGCATCCCGGTGGTCAAGGCGTTCGGCGCCAGCGGCAAGGCGCACGGGGCTTATCGCAGCGCCATCGACACCTTTGCCACGACCTTTATCGACTTCACCCGCCCGCTGGTGGCATCGATGGCGAATGCCAATGCGATGATCGCGCCGGTCACCGTGCTTGGTGTGATGTTGGCGGCCGGTACGCTGTTTGTTGGCCTGGGCTGGATCGCGCCCGTGGACGTGCTGCCCTTCGTCTTGGTGGCGCCGGGCCTGAGCGCACCGTTGCTGTTGTTGCACTACATCACCCACGATTTGCACAACGCCACTGGCGCCGCGCAGCGCGTGCAGGGGTTGCTGGACACGCCGACGCTGACGCAATCGGCCATGCAACTGCCCAGCGGCAACACGATCTGCTTTGAGCAGGTCGGTTATGCCTATGAACGCGACCACGCGGTGCTCAGCGATATTAATTTCACCCTGCAACCGGGTACCACCACGGCCATCGTCGGCCTGTCCGGTGCCGGCAAGTCCACGCTGGCGCGCCTGCTGCTGCGGTTTTTCGACCCCAGCAGCGGGCGCATCACCCTCGGCGGCGCCGACCTGCGCCATATCGACACGCCGCTGTTGTACCAGCGCATCGGTTTTGTGCTGCAAGAGGTGCGCCTGATCAACGCCAGTGTGCGCGACAACATCGCCCTCGGCCGACCGTCCGCGACTCAACTGGACATTGAACACGCCGCGCGCACGGCGAACATCCACGACCGCATCCTGCTGCTACCACGTGGTTATGACTCGGTGATCGGCGAAGACGCCCAGCTCTCCGGCGGCGAACAACAGCGCCTCAGCATTGCCCGTGCGGTGCTGCTGGACCCGCCGGTGCTGGTGCTCGACGAGGCCACCGCCGCCGCCGATGCCGACAACGAAGTGGCGATCCAGCAAGCCCTGTCGCGCTTCGCCCAGGGCCGCACGCTGCTGGTCATTGCTCATCGGCTCGACACGGTGATGCACGCCGACCAGATCCTCGTGATCCACGACGGCACCCTGCACGAGCAGGGCCGCCACGCCGACCTGCTGGCCCACGGCGGGCTCTACGCGCGGTTATGGCAACTGGGCGATTACGCCCGCAGCGAATCCCAGGCGGTGCAACCATGCTGAAGACTTTTGTGCGCCTGCTCGGTGAAGACGCGCCCACGCTGCGCCGCTACGCCGCGATGGCGGTGTTCTACGGCCTGCTCAGCGGGCTGACCCTGATCACGCTGGTTCCGGTCATCAGTCATCTGTTGGCCGGTGATGCACTGGGGGCCGGGCGTTGGCTGATTGCGCTGCTGGTCGGCGTAACGGCCTGTGCGCTGTGGCGCCGCGCACTCGACAAGGCCGGTGTAGCCGTCGGCGTGGCGGTGCTGCAAGGCGCGCGGCAACGCCTCGGCGATCACGTGGCGCGCCTGCCGGTGGGTTGGTTCAGCGCGCAAAACAGTGCGCGGCTCGGTCATTTGATCACCCAAGGCATGATGGCGGTGGCGCAGTTGCCGGCGCATGTGTTCACCCCGGTGATCAGCGGCGCGGTGACGCCTTTGGTGCTGATTGCCACGCTGTTTGTGTTGCATTGGCCCTTGGGTGTGTTGGCGTTGCTGGCGCTGCCGTTGTTGGTGGGCGTGATGCTGTTCACCGCGCGTTTGGGCCGCAGTGCCGATAGCACTTATCAGCAGCACTTCGCCCAGACCAGCCAGCGCATGGTCGAGTTCGCCCAGGCCCAGTCGGTGTTGCGCGCATTCAATGGCAGCGGTGGCGCCACACGTTTGCTGGACCAGGCCATCGACAGGCAACGCCAGTCCGGCCAGCGTTTGATTTATCGCTCGTCGTTGTCGGCGGTACTCAATGCCTGGGCCGTGCAAGGGATCTTCTGCGCCTTGCTGGTGGCCGTCGCGCTGTGGTGCGACGCGCTGGACGCCCACGAAGCCGTCGCCGCCTGCGTGGCGCTGGTGCTGGTGTGTCGTTACATCGACCCGCTGCTGGAAGTCGCCAGTTATGGCGAGATCCTGCGCAGCGCCAACGCCCAGCTCGATGCGGTGCACAGCATCCTAGCCGAGCAGCCATTGCCGGTCGCCGCGCAACCGAAAATGCCAACGGACCGCTCGGTGGAATTGCGCAACGTCAGCTTTCGTTATGCCCCCGGTGAGCCCCCGGTGCTGCGCGGGGTGAGCCTGCGCATCGAACCGGGCAGCATGACCGCGCTGATCGGTGCGTCGGGCTCGGGCAAGACCACGCTGGTGCGCCTGCTGGCGCGCATCTTCGACGCGAGCCGGGGCCAGGTGTTGGTCGGTGGCGTGGAGGTGCGCGAGATGTCCGAAGCGGCGCTGGCCGCGCAGATCAGCCAGATTTTCCAGGACACCTACCTGTTCCAGGGCAGCATTGCCGACAACATCCGCCTCGGTAAACCGGACGCCAGCCTGGCCGAGATCGCGGCGGTCGCAGAGCAAGCCGGCGTCGCCGAGATCATCGCGCGCTTGCCCCTGGGCCTGCACACGCCAGTGGGCGAGGGCGGGGCGCGGTTGTCCGGGGGCGAGCGCCAACGTATCGCCATTGCCCGTGCGTTGCTCAAGGACGCGCCGATCCTGCTGGTGGACGAAGCCACCGCCGCCCTCGATACCTACAACCAGGCCGCCATCGGCGAGGCGCTGGCCAGGTTGCGCGGGCGCTGCACCTTGATTGTGATCGCGCACCAGCTATCGACGGTAGCCATGGCCGACCAGATTGTGGTGCTGGATGACGGCGAGATCGTCGAGCAGGGTACGCCTGCGACCTTGGCGGCCAGCGGTGGCCGTTACGCGCAGTTCCTCGCCCAGCGCCGGGCGGCCCGTGGTTGGCGGATTGCATGATGCGTCTAGTGGGCTGTGGCGTGTTGCTGGTGCTGTGCGGCGTGTCGCTGCTGGTCGGTGCCCGCGAAATCGACCTGTTGGCACTCGACAGCGATGGCTGGCTGACGCTGACGGCCAGCCGCCTGCCGCGCTTGGCCGCGCTGGTGTTGACCGGCGTCGGCTTGGCGGTGTGCGGGGTGATCTTGCAGCACATCCTGCGCAACAAGTTCGTCGAGCCGGGCACTACCGGCGGGCTGGACGCGGCCAAGCTCGGCATTCTCGTGTCGCTGGGCGTGGCGCCGGCCGCCAGCGCCGGCGTGCGCATGCTGTTTGCGCTGCTGTGTTGCTTCGCCGCGAGCCTGGTGTTCCTGGCGATCATCCGGCGCCTGCGTTTTCAGCACACGTTGCTGGTGCCGGTGATTGGCCTGATGTACGGCGGTGTACTCAGCGCCATCGCCGAGTTTTATGCCTATCGCCACAACATCCTGCAAAGCATGCAGGGCTGGTTGCTGGGGGATTTTTCCAAGGTGGT
The DNA here is from genome assembly GCF_000346755.1 of Pseudomonas sp. CBZ-4. GTDB lineage: Bacteria > Pseudomonadota > Gammaproteobacteria > Pseudomonadales > Pseudomonadaceae > Aquipseudomonas. Next base: position 14,355 of record NZ_ANNV01000141.1, on the reverse strand, counting down.
GCAGGGCAACTACGAGATCATTTACTTGATCCTGCCCATCGTCGCGCTGGCTTACCTGTATGCGCAGCGCTTCACCGTGATGGGCATGGGCGAGGGCATGGCCAGCAGCCTGGGCCTGAACTACGCGGCCACGGCGGCGCTGGGCCTGTTGCTGGTGGCCGTGACCGTGGCGGCGACGGTGATCACCATCGGTTCGATCCCCTTTGTCGGGCTGGTGATTCCCAATCTGGTGGCCTTGTACTACGGCGAAAACCTCAGCCGCACGTTGCCCATCGTCGCCCTCGGCGGTGCCGCATTGCTGCTGGCCTGCGACATTCTCGGGCGCCTGCTGATCTTCCCGTTCGAAGTACCGATTGGCCTCACTGCCGGCATTGTCGGCGGCGGCTTGTTCCTCGGGTTGATCGTCTGGAGGCAGCGATGAAGCGGCTGTGGGCCTTGGTGCTCGCCCTGGCGTTGGGCTTTGTGCTGTTCCGTTCGGGGCTGGATTTCGATTACGTGATCCCCAAGCGCCTCGCGCGGTTGGCGGCGATGTGTATTGGCGGCGTGTGCGTGGCGTGGTCGTCGATCATCTTCCAGACCCTCACCGGCAACCGCATCCTCACGCCGGCGATCATGGGCTACGAAGCGGTGTACCTGTTGTTCCAGGCGTTGCTGGTGCTGGTACTGGGCACCGCCAGCCTGGTGGTGCTGGGCAGCCAGGGCAACTTTGTGCTGTCGGTGCTGCTGATGCTCGGCTATTCCTGGGCGTTGCAACGCTGGTTGCTGCGTGAGGGCAACGGCAACGTGTATTTCCTGTTGCTGCTGGGCCTGGTGTTGAGCCTGGTGATCGGCACGGTCACGCAGTTCGTGCAGTTGAAGATCAGCCCCGGCGAGTTCTCGATCCTGCAAGGCTTCAGCCAGGCATCGTTCAACCGCGTGCAGCCGCAGCAACTGCTGTTCTCGGGGTTGCTAGTGGCGGCGCTGTGCCTGGGCTTTGCCCGCACCTTGCCGACCCTCGACGTGCTCGCCCTCGGTCGCGACCAAGCCGTGTCGCTGGGGGTGGATTACCCGCGCGTGGTGCGCCTGCAACTCGCGCTCGTGGCGGCGTTGGTGGCGATTTCCACCGGGCTGCTCGGGCCTACCGCGTTCATGGGCGTATTTGTCGCCAACACGACTTATGCGTTGGCGCGCACCTTCCGCCACCGCGTGACCTTGCCCATGGGCAGCGCGATTGCCATCGCGATGTTTATCGCGGCGCAACTGCTGGTCGAGCATGTCTTCAACTACAAGACCACCGTCAGCATTCTTGTGAACCTGCTGTGCGGCACGTACTTCCTGGCGCTGATGCTGCGCACCCGAGGCATCCGATGATCACTGTGCACAACCTCCACAAAACCTACGGCAGCAAGACCGTGCTGGCCGGCGTCAACGCGCGCTTTACCGCCGGGCGCCTGACCTCGCTGATCGGCCCCAATGGCGCCGGCAAGACCACGTTGCTGATGATGATCGCGCGGCTGATGGCGCCAAGCGGCGGCGACATTCGCCTGGATGGCCGCGAGGTCAGCGACATCCCGCTGCGCGACTACGCCAAGCGCGTGGCCACCTTGCGCCAGGCGCCGGATTTCAACCTGCGCCTGACCGTCGAGGAACTGGTGGCCTTCGGGCGCTTCCCCTACAGCCGTGGCGCGCTGACCGCCGAAGACCACCGCGTGATCGATGACTCCCTGAGCTTTCTCGCGCTGCAACCGCTGCGCCGCGCCTACCTCGACGAACTCAGCGGCGGCCAGCGACAAATGGCGTTCCTCGCCATGACCATCGCCCAGCAGACCGACTGCCTGCTGCTCGACGAGCCGTTGAACAACCTCGATATCAAGCATGCCGTGCACATCATGCGCGCGCTGCGCCGCCTGTGTGACGAGCAGGGCCGCACGGTGATCCTGGTGGTGCACGACATCAATTTCGCCGCCCATTACTCCGACCACATCCTCGCCATGAAAGCCGGCGCCGTGCATTGCGCCGGCAGTGTGGCCGAGGTGGTCAACGAAACCCGCCTGGGCGAACTGTACGACCTCGACTTCGAGATCACCCACGGCGCCCGTGGCCGCCTGTGCAACTACTTCAACCCCGCATGAGAACTCCCATGAAGCGCAAACACACCGCTTGGGCATCAGCCCTGTTACTGGTCGCCCTCGGCGCCGGCCCGGCTTCGGCCGCCGCACCGATCAGCGTGACGCACGCGTTGGGCACCACACGGGTTCAGCCGCCCGTACAACGCGTAGTCGCCCTGGACATGAACGAAGTGGACTTCCTCGACCAACTGGGCGTACCGGTGGCCGGCATGCCCAAGGACTTCGTGCCGCCGTTCCTGCAACGCTACAAGGACGACGCGGCGGTGGTGGACACCGGCGCTATCGTCCAGCCGAACCTGGAGCGGGTGCACGCGGCCAAGCCGGACCTGATCCTGATCACCTCGTTGCAGGCCCCGCACTACGGCGAACTCAGCGAGATCGCGCCCACCGTGCATTTCGACGTGGATTACCGCGACAGCCAGAAGCGCCATATCGAGGTGATCAAGCAGCACCTGCTGACCCTCGGGCAACTTTTCGACAAGTCCACCCTGGCGCAACAACAGGTCGCCGCCCTCGACGCCAAGGTCGTAGAAGCGAAACGCATCACCGCCGAGCGCCCCGAGCGCGCCTTGGTGGTGCTGCATAACAACGGCGCGTTCAGCTCGTTTGGCGTGCAGTCGCGCTACGGCTTTGTGTTCACCGAGCTGGGGGTGAAACCGGCGAGCCCGACCGCCGAGGCCGGCTTGCATGGCCAGCCGATTTCCAGTGAATTCATCCAGCAGGCCAACCCGGACATTCTCTACGTGGTCGACCGCACGGCCGTGATGGAGCACCGCCCGTTGCTCAACGCGCACACCCTGGGCAACCCGTTGTTGCGCCAGACCAAGGCCTGGAAAACCGGGCGCGTGGTGTTTGTCGATGCCGATGCCTGGTACGTCATGGCGGCCAGCCCGAGCTCGATCAAGCAAGTGATCGCCGATGTGATCCAGGGCTATCAACCCTGATTCCAGGCGTTAACCCCGCTTCAAACTGCCAACACTAAAAAAACATCCCACCTTACGGAGCCTTCCATGACTCACCGTACACGTACCCCTGTGCCCGCTCGTCCGGGTTTTGCCGCCATGGCCTTGCTCGGGCTGGCGATCAGCAGCGCCCCCGCATTCGCCGAAGAACTGGCGCAAGCCGAAGAAAACCGCGTGTCCACCTTGCCCGCCATTCGCGTCGAGGGTGAAGCGCCGGCCACAGAGCTGCCGCTGACCTACGCCGGTGACCAGGTGGCATACGGCAGCCGCCTCGGCCTGCTGGGCAACAAGGACTTTATGGAAACGCCGTTCAGCACCATCAGCTACACGGAAAAATACATCGCCGATCGCCAGGCCCAGACCGTCACCGATGTGATCGCCGCCACCGACCCTGCGGTATTCAGCAATGGCCTGAAGGGCACCTACAGCGAGAACTATTCGATCCGTGGTTTTGCCACCAGCATCAGCGACGTGACCATCGACGGACTGTTTGGCGTGGCGCCGTACTACCGCATCTCGCCGGAAATGTACGAGCGCATCGAAGTGTTGAAGGGCCCGTCGGCGCTGCTCAACGGCATGCCGCCGGGCGGTTCGGTGGGTGGCATGGTCAACCTGGTGCCCAAGCGTGCCGGTGCGCAGCCGCTGACGCGCTTCACCACCACCTACCTGTCCGACGCGCAGTTCGGCGGCCACCTCGACGTCGGCCGGCGCTTTGGCGACGAGCAGCAATTTGGCGTGCGCTTCAACGGCATGTACCGCGATGGCGACACCGCGACCGAGCAGCAACAGCAGAAAGCCCAGTTGAATTCGTTGGGCCTGGATTGGCGCGGCGAGCGTGCGCGGCTGTCCGCCGACCTCTACAACAGCGAAGACCGTGTGCGCGGGCAAAACCGTGGGATCAGCCTGGCGGCGAATGTGGCCGTGCCCAAGCCGCCGAAGTCCGACACCTTGCTCAACCCGGACTGGGCGTTTGTCGATACCAAGGACCAGGGCGCGATTGTGCGCGGCGAGTTTGACCTGACCGAGCACCTGCTGGCCTACGCGGCGTTCGGTGCCAGCGAAACCCACTACCGCTACAGCGGCGCGATGTCGGCCCAGGTGATCAACAACGCCGGGGATTTGAAGACCAGCATGGGCCAGTTGAAGATGGACATCGAGAAAACCTCGGGCGAGGCGGGGCTCAAGGGTAAGTGGCAGACCGGGCCGGTCGGGCACCAGTGGGTGGTCAACGCCACGCGGTATGCCGACAAGCAAAAGGACTACGGCCGGCGTTGGGTGCCCGGTGCGGATTGGCTGACCAATATCTATCACCCGACCTGGGGCCCCGAGGCGCCGCGCAGCTTTGCGCCGGTGGCACACACCGAATCCACGCTGACCAGCTACGGCGTGGCGGATACCTTGTCGGTCCTGGACGACAAGGTGCAGTTGACGCTTGGCGTGCGCCGCCAGAACGTGGTCACGGACACCTTCAATACCACCACCGGCGCCCGTAACAAGCCCGGCTATGACGAAAGCGCGACAACGCCCGCCGCAGCCGTGGTGGTCAAGCTCACGGAGCAGGTTTCGGTGTACGCCAACTACATCGAGGGCCTGAGCAAAGGCGCGATGGCGCCGATGACAGCGGCCAACTACGGCGATGTGTTTGCCCCGTATAAATCCAAGCAGAAGGAGATCGGCCTCAAGCTCGACCTGGGCACGTTCACCCACACCCTCAGCCTGTATCAGATCGAACGCCCGGGCAGCTCGACCGATCCGGTGACCAATGTGTTTTCCTTTGGTGGTGAGCAGCGCAACCGTGGGATCGAGTGGGGCTTCTTCGGCTCGCCCATCGACGATGTGCGCCTGATGGGCGGCGTGGCCCATGTGGATCCGAAGATCACCAAGTCGCCGGGGGGCGATGATGAAGGCAAGACGGCCACCGGTTTGCCCAAGCTGCAAGGCAAGCTCGGGGTGGAATGGGACACGCCGGTGGTGTCCGGCCTGACCTTGACGGCCAACGCGACGGCAGTTTCCCAGCAATACATCAGCGATGACAACGCGCAGTCGATCCCCGGCTACACGATTTTCGACCTGGGCTCGCGGTATGCGATGCAGGTCGCCGGGCGGCCGGTGACCTTGCGTGGCACGGTGACCAACGTCACCGACAAGGCGTACTGGGGCATGCCGTTGACGTCAAGCCTTGGGTTGGGCGCGCCGCGTACGTTCGAGTTGTCGGCAACGGTGGATTTCTAAGGGTAAAACAGCAACCTGTGGCGAGGGCGTCAAAATGACATTCTTAGGCCCAGCGTGCCTTGGCGGCCATTGAAGGCATTGCTGTCCAGGTTCCGATTGAAACCCACTTCGCTGTAAAGGCTGACGCCCGGCGCCACCGTGAGGTTGGCGCCGAGGCTGACGCCCAGGGTGGTGGATTTCTGTTCGGTATCGATGTCGGTGACGTCGGCAAAGGTCACGGTGTTTTTTCCGCCTGCGGTGTGCCAGACGTTGGCGCGCGCATAGGGTTGCAACGGCATGCCGCTGACGTGGTAATCACCGCGCAGGCGTACGCCCAGGCGGGTGGTGACGGTGGTGTCGGCTTTGTACGCAACGTCGGAGATACCGTCGTTCTGGCTGTCCAGTCGGGTCTTGCCAACGATCAACTGGGCCTGGGGCTCTACAACCCAGTGGGGCGTTACCTGGAACGGCCGGCCGACTTCCGCCGAGGCCGAGACGTTGTGCCCACGGGTCTTCATCTTCACGCCACGGTCAGACGCGTTGTGGCCGTCCAGTCGCGTGCCCACCAACACCACATCCAGATAAGCCTGGTGGGTGCCAATCAGCGTCAGATAAGCGCCCAGGCTGTCACCGCGCAGGGTGGTGCTGCCTGCGTCGTTGTCCTGCCAGCCGCCATTGAAACCTTTGATATCGCCCCGCAAGCGGCTGTGGCCGACGAAAAACCCGGCATGCAGCACCTGGCCGTCGTCCGTGCTGTGGGTAAAGAGGTCGCTGCCCACTTGAAAGCCGCTGATCGAGCTGTTGAGCGTGGGGCTGACCGTGCCGGCGAAGCGTTGCCGGCTGCTGCTGCCGTAGACGCGGCCCCAACCTGCGCGAAGAGGGTCGCTCTGTGGTTGGCTCTGCTCGCCCATGCGTTCGTGGTAGGTGCCCAGCATGCCCTGGACGATTTGCTGGGCGGCTGGAAACAGCGCAGCGTAGATCGGCACTTCGGGGCGGTAGATCGGAATCGGCGTGATCCCCGGGTTGGGCGGCAGGGGCGGCTCGTCGGGCCCGGGACTGGGAAGCGGCACGACAATTACCGGGTCAGGCGGGGTGACCGGCACGGTGGAACGCAGGTAGTAGTTCTCTGCGGTGCCGGGCGTGACGCCCCCCTTGAACAAGCGATACTGAAACGCCCCGGCAGACACCGGACCGGCCAAGGTAAACGCGCTGGCGCCGCCGCTGGCACCGTTGCTGGCCAGCACCACTTGAATGCCGTCCTGCAAGGTGGCGGCACCCGCGCCGCCAACGTTGGTGACGCTGATGGCGGTGCTGCCCTGGATCGTGCCTTGGCTGACCACCAGTTTGTCGCTGGCGGAACCGTCGCCGCCCAACACGCTTTGCAGCGCGATCCCGCCACCCATGCCGATGTAATTGCCGTTGACCGTCAGGGTGTCAGTGGTGGAGGCGTTGGTGCTGTTCATCTCGATCATGCCGCGGTTGTTCAGGGTCACCAACTGCCCGGCAGTGAAGGCGCTGATGGCACCGGTGTTGACCAACAGTTTGCTGCTGCCATTGATCGTCATCGTGCCGGTACCGGTACCGGTGTCGCCCAGCACAAATGTACCGCCGAGGTTGAAGCTGGCGTTGTTGTCCAGCGTCACCTGCTCCCAGCTGGAGTAGCGCCCGGGCGTCGCAGCCTGGGTGTTGTCGAAGGTAAGCGTGTCGGTGCCGGTGCCACCGTCGATCACTGATGTGGCAGACAGCAGGGTTTCATTGAGGTTCTGCAACAGCGCCGTGTCGTTGTCGGGGCCCAGCAGGATGAACCCGTTGACTCGGCCACCGCCGATCCAGCTGAAGTGGTCCTCGCCGGTGCTGGCGAGGACTTGCCCGTTGAGGGTGCCGCCCGTGACGGTGATGGTGTCCGAGCCGCCGCTGGTGCTGACGTTGCCGCCGATATAGGCGGTGCCCGAGATCAAGATGGTGTCGCTGTCAAAGCCGGTCACCAGGTTGTTGATGATGGTCCCGCCACTCATGTCGAAGAGGTTTTTGTCGAGTTTCATATCCACCCGGCCAATCGTGCCGCCGGTCATCTTGGCATCATCGCCGTCTTCGAACGCACCGGTGATCGTGCCGCCACTCATGAAGAATTTGTCGTGCCCATCGCCCTGGGCCAGCGAGGCGATGGTGCCGCCACTCAGGGAGAAATTGTCAACGCCGGCCCCCTGGCTGATCGCTCCCGCCTGGCCACCGCTGATTTGTGCGATATCGGCGCCCGAACCCTGGCTGACCGCGCCGCTGATCGTGCCCTTGTTCAGGCGAAAGATGTTCGCGCCATCGCCCATGCTCACCGCACCGTTGATCCGCGTGTCCGGTGCGTCCAACTGGACCAGATCGTTGCCCGGGCCCAGTGTCACATTGCCGTTGATCGTGCTGTTGCCGCTGGGGAACAGCACCTGGTTGTCACCCGTCAGGGCGCTGATACCGGGGTCGGTGCCGCTGACACAGGTAAACACCTGACCGCTCGCAGGGCTGCCGCTGACGGTGCAGGCGGCCTGTGCCAGCAGCGGCCAGGTGAACAGCGCAGAGGCGGCGAGACTCAGGTAGAGCAGGGGAGGTGTGCATACGCGCATGATCCGTCCTCGAGCAGAGGGGCGTTATTCCGGCACCCGCGTCGGCAGGTGGGATTCTGACCATGACAACGTTGTGCGCGATACGAACCAGGGACGACGGGTTACCTGCTCAAAAACACCGGCCAATGCAAAGGGTTGGCATGGGTTTCTCGACTGCACCTCAACCTGTGCAGCGCTTTTTTACCTTAGTCGGGGATGGCCTGGGTCGCTACTGTAAGAAATAACAGGTCCAGACGAGTGGGGACCTAGGCAAAAATGATTTCAAACGGCTCGCGCATACGCTCCAGCAGCACCTGGGCAAGCATGGGCGCCAGACCGATCTCGGGGTCGCCGGCCAGTTGGCTGGCGTAGGCATGGGTGGCGTGCAGTTTGCGCGCCACGTTCCAGCTATCCAGGCGCACCTTGCGGGCTCGTTGCCAGGGGATGACCGAGGCTTCGCGCGCGGGCCAGTGCCAGGCCCAGATCGGCAGTTCGATATGCCGTGCCCCCGTCAAGCTGCACGCCTTTGCGCTGGCGCGGCCCACGGCATCATGGTCGTCGTTGCCGTCGTTGCGCCAGGTGCTGAAGACCACATCGCCCGGTTGCAGGTAGCGCGCGATAAATTGGCTCAAGGGTTGCTCGCGCGCGGCCAGGGCGTTGTCGCAAAAACCGCCGCGAATCCACTTCAAACTGTGCAATGGCATGCCCAGGCGGCGTAGCGCCTCGACGCTTTCCTGGGGGCGCACCACGCTCAAGCGACTCGCCGGCCAGACGTTGGAACCCGGGTGGCTGGCGCTACCGTCGGTGAGCGAAATCAGTTGCAGCGGGTGATCGAGGGTGCTGAGCAGTTGCAGCAAGCCACCGCAGGCCAGCACTTCATCGCCAGGGTGCGGGGCAATCACCACCACGCGGGCGCCCGGCGGTACCAGCGTGCTCGGATTGATCACGGGGATTTGCGCCAGCTGTGGCGCACTGTTCCAGATTTGCGCCGGGCCACGGCGGCCTTCGCTTAACGAGGCAAGCTTCATGGGTGTCACGTCCTTGTCGGTGAATGCGGGTCGTACCCCGTTGACGGGACGACGCTCTTTTATTCACCACAGGCTCCGCTGTGGTGATTGCGCGGCACTCCAACCCTGGATTGCCAGCAAGGCGTCCTCAGCATAGTCAAGGACTGGTCGCTTTTACATCTTGCAATGTCGTTTTTTTCACGGGGCGTGCATCAGGCTCTTCAAGTAATCGCCGAAGCCGCCCTCGGCGCGGCAATCGAGGCGGGCACTGGTGATCACCTGCGGGGTGTGGCTCCAGGCAATGGAGGCCCCGCAGCGCTCCAGATTGCGTACCAACTGCACATCTTCATGGCACGCCAGGGGCTCGAAGCCGCCGGCTCGCACGTAAGCGCCGGCACTCATGCCCAGGTTGGCGCCGTGCACGTGCCGGTGCCCGTCCCGGGCTTGATAGGCCTGGTGATAGCGGATCTGCGCGGCCGGATCGAAGCCTTCACTCCAGGCGTCTACGGTGACCGTTCCACACACGGCCTCGACCCCCAGCGCCAATTGCGCCACCAACCAGTCTGGCGCCACGCGGCTGTCGGCATCCGTGCAGGCAATCCACCGCGCGCCCTGGTTCAACAAGTGCCGGGCGCCTATGCCGCGCACCCGTCCCACGTTGCGCGCCTGCACCGACAGGCTGTGCACCGGGTAGGCCTGGGCGATCTGCGCACTGCTGTCACTGCAACTGTCGAGCAGCACCAGGACCTGGACCCGTTCGCCCAACAGCCCAGGGTGGTTGGCGGCGATCACAGCGGCCTTCAAGCATTCCGCCAGCAAGGCTTCTTCGTTATGCACGGGAATCAGCACGCCGATCATTGCAGGCCCTCGAGTGTCGCCACCGAGCGGCCGTCGCGGCTCCAGAGATCGAGCAGGAAATCGGGTTCGTGATGGCTCACCACCTGTGCCATTCCCAAACGTTGCGCCAGCACGGCATGCACCTGGTCCGCCGTTTGCGGGCAACCCTCGATGGGCGGGCGCCAGTGGCAGGCGAGCAGTTGCCCGTCGTCGCTCAGCGAGCCAAGGGCGTGTTCGATTACCCGGTGCAGGTCCGCCACATCAAGGTAGTAACACCACTCGCTCAACACGATCAGGTCGAACCGTTCGCTCGGCCATTGCTCGGGCAGGCGCGCTTGCTCCACCCGCGCGTGGGCGAACCCGAGCAAGCGGCTGCGCGCCAGTGCGACGGCGGCACTTGCCGTGTCGCAGCACAGCAGGCGATCACAGCGGGGTGCCAGCTCGGCGCTCAGCTCGCCGTTGGCGCAGCCGGGTTCGAACACCGAGGCGTACCGTGGGCGCGTGAGCACTGCCAGGGTCAGTGCGCGTTTGCGGCGCTCATACCAGCGTTGGCGAAAGGCCCAGGGGTCATCGTTGCCGGCAAACAACTGGTCAAAATACGGCGTGGCCACACTCATACAAACACCACTTCGAACGGTTGCAGCAGACGTTCCACCACATGCGGCGGCAAGACCGCCGGCAAGCCGATCTGCGGGTCACCCTCCAGCTGGCTGGCAAACGCATGGATCGCATGGCGTTTGCGCGCCACGGCAGCGCGGGTCAACGGGATTTTGCGCGCGCGGTGCCAGGGCAACTGGCTGTCTTCGGGGGACGCCCAATGCCAGGCCCACACCGGCAGCTCATACAACCGCGCGCCAACGGCCTGCGCCGCCACGGCGCTGGCGCGGCCCACGGCTTCATGGTCGCAATGGCCGTCCTCGCGCCACGTGGCGAACACCACGTCCGTGGGCGTGAGATGGCGGCCGATAAACGCGGCGAGTTCCCCCTCGCGGGCGGCCACCTGGCTGTCGGCAAACCCGGCGCGCAACCATGTCAGGCCTTGCAGTGGCAGGCCTAGGCGCTGCAGGGCCTGGGCCGATTCTTGCGGGCGCACCACATTCAGCCGCGCCACCGGCCAACGGCGTGAACCTGGGTGGCTGGCGCTGCCATCCGTGACGGAGATCAACTGCACGGGCCGCCCCAACGCCGCCAACCCTTGCAACAGCCCGCCACAACTGAGTACTTCATCATCCGGGTGCGGCGCGATAATCACCGCGCGACACCCCTCGGGCACCAATTGCGCGACGCTGATGTGGGCCACTTGCGCCAATTGTGTGGATGCCTGCCAACAGTGCAGCGGCGTGTCCTGGCCGACGATCGGATTGGGTTTCATAACTGCCACCTTCCTGTGGGTGCACCGACGACATTTTCACCCAGCGCAGCCAGGTCGCGTTCGGCATGACTCTGGCGGACATACACCGGCAGGTCCGCCATCAACTGCGCAAAGTGCGCATCCTTGCAGTACGGGCCCGCCCCGACGGCGCGACCGACGTGGCGGATCACCTGCTCCACGCTGTCCTCGACACAGGCGCGGGCCTGTTGCGCCCATGGCTGGGCATTGGCCAACGGTTGCTGATCCACTTGCCGGGCACACGCGCGCAAAACGCAGGCCGCGCTGTTCAATGCACTGTCCACCGCGCCCAGGTGGGCGAGGGCATGGGGGGCCGGGCGTTGCGTGCAGAGCGCACGCAGCGTTTCAGCCAGGCGCTGCGCGGCGCCGTACCAGCAGGCGGCGATGCCGATCCCTCCCTGCCAGAAACCGGGGCGCGCGAGGTAATCCCCCGGCCCGCCGACTGCCACGCCTGTGGCGCCACTGAACACAACTTCCACACTGCCTGTGGCCGCCATGCCCACGGCGTGCCAGCCGGCGTCCGTCACTGTGACCCCCGGTTGATCCATGGGGACGGCGACCAACTGCTGCTCATCCGCCTCATTCCAGGCGGTCAACAACCCATGGCTGACCACGGCCGCGCCGGAGCACCAGGCCTTGCGCCCGTCGACGACCCAGTGCTGGCCATCCCGGCGTACGCGGACCTTGGCCGTCGGTGGCTCGGCGGCCCACATGTCCCAGGTGCTGCCCGACGGCGGCAGCGGGCCGTGCAGTTCGGCAATGATCGCCAAGGCGTCGGTGTGCCCCTCAAACAGCTTGCACAGGCCCAGATCATGGCCTGCGACCTGCGCCAAGCGGCGGAAGCGCTCCAGGGTTTCGCCGCTGCCCGGCAGCGGCAGGCAGTCCAGCTCTGCGCGTTGAAGCGCCTTCAGTGCCTCGCCCAGTGCCTGCGTGTTGCCATAATTCCGGCTGTCCTGAAGGAACCCGTGGAGCGTCATCTCACACCTCTTCCGAATGTTGCAGTTCAAACAGCAGCAGTGAGCGGCCGGTCACGGCGTACTCGTGATCGAACTCGAAGCGTTCCTGGCCACGTACCGAGGGTTGATTGGTATCGACCATGCAGGTCCAGAACTCGCCTTCCGGCACTGGCGGCAGGCGGAAATTGACCATGTCGTGGTGGGCGTTCACCACCAGCAACAGGGTGGCGTCGGCACCGGGGCGACGGATCCCGGTCTCTTGCGCCCGGCCATCCATCAGCATGCCGAGGCAACGGCCTTGGCTGTCATGCCATTGCTCGGTGGTCATTTCGTTGCCGTCCGGGGCGAGCCAGGTGACATCCTTGATGCCGATGTCTTCGTTGTAGTCGCCCACCAGGAAGCGCCCACGCCGCAGGATCGGGTAGGCCAGGCGCAGCTTGATCAGGCGCTTGACGAACTTGAGCAGCGCCTTGCCGTCCTCATCCAGGTCCCAGTTGACCCAGCCGATTTCGCTGTCCTGGCAATAGGCGTTGTTGTTGCCGTGCTGGGTGCGCGCGAACTCGTCACCCGCCACCAGCATCGGCGTGCCCTGGGCCAGCAGCAGGGTGGCGAAGAAGTTGCGCATCTGGCGCAAGCGCAGCGCGTTGATTTCCGGGTCGTCGGTGGGGCCTTCGACGCCGTGGTTCCAGGACAGGTTGTTGTTGCTGCCGTCCTGGTTGTTCTCGTCGTTGGCCTCGTTGTGCTTGTCGTTGTACGACACCAGGTCGTGCAGGGTGAAGCCGTCGTGGGCAGTGATGAAATTCACCGAGCTGTAGGGGCGACGCCCGCGATGGTTGAACATCTCGCCGGAGGCAGTCATGCGCGCGGCAAAATCGGCCAGCTGGCCGTCATCGCCTTTCCAGAAGGCGCGCACGGTGTCGCGGAAGCGGTCGTTCCACTCCACCCAGCCCGGCGGGAAGTTGCCTACTTGATAACCGCCGGGGCCGCAGTCCCAGGGTTCGGCGATGAGTTTGAGCTGGCGCAGTACCGGGTCCTGGCGGCAGGCGACGAGGAAGCTGTGGCGCTCGTCGAAACCATCACGGTAACGGCCGAGGATGGTCGCCAGGTCGAAGCGGAACCCATCCACGTGCATCTCGTTGGCCCAGTAGCGCAGGGAGTCCGTGACCATTTGCAGCACGCACGGGTGGCTCAGGTCCAGGGTGTTGCCGGTGCCGGAATCGTTGATGTAGAAGCGCTTGTCATCCGGCATCAGGCGGTAGTACGAGGCGTTGTCGATCCCGCGCATGGACAGGGTCGGGCCGCGCTCGTTGCCCTCGGCGGTGTGGTTGTAGACCACGTCGAGGATCACTTCGAGTTTCTGCTCGTGCAGGTGCGCGACCATCTCCTTGAACTCGGCGATCTTGCCGCTGGCCAGGTAACGCGGGTCAGGGGCAAAAAACGCGATGCTGTTGTAGCCCCAGTAGTTGGTCATGCCTTTTTGCAGCAGGTGCTGGTCATTGACGAAGGCGTGCACGGGGAGCAATTCCACCGACGACACACCGAGCTGGCGGATGTGCTTGAGCACATCGTCCTCCATCAGCCCGGCGCAGGTGCCGCGCACCGCTTCGCCCACCGAAGGGTGGCGCATGCTGATGCCGCGCAGGTGGGTTTCATAGATGATCGTGCGGTCCCATGGCACACGCACCGGCTGGTCGTTGCCCCAGGTGTGCGCCGGGTCGATGACCTTGCACTTGGGCACGAAGGGCGCACTGTCGCGTTCGTCGAAACTGAGGTCGTCGTCCGGGTGGCCGATGGTGTAGCCGAACAGCGCCTCGGACCATTTCAGTTCGCCCACCAGTTGCTTGGCGTAGGGGTCGATCAGCAACTTGTTGTGGTTAAAGCGGTGGCCGTTGGCCGGGTCATACGCACCGTACACGCGGTAGCCGTAGATCAGCCCGGGGTGGGCGTCGGGCAGGTAGCCGTGGAAGGTTTCGTCGGTGTATTCGGGCAGTTCGATGCGCTCCAGCTCGACTTCGCCGGTGTCGTCGAACAGGCACAGTTCAACCTTGGTGGCGTTGGCCGAAAACAGCGCGAAGTTGACGCCCAGGCCATCCCAGGTCGCGCCGAGGGGGAAGGGCAAACCTTCACGAATGCGCGACGGCTCGTCTTTGGGCGTCGGCGGGGTTTTCTCGGGTTTGCTCATGGGGGTGCTCCTGCAAAGGTTTTTTCGGGGCGAACGAAGCCGTGCCGACAATGGGTCAGGTAAACATCAGATTCAGAGTGAAATGCGTGCCTCCTGTGGGAGCGGGCTTGC